>NZ_CP011853.1:2530701-3163376 GCF_001305675.1 Gordonia phthalatica
CTGCCGCTTCTTGTCGATCGGCCTGCGGATCGCAGGCACCGGGAGCACCTCCCGGCCGGACAGGTAGGCGCCGGTGATCGACTCCGGGCTGGTCAGGAGGTCCTCGTAGCTGCCGCTGTGGACCACCTTGCCGCCCTGCTCACCGGCGCGGGGACCGATGTCGACGATCCAGTCCGCGGCACGGATGGTGTCCTCGTCGTGCTCGACGACGATCAGCGTGTTGCCGAGGTCGCGCAGTCGGACGAGGGTGTCGATGAGTCTGCGGTTGTCGCGCTGGTGCAGTCCGATCGACGGCTCGTCCAGGACGTAGAGGACGCCCGCCAGGCCGGCGCCGATCTGCGTGGCGAGGCGGATGCGCTGCGCCTCACCACCGGACAGTGAACCCGCCGCTCGGGCGAGGGACAGGTACTCCAAGCCGACGTCGAGCAGGAAGGTGATGCGGGCCTGCACCTCTTTGAGCACGCGGCCGGCGATCGCGGCCTCGCGTTCGCCGAGTTGCAGTCCGTTGAGGTAGTCCGCGCAGTCGGCCACCGACATCGCCGTCACGTCGGCGATCGACTTGGGGCCGTGAATCGGGTGGTCGAGGGTCACCGACAGGATCTCCGGGCGGAGGCGGGCACCGTGGCACGCGGGGCACGGGACGTCGCGCATGTAGCCCTCGTACCGGTCCTTCATCTGTTCGGACTCGGTGGCCTCCGCCCGGCGCGACAGGAACGCCATGACGCCCTCGAACTCCGTGTAGTACGAGCGGGTGCGGCCGTACCGGTTGCGGAACTTGACGTGCACCTGGTGCTCGGAACCGTTGAGGAGCGCCTTGCGCGCCGCCTTCGGCAACGACTCCCACGGGGTGTCGACGTCGAAGCCCATCTGGTCCCCGAGGCCTTCGATCAGCCGGAGGAAGTAGTCGGCGTTGTGACCGGTGGACCACGGTGCGATGGCGCCGTCGCGGATGGTCCGCTCCGGATCCGGCACCACCAGGCTCTCGTCGACCTCCTTGCGGACGCCGAGGCCGTCGCACTCCGGGCAGGCGCCGAACGGCGAGTTGAAGGAGAACGACCGGGGTTCCAGATCATCGATCGCGATCGGGTGCGAGTTGGGGCACGCCATCTTCTCGGAGAACCGCCGCTGGCGGTTCGGGTCGTCCTCGTCGACGTCGACGAAATCGAGCACCACGATGCCGTCGGCCAGCCGCAACGCCGTCTCCACCGAATCGGTGAGGCGTTGCCGCGCTGACGGTTTCACAACGAGGCGGTCGACGACCACGTCGATGTCGTGCTTCTCCTGCTTCTTCAGCTTCGGCGGGTCGGCCAGCTGGTACACGGTGCCGTCGACCATGGCGCGTGCGAAGCCCTGCACCTGCAGATCCGCGAACAGGTCGACGAACTCGCCCTTCCGGCTCCGGACGACGGGCGCCAGGACCTGGAATCGGACGCCCTCGTCGAGCGTCAACACCTGGTCGACGATCTGCTGCGGAGTCTGCCTGGAGATCTTCTCGCCGCACACCGGGCAGTGCGCCGTGCCCGCGCGTGCGTACAGCAGTCGCAGGTAGTCGTAGACCTCGGTGATGGTGCCGACCGTCGACCGCGGGTTGCGGTTGGTGGACTTCTGGTCGATCGACACCGCGGGCGAGAGACCTTCGATGAAGTCGACGTCGGGCTTGTCCATCTGGCCGAGGAACTGGCGCGCGTACGCCGACAGCGATTCGACGTAGCGGCGCTGGCCCTCGGCGAAGATGGTGTCGAACGCGAGCGACGACTTGCCCGACCCGGACAGGCCGGTGAACACGATCAGCGAATCACGCGGCAGGTCGACGTCGACGCCCCGCAGATTGTGCTCGCGCGCGCCGCGGACGATCAGGCGATCAACCACAGAAATCCCTCAGTTCTCATCACAGAATTATCCGCTGGCAAGAGTACGCGGACCCTCCGACAATTCCGGTTCGGCATCGGCGGCCGACGGTGCCGAACATGGCCTAACGTGGGGTCATGAGCATCCAGGTAGAGCTGACCGACGACTACACCGGCGACGTCTCCCCCGACCCCGAGCGCCACGGGGCCCACGCCCAACGACGCGTGCTCGACAACGCCACCGTCGTCAAGATCTCGGTGGGACCGATGGACAACAACGTCTACGTGATCACCGATCTCGCGACGCAGAAGAGCCTGCTCATCGATGCCGCCAACGACCCCGAGACCATCTTGGCACTGCTCGACAACCTGCCGGGAACCGTGACGCAGATCCTCACCAGCCACGGCCACTTCGACCACTGGCAGGGCCTGGAGGAGGTGCACCGCGTGCTGCAGGTCCCCACCGTGGTCGGTGCGGCCGACGCCGATGAACTCCCGCTCGACCCGGATCGCACACTGGTCGGCGGCGAGACCATCGAGGTCGGCGACCTCTCACTCGAGGTCATCGCCATCCCGGGTCACACGGCCGGGTCGGTGACCCTGGTCCTCACGGAGAATTCGGGGCGCGTGCACCTGTTCACGGGCGACACCCTGTTCCCCGGCGGCGTCGGCAAGACGTGGCAGCCCGGAGACTTCGAGATCCTGCTCGACGGCGTGATCACCAAGCTCTTCGACCGCTTCGGCGACGACACCGCCGTCTACCCCGGCCACGGAAAGGACACCGACCTCGGCACCGAGCGGCCGCATCTCGACGAGTGGCGCGAGCGCGGCTGGTGAACACCCCGTCCGAGAATCTGTACCGTCGGATGGACGACGCGTAAGAAGCAAGTCCACATCGACGAAAGGTCATTATCATGATTCTTCGAAAGATCGCCCGTCCGCTCCTCGGTACCGCCTTCATCGCATCGGGAATCGATGCGGTGCGGTCACCCTCCGGTCCTGCGAGCGTGGCGGAACCGTTGCTGCAGTCGACAGAGGTAGAACCCCAGACCGTCATCCAGGCCGCTGGCGTCGTCCAAATCGGCGCAGGCATCGCCCTCGCCACGGGCCGAGCACCACGCCTGGCATCGGCAGTCCTCGTCGGAACGCTCGTTCCGACGACCCTCTTCGCGAGCGACTTCTGGAACGAGTCGGACCCGGCGCGCAGAAGCATCAAGCAGTCGGCGTTCGTCAAGAACATCGGTCTCCTCGGCGGCGCGCTCATCGCGTCGGCGGACACCGAGGGCAAGCCGTCCCTCGGCTGGCGGGGTCGTCGTCGTCTGGAACAGGCCGACGAGGCCATCAACACCTTCCGAACTCGCCACGAGGGCGACGCCGCAAGCAAGTGGGACGAATGGTCCGGCAAGGCCTCGACCGCCGTCTCAGACATCGCGGCGCAGGTACCGGTCGACGACATCACGAGAACGGTCACCAATCTCGCAGACGGAGCCCGCTCCCGCATCGCGGATGCCGCCCACGCAGCTCCCGGTGTCGTGGAGGACGTCCGTCACCGAGCCGAGCAGGCCGCGCAGGGCATCGCCGACAACGCACCGGAGGTGGCCGCGGAGGCGCGCACACTCGCTGCTGCGGCAGGCGAGAAGACCGCTCGACGTGTTCGCCGCTGGCGACGCGAGTTGGTCGGCTGATCCTCGGTGAGGGTCCGGCATCGGCTTTCCATCCCCGGAATCGCCGACCCCGTCACCGATCGCGGAAGGTCGGTAACATGGAACGACTGTGACAGCGTCAAACCCCTCTCCCACGACAGCCGCGCCCGAGACGGATCCCCGCCTCGCCGAGGAACAGGCGCACCTGGATGCCGTATACGCACGGCTGGACCGCATGCGCGCCAACACTCGTCGCCGCCTCGGCGAAACGCTCCGCGAGTCGGCGGGCACGCCGCAGGCACTGTCCGAGCGCGAGTCATACGAGAAGATGTACAACGAGGATCTCGCGAAATTCGACGCCGCCGAACACAACCTCTACTTCGGTCGCCTCGACCTGACCGACGAGGCGCTCGCCGCCGAACCTGTCGACGACCGCGGTGACGCCACCGAGCAGGTCCGCCGAATCGGTCGCATCGGGATCTTGAACGACGACGACCGCGACACCACCCTGCTGCTGGACTGGCGCGCACCGCTGTCCCGTCCCTTCTACCTCGCGACGCCGGCCGCCCCCGAGGGCATCGATCGCCGCCGCCACGTGCGGACGCGATCGCGTGCCGTGCGCAGCGTGTCGGACGAGTACCTGCAGTCCGGTCAGATCGACGGCGACCGTGCCGACGTGAACGTCGTCAACGAGTCGGCGCTGGTCGACGCGCTCAACGCGGCCCGCACCGGCGAGATGACGGACATCGTCGAGACCATTCAGCGCGAGCAGGACGAGATCATCCGGACCACGCACCGCGGGGTGATGGTGGTCCAGGGCGGTCCGGGCACCGGGAAGACGGCTGTCGCCCTCCACCGCGCCGCGTACCTGCTGTACACCTACCGCGATCTGCTGTCGCGGAGCGGCGTGCTGATCATCGGCCCCAACGACGACTTCTTGCGCTACATCGGGCAAGTGCTGCCGTCGCTCGGCGAGACGGGCGTGCTGCTGTCGACGATCGGCGACCTGTTCCCCGACGTGCACGCCGCAGGCGTCGACACGCGAGCCGCGGCATCGTTGAAGGGCGATCAGCGGATGCTCGCCGTCTTGAAGGCCGCGGTCCGCGGCCGCCAGTCGCTCCCCGGACGTGGCGGCATCACGGTGCCGTTCGACGGCTACGAGTTGATGATCGACAACGACGTCATCGGCGCGGCCCGGTCCGCCGCACGATCCACTCGCCGGGCACACAATCTGGCGCAGCGGACGTTCATCCGAGTCGCCCTCGACGAACTCGCCGCTCAGCACGCGCGTCGCATCGGATCCAGTGCACTGGACGGTTCGCCGCTGCTCACCAGCGCCGACCTCGATGACATCCGCCAGGAGCTGGAACTCGACGACGCCGTCGTCACCACGGTCACGAGCATGTGGCCGCAGTTGACGCCGCAGGGGGTGCTGCGCGACCTGTACGCCGACCCGGCGTACCTCCGCCGGTCGACCCGCGGCTGGACCGACGAGGAGCGCGCCGCCCTGCACCGGCAGGCGTCCCCGGCCGCCGCCGACGCCGATCTCTCGCCCGCAGACGTCCCCCTGCTCGACGAACTCGCGGAACTGATCGGCTACCGGACCGACGAGGCCGACCGGATCGAGCGCGCCCGGTGGCGCCAGCGACTGTCGGAGGCGCAGGACGCCCTCGACATCCTGACCGGTTCGGCACCGCAGGACCTCGAAGACGACCTGGATCCGGAGATCCTGATGGCGTACGACCTGATCGACGCCGAGCAGCTCGCTCAACGCCAGGAGCACACGCAGTACCGGACGACCGCTGAACGCGCCTACACGGACCGGACCTGGACGTTCGGGCACGTGATCGTCGACGAGGCGCAGGAACTCTCGTCGATGGCGTGGCGGATGGTGATGCGCCGCATCCCGAATCGCTGGATGACGGTCATCGGCGACACCGCGCAGACCGGCGACGCGGCGGGCAGCACCTCGTGGTCGGACGTCTTCACGCCCTACGTCGCGAATCGCTGGCGGCTGTCCGAACTGACCGTCAACTACCGCACGCCGTCGGAGATCACCGTCTACGCGAACCGCCTGCTGGAACGGATCAGTCCGGAGCAGCAGGCACCGACGTCGTTGCGCAGCAACGGGATAGAGCCGTACGCCATTCGCGCGGCCGACGGTGACGGCGCGCGCGCCGCCGCCGCACTGGTCTCGGAGGCGGACTGGTCAGGACTGACCACGATCATCACCGCCGATGCGGCGGTCGCCGACGCCCGAGCGGCGGTGGCCGCCGTCGACCCGACGATCCAGGTCCACGCGATCACCGCGTCGAAGGGGCTGGAGTTCGACAACGTGGTGGTGCTGGAACCGGCGGACCTGGTCGACGGGTCGCCCCGCGGACTGTCGGACCTGTACGTGGCGGTGACCCGTGCGACTCAGCGCGTGGTCGTGGTGCACGAGAAGGATCTGCCAGAAGACTTGCGGGACATGGCCCGCGTAGGCAAGCAAGTAACGCGCTGAGCGTCGAAGCACGCACAGACTTCAACCCTGCGCGAACCTCGACGCCCAGGGCGTTTACATCAACGCTGAACGCTGCCCCTCGCACAGCGGCGAGGGGCAGCGTCGTCGAGTCTGCGGTGGTGACTACGTGGTGTGAACGATCAGCACGTCGCAGGCGGCCTTGCGGGCGACGTCTGCGGGGACCGAGCCGAGGAGGCGGCCGGCGATCGAGTTCAGACCCTTGTTACCGACGACCAGGAGGTCGGCCTGGACGTCGACGACGAGCTGCAGCAGCGCGTCGACCGGGGCGCCCTGGACTGCGCGCTGCACGACCTTGGTGGCGCCGACCTTGGTGGCACGCTCCTTGGCGGTGCGGAGGATCTCCTCGGTCGGCGAGGAGCCCATCACCTGGTACGCCTCGTCGCGCAGGCTGTCGGACGCTGCGCTCGCGGCCTTGCCGTCGTTCGGGAAGTACGCGCACGCGATGACGACGGTGCCGTCACCGATGATCGCGCCCGCGCGCTCCACGGCCTTCATCGACGACTCGGAGCCGTCCGTACCGACCACGACGGTGGTGTAAGCACTCATACTTGTGTGTCCCTCCAGGTGTGAAGTGGGCCAGTGCGCTCGGCGCACCGTGTCTCGTCATGAACATACCTGTTGACGCCCACCGATCTGCATTACTTGATACCCGCCGCGTCCATTCCCCGCAGTTCTTTCTTCAAATCGGCGATCTCGTCGCGCAATCGGGCGGCGAGCTCGAACTGCAGATCTCGTGCTGCATTCATCATCTGATCAGTCAATTGTTGCACCAGATCAGCGAGTTCGGCGCGCGGCATGCCCGCTGTGTCCCGGTTCTCGATGACCCCGGACGATGCGACCTTCGACACTTCTCCCTGTGCACGACGGCCGCGGCTGGCATTGCGCCCGGACCCGCCGATCTCGACGGCGTCCTCGGCTTCGGCGTACACCTGGTCGAGAATGTCGGCGATCTTCTTCCGCAGCGGTTGCGGATCGACGCCCATCTTCTCGTTGTAGGCGATCTGCTTGGCGCGACGGCGATCCGTCTCCTCGATCGCATTGGCCATCGAGTCGGTGATCCGGTCCGCGTACATGTGCACTTCACCGGACACGTTGCGCGCGGCACGGCCGATGGTCTGGATCAGCGACGTGGTGCTGCGCAGGAAGCCCTCCTTGTCCGCGTCGAGGATCGCGACCAGCGACACCTCGGGAAGGTCCAGACCCTCGCGCAGCAGGTTGATGCCGACGAGGACGTCGTACTCGCCGGATCGGAGTTGCCGCAGCAACTCGACGCGGCGAAGGGTGTCGACCTCGGAGTGCAGGTAACGCACGCGGATGCCGAGTTCCAGGAGGTAGTCGGTGAGGTCCTCGGACATCTTCTTGGTGAGCGTGGTGACCAGCACGCGTTCGTCGCGCTCGGTGCGCTCGCGCACCTCGTGGACCAGGTCGTCGATCTGTCCCTTGGTCGGCTTGACGACGATCTTGGGATCCAGCAGGCCGGTGGGGCGGATGACCTGTTCGACGAACTCGCCGCCGGACTGCCCGAGCTCGTAGGCGCCGGGCGTGGCGGACAGGTACACGGTCTGGCCGACGCGGTCGACGAACTCGTCCCAGGTGAGTGGCCGGTTGTCGACCGCGGACGGCAGTCGGAAGCCGTATTCGACGAGGTTGCGCTTGCGCGACATGTCGCCCTCGTACATCGCGCCGATCTGCGGGACGGTGACATGGGATTCGTCGATGACGAGCAGGAAGTCGTCCGGGAAGTAGTCGAGCAGCGTGGCGGGCGCCGATCCGGCTTCGCGGCCGTCGATGTGCCGCGAGTAGTTCTCGATGCCCGAGCAGAATCCGACCTGGCGCATCATCTCGAGGTCGTAGGTGGTGCGCATCCGAAGTCGCTGCGCCTCGAGGAGCTTGCCCTTGGCCTCGAGGTCGGCGAGCCGATCCTCGAGTTCCTTCTCGATGCTCGCCATCGCCATCGCCATGCGTTCGGGGCCGGCCACGTAGTGCGTGGCCGGGAAGATGCGGAGCGTGTCGACTTGGCGGACCACGTCGCCGGTCAACGGGTGGAGGTAGTACAGCGCCTCCACCTCGTCGCCGAAGAACTCGATGCGGATCGCGAGCTCCTCGTACGACGGAATGATCTCGACCGTGTCGCCGCGGACGCGGAAGCCGCCGCGCGTGAACGACATGTCGTTGCGCGTGTACTGGACGTCGACCAGCAGGCGCAGCAACGCGTCGCGATCGATGTTCTCGCCGACCGACAGCTCCACCGAACGATCCAGGTACGACTGCGGCGTGCCCAGACCGTAGATGCACGACACCGATGCGACCACCACCACGTCGCGGCGCGACAGCAGGCTCGACGTCGCCGAGTGCCGGAGCCGCTCCACGTCGTCGTTGATCGAGCTGTCCTTCTCGATGTAGGTGTCGGTCTGCGCGATGTACGCCTCGGGCTGGTAGTAGTCGTAGTACGAGACGAAGTACTCGACGGCGTTGTGCGGCAGCATCTCCCGCAACTCGTTGGCGAGCTGCGCGGCCAACGTCTTGTTCGGCGCCATCACCAGGGTGGGGCGCTGCACCTTTTCGATCAGCCAGGCCGTGGTGGCCGACTTGCCTGTGCCGGTGGCGCCCAGCAGCACGATGTCGCGTTCCCCCGCGTTCAGGCGGTTCTCGAGGTCGGTGATCGCCGTCGGCTGGTCGCCCGCGGGTTCGTATTCGCTGACGACCTCGAACTTCGCGTCGGTGCGCTCGACGTCGCCGATCGGACGGAACTCCGAGTGCGCGATCACCGGTTTCTCCGCTGGAAATGCCATGACCACAGGGTAGCCGCGACCTCTGACATCCCGCGTCCGACGACGGTGGCGCTCCGGTCCCGTGCCACAGCCGACTGTCAGACTCGCATTGCATAATCGACGCAGCCGTTTCGCCCATCTCGACGCCACGGAGGATGCCATGCCCACCCAGCCCGTACCGCCGGTCACCGCGATCACCCTCGGTGTCCGCGACGTGACGGTGGCGCGCCAGTTCTACGTCGACGGCCTCGGCTTCCGCGAGATCAGTTCGGTCCCCGGCGAGATCACCTTCGTCCAGGCCGGGCACGGTCTGATGCTGGCGCTGTGGAACGCGGCGTCGATGCCGAGCGAATACGGCGACGTGGGCCACGGCGAACTGGCCCCGCCGATCTCGCTGGGACACAATGTGTCCGATGCCGACACCGTTCGGCAGATGTACGAGGCCGCGCTCGCCGCCGGTGCGACGTCGATCAATCCCCCGACACAGCAGTCGTGGGGCGGGACCAGTGCCTGCGTGGCCGACCCCGACGGCTTCCGCTGGGACTTCGTCCACAACCCCGGCTTCAGCGTCGACTCCGACGGCACCGTTCTCAGCGTCTGACGCGACGCACTCACCCACAGCTCGACAGAAGGACACGACCGATGACCTCTCGTACCCCGTCGCCCGACTCCTCGCCCTCGAAGGACGCAGCGGCATCGTCGCTCTCCCGCCGCCGGTTCGTCGCCGGTGCCGGAGCCGTCGCAGGCGCCGCCGTCCTCGGCACCACGCTCAGCGCGTGCGCGGGCGGCGGCACACCGCAGGCCACCGTGAGCGTTCCGCCGAACGCCCCGAAGGGCACCCTCGCTCTGACGAAGGACGTGCCCGTCGGCGGCGGCGTCATCACCGACGGCGTCGTGCTGACCCAGCTGACCGAGGGAACCATCGAGGCGTTCACCGCGAAGTGCACGCACGCCGGATGCACCCTGTCCGGCATCTCCCGCGAAGCGATCATCTGCCCGTGCCACGGCAGTCGATTCCATCTCGACGGCACCGTCGAGAAGGGCCCCGCCGAGACGCCGCTGGAGAAGGTCGCGATCCGCGTCGAGGGCACGAACATCATCCGCGCCTGACCCGACCGGCATTTGTGCTCGGCGCACAATCAACCATCGCGAGTCTGTCGACTCGGCCCGTCGTCGCGACCGGATCCCTCACCTAGGGTTGGGCCATGGCAATCAGGAGAGACCGGAGCGGCGAGACCGCAGTCGTGATCGGCGCCGGCCCCAACGGGCTCGCCGCCGCACTCCACCTGGCTCGCAACGGGGTCGACGTCCGGGTCCTCGAAGCGGCCGACGAGATCGGCGGTGGCGCTCGATCCGCCGAGCTCCTGGAGCCCGGCGTCATCCACGACCTCTGCTCGGCGTTCCACCCGATGGGCGTCGGCTCCCCGTTCTGGGCCGACGTCGACCTGGCTCAGTACGGGCTCGCATGGAAGTGGCCGGAGATCGACTGCGCGCACCCGCTCGACTCGGGCGAGGTCGCCCTGTTGCATCAGTCGATCGACCAGACCGTGGCGGGGCTCGGGGCCGATGGTCCACGCTGGCGTGCGATGTTCGGCGACCTGGCCCGCAACTTCGACGATCTCGGTCACGACCTGCTCCGGCCGATCGCCAACGTGCCGGCCCACCCGATCAAGCTCGCGGCGTTCGGTCCCCGCGCACTCCTGCCGGTCACCGTCCTCGCCAAGGCCTTTCGTACACCGGCGGCCCGTGCCCTGTACGGCGGCGTCGCAGCGCACGTCTACACCGACTTCGACCGCCCGCTCACCGGATCCCTCGGACTGATGATCGCGGCGAGCGGACATCGCTACGGCTGGCCGGTCGCCGAGGGCGGGTCCGGCGCCATCACCAAGGCCGTCGGCCGCGCCGTCGACGCGCACGGCGGCGTCATCGAGACCGGCACCCCGATCACCTCGCGGGCGCAGATCCCGGACGCCGACATCGTGCTCATGGACCTGTCCCCCGCGCAGGCCGAGCACCTTTACGGCGACCTGATGCCGCACCGCATCCGGCGGTCGTACCGGCGATACCGGATGGGATCTGCCGCTTTCAAGGTCGATTTCGCCGTCCGCGGCGACATCCCGTGGCGCAACCCGGAGTGCGGCCGGGCTGGCACCGTTCACCTGGGCGGCACGTTCGACGACATCCGCCGGTCGGAGAACCTGCGCGCGAAGGGCGTGATGTCCGACAACCCGTTCGTCCTGGTCGGTCAGCAGTACCTCGCGGACCCGTCGCGCAGCGCGGGCGGCATCAACCCGATCTGGTCGTACGCACACGTGCCCGCCGGGTATCCGGGCGACGCCACTGAAGCGGTCACCGCGCAGATCGAGCGGTTCGCGCCCGGCTTCCGCGACATCGTCGTCGGGACGCACACCACCACCGTCCCGCAGATGGAGGCGCACAACCTCAACTACGCAACCGGCGACATCATGGGCGGCAGCAACGACGGCCTGCAGCTGCTGCTGCGACCGCGGGCGGCGATCGATCCGTACTTCACCGGGGTGGACGGCGTGTTCCTGTGCTCGCAGTCGTCACCTCCCGGGCCGGGCATCCACGGGCTGTGCGGCTACAACGCAGCGGAGTCTGCGCTGCGGCGGCACCGTCGAGGACGACGATCACAGCGCTGATCGACACTCCGTTCCGCGAACCGTCGGCTGATGCCCGCACGGGCACGCAGCTTGTTCTCGGACCGACCGTCGGACGCCGCACCACTGTGAAACTCTGAGTGCATGGCCGCTGACCTTCATCCCACCAAGCACGAAGTCTTCGACGTCGCCGCGATGACGAACACCGATCCCAAGGGCTTCGTGCGACCGGTGGACGAGTACCGCGTCACCGACTACGGCCTCTACATGTCGCGGACCGCCGATCACCCCACGTTCACGCATCTGGAGAGCTGGTTGCTGCCTGCGCTCGGGTTGCGCGCCAACATCTTCCACTTCGTCCCCGGGCATCGAGAGACGCAGCGGCTGTACATCGACGTCGGTGAGTTCACCGGCCCGGACGAGGACGACCGCTGGCACGCCGTCGACTGGTATCTGGATCTGGTCGACAACCCCGGCGAGCCGCTGGAACTGATCGACGTCGACGAACTCTTCGAAGCCCATGCCGCGCAGTACATCTCGACGGCCGACTGCGAGGACGCGGTCCGCATCGCAGTGACCGCCATGACCGGTGCTGCCGCTGCGCACGGCGTGCAGGAATGGCTCGACAAGCAGATCGGCGAGCCGATGCGGTGGCTCGATCGGTAGTCCGCGGCGCGGTGTCGATCGATAGATCGACACCGCCCGCTCAGGATTTTCTCAGGTGTGGAACACTGTCGGGGTTCTGTCCGACGCACGGAAGTTTGTGACACCCATGACGACGCCTCCCCCTCCGAACCAGCCGGGACAGCCCGACAACCCGTTCGGCAACCAGGGCGCCCCGGTGCCGCCGAACCCGGTTCCCCCGAACCAGGCACCTCAGCAGCCGATCCCGCCGCAGAATTTACCGCAGCAGGGCGGGCCCGGCCAGCAGCCGGATTACAGTCAGCAGCCGACCGGGGATCCGGTGCCCGGATACGGCCGGCCGCCGGTCGCCGGTTACGCACCGGTCCCGGGCGGCGCGCCCTACGCGCCGCCCGCACCGAAGAAGCCCAGTGCGCTCAAGAAGATCCTCACGGTGGTCGTGCCGATCGTCGTAGTCCTCATCATCGGCGCCATCATCGCCGCGGTCGTCCGCGACAAGGACAGCGGGAAGACCGTCGACGCATCGCCTCTCGGCTCGTGCATCGTCGTGACCGACGGAACCGGTCTGAACGTCGAGACCGAGGCCATCGACTGCAGCGACACCTCGAAGCTGACCTACATCGTCGGAGCCAAGCTGGCATCGTCCGACGCGTGCACGGCCGCCGAGTACGACGGCTCGATCACTGAGACGGGAACGGGCGCGTCGGACGACGTCCTGTGCCTCGTGGCCAACTACCAGGCCGGCAAGTGCTACGAGCAGTCACAGATCGGGCTCGGACTCAACCTCAAGGAAGTGCTGTGCACGGAGGAGTCCGGCATGATGAGCACCGTCTTCAAGGTCACCGACCGCGTGGAGTCGAAGCAGGTTCCCGACTGCTCCGGCCCGAAGAAGAAGGCCCTGGCCTACGACATCAAGGCAGACCCCGCCCGCGCGGTCGGAATCTGCGCTGAGATCGTCGGCGACTACACCTGGGAGTAGTCCCACCGTCTCGATCAACGACTCATCGCCGGCGCATCACGCCGGCGATGAGTCGTTTCAGGCCGTACTCGTAGGCATGGTCGGCGTTGCCGGGCCCCGAGAACAGTTCGCCGACCGTCGCACCGACGCGCCCGGACACCGGATAGTCGGCCACGGGCATGAACTCGGCGAGCAGCGGCCCGGCGATCTCCCACCACTGCGCGTCGTCGAGCCCCGACTGCTGATACTCGGCCTCCTGGTCGATGCGGAGGCGCGCGTTCCCGGTTGCGAAGGCCTTCAACGAGGCGATGATCGCGTCGAGCTCCACATCGTCGACGGTGCTGCGCGCGGAGATCATCGCCGACTGCAGCACCGCGAGCTGGTTCTCGTAGCGGCGCGACGACCCGGGCCCGGGCACCGGCCGCCACGCCGGGACGTCGAGCAGCCACGGGTGACGCAGCAGTTCATCGCGATACTGGCCGGCGATCTGCTCCAGACACAGACGAAGGTCGGACGCTCCGCGAATCGCCTCGTCGTCGAAGGCCACCGCGTCCACCATCAGCGCGACCAGCACGTCGCGGTTCGGAACGTAGGTGTACAGCCCCATCGGCTTCAGTCCGACGCGTTCGGCCACGGCCCGCATCGACACCTGCGCCAGACCGCCCCGATCCGCGATCTCGACCGCCGCGCCGACCACCGCACGCACACTGGTCCGCTGTCGCGGTCCACGCCGCAGCGGCGAGTCCGCGTCGCGCCGGTCGGCCCACATCAGCTCGACGGTGCGGCGCACGTTCGCGGCTTGGTCGTCGGTCATGACGTCCTCCTTGCAGATCTTCTCCGTATGCCGTACGTTATATTACCGTACGGCATACGGCAATAGATCGACTTCTCGGAGGACGCCCTGACAGTCTCGCCAGACAACGCCCCGACCGACACCGACCAGCAGGCCACCTACCTGACGGACCGCCATGCCTTCGCACTGTGGTCCCCGACCGCGGCCGATCCTCGCGAGGGCTCGCCGATCCTGCGCATTCCGGTCCCCGAGGGATACGGTCCGAAGAAGACACTGCGACCGGCCGAGGTCGCCTGCCGGATCGTCGGCGTCGACGAGCTCCCCGAACACGGTGCAGCGTCACTGACGGCCTGGCGGGCGCTGGTCGACGATCCGACCGCCGAGGTGTCCCTGCCCGCTGCGGCGCATGCAGTGCTCAACGGTGCGGGCGACGCCGTCGTCGCCGCCGCGTACGCGCGGCAGGTCTTCACCGCGACGCGTGCGGTCGCCGAGTCACTGCGCGGGATCGTCGACGCCGACCTGCGCGACTACCAGCTCCGCGGCATCAGCTGGCTCGCCGAGGTCTGTTCGGACGGCGGCGGGATCCTGGCCGACGAGATGGGCCTGGGCAAGACCCTGCAGACCATCGCGCATCTCGCACGGATCGAACGCGGCCCCGCCCTGGTGGTCTGCCCCACCGGTCTCGTCACCAACTGGATGCGCGAGATCCATCGCTGGGCACCCGACGTCCCGGCCGTCGACTATCGCGGCGGCGACCTCCCCTCGCTCGACGATCCGGCCACCGTCGTCGTCACCGGGTACCCCACCTTGCGTCGTCACACCGAGTCCCTGGTCGGCGGCGAGTGGTCGACCGTCGTCTTCGACGAGGCGCAGGCACTGAAGAACAGCCGAACCCAGGTCTCGCGGGCGGCCCGCGCGCTGACCGCCGACACCCGGATCGCCCTGACCGGCACACCGGTGGAGAACAACCTCGACGAGCTGTGGGCGCTGCTGAACCTGGTCGCCCCCACGGCCTTCGGCAACCGCGCGCTCTTCCGTCGCCGCTACACGCTGCCGATCCAGAACGGCTCCACGGACGCGAAGCTCCGCATGCGCGACGCGATCTCCGGTCACGTTCTGCGACGGACCAAGGCCGACGTCGCCACCGCGCTGGGACCGAAACTGCACACCGAGGTGGAGTGCGACCTCACCGACGAGCAGGCTCGGATCTACGACGCGATCCTCGACGAGGTCGAGACCGACGGCTTCGGAGTCGGAATGGCACGACGCGGGGCGATCCTCACCGCCCTCACCCGACTCAAGCAGGTCTGCAATCATCCGGGCCTGATCGGCGACGGCGCCGTGCGCGGTGTGATCGACGGTCGTTCCGGCAAGCTCGACGTCGCCACGGACATCGTGCTGACGAACCTGGAGAACGACGCACCGACCGTCGTCTTCACCCAGTACCGGCAGACCGGCGAGATGTTGGCCGCACACCTCGGTGCGCTGATCGATGCACCCGTCCCGTTCCTGCACGGCGGACTCGCCCGAGCGCAGCGCGACCGCATCGTCGACGACTATCAGGCGGGTCGGGGCAGCGGCGTTCTCGTCGCCAGCCTGAAGGCCGCGGGCACCGGACTCACGCTCACCCGCGCTGCCGACGTCGTCCACTTCGACCGCTGGTGGAATCCGGCCGTCGAAGCGCAGGCCACCGACCGCGTGCACCGCATCGGCCAGGATCGCGTCGTCACCGTCACCACACTGACCACCGCCGGGACGCTCGAAGAGCACATCGCGGCGATGCACGACCGCAAGTCCGCCCTCGACTTGGACGCCGACACCGGCGCGCTCGCGGCCATCACCGAACTGTCGGACGAACGCCTGATCGAAGTCCTGCGCCGACGGCGAGAGGAGACCGCATGAGTGCCACGACCGCCGAGTTCGGATACACGACATGGGGTCGCGACTTCCTGCGCATCGCTGAGCCGACCAGCACCACCAAGCCCGAACCGTTGCTGCCGCGCGCCCGCAGCCTGGCGCGGAATGCGATGAACGACGTCCGCATCGAGGGTCGCCTGATCCGGGGCACCGTGGTGCGCGGCGGCGACGCGTCCGTCGCGTACCTGGAGTTCGCGCCGCTGGACCGCGACGTCGCACGTGCGGTTGCCGCGGCGGTCGGGGCCTCGCCCAGCCCGGCGGCCCTGACCGACGAGGTGCACGTGCTCGTCGACCGCGCACTTCCCGAGCTCGCCGTCGTCGACTGCTCGTGCCGGGCACGGACCGCGCGCTGCGTCCACGTGCTCGCGCTGCTGTACGAGACGGTCCGGCGGGTGGACGAGGATCCGCGGATCGCCTTGTCGCTCCGCGGATTCCGCGATGCGCTCGACGGCGACCAGGTCGAGGATCCGGCGGTCGAACGTTGGACACCGCTGTCCGCGCTCGATCCGCACACGTTCTACGACGCGTCGCGAGCGATCCAGCCGGGTCCGTAGCCGACGGCTCCGACGAGGTAGAGGCGCCGGGAACCCAGCTCCCATCGCGCTGACTCGTCATGCGGATCGACGGGGTCGATCTGCCACAGCCGCTCACCGCTCGACGCGTCGTACGCCGCCAGACGCGGAACGTTCGGCCGCTGGTGCGACGCCGGATGGCCCGCGAAGATGAGGCGTCGGCCGTCGTAGCCGAACAGCCACCGGCCGAACCGCGTAGTGACAGCGGTCTCGGTCGCACCGGTCTCGGCGTCGACCACCCGCCAGGTTCGGCGCATCTGGTCCCCGGGTTCCAACGAGTCGGTCACGACTGCGATGCGACGCGCGTCGAGCGGCTGCATCGCGGTGGTCCGTCCGGACTCGTCGTAGAACTCGACGACGGGTTCTCCGCCTGCCTGGTCGACGGCGAACCCACCCTCGTAGAGGACGTAATCGGGCCGGATGAAACTGGCCGCAACGCCGGTCGGCGTGGTGACCGACACGCACACGACCCTGCCAGTCCTACCGCGAGAGCTGGTGCACGCCGGTTCCGTCGAGGACGCCTCACTGTGCACCCGCCGACCGGTGTCCACGCGATAGACGGAGAAGTCTCCTCGCATCGTCCCCTGCATCACGAACAGTCCGGAACCCGATGCCGTCCGCAACACGGCCTCGCCCGGCCGCCCCGCCACCGACCAGGAGCGCTCTCCCGTCGGCGAGAGGTGCGTGATCACCGGCACGGAGTCGCCGGCCGCGGAGACGACGAAGCCGTCGGCCACCGCCTCGATGCTCGACTGGCCGTGCGCGTCGATGATCTCCGTCGCCGATCGTTCACCGGTCCGGAGGTCGAAGAGTTCGACGGCGATCGCCGGCGCATCGCCGGAACGCGCGGTCCGCACACACGCGAGCGTCGTGCCGTGACTCGCGCACGCCTGCCAGTGGTCGATGCCGCGTTCGCTCCACAGCAGCCTGCCGGTGCGCGCATCGATTCGCGCCAGGGTCGTGAAGCGGTCCCGCGAGTCATCCGTGCCCTCGATGACGAGCACGTCGTCGGTCTCCTCGAGTATTCGGAGACTCGCCTGCCGATCGCCGGAGCCCAGGGCGTCACGCGCCGTCAGCTTCCACATCTCCGACGGAGCGGTCGGCAGCGTTTCGAGGATGACCGGTCCCGGCCCGGCGTCGGAATCGGTGTCGATCGGCCACAGCACGACGCCCGCAACGACGACCATGACCGCGATCGACATCATCGCCACGACGGGAAAGGCGGCCCTGCTGCGCATGACTGTCATCCAATCATCGCGGCGCTCTCCCGTGGCGGTGTCGGCGTCTCTGCGTGTAGGCGGTCAGGTCAGGAAGCGCCGGGCCAGAGAACGATCACGCCTGCCGCCATCATCAGAAGGATCAGCACCCACGCCACAGCCGGAAAGTAACTCGTCTTACGCATGACTCCATCCAAGCACTGCGCGCGCCGGCTCCGCGCGAAGTCGGTCGATGTGCCCCAAACCGCAACGTTGCGACGAACCCGGTCGGGCGGCCTCGACGCGCCGTACGTCTGACACACTGGATTCCGTGATCAGAGTGGGACTCACCGGTGGCATCGGCGCCGGCAAATCGACCGTGGCCAAGACGTTCATCGAGCGCGGCGCCTATCACGTCGACGCCGACCGGATCGCGCGCGAGGTGGTCGAGCCCGGCACGCCCGGTCTCGCTCAGCTCGCCGAAGCGTTCGGTCCCGAGATCATCGGGGTCGACGGCGCCCTCGATCGTCCTGCCCTCGCGGCGCGCGCCTTCGTCGACGACGAGAGCCGGAAGCTGTTGAACTCCATCACCCATCCGCTGATCGGTGCGCGCACCAAGGAGCTCACCGACGCGGCGCCCGCCGACGCGATCATCCTGCACGACGTGCCGCTGCTGGTGGAGGGCCACATGGCGCCCTTCTATCACCTCGTCGCCGTGGTCCACGCCGACGCGGACGTGCGACTGGACCGCCTGGTGAATCTGCGTGGCATGGACGCCGACGATGCTCGCTCGCGGATCGCCGCGCAGGCGACGGACGAGCAGCGTCGCGCGGTCGCCGACCTCTGGTTCGACAACTCCGGCACTCCCGATCAGCTCGCGGCCCAGGCCGTCGCAGCGTGGGAGGAACGGCTGATCCCGCTGCGGGACAACGTCGCCGCCGGCACCGCAGCCCCGCTGCCGACCGACGTCCGCGATTACGACCCCGAGTGGGCCCTGGTCGGACAGCGCGTCGTCGGCCGGATCTGGGCCCTCCTCGGAGCGAACGCCTCCGCCGTCACCCATGTCGGTCCGACCGCCGTCGTCGGCCAGGCCGCCGAACCCGTCGTCGATATCGAGGCGACCGTCGCCGATCTCGCCGTCGCCGATTCGGTCTCCGACGCGCTCGCCGGGGGCGGCTTCCCTCGCGTCGCGTCGTCGGACGTCGAGCGCCTCCACGTCAGCGCCGATCCGGGTCGTGCGGTGCGCGTGCATGTGCGACCGTCCGCTCACTAGCCCGACCTCCGCGTAATACAGCGAGATCCGCGTAGTCAGGAACTACGCGGATCTCGCCGGCTTACGCGGATAGGTGGTCGCTACGCGACCTCTTCGCCGTCTCGCTCGGCGACGAGGTTGAGGGCGATGTCGACGATCATGTCCTCCTGGCCGCCGACCAGACGACGCTCGCCGCAGACGGTGAGGATGTCGCGGACGTCGAGGTCGTAGCGCTGCGCGGCGCGCTCGGCGTGACGCAGGAATGACGAGTAGACGCCGGCGTAGCCGAGGGTCAGGGTCTCGCGGTCCACGCGGACCGGACGATCCTGCAGCGGACGGACGATGTCGTCGGCCGCGTCCTCGAGCTTGTTGAGGTCACAGCCGTGCTCGAAGCCCGACAGGTTGGCGACGGCGACGAAGGGCTCGATCGGGCAGTTGCCCGCACCGGCGCCGTGGCCGGCCAGCGATGCGTCGACGCGGTAGACGCCGTTCTCGACGGCGACGACCGAGTTGGCGACCGACAGCGACAGGTTCTCGTGCGCGTGGATGCCGATCTGGGTCTCGTCCTTGAGAGCACCGCGGTAGGCCTTGACGCGGGCGACGACGTCCTTCATCGTCAGGCGGCCGCCCGAGTCGGTGATGTAGACGCAGTGCGCGCCGTAGCTCTCCATCAGTTTGGCCTGCTCGGCGAGCAGTTCCGGCGTCGACATGTGCGAGAGCATCAGGAAGCCCGAGACGTCGAAGCCGATCTCGCGGGCCGCCGAGATGTGCTGCGCGGAGACGTCGGCCTCGGTGCAATGGGTGGCGATGCGGACCGAGCGGACGCCCAGATCCCAGGCGTGCTGCAGGTGCTCGACGGTACCGACACCCGGCAGCAGCAGGGTGGTGAGCTTGGCGTTCTTGAGGACGCTCGCGGCGGCCTCGATCCACTCCCAGTCGGTGTTGGAGCCCGGGCCGTAGTTCACCGAGCCGCCGGCCAGGCCGTCGCCGTGCGCCACCTCGATGGCGTCGACGCCCGCCTCGTCGAGGGCGCTGACGATGCGCTTCACATCGTCGGTGCTGATCTGGTGCTTGACTGCGTGCATGCCGTCACGCAGGGTGACGTCCTGAACATAGATCTTGGTCATTCTCAGGCCTCCTGAGCCTTCAGCGCGGCGATCCGCTCGGCGTACTGCAGGCCCGCGGACGTCATGATGTCGAGGTTGCCGGCGTAGGCCGGGAGGTAATGGGCGGCGCCCTCCACTTCCAGGAACACCGACACCTGGTGGGTGGGGTCGGACTCGATCTCGTCGGCCATGAGGGTGTTGACGGTGGAGCCCTCGGCGATCGGATCGATCTGCACCTTCTGCTTCAGGCGGTAGCCCGGCACGTAGGCGGCGACGTCGGCGACCATCTTCTCCACCGAGTTGCGGATCTGCTCCTGGGTGTCGAGATCGGGCGCGTCGACCAGCGCGAACACAGTGTCGCGCATGATCAGCGGCGGCTCGGCCGGGTTCATGATGATGATCGCCTTGCCGTTGGCGGCGCCGCCGACCTCCTTGATGGCATGCGAGGTGGTCTCAGTGAACTCGTCGATGTTGGCGCGAGTACCGGGACCGGCCGACTTCGACGCGATGGACGCGACGATCTCGGCGTACGCGACCGGCGCGACGCGGGAGACGGCGGCGACGATCGGGATGGTCGCCTGGCCGCCGCAGGTCACCATGTTGACGTTCTCGGCGTCGAGGTGATCGTCGATGTTGACCGCAGGCACCACGAACGGGCCGATCGCCGCGGGCGTCAGATCCACCAAGCGCTTGCCCAGCGGCTGCAGGATGGACGCGTTGTACTCGTGGGCCTTGGCCGACGTCGCGTCGAAGATGATCTCGATCTCGTCGAAGTTCGGCAGCTTCACCAACCCTTCGACACCCTCGTGCGTGGTCGGCACGCCGAGGCTCGCCGCGCGCGCGAGGCCGTCGGAGTCGGGGTCGATGCCGACCATCGCACCCATCTCGAGGTGCTTGGAGGTCTTCATCACCTTGATCATCAGATCGGTGCCGATGTTGCCGGAGCCGATGATGGCCACCTTGGTCTTACTCATGGGAGTTCCCTTCACTGAAACGTGCAATCACCGATCCGAGCCCGGAGATGTTGACGGTCACCTCGTCACCGGATTCGATCGGACGCATGGGGCCCAACGCACCGGACAGGATCACCTGGCCTGCACGGAGGGGTTCGCCGAAGTCGCGGGCGGCCTTCGCCAGCCACGCGACGGCGTTGAGCGGGTCGCCGAGGCAGGCCGCACCGTTGCCGGTCGACACCTCCTCGCCGTTGATCAGCATCGACATGCCGACGTCGATCGGCGAGAACTCGTCGAGCGTCTTGCGGTCGTTGCCGAGGACGTAGACGCCGGACGACGCGTTGTCGGCGACGGTGTCGGCGAACGCGATGTTCCAGCCGTCGATGCGGCTGTCGCAGACCTCGAGCGCGGCGACGCCGTAGTCGATGGCTTCGCGGATCTGCTCCACGTCGAGCGGCCCGTCGGCCAGGTCCTTCTTGAGCACGAACGCGACCTCGGCCTCCGCCTTCGGCTGCAGCAGGTGCTCCATGGGCACCAGCTCGCTGTCGCCGAACGCCATGTCGTCGAAGAGGACGCCGAAGTCGGGCTGATCGACGCCCATCTGTTCCTGGACGGCCTGCGACGTGAGACCGATCTTACGGCCGACGATCCTGGCTCCTGCGGCGACGCGGCCGGCGGTGAGTCGCTCCTGCACGCGGTAGGCGGCGGGCAGGTCGGTGGGTCCGATCAGGTCACGCACCGGGGTGCACGCCTGGCGGGTCTGCAGGGCGGTGAGGAGACGCTGTGCTGCCTGGTCCTCGGCTTCGGGATTCGGGGCACCGGTGTTCTCGGCGGTTTGGCTCATGGTGACCATGCTCACCGCTGCGGCGCGCTGTGAGAAGCAGGTCGTCTCACTCACCGAGACGACCGCGGGTAGCCTCGACATATGCCCAGGAAAAACGACACACCGGTCGTCGATCGCGACACCGTGATCGGCAAAGTCGTGACGATCCTGCGGGCGTTCACGGTGGACGACAACCAGCTGACGCTCGCCGAACTGGTCCGGCGAACCGGGATGCACAAGGCCACCGTGCACCGCCTCGCAGGCGAACTGGTCGACGTGCGACTGCTGGACCGCACCGACGGCGGCTACCGGCTGTCGGGCGGACTGTTCGAACTCGGGATGCTGGCGTCGGTGGAGCGCAGCCTCCTGGAGATCGCCATGCCCTTCCTGCAGGACCTGTATGCGCGGACCCGAGAGACCGTCCACCTCGGCGTGCTCGACGGGCAGGAGGTGGTGTACGTCGCGAAGATCGGCGGGCACCGGCAGGCGTCGGCACCGTCGCGCACGGGCGGTCGGATGCCGTTGCACTGCACGGGAATCGGGAAGGCACTGCTGGCGCACACCGATCCCGCACGTCGGCACGCGGTCCTGTCCGCACCGCTGCCCCGCCGCACTCCGCGGACCATCGTGGCGCCCGGCATCCTGGCCAGGCAGCTCGACACCATCCGCGAGGCGGGCGTCGCCTACGAGTACGAGGAGTCGGCACTCGGCATCGCGTGCGTCGCGGCGCCGATCCTCGACGTGAGCACCAACGCGGTCGTCGCCGCGATCAGCATCACCGGCCCCCTCGCCCGCTACCGCCCCGAAGCGCACGCCGACGCGGTCCGCGCCGCGGCGACCGGGATCGCATCCACCCTCGATCGGCGCCGTTCGCTGCGCTGAACACCGGCGCAGCGCGCCCCTCACCGGACCGCACTCCTCACCAGAGAGATGAACTGAATCACCCTACCGCTGGGTAGGTGACTCACCCCACGACGCACGAATCCCGTGCCACGATCCCCTCCGGACCCATCCCGCTCACGCCTCGACAGTGAGGTGCGGCACCCAGGAGGACTCGTGAAACTGCGGAACAAAGCGCTCATCACCGTGATCGCGGCATCGTCGCTGACCTTGGCCGCGTGCGGCAACAGCGACACCACCGGCACCAACAGTGCCGACCAGCCTTACCAAGTGCTGTTGACGGCCGGCATCAGCGGCCAGGGCGCACTCGCCGCCAACGCCGCCACCTCCGTCCTCGCCACCAAGGCCGGCGTCGAGGTGGTCAACAAGGAGGGCGGCATCGACGGCCGCAAGGTGGAGCTGACCGTCGTCGACGACGGCGGTGACGCGACCAACGCGGTCACCAAGATCCGAGCCTCGCTGACCGAGAAGAAGCCTGACCTGGTCCTCAACTCGGGTCCGTCGACGGTCAGCGCCGCGATCCTGCCGATCCTGAAGCAGAACAAGATCCTCTCGTTCAACCTCGCGCCGACCGCGGACTCCATCAACCCGGAGAAGTTCCCCCTCAACTTCGACCTCGCACCCGGCGCCCGCGACGGCGCCCGCGCCATCGTCGCCCACGCGAAGGAGAAGGGCTACAAGGACATCGGGCTCATCCACGGCAGCAGCGCGTACGGCGAGGAGTTCGGCCAGGTGGTCGGCAAGGCCATCGGCGCCGCCAGCCTGAAGCTCACCGGGAACGTCGAATACGAGATCACCGCGCTCGACATGACCGCCCAGCTCCAGTCGCTGAAGAACTCCGGCGCCAAGGCCCTCGTGGTCGACGCCTACGGCGCCCCGCTCGGCTACCTGCTCAAGAGCCTCGAGCGCCTCGGCTGGAACGTCCCGGTCATCGGCAACTCGTCGGTCGCGGGCACCAACCTCATCGCCACCACCCCGCCGACCGGTGTCCTCGGCACGCCCGCCGTCAAGAACCTGGTGATGCAGGTCTTCACCAGCACCGTGTACGACCCGAAGAACGACGCCGTGAACCAGATGGTCAACACCATGGCCTCGCTGGGTCAGATCAAGTCGACGCTGATCATCTCCGACAACTATGACGCGCTGCCGCTGATCGTCGCCGCCGCCAAGAAGGCGGGTGGCTCCACCGATCCGCAGAAGCTGGCCGACGCCCTGATCGAGCCCGAGGTCCAGAAGGCCGCCAAGACCGCGTTCCTGGACCGCTACAACTTCACCGCGGACGATCACGGGCCCAATCCCGACGAGTCGGAGATGAAGTTCATCGCGCCGACCAAGATCGTCAACGGCCAGTTCGGTCACCCCTGATCGACACAGTTCGGTTCGCAGCACAGCAGTAGAGGAGAGCAGACGACGTGACCATTCTCTGGTCGGGTCTCGCACTGGGCGCGGTGTACGTCCTGGTGGCGGTCGGCTACAACATCGTGTTCGTCTCGTCGAACACATTCAACTTCGCGCAGGCGCAGTTGCTGATGGTCGGCACCTTCGTGGCGTACACCTGCCTGGTGACCTGACATCTTCCGGCGTGGGTCGCCGCGCTCGCCGCGGGCGTCGTCGTCCTGGTGATCGCGGCGATCGAGGAACTGGTCGCGGTGCGGCCGGTCCGCGATCCCCACACCCAGCTCGTCACCACGTTGGGAGTGGCGACACTCTTGAACGGTGCCACCCAGCTGATCTGGGGAAACGAGCCGCTGACGGTCCCGTTCTTCGGGTCCGACAAGCCGATCGACATCTTCGGCGGCGGCACCTACGTGTACGAGATCGCGCTGCTCGCGCTCGCGATCGTCATCGTCATCGCGCTCGGCCAGTTCAGCCGGCACACCATGACCGGACTCGCCCTGATGGGTGTCTCCGAGAACCGCGAGGCCGCACTGCTGCGCGGCATCAACGCCCGACAGATCGCGATCGGCGCGTTCGCGTTCTCCGGTCTCCTGGCCGGCGTCCTCGGCGTCTTCGTCGGACCGAAGACGTACGCGGTCGCCACGCTGGGTTCGGCACTCGCGCTGAAGGGCTTCGTCGCCCTCGCGATCGGCGGCTTCGGTTCGCTGCCCGGCGCGTTGATCGGCGGCCTGGTGGTCGGTGTCGTCGAATCGTTCACGGCCCTGTGGTTCGGCAGCGAGTACAGCAACATCGCCGTCTTCGCCGTCCTGATCGTGGTCCTGATGGTGAAGCCCGCCGGTCTGTTCGGCCGTACGACAGAGAGAGCGGTGTGACGATGCAGATCTGGCGCACTCTGCGCGCAGTCCCCGGCTGGGTCTACGCGCTCGTCTTCGCGGCCGCGGTGATGCTGGCCCCGATGCTCGGCCTCGATCCGGCCGACACTCGACAGCTGCAACTGGCCTGCATCCTGGCGCTCGTCGTCAGCGGCTTGAACCTCAGTCTCGGGTACGCGGGCGAACTCGCCCTCGGACAGGCCGCGATGTACGCCGCCGGTGCGTACACGGCGGGTCTCCTGTCGCAGGAGGGTCACACCGACATCATCGTGCAGCTCGTCGCGGCGGGCGTCGTCGCCCTGCTCGTCGGCGTCGTCACCGGCATCCCGGGCCTGCGCCTGGGCAGCTGGTCGCTGGCGATGACGTCGTTCTTCCTCATCCTGCTGGTCCCCGACATCCTCGCCGTGTTCGGCGGCAAGACCGGCGGCCGCAACGGCCTCGCCGGCATGGAGCCGCCGACGCTCTTCGGTCAGGAGATCGGCACCGACTTCTACTACATCGTCGCCGCGGTGACGGTCCTGTGGTTCGTCGTGATGCGCAACCTGGTGGTGTCCCGCCACGGCATCGCGTTCCGGACCCTGAAGCAGTCGCCGGTGCTGGCGCGGTCGCAGGGCGTGTCGGTGTTCCGGATGAAGCTCCTCGGGTACGCACTCGGCGCCATCCCCGCTGGTCTGGCCGGTGCACTGTTCGCGAACACCGACCTGTTCATCGCCCCCGAGGCCTTCGGCTTCACCTTTGCGACGGCCGTGCTGGCCGCGTCGATCCTCGGCGGTTCGGCGAGCATCTACGGTGCGGTGATCGGCGCCGCGATCATGCAGTTCGGCCCCAACCAGTCCACCGCGTTCCAGGAGTACGCGCTGGTGGTCTACGGCGGCTTCCTCATCGTCGGCGGCGTCCTGCTGTCGGGCGGCCTCACCACCCTGATCACCGGCGCCCGCCGCTGGTTGGACCGCCGAGCGGGCATCGGTGTGGTCGGTGAGCCGTCGAATCGTGAACCCGACGCCGCGGTCACCCTGGAGAAGATCGACGGCGCCGTCCTCGACGTGGCCGACCTGTCGAAGTCGTTCGGCTGCAACCAGGCGCTCCGGTCCGCGAGTCTGCACGCCGAACCCGGACGGGTCACGGCCCTGATCGGTCCCAACGGCTCCGGCAAGACGACGATGCTGAACATGATCTGCGGCTTCTACACCGCGGACGCCGGCACCATCGCCGTCGGAGGCACGCAGACCCAGCGGTTCGCGTCGCACCGCGTGGCGCGCGAGGGCGTTGCCCGCACGTTCCAGACGCCGAACATCCCGGAGAACGTGACGGTCCTCGAGGCCGTCGCCGCGGGACGCTACATGACCGACCGAGCGTCGATGCTCGCCACCTTCCTGCGGCTGCCGAGCTACCGCCGTACCGCACGCAACGACGTCGCCGAGGCCGAGCGGGTCCTTGAAGCGGTCGGGATGGCGCATCTGCGCGACGAGATCGCCACCTCCCTGCCGCTCGGCATGCGCCGCATGCTCGAGGTGGCGCGCGCGGTGGTCGCGCGGCCGCGCGTGGTCCTGCTCGACGAGATCGCCTCCGGCATGGACGAGAACGAGTTGGTCCGACTCTCGACCCTGATCCGCGCGTTGCGCGATGCGGGCGCCACGGTGCTCCTGGTGGAGCACAACTTCCGCCTGGTGCTCTCGCTGGCCGACTCGATCGTCGTGCTGGCGCAGGGTCAGGTGATCGCCGAGGGTCCGCCCGAGGAGATCGAGAAGCATCCGCGAGTGCTGAGCGAATACCTCGGCATCGATCCCGACGGCCCCGAGGCCGCCGACGTTGAGAGGCTGACGCGATGACCGCCGCCGACGAACCGCTGCTCACGGTACGGAACCTGCAGAGCGGATACGGAGATCTGCGCGTGGTGTGGGACGTGTCGATCGATGTGCGCCCGGGCAAGGTGACGGCCCTGCTGGGCCGCAACGGCGCCGGGAAGACCAGCACGCTGCGCGCTCTGACCGGCCTGAACAAGGTCCACGGCGGCACCATCGAGTTGGACGGCGTCGACTTGACGAGCGTTCCCGTCCACAAACGCGTCCGCATGGGCATGGCATACGTGCAGGAGGGCAAGCGCGTCTTCCACAAGCAGACCGTCGAGCAGAATCTGCTCCTCGGCGGCTACTCGCGCAGGCTGCGTCGTTCCGCGCTGAAGGACGACGTGGAGCGCGTCTACGAGATGTTCCCGATCCTCGGGGAGAAGCGGCACCTGGCCGCCGGCTCCATGTCCGGCGGTCAGCAGCAGATGCTCGCGATCGGCGCCGCGCTGATGTCGAACCCGAAGCTCCTCCTGCTCGACGAACCCTCCGGCGGCCTGGCACCGGTCATCGTCAACGAGGTGATGGAGCACGTCCAGCGACTGAAGGACGACGGCCTGGCCGTCCTGCTCGTGGAGCAGGCGGTCGAAGCCGCGATGAGCGTCGCCGACCACGTGACCGTCCTCGACATCGGCCGCGTGGTCCTGGACTCCCCCGCCGACGCGATCGACGACATGGAGGTCCTCAAGGACGCCTACTTCGGCCGGTCGGACTCGATCGGATGAATCACCTGAACGAGAGGATCCAGCCATGAGGTGCGGCATCGACGTCTTCGGCGCCGAACGGTTCTACGACGGCGCCGTGCGCGGGGTCCTGGACCTCGCGATCCGCGCCGACCGCGCGGGCGTGGACCTGCTGACCACCTCCGACCACCTGGGATTCGCGCGGCAGGCGCACGCCGACCGGATCCGTACCCACGCCTTCCCCTTTCCGCTCGAGCAGGCGTGGCCGGAGCCGATGAGCCTGCTGTCGGCGGTCGCGGCCGTCACCGAGCGGATCGACCTCGGCGCCTACGTGCTCGTCGCCCCGCTGCGGCCCGCGGTCCTGCTCGCCAAGCAGATCGCGACCCTCGACGTCCTGTCCGCCGGTCGCGCTCGGATCGGGATGGGCGTCGGCTGGCAGGAGGCCGAGTACGAGGCCGCAGGCATCCCATTCCGCGGCCGATTCGGCCGGCTCGAGGAGATGCTCGCCGCGTGCCGCGAACTGTGGGAGGCGGAGGCGCCGTCGTTCACCGGCTCGGGTTTCGCGTTCGACGACTTCCACAGCCTTCCGCGCCCCGTTCAGGACCGCGTCCCGGCGATCCTCGGACTCGGTGCTTCGCAGCGGAATTTCGACCGCATCGCCCGGGTCGCCGACGGCTGGGCTGTGACCCCCGCCGACATGCCCGACCTCGACGCCTCCGTGAAGCTGCTCCGGCAGACCTTCGCCGACCACGGCCGCGACCCGTCCGACGCCGAGGTCCAGGTCCTGCTGCCCGTCTCGCTCCGCTCCGACGGCGACGTCGACCTCGACGCGATGCGGGCGGAGGCGGAGTCCGCCGCGGCCGCGGGAGTCGACACGGTGCTGTTGCGGCCGTCGTCCCTGCCGACCGACGCCGACGGTCTCGACTCGCTCATCGCCTGGCTCGTCGACATGACGCACGGCTGTCCTGAGCGTTCACTCGACGGTTGTTAGGCTTCTGACATGGCCGAAAACGAATCGGAGTCCGACTGCGAGGGCACCACGTATCCGTCGCTCCCCGCCACGAGCTGGGCCGTTCTCGGCATGCTGACCTACGGTGAGCGACTCACCGGCTACGACCTCAAGAAGTGGGCCGACTGGAGCATCGGCTACTTCTACTGGAGCCCGTCGATCAGCCAGATCTACGCCGAATTGAAGAAGCTCGAGAAGGCCGGCTTCGTCACCTCCGAAGTGGTCTCCGAGCCCGGCGAACGAGGTCGACGCGTCTACGAGATCACCGAGAGCGGTACCCACGCCGTCCGCAACTGGTCCCGGGACGCTCCCGTCGATCAGCCGGTCCTCAAGCACGGTCTGATGCTGCGCATGTGGATGGGTCACCTCAACGAGCCCGAGCACCTCAAGGAATTGGTGCGCTCGCACATCGCCAATCTCGAAGCGCTGCGCGACGAGAGCCGTCTGCACATGGAGAACGCGGATCGCGAACCGGCGTGGGCGTTCTCGGTGATGAGCCTGGACTGGTCGATGAAGTACTTCCAGGCGGAGATCGACCTCGCCAACGACCTGCTGCAACAGATCGACAAGGCCACCGAGACCTTCTCCCATGTCCGTGGTCTCGACGAGATGGGCAACCCGATTCCGAATGAGACGGAGTCGTGGCGGCGCGTCGAGGATTACGTCACTCATCTGACGCACGACGGGCACTGAGCACGACCGATCTGGCGGAGTCGGCCCCGGTGAACCGTCGCGCCCTGCACAATCTGATCGAGACCACTGCCGTATACCCGCACGAAATCGAGGTCCTCCCGCATGTTCCGCAAGATCCTGGTCGCCAACCGCGGCGAGATCGCAATCCGAGCTCTCCGCGCCGCCGTCGAACTGGATATCGCCACCGTCGCCGTGTACCCGCACGAAGACCGCAACTCCCCGCACCGGTTCAAAGCCGATGAGGCCTACCAGATCGGCGAGCCCGGCCATCCCGTGCGCGCCTACCTGGACGTCGACGAGATCATCCGGGTCGCGAAGGAGTCCGGCGCCGACGCCGTCTACCCCGGTTACGGTTTCCTCTCCGAGAACCCCGATCTGGCGCGCGCGTGCGAGACCAACGGGATCACCTTCGTCGGTCCGGCCGCCGAGGTGCTGCAGCTGACCGGTAACAAGTCTCGCGCCATCGCCGAGGCGAAGGCCGCCGGCCTGCCGGTGCTGGCGTCGATCGAACCGTCCACCGATCCGCAGTCGCTGGTCGAGCCCGGCTTGAAGATGAAGTTCCCGGTCTTCGTGAAGGCCGTGTCGGGCGGCGGCGGCCGCGGCATGCGACGCGTCGACGACCCCTCGCTGCTGGCCGCCGCTCTCGACGAGGCCTCCCGCGAGGCGGAGTCGGCGTTCGGCGACGGCGCCGTGTACATCGAGCAGGCCGTCATCAAGCCGCGGCACATCGAGGTCCAGGTGTTCGGCGACGGTTCCGGCGACGTCGTCCACCTGTACGAGCGCGACTGCTCGGTGCAGCGACGCCACCAGAAGGTGATCGAGCAGGCGCCCGCCCCCGATCTGCCCGCGGAGATCCGCGACCGGATGTGCGCGGACGCCGTCGCGTACGCCAAGCACATCAACTACTCGTGCGCGGGCACCGTCGAGTTCCTGCTCGACGCCGACGGCGACTACGTCTTCATCGAGATGAATCCCCGCATCCAGGTGGAGCACACGGTCACCGAGGAGGTCACCGACGTCGACCTGGTCCAGACGCAACTCCAGGTGGCGGCGGGCGCACGCCTCGCGGACCTCGGGCTCACCCAGGACCGGATCCACCTGCACGGCGCAGCCGTTCAGTGCCGCATCACCACCGAGGACCCGGTCAACGACTTCCGGCCCGACACCGGCCGCATCACCGCGTACCGGTCGCCGGGCGGCGCGGGCATCCGCCTCGACGGCGGCACCACCGTGGGCGCCGAGGTGGGCGCCTACTTCGACTCGATGCTGGTGAAGCTGACTTGCCGCGGATCGACGCGCGAGATGGCCCTGGCCCGCGCCGGTCGTGCTCTCGTCGAGTTCCGCATCCGCGGCGTCACCACCAACATCCCGTTCCTGCGCGCCGTGCTCGACGAGCCGTCGTTCCGCGCCGGCGCCGTGGACACCGGATTCATCGGCGAGCATCCGGAGTTGATGCACGGGCACACTCCCGCCGACCGCGGCACCCGCATGCTGAACTACCTCGCGGACGTCACGGTGAACCGGCCGCACGGCAAGGCCCCGAGCGGCGTGGACCCGGCTCGGAAGCTGCCGTACATGGATCCGCAGCGCAGCATCGTCGACGGCTCCCGTCAGCGGCTGCTGGAACTGGGCCCGGAGAAGTTCGCCGCCGACCTGCGTGCGCAGACCGCCCTGGCGATCACCGACACCACCTTCCGCGACGCGCACCAGTCGCTGCTCGCGACCCGCGTCCGCACCAAGGACCTGACGGCCGTCGCCGGCGCGGTCGCCACCAACATCCCCGAACTGCTCTCGATCGAAGCCTGGGGCGGGGCCACCTACGACGTCGCTCTTCGCTTCCTCCACGAGGATCCGTGGGAGCGGCTCGCACGTCTGCGGCGCTCGATTCCGAACATCTGCCTGCAGATGCTGCTCCGCGGCCGCAACACCGTCGGCTACACGCCGTACCCGACCGAGGTGACCGACGCGTTCGTCGCCGAGGCCGCGGCGACGGGCATCGATATCTTCCGCATCTTCGACGCCCTCAACGACGTCGATCAGATGAAGCCCGCGATCGACGCGGTCCGTGCCACCGGCACGGCGGTCGCCGAGGTGTCGCTCTGCTACACCGGCGATCTGACGAACCCTGCCGAGGACCTGTACACCCTCGACTACTACCTGCGGCTCGCGGAGAAGATCGTCGACGCAGGCGCTCACATCCTGGCGATCAAGGACATGGCCGGCCTGATGCGCGCCCCGGCGGCCGCGACTCTGGTCAGCGCCCTGCGATCGCGCTTCGACCTGCCCGTCCACGTCCACACGCACGACACCGCGGGCGGTCAGCTCGCCACCTACCTCGCAGCCTGGAACGCCGGCGCGGACGCTGTGGACGTGGCCGCCGGCCCGATGTCGGGCGGCACCAGCCAGCCGTCGATGGCCGCGGTGATCGCCGCGACCGCCAACACCGACCGCGACACCGGCATCGACCTGGACGCCGTCTCCGAACTGGAGCCGTACTGGGAGGCCATGCGCGGCATGTACAAGCCGTTCGAGGCGGGCATCCCCGCGCCGACCGGCCGCGTGTACCACCACGAGATCCCAGGCGGTCAGCTGTCCAACCTGCGGGCGCAGGCCACCGCGCTCGGGCTCGCCGACCGCTTCGAGGACATCGAGAACGCGTACGCGGGCGTCGACCGGGCGTTCGGCCGTCTGATCAAGGTGACGCCGTCGTCGAAGGTCGTCGGCGACCTCGCGCTGGCCCTCGTGGGCTCCGGGATCACCGCCGAACAGTTCGCGGCCGACCCGGGCGTCGTGGATCTGCCGGACTCCGTCACGGGCTTCTTCCGCGGCGAGCTGGGCACGCCGGTCGGCGGATGGCCCGAACCGCTGCGGACCCAGGCGTTGAACGGCACCCCCGCGGTGGTGCCGCCGCTGACCCCGCTGTCCGACGACGACCGCGCCGAGCTCGGTGCGGATTCGGCGACGCGTCGAAAGGCGTTGTCGCGCCTGCTGTTCCCCGGCCCGGCCAAGGCCTTCGACGAGCACTCGACCAACTACGGCGACACGTCGGTCCTCGGCACCCGCGAGTTCCTGTACGGACTCACCTCCGGCACCGAGCACCATGTGCGGCTCGCACCGGGCGTCACCCTGCTCCTCGGTCTGGAGTCCGTCTCCGATCCTGACGAGCGCGGCATGCGGACGGTGATGTTCTGGATGAACGGTCAGTTGCGTCCGGTCCGCGTCCGCGACCGCTCCATCGAGGACGCTCGCCCGCGCGCCGAGAAGGCCGACCCGAACAACGTCGGTCATGTGCCCGCACCGTTCGCCGGCGTGGTGACCCTCGAGGTGGCCGTCGGCGACGAGGTGGAGGCGGGTGCCACCATCGCCCACATCGAAGCCATGAAGATGGAGGCCGCCATCACGACCTCCGTCGGCGGCACCGTCTCCCGCGTCGCGATCTCCGACGTCGCGCAGGTGGAGAACGGTGACCTGCTGGTCACGATCGACGTGAAGTAAGACCCGACCGCGCTGTTCGCTTACGCTGACGACGCTCGCTCACCTCCGGAAGTGAGCGAGCGTCGTTCTAGTCAGCGGACAGCGTCGTAGGGAGCGAACGCCGCCGAACTAAGCGGACGCGTCCTCGCGCGAGTCGACCACGCGGCGACCGGTCACCAGGCCGGGCAGACCGCGCCCGTGCTCGGTGACCAGGATCGCGATCGCGGCGACCACGGTGAAGACTCCCGCCACGGCGCCGTCGCCGATCAGGTTGAGCAGGAGGTAGCCGCCGACGCCGGCGAGCAGACGCAGAATACGGGTCGCCCATTCCGGGAGACGGCCGCCGCGGTACTCGAGGGCCACGACGAGCTCGCCCACGGTGCGACCGGTAGCGGCGACGACGACGGCCCAGATCACGAAGGTGATCACGATGCCGACGACGCGGGCCCGGTCCAGATCGGCGTCGACCGCTGCATGGCGTTGCACGACGATCATCCACGCGGCGCCCGCGAGATAGATCAGGAACAGGCACACCGTTGCGGCGAGGAGGTCGCACACGGCGGCGACGATCCGACGCACCTTCGTGACAGGTCGAGGTTCGAGGGCATCCGGCGACGACTCGAGGCCGCGGTGCTGCCGGGGCACGACCAACGCCACGATCGAACCGACGACGGCGCCCGCCGTGTTGGTCAGCATGTCGTCGACGTCGAAGACCCGGTACGCGCAGTCGTAGATGCCCCACAGCCCGGTGAGCTGGGTCAGCTCGATGAACACCGATGTGCCCAGGCCTGCGAAGAACGCGGTCGGCAACCCGCGACCGCCGAGGACGCGGATGAAGAAGCCGAGCGGGACGAACAGCGCGACATTGAACACCAACTGCAGAATCGCGGGATCGGTGAGGCCCGCCGCGCCCTGGACGTCGCGCACCGCCTGCCACAGGTCGGTGTTCTTTCCGACGCAGACGAGGTCGTCGGGATCCGGCAACGGGATCAGCGTGTACGTCCAGATGGCGCAGAAGTACACCAGCGCCGCAACCCACACCAGAGTCCGGCCGGCGGTGATCCTGCCGCGTCGGCGATAGCTGATCGCCACGAACGGCACGAACAACACCAGTGCGATGACCGCACCCATCACGATCGCGAGCGTCGTCGCGACTACCTCGTTTCCCACGGTGAGGACCCTATCGGACCTGCGCCTATGACAATGGCCCGGGATCGACGACGCACGTCACCCGACGCGATCCCCGATCGCCTCGTAGGCCCACATCGTCGTGTACGCCAGGGCGAGGAAGGTCGCGACGGCGACCGCGACCCCGGTTGACTGCACGTGTGAGAACGGTGAGCCGACCCAGTCAACGGTCCGTGCGACGACGGCCTCGGGACGTGTCACCAGGTCCCAGGAGTTCCAGCGTTGGAACCGCCCGATGACGACGCCGATCGCGCACAGCCCCACCGACACGACCATCGTCGCCCAACCCGCGACCGTGCCCCACTCCTCCTCGATGCGACGATGCACCAGCCGCATGGAGATCACGCCGAGCATGATCCCGATCCACGCCGCGAACCCGTACTGCAGGATGTGCCGCCACAGTTCGTAGCCGTCGCCGAGGTGCACCAGGTCGGTCACCAGGTACGGAGCGTTCGGCAGGAACGCCAGCCAGCCCAGCCCCACGGGAATCAGCCAGACGCGACGGCGTACGGCGGCGAATCCCCACGCGAAGACCAGCGGAATCCACGCAAGGAAGAGGTTCCAGATCAGAAACCTGCTCGGGTACGACAGCGGCGCAGCCGGATCCGTCATGCCCATCACAACAGTGAGCAGTGTCGTCGCCGCCAGCGCGGCGATCAGAACTAGTTGACGGAGAGTTCTCGGCGACCCGACCGACGTATCACTCATGGCGCCAGCGTACCGAGGCGCTGGAACGACGACGGCGCCCCGGAACCGAAGTTCCGGGGCGCCGTTGGTCTAACCGGCTGGAAGCGGATCAGGCGTTGCCCGACAGCTTCTCGCGCAGAGCAGCGAGCTGCTCGTCGCTGGCCAGCGAGCCACCCGACTGGGCCGGGCCGCTGGTCGACGACGTCGACTGCGAGGACGAGCTCGACGAGGAGTAGTCGCTGGGTGCGTTCTCCGCCTCGGCGGCAGCAGCAGCGAACTTCTCGATCTGAGCGGTGTGCAGCTTGTGGCGGCGCTCGGCCTCGGCGTAGCGGGCCTCCCACTCCTCACGCTGCTTGTCGTAGCCCTCGAGCCACTCGTTGGTCTCGGCGTCGAAGCCCTCGGGGAAGATGTAGTTCCCCTGCTCGTCGTAGCTGTCGGCCATGCCGTACTTCGAGGGGTCGAACTCCTCGGTGTAGTCCTCGTTGGCCTGCTTCAGCGACAGCGAGATGCGACGACGATCCAGGTCGATGTCGATGACCTTGACCATCGCGTCGTCGCCGACGGAGACGACCTGGTCCGGGACCTCGACGTGGCGCTCGGCCAGCTCGGAGATGTGGACCAGACCCTCGATGCCCTCTTCGACGCGGACGAACGCACCGAACGGCACCAGCTTGGTGACCTTGCCCGGGACGATCTGACCGATCGCGTGGGTGCGGGCGAACTGACGCCACGGGTCTTCCTGGGTGGCCTTGAGCGACAGCGACACGCGCTCGCGGTCCATGTCGACGTCGAGGACCTCGACGGTGACCTCGTCGCCCACGGTGACGACCTCGGACGGGTGATCGATGTGCTTCCAGGACAGCTCGGAGACGTGCACCAGGCCGTCGACGCCGCCGAGATCGACGAAGGCGCCGAAGTTGACGATCGAGGACACGACGCCCTTGCGGACCTGGCCCTTCTGCAGCTGGTTGAGGAACTCGCTGCGAACCTCGGACTGGGTCTGCTCGAGCCATGCGCGGCGCGACAGAACGACGTTGTTGCGGTTCTTGTCGAGCTCGATGATCTTGGCCTCGACCTCCTTGCCGATGTACGGCTGCAGGTCGCGGACGCGGCGCATCTCCACCAGCGAGGCGGGGAGGAAGCCACGGAGGCCGATGTCGAGGATCAGGCCGCCCTTGACGACCTCGATGACGGTGCCCTTGACGGCCTCGTCCTTCTCCTTGAGCTCCTCGATCGTGCCCCAGGCGCGCTCGTACTGAGCCCGCTTCTTCGACAGGATCAGGCGGCCTTCCTTGTCCTCCTTGGTGAGGACAAGCGCTTCGACCTCGTCGCCGACGGAGACGACTTCGTTGGGGTCGACGTCGTGCTTGATCGACAGCTCACGCGAGGGGATGACGCCCTCGGTCTTGTAGCCGATGTCGAGCAGGACCTCGTCGCGATCGACCTTGACGATGGTGCCTTCGACGATGTCGCCATCGTTGAAGTACTTGATCGTGGCGTCGATGGCTGCGAGAAAGTCCTCTGCCGAGCCGATGTCGTTAACGGCTACTTGCGGCGAGGAGATCGTGGGGGACGACATGTGTTGAGTTGCTCCGGACAAGTGTCTAGTAGGTACGGTATTCGGGACAGTCCTTGCAGGTTGAGCCCGTTTTCCCAGTGGTCTGTGCGTCGGTCCGGAGCGATGGCCCCGGTCGGCGCGGAGTGCATGCTCGCGCACACACGAGTTCAAGGGTACTACCCGTGATCGACCTGCACAAACGGGGCGCGGCCCCACCTCTGACGAAGGAGTCGACGATGGCGCATTCGATCGAGATCCTGCCCGATCCGGACACCGAAGCAGCCATCCGAGATCAATGGAGCAGGCTTGACGCGGCCGGGATTCCGAACGCCGGACGGGTCCGCGCGCACACTAATCGGCCCCACTGCACCCTGATGGCCGGCACGAGCATCTCCCCCGCCGCAGACTCAGCCCTCGCCACCGTCGCGCAGCGACTCCCGTTCGCACTCCGTATCGGTGGTGCGGTGGTCTTCCCGGCGGGCCGCAGATTCACCCTCGCGCGTGCCGTGGTGCCGTCGACAGAGTTGCTGTCGACGCACGCGACGGTCGTGCGTCTCGCCGCCGACCACGTCGACGAGCTGTCGGCGCACTGCCGCCGCGGTGCGTGGACGCCGCACATCACGCTCGGGCTCCGTCTGACGGCGGAGGAACTGGCCGCGGCGCTCGACCTCCTGTCGTGGGAGTCGATCGTCGGGCGCGCCACCGATCTGAGACGCTGGGACGGCGACGCCAAGACCGACGTGATCATCGCCGGCCGTGGCTGCTGACCCGTACCGACAAGGACCGATGACCGTGACCTCCTCCCCTCGTCCTCCGCGCCTCCTCGGCGACGTCGACTCCGCCGACAGCGAGCGCGCCAACCGCCACTGGTGGGACGACGAAGCCGCCGACTACCACGCCGAGCACGGCGACTTCATCGGCGGAACCACGCCGGGCGGCGAGTTCGTGTGGGGTCCCGAACGCCTCCGAGAGGCCGACGTGCACCTGCTCGGTGACGTCGCCGGGCGCGCCGTCCTCGAGATCGGCTGCGGCTCCGCCCCGTGCTCACGGTGGCTCAGGGCCCAGGGCGCCGACGTGGTCGGACTCGACGTGTCGATCGGGATGCTCCACCACGGCATCGCGGCGATGGCACAGGACGCGGCACCGGTTCCACTCGTCCAGGCCGGCGCCGAGCACCTGCCGTTCGCCGACGCGTCGTTCGACCTCGCCTGCTCGTCATTCGGCGCGGTCCCGTTCGTCGCCGACTCGGCGCGCGTGATGCGGGAGGTGGCGCGCGTGCTGCGGCCCGGCGGCCGGTGGGTGTTCTCCACCAACCATCCGATGCGCTGGATGTTCCTCGACGACCCCGGCCCCGACGGCCTCGTGGTGCGGATGTCGTACTTCTCGCGGACCCCGTACTCGGAGGCCGACGACGACGGCACGGTCACCTATGTGGAGCACCACCGCACGATCGGCGATCGGGTGCGCGAGATCGTCGCCGCAGGTCTGGTGCTGGAGGACATCGTCGAACCGGAGTGGCCGGACGATCTGGAGGACGAATGGGGCCAGTGGTCTCCCCTGCGCGGCTCCTATTTCCCCGGCACCGCGGTCTTCGTGTGCCACAAGCCCGCATGACGCCGACGACCGCGGTTCAGGCGTGTCTGAGTCCGCGATAGACCGCTTGGCCGACGAAGGCACCGAGACGATCCGGCGACCAGACATGAGTGTCAGGGTCCTGCGCCAGTAGGGTCCGGACCGCACTCTCCCCCGCGCTCACCCAGAACTCGACGAGGACGGGCAACTTCGCGGCGGCGTCGTCGACTCCCCATGAGGCGAGGGTCGGCGCGAGCAGTTGTGAGCACCGCTCCACGACCACCCGTCGCCCGCGACCGAACAGATCCATGACGTCGGCATCGGGGCTGCCATACAGAAGCCGCCATCCCTGCGGTCGCGCCTGCACCGCCGACAACAGGGATTGGAAGCCCTCGACGAAGACCGACTCGGGGGCAGCCACGTCGCGGTCACGGAGGATCACTGCGAGCGCCTCACCCAGATAGCGTTCTTCTCGGGCGATCAGCGCCTGGAGGATCTCAGCCCGGCCGGGAAAGCCCGCGTAGACAACCGGACGAGTCACGTTCATGCGCTCGGCGATCGCGACGATGGTCACCGCGGAGACGCCGGACTCCGCGGCGATCTCCAACGCGACGTCGAGAATCTGCGGGCGGCGACGTTCCGGTCCGAGGTGTTTGGCGCGTGGCCGCACCGTCGGTTCCTGCGCCGGCGCCACCGCCTCGGCATGCCCCATCCGATCGACCTCCTGTCCCGCCCGCGGACCGCCGCCGCCTTCGTCTCGTCACATCGTACGACCGACCACGGGGTCGGCCTCTACTCCAGGTCCGGCGGACCGACCGTACTTCGACCGCGCATCCTCGACGTCGACGACAGCCGGAAACGAGGGGTCCGAGGCATTGACGTGCTGGCGGTAGAGCCCACCGGTCATCGGGCCGACCGCGTGGTCCGCCACTCGGACGAGCGCCGCTGGGTTGTTCTCGATGGACGCGACCGCAGCTCGAACCATCGGCCGGTAGGCGGCGGAGACGCCGATCGGCAGTTCGAACCCGCCCAGTTCACGCATCCACCGCGGCAGGCTTGCGATGGCGGCGGGTGCCACCAGACGCGAGGTGAGCCAGAGTCTCCCGCCCCGCGAGCTCGGTGTGTACAGCAGATAGTGCATGCCGCGGCGAGCACGCTCAGAGACACACAGTGTGGGCCGGACGCGATCGAAATAGTCTCGCACCTCATCACGCGTGCGCGGGACGTCGGAGACCTTGCACGTCTGCAGCTGCGCTGCAATGGCGCACTCCTCCCAGTAGCGGTCCTCTTCCTCGGGCGCGAGCGGTCCCGGCCCGTACATCTCGTAGCACTTGAGCACCGAGTGCCAACCCGTCACGTGGATCCAGAGCTGCGACGCCGGATTGTTCGCGCTGTAGCGGCGACCGGTGATCGGGTCGATGCCCGTGGACTTCGCGTGAACCGCTGTCAGGTGCTCCGACGCCTGGACCGCCATCTGACTGTCACCGACGGCGACGATCAGAAAGTACGCCAACGTGTGGTCCATCCGCCCGAGCGGGTCGGAGTATATGCCGCCCAGATCCGCGACCGCCGCGGTGAGTCCGGGATCGAAATGCTCGAGAGTGACGGCGCGCTGGAAACCGATCAACGCGGTCGGCGCCGTCCACACCTTCCACGTCGGGGACTCCGGACCGAAGAATCCGTAGTCGACAGACCGGATCTGCCGACCCGGCGCGTGAAACTGCGGACGCGCTTCTGTGGTCATTCTCGTGATCTCCCCAATGGTCGAGGACGTGTCGTCACAAACACTTCCTACATGAATGAATGTAATTCATTCAGAACTGTAGCATCCAACCTCGACATGGCAAGAGGAGATTCGATCGGGCCGTCCGCACTGCGTCTACCATCCCTTTCATGGACACCCCACGCGCGGAGGTCCTCGATTGCCGAAGAATGGATCGGCTCGACCGAGCCGCGTTCACCTACGACGCCGTCGGCGCGAGCCTCGACCGTGCCGTCCCGAGCGGATTCCACCGGCTGCATCGCAGCGGACCGCTCGACGTCCCGTTCGCCGTCGCACGGGAGGCACTGTTCGCGTGGCAGGTGCAGCTCCGCTCCGGGGTGCGCGTGCGCGCTTCGTCGCCGCGGGTGGCACCGGGCGTCGTCGCCGAGGTGTCGATCGGTCTCGGCCGCCTGCGGATGCGAGCGCCGGTTCGCGTCGTCGCGGTGATCGACGAGCCGCGAGTGGCCGCCTTCGCTTACGGAACACTCCCCGGCCATCCCGAGGCCGGCGAGGAGTGCTTCCGGGTATCGGTCGACGACGACGGGCTGGTCCGCTTCACGCTCGACGGCTTCTCGCGCCCGGGGTCACTTCTGACCAAGCTGGGCGCGCCGGTGGCCGCGGCGGTCCAGTCCCGAATTACCGATCGGTACCTGTTGTCCCTGTGTGCGAGCACGTAGCGTGGCGGTATGTGCCGCAACATCACAGAACTGCGCGGCCTCGAGCCGGCAGCAACCGAAGACGAGATCGAAGCCGCTGCGCTTCAGTACATCCGCAAGGTGTCCGGAATCCGGAAGCCGAGCGCTGCGAACCGCGAGGCGATCGATCGGGCCGTCGCCGCGGTGACGGCCGCGACGCGCGAACTCCTCAGCGAACTCCCCGCGCGGAGGCAGCCGCCCCAGACCGTGCCGCCTCTCCGCAGACCGGAGGTCCAGGCGCGGATCGCGGCGCGAGAAGCCGCCGCGAGCGCTGCCGCCCGCTGATCGAACCGCACGGTCACAGCAGCTTGGAGAGGAACTCCTTGGTCCGAGCCTGCTGAGGATTGCCGAGGACCTCGTGGGGGTCGCCCTTCTCGACGACGACGCCGCCGTCAATGAAGACCAGCTGGTCGGCGACCTCGCGGGCGAAGCCCATTTCGTGGGTCACGACGACCATCGTCATGCCCTCGGACGCGAGCGTCCGCATCACGGCGAGGACGTCGCCGACGAGTTCCGGGTCGAGCGCCGAGGTGGGCTCGTCGAACAGCATCAGCTTGGGATCCATGGCGAGCGCGCGGGCGATGGCGACACGCTGCTGCTGCCCGCCCGACAACTGCGCCGGATAGGCGTCGGCCTTGGCGCGCAGCCCCACCTGCTCGAGGAGGTCGTAGGCGCGTTCGGTCGCCTCCGACTTCGACTTCCCGCCGACCAGGACCGGGGCCTCGATGATGTTCTCCAGGGCGGTGCGGTGCGGGAACAGGTTGAAGTGCTGGAACACCATGCCGATGTCGCGGCGCTGCCGTGCCGCGTCGCGCGGGCTCATCTCGTAGAGCTTGCCGCCGCGCTCGCGGTAACCGATCAGGTCGCCGTCGACCAGGAGACGGCCGGCGTTCACCTTCTCCAAATGGTTGACGCAGCGGAGGAAGGTCGACTTGCCGGATCCCGACGGGCCGATCAGACAGGTGACCTCGCCGCGCTCCACCTCCAGGGACACGCCCTTGAGCACCTGCAGCGCGCCGAAGTTCTTGCAGACCTGCTCGGCGACGACCATCGGCTGCGCTGCCTGCGACTGCTGTGCTGCGGTCACTTGCCCTCCTCCACAATCGTCTTGCCCGCCGCGGCGAGCGCTTCCAGCTGGCCGTCGGTGAGCTGGCGCGAAGCGCCCTTCGCGTAGTGCTTCTCCAGGAAGTGCTGCCCCACCATCAGCACCGACGTGACCGCCAGGTACCAGGTGGACGCGACCAGAAGCATCGGGATGGGCTGGAAGTTGACGCCGGAGATGTCGCGCGACCGGCCGTACAGCTCGAGGCTGAACGGCACTGCGAGCACGAGGCTGGTGGTCTTCAGCATGCTGATGACCTCATTGCCGGTCGGCGGGATGATCACGCGCATGGCCTGCGGCAGAACGGTCCGGCGCATGGTCTGTCCCCACGACATGCCGAGCGCGACCGACGCCTCCATCTGCCCCTCGCCGACCGACGAGATGCCTGCGCGCACGATCTCCGCCATGTACGCCGCCTCGTTGAGCGCGAGTCCGACCACCGCGAGCACGAAGACGTACTCGAGGCTGAGCTGCTGGATGTCGATCTCGACGAACGTGGGTCCGAACGGGACGCCCAGATCGACGATCGGGTAGATGGACCCGACGAGGCCCCACAGCACCAACTGGACATAGACCGGGGTGCCGCGGAACACCCAGAGGTACACCCATGCGGTGGCGCTGAGCACCTTGTTCGGCGACATGCGCATCACCGCGACGATCACACCGAGCACCACGCCGAAGACCATGGCGAGCACGGTGAGGGCGAGGGTGTAGCCGACGCCGGAGAGGATCCGTTCCTCGAACAGGTACTTGAAGTAGGTGTCCCAGCGGTACGCGTCGTTGGTCGCTGCGCCGTAGACGAACAGCCCGACCAGGATCAGGATGACGGCACCGGCCACCCACTGTCCGGGGTGCTTCAGCGGGACCGCTTTGATGGGCGCGGGCCCGATCGGGTCGTCGCTCGTACGGTTGTCGGTGACTGTCATCGACTCATTCCTTCGCCCCGTTGATCTCTGCGCGCGTGATCATGCCCGCCTCCACTCCCCAGTGCCTGGAGATCTGCTCGTACTGCCCGTGGTCCATCAGGTACTGCACCGCCTTCTGCATGGCGGCTGCCAAAGACGATCCCTTGAGGACGGGCAGTCCGTAGGGCGCCGCGTCGTACGTGGGCCCGACGAGTTGCAACTGCCCCTCGGTCTTCTTGACCGCGTACGCGGTGACCGGCGAGTCAGCGGAGACCGCATCCACCTGTCCGAGAAGGGCCGCGTTGACGGCCTGGTCCTGCGTGTCGAACTTGACCTTGATGATCGGGGCCTTGCCCGCCTTCACACACGCCGCGCTCTTCGCCGGCACCTCGTCGGTGTCCTCGACGGTGGTCGACTGCACGCCGACGCGGAGACCGCAGGCGTTGTCGGGATTGAGGTCGCGACCCGCCTTGGCCGCCCACTGGACGCCCGCGCTGAAGTAGTCGACGAAGTCGACCTCCTTCTCGCGTTCCAGGGAGTCCGTGAACGACGACATGCCCATGTCGAAGGTGCCCGACTGGATGGCCGGGATGATCTTGTCGAAGTCGGCCTCGTTGTACTCGGTCCGGAGTCCCAACACCTGCGCGGCGGCGTCGACCAGGTCGACGTCGAAGCCGATGATCTCGCCGTCGCGGTTCTTGAACTCGTTGGGCTGATACGGGGTGTTAGTGCCGATCCGCAGCCGGCCCGACGCCTTGATCGCCGCCGGAAGCAACGCGGCGATCTCGGGCTGCACCGCGATCGTCACCTTCAACGGCTTGGTGTCGAGCGCCGACTCGTCGACCACGCAACTGGTCAGTGCCCCAGTCGCAACCAGAGCGGTCACCAGCACCGGCAGCACTCGGGCGCGCAGCGATCGCACTCGCATCGACACCTCTCAAAGATCCTGTGGGACGGACGAAGTCACGCGAGAATTCGTCCTCGGTGAAACTATGAGTATGACGGATTTCATCGTCGCGGATGCCCAGTGGGGCCCAACTCGACGACGAATGTCGCCTCCCGGAACCGATCAGCGCAGGTGTTCGGTGATCGCGGTGCCGAAATCCGCGGTGGTCGCGTCGCCGCCGAGATCCCCGGTCGCGACACCGTCGGCGAGGACATGGGCGACGGCGCCGTCGATGGCGTCGGCGGCGGCTTCGACGCGCTCGTCACCGGTCCGGAGACCGTGCCACCGCAGCAGCATCGCGACCGAACCGATCATCGCGACCGGATTCGCCGTGCCGCTCCCGGCGATGTCAGGGGCGGCGCCGTGGACGGCCTGCGCCATCCCCTGCGTCGCGGAGGTGTTGATCGACGGCGCCAGCCCCAAGGATCCGGAGAGCTCGCCGGCCAGGTCGGAGAGAATGTCGCCGAACAGGTTCTCGGTGACGATCACGTCGAAGTCGGCGGGACGCCGCACCAGCAGCGCAGCCATCGCGTCCACGTGCTGCTCGTCCACCCGCACATCCGGGTAGCGCTGGGCGACGTCCCGGCACACGTCACGGAACAGCCCGGTCGTCAAGCGCAGGACGTTGGCCTTGTGCACGATCGTCACGTGCCCGCGGCGTCGGCGAGCCGCGTCGAAGGCCTCCACCGCGATCCGCTCGGAGGCGGCCCGGGTGATGACGCCGACCGCCATCGCGACATCGGGCGTGGGCATGAACTCGCCGCTGCCGATCGTCATGTTCCGGTCGGCGTACAGGCCCTCGCTGTTCTCCCGAACCACGAGGACATCGATGTCGGGGGCGACGGCGGGCACCCCGCCGTGCGCCCGCGCCGGTCGCAGGTTGGCGTACAGGCCGAACTGCTTGCGCAGCGTCGCCCCGGGCGGCGGGTTGCGGAGCTCGGGCGGGTACGACGCGCTGTCGTGCGGACCGACGACCCACAGGCCGATCTCTTCGAGGGCTTCGAGCGTCTCGGCGGGGACCGCCTGCCCGTGCGAAGCGATCGCCGTCGCGCCGAACGGCAGCGTGGTCGGCGCCAGCGTGATGCCCTGTGCGGCGAGCGCGCGGGTCGCGACGTCGATCGCGACCGGCACCACCTCGGGTCCCACTCCGTCGCCGGCGAGAACCGCGACCTGGATCGTGTCGCCCATCAGTGCGCCGCGTCGTCCCAGCTGCGGCCGTAACCGACCGAGACCTCGAGCGGCACCGACAACTCGATGGCGCCGCCCATCTCCTCGCGGACGAGGGCCTCGACGGCGTCACGCTCACCGGTCGCCACCTCCAGGACCAGTTCGTCGTGGACCTGCAGCAGCATGCGCGAGCGCAGCTGTTCGGCGACGATCCGCTTCTGCACGTTGATCATCGCGACCTTGATGATGTCGGCGGCGGTGCCCTGGATCGGCGCGTTCAGCGCCATCCGTTCCGCGGACTGCCGACGCTGGAAGTTGTCGGAGTTCAGGTCGGGCAGGTAGCGGCGTCGGCCGAACAGGGTCGCCGTGTACTCGTTGCGCCGGGCCTCCTCCACCACGTGGTGCAGGTAGTCGCGAACGCCGCCGAACCGGTCGAAGTACTGCTCCATCTGCTGTTTGGCCTCTTCGCGGCCGATGCCGAGCTGTGCGGCCAGACCGTAGGCGGACAGGCCGTAGGCCAGTCCGTACGACATCGCCTTGACCCGCGACCGCATCTGCGCGTCCACCTGATCGATCGGGACGCCGAAGGCACGCGAACCGACGAAGCTGTGCAGGTCCTCCCCCGCGTTGAACGCCTCGATCAGGCCCTCGTCCTCGGACAGGTGCGCCATGATGCGCATCTCGATCTGCGAGTAGTCGACGGTCATCAGGCTCTCGAACTCGACGTTCCCGCCGCCGATCGCGACCGGATTCGGCGCCACGACAAAGGCGTGGCGGATCTGGCGACCCGCCTCGGTGCGGACCGGGATGTTCTGCAGGTTCGGTTCGGTCGACGAGAGCCGGCCGGTGGCGGCGACAGTCTGGTTGAACGTGGTGTGGATCCGCTGGTCGTCGGCGATCGTCTTCTGCAGGCCCTCCACCGTCACGCGCAGTCGGGTGGCGTCCCGGTGCTCCAGGAGGTGCTTGAGGAACGGGTGCTCGGTCTTCTCGTACAGGGAGGTGAGTGCGTCGGCGTCGGTGGTGTAACCGGTCTTGGTCTTCTTGGTCTTCGGCATGTCGAGCTTGTCGAAGAGGACCGCCTGCAACTGCTTCGGCGAACCGAGGTTCACCTGTTCGCCGATCACCTCGTACGCGGCCTCGGCGGCGTCGCGGACGCGCTGCGCGAACTGCCTCTCCAACTCGTCGAGATGCTCGACGTCGACGGCGATGCCCGACGCCTCCAGATCGGCCAGCACGAACGCGAGGGGCAGCTCCATTTCGCGGAGCAGCGGCGCGGAGTCGATGCGTTCGAGTTCGGTGTCGAGGGTGTCCGCCAGTTCGGCGACGGCCGCCGCCGACAGCATGAGCTGCTCGGCGGCCTTCTGCGCGTCGGCGTCGTCGTCGAGCAGCGACAGCTGGCCGTCGCCCGGTCCCGAGTCCTCCGCCTTGAGCTCACGACTCAGGTACCGCAGAGCGAGATCGTCGAGGTTGAACGACCGCTGCGCCGGACGCAGCAGATAGGCGGCGAGCGCGGTGTCCGAGGTGACTCCCGCGAGGGTCCAGCCGCGACCGCGGAGCGCGTGGATCGCCCACTTCACGTCGTGGACAGCCTTCGGCCGGCTCTCATCGGCGAGCCAGTCGGCCAGCGCCGCATCGTCGTCCACCGTCAACGCCACCGGGTCGAGGTAGGCGGCCTCGCCGTCGGCGCCGGCGATCGCCAGCGCTTCGACATCGCTGCCGACCACCTGGTGCGGCGCGGTGACCGCCAGGCCGCTGCGGCCCGACGCCGTGTGCGCGGCCAGCCAGTCGGCGACCTCCCCGGCGCCGAGCCGGGTGGCGGTGATGTCGAATCCCGCGTCCGCTTCGGGCTCCACGGAGGTGAGGGTGGAGAACAGTCGGTCGCGGAGGACCTTGAACTCGAGGTCGTCGAAGAGCTTGTGGATGCGCTCCCGGTCCCAGGCGTGCAGCGCGAGGTCGTCCGGCCCGGCCGGCAGCTCCATGGTGCGGATCATCTCGGTGAGCTCGCGGTTCATCAGCACCGAGGCGAGGTTGGCGCGCAGCGAGTCGCCGACCTTCCCCTTCACCTCGTCGACGTGATCGACGAGCGACTGCAGCGAGCCGTACTGGACGATCCACTTGGTCGCCGTCTTGTCGCCGACCCCGGGAATGCCGGGCAGGTTGTCGCTCTTGTCGCCGCGCAGTGCGGCGAAGTCGGGGTACTGCTGCGGCGTGAGCCCGTACTTCTCCTCGACGGCCTCGGGGGTGAATCGGGTCAGCACCGACACACCGGTCTTCGGGTACAGGACCGTGATGTTCTCGTTCACCAGCTGCAGCGAGTCGCGGTCGCCGGTCACCACCAGGACGCGGTACCCCGCGGCATCCGCCTGGGTGGCGAGCGTGGCGATGATGTCGTCGGCTTCGAAGCCCTCCACCGCCATCACCTGAATACCCATCGCTTCGAGGACGTCCTTGGTGAGGTCCACCTGGCCGCGGAACTCGTCGGGCGACTTGTCGCGCTGCGCCTTGTACTCGGGGAACATCTCCGAACGGAAGGTCTTGCGCGAGACGTCGAAGGCCGCTGCGATGTGTGTCGGCTCCTCGTCGCGGAGCAGGTTGATCAGCATCGACGTGAAGCCGTACACGGCGTTGGTGCTCTGGCCGGTGTTCGTCTTGAAGTTCTCGGCGGGCAGTGCGAAGAACGCACGATAGGCCAGCGAGTGACCGTCGAGAAGCATCAGCGTCGGCCTGCCCGACTTTCCTCCGGTCTTGCCTGCACCTGACTGGGTCGTTGTCTGCGCTGCACTCACGGAGACCACTCTAGGTTGTGGGTCCGACAGTCGTGGACCCGGCGCGAACGTTACTGCGTGGCGCCCAGGGTCTCGACGACGATCTCGGCGACGGCCTTCATCGTGACGCGCTTGTCCATGGCGTTCTGCTGGATCCAGCGGAACGCTTCGGGCTCGGTCATGGCGCGCTTGTCCATGAGCAGCCCCTTGGCGCGGTCGATGAGCTTGCGCGCCTCGAACCGACCGGAGAGGTCGGCGATCTCGGCTTCGAGGACCTTCAGTTCGCGGTAGCGACTCAGTGCCAGTTCGATGGCGGGCACCAGGTCGGCCTGGGTGAAGGGCTTGACTATGTAGGCCATGGCACCGGCGTCGCGGGCGCGTTCGACGAACTCCCGCTGACTGAACGCGGTCAGCATCACGACGGGTGCGATGCGTTTGCGGGCGATCTCGCTGGCCGCGTCGATCCCGTCGCGCACGGGCATCTTGACATCCATGATCACCAGATCGGGATGCAGGGATTCGGCGAGGTCGACGGCCACCTGTCCGTTCGGTGCCTCGCCGACGACGTCGTAGCCCTCGTCACGCAGCATCTCGATGAGGTCCATGCGGATCAGCGAGTCGTCCTCGGCCACCACCACCCGGCTCGCCGGTCGGACGGTTCCGCCTGTCTCACTCATGAACTCGGCTCCGCTCCTGGTTGGCGATCAGATCCGCGACTCGCTGGGATCGTGGCTGCTGTGCCCCGGGCCGGACTCGAACCGGCACCTCGTTAGAGACCGCATTTTGAGTGCGGCGCGTCTGCCAATTTCGCCACCGGGGCCGGTGGTGGTGCGAGAAACGAGTGTACGCACACCGTTCGCGATCGACCGCATCGGCCCCTGTCGACGTCGGCGACGGCCCGACGCCGAGGGAGGAATGCACCGAAACTACGCGAGGCTCTTCCATTGTTCTCAGATCACACTTAGTGTTACCTGAGAGTAAGAACACGTTCTCGTGTCTCATGCGTTGCGCCCGTTGCGCCTTCGGGGAGGAACAACACTGTGAAGTCATCATCCATGCGGCGTCGTCTGACGTCGGTTCTCATCGCCGTGCTGACCGCGCTTCCGCTGGTCGCGGCACCCGTCGGCACGGGTCGCTCCGATGCCGCCGTCTACGGTGCGCTCGCCGCGCAGTGGACGCGCACTCACGACGGCAAGCAGAAGTACGGCGGCTACTCGGTCAAGCCCGACGTCCCGATCCGCATGTCCGACGGCACCGTGTTGCGCGGCAACCTGATCCGCCCCGTCGGCCGCGACGGCAAGCCGGTGAGCACCAAGCTGCCGACCATCGTGAACATGACGCCGTACACCAAGATGGTCAGCGCGCTGGCGTCCGAGGTGATGAACTATCCGGTCCTGGTCCCGCAGTTGATCGACCTGCTCAACGGCATCAACCTCCGCGGCACGGTTCTGTCCGGCTACAACGAGCTCGTCGGTGCACTCCGCGGCGGACTCATCCAGACCTTCGCCTACGACCCGCAGCTGATCAAGAGCGGCTACAACATGCTGGTCGTGGACGTTCGCGGCACCGGCTTCTCCCAGGGCACGTGGCAGGTCTTCGGCGATCGCGAACGCAAGGACACCGTCGAGGTGGTCGACTGGGCGGCCAAGCAGCGCTGGTCCAACGGCAAGATCGGCATGGCAGGCGTCTCCTACTCGGGCATCAACCAGCTGCAGGCCGCGTCCGACGACCCGGGCAAGCTCGGGGCCATCTTCCCCGTCGTCCCCGGCGCCGACCTGGTCCGCGACATCATCGCCCCCGGCGGCGGCCTCGGATTCGGCTTCCTGCTGCCGTGGCTGACCCTGGTGAACTCGTCGAAGATGATCCCGAACATCGCGTCGATGCTGAACGGCACCTTCGACTGGAAGTGGCTCGCCGACCGGATCAAGGATCCGCTGACCTACTTCGACGTGCTGATCGACGCGCTCGCGACCCGGAACGTGAAGGACTTCGCCCCCAAGACCCGCGACATGATGACGGCGAACTCCGCACGGCGGAAGTCGCTGTTCACGGACGTGAACCGGGTGCAGACGCCGACGTTCGCGATCGGCGGATGGAACGACCTGTTCACCAACTCCGAATCGCGTCTGCTCAGCGGACTGTCGCAGCTGCCGAACGCGCAGAAGAAGCTCATCATGGATGACGGCTACCACATCACCTCCAGCTCGAACTTCGGGCAGAAGGGGCACCCGCCGCGCATCGACGTCCTCGCCCGCGCCTGGTACGACCGGTGGCTCAAGGGCATCCACAACGGCATCGACCGGTACTCGCCCGCCACGCTCGCCTCCGAGCCGACCGGGAACTTCCTCCAGGGCGACACCTATCCCCTGCCCGGATACACCTACCAGCGGCAGTACCTGCGCGGCACACCGTCGCGCACCGTGAACACTCCCGTCGCCGGCGACGGCTCGCTCAGCTCGGCCAAGCCGACCCGTCGCGCCACCCGCGAGGTGAAACCCGGCCTCTCGACGCTGTGCGACCGCGACGCCGCACAGGCCGCCGCGGGTGTCACGATCCTGTTCGACTTCTGCGGTAAGGACACGCGCCTGTCGGAGGTGGCCGCGCAGACGTTCACCGGCAAGCCGGTCTCGTCGCTGACCCGCATCAGCGGCACGCCGGTCGTCCACCTGCGGCAGCGCCTGAAGGCGACCGACGGGTACTGGCATGCGACGGTCAACATCGTCTCCCCGGACGGTCGGTCGCAGATCGTGTCGATGGGCCAGCTGATGGTGTCGCTGCGCGGCGTGGACGCGTCGAAGAGCACGTACGCCCCGAACGGCGACCTCACCGATCCGTTCCTGTACCTGTCGCTGGATCACTACAGCAAGGTGCGCCCCGGTCAGATCCTGGACATCGACATCCCGATGTCGGCCACGCAGGCCGCGCTGAAGCCCGGTGACCGCCTGCGCGTGGACCTGTACTCGTTCAACTTCCCGAAGTCGGTGCCGCTGGGTCCGGGGCTGTGGTCGTCGCAGCTGCGCCCCCAGTACATCGAGATCGATCCGGCGAATCCGAGCTGGGTCAACGTGCCGCTGTCGAAGGCGATTCGATGACCGCCGCACTGGAGATCGCCGTCCAGGACGTCGCCGGCGCGGTGATCGCCCGGGACGGCGGCGCCGACCGGATCGAACTCTGCGCCGCCCTCGGCGCGACCGGCGGACTGACGCCGTCGCCCGGCCTGATCTACGGCGCATCGGCGGTCGGGATCGATGTCCACGTCCTGATCCGCACTCGACCGGGCGGTTTCGTCTACACCGACGACGAACTGACCGTGCTGGTCGCCGATGTGCAGGCTGCGGTCCGGTTCGGCGCGAGCGGCGTGGTGGTCGGCGCCCTGCGGCCGGACGGCTCGCTGGATCCGGCGGGGACACGTCCTGGTCGATGCGGCCCGGGCGGCTGAGCAGGCGGCCGGTCGGGCCGTCGACGTGACCTTCCACCGCGCCATCGACGCGGCCGCCGACCCGGTCGCCGCCATCACCGCGCTCGGAGACCTGGGCGTGAACCGGGTCCTCACGTCGGGCGGCGCAGCGAAGGCGGGTGACGGCCTGGCCGTGCTGCGTGCGTTGGTCGCGGCGGACACCGGCGTGCAGGTGATGGCCGGCGGCGGAGTGGCCGTCGATGCGATTCCCGCGATCCTCGCCACCGGGGTGCACGCGGTGCACCTGTCCGCCAAGGCGACGATCCCCGATCCGGGCGCTGCCGGCCCCGGCGGCGGCACCGCGTCCGAGTTGGAGGTCACCGACCCCGCCCTCGTCGCGGCGGCAGCCGCCGCACTTCGCACTACCAACGCGTAGAACCTCCGAGAATCGGACATCCGCCTCGGATGTCTCGCTGTACGCGTTGGTAGTGCGAGATTCAGCGGAGAAGCGCGCCGCCGCGGAGGGTGTCGGCGGTGGCGAGCGCCTCGAACGACTTACCGATCCGCACGGTGTAGAGGTTGGCGACCGGAACGTCCTCGACTTCGAACGAGACGAGGCAGATCCCGCTCTTGAGGGCCGTGAAATCGCCGAGGGTCGAGGATCCGTACACCTCGCCCGTCCGGGCGTCCACGATCGTCACAGGCGAACCGACTGCCACGTCGGTGACGAAGGGCTTGGCGCGCGTCGCGCAATCCACCTCGACCGCGCCGGACGCGGTGAAGTACGACGACGAGATGACACCGAAGACGAGCGCACCGATCGCCCCCACCACGAACGCCACCCCGACGATCAGACTGCCGAGGCGGATCCCGATCTTCCACTTGCGCTGCCAGCGCTTCGGCGGCAACGGCGGCCCGGGCGGCAGAAAGAACCGCACCTCGGGCTGCGGCATGTCCGAATGCGAGTGCTCGGACGGTGCGACGCCGGCCGCCGCGGCAGAGACGAGCTGGGGCTCGGAGTCCGAACGGTCGGCCGGTGTCTCGGGCTCGGTGTCCGGCTGCTGGGGGTCGGCACCCGGTTGTTCTTCGGGGATCGACGGATGGTCCATCTCAGCTCCGCGGCGGGAAGTACTTGATGAGCGCTTCCTGCACGACGGAGGTGGCCAGGGTGCCGTCGCGCATGAAGAACCGGCCGGAGCCGATGCCGCGCGATCCGGCGGCGACGGGCGACTCGGTCGCGTAGAGCATCCACTCGTCGAAGCGGAACTCGCGGTGGAACCACATGGAGTGGTTGACGGTGGCCGCGAAGAGCCGGTCGATGCCCCACGACAGTCCGTGCGTGGTGATGATCGAGTCGAGGACCGTGGTGTCCGACGAGTACGCCATCGCACCCACGTGCATCAGCGGATCGTCGGGGAGCTTCCCGTCGGCCTTCATCCAGGCGCGGTTGTGGTTCAGCTTCTCACCGGTCCCCTTCATCACCCAGGTCGGGTCGTTCGCGAAGCGGATGTCGACCGGATGCAGGGCGTTGACGAAGGCTTCGATCTTGTCCTCGTAGCCCTTGAAGTGCTCGTCGATCTTGGGGAGTTCCTCCGGGTATGGGACCTCGGGGATCTCGACGGCGTGCTCGAGGCCCGCCGAGTTGTCCTGGAAGGCGACGAGCATCGTGAAGATGACCTCGCCGTCCTGCTTCGCGGTGACCTGGCGGTTCGCGAAGGCGCGTCCGTCGCGGTAGCGGTCGATGTGGTACTCGAGCGGTTTGGTGACGTCGCCGCCGCGGATGAAGTGCGCGTGCAATGCGTGGACGGGCGGATTTCCCTTCACGATGGTGCGGCCGGCGGCCACCACTCCCTGGCCGAGGAGTTGCCCGCCGAAGGTCCGTGCCATCACCTGATCGGGATGCTGCCCGATGAAGAGGTCGTCGTCGACGCGCTCCACGTCGAGAAGCTCGATCAGCTTGGCGAGATCGGCGGAATTGGTCACGTCGTGATCTGGGGTGCCGTCGGTCATGGCTCCCACACTATGTCAGCGGTGCCGCGGAGCACGTTCTCCCCCGCCGCACCGCCGACGACTCCGTCAGTGGTCCTGTTCGCCGATGCGGTGGACGTGGATGAAGTTGGTGGATCCGATGACCGACGCGGGGGCGCCGGCGATGATGACGACGGTGTCGCCCTTAGCGACGCGTCCCTTGCTGAGCAGGATCTCGTCGACCTGCTCGATCATCGAGTCGGTGTCCTTCATGCGCGGGACGAAGTGTGAGTCGACGCCCCAGCTGAGCGCCAGCTGGTTGTGCGTGGCCTCGGTGGCGGTGAAGCCGATCAACGGCACACGCGCGTGCAGTCGGGCGATCCGTCGGACGGTGTCGCCGGATTCGGTGAAGCCGATCATGGCGACGGCGTCGAGGCGCTCGGCGATGTCGCGCGCGGCGTAGGTGACGATGCCGCGACGGGTGCGCGGGACGTGGGTCAGCGGCGGAACGTCGCGGGTGCCGTTCTCGACCGCCGTCACGATCCGACTCATGGTTCGCACAGTCTCGTGCGGGTACTTGCCGACCGAGGTCTCACCCGACAGCATCACGGCGTCGGCGCCGTCGAGCACGGCGTTGGCGACGTCGGAGGCCTCGGCGCGGGTGGGGCGCGAGTTCTCGATCATCGAGTCGAGCATCTGGGTCGCGACGATGACCGGCTTCGCGTTCTCGCGCGCCATCTGAATGGCACGCTTCTGCACCAGCGGAACCTCTTCGAGAGGCATCTCGACGCCGAGATCACCGCGGGCCACCATGATGGCGTCGAACGCCAGGACGACGGCTTCGAGGTTCTCAATCGCTTCGGGCTTCTCGAGCTTGGCGACCACGGGCACGCGGCGTCCGACGCGGTCCATCACCTCGTGCACCAATTCGATGTCGGACGGGCTGCGGACGAACGACAGGGCGACGAGGTCGACGCCCAGGCCGAGCGCGAACTCCAGGTCGGCGATGTCCTTCTCCGACAAGGCCGGCACCGAGATGTTCATGCCGGGCATCGACAGGCCCTTGTTGTTGCTGACGGTGCCGCCCTCGGTGACGGTGCAGACGACGTCGTTCCCGTCGACGCTGTCGACGACCAGGCCCACCTTGCCGTCGTCGACCAGGAGTCGGTCGCCGACCGCGGCGTCCTGCGCCAGGTTCTTGTACGTGGTGGAGACCCGGTCGTGATTGCCGATCACGTCGTCGACCGTGATCCGGACCTGTTCTCCGGCGTTCCAGTCGACGGCGCCGTTGGGGCGGCCGTTGTCCTCGAACTTGCCGAGTCGGATCTTGGGTCCCTGCAGGTCGGCGAGGATGCCGACCGCGTTGCCCGTGCTCTCACCGGCTGCGCGGACGGTCTTGTAGACGCTCTGGTGGTCAGCGTGCGCGCCGTGGCTGAAGTTGAGGCGCGCGACGTTCATTCCGCATTCGACGAGCTCAGTGATGCTCTCCAGAGAGCTGGTAGCGGGTCCGAGGGTACAAACGATCTTGGTTCGACGAGTCACGCTCTAAGGCTAGCGGTCTTCCTCCGGTGTGTCGCCTTCGTCTGTCACCTCGGTCGAGCGGGATTCGTCACTCGATTCGGGATGCCCGGAATCGGTGGTCTCGGCGCGGCGGATCTCGATCGATCCGGCTGAGCCGCCCGGGTTCTGCTCGACGATCGAGATGCCGCCGAGTTCCTCGTCGTCGGCGGGGACGACGGTGTATCCCTGCGACGACACCGAGTCGACGATTGCGGGTTCGCGGCCCGGGATCACGCGCCCAGTCGGCGCGTCGACAGGTGCTTCCTCGGCAGGTGCTTCCTCGGCAGGCGCTTCCTCGACTGGTGCTTCCTCGTCCGACGGCTCGGCGGGAGGTGCGTCCTCTTCCGAGTCCTCCTCGTCCGACGGCTCGGCCGAGTCCGCGGGGGTCTCGTCGCTTTCGTCGGAGGTGTCGTCGGCTTCGGCGGAGGTGTCGTCGGCCTTCTCGTCCTCGAGGTCTGCAGCCGAGTCGTCGGGAGTCTCGGGTGCCGGGTCCTCGGCGTCGACGTCGGTGTCATCGACGGCCTCGTCCTCATCGACGGGCTCGCCGTCAGCGGTCGGCTCGTCGTCGGCCGCATCGCCACCGGTCAGCGGTTCGGCCGATGCGTCGTCGGGACCGTCGTCTACCGCGTCGTCACCGGACTCGTCATCCGAGGCGGCGACGGCGTCGACCGCAGCGGCGGCACCGCCGACCGCCACGACGCCGGCTGCCGGCGCCTTCGACTCGTCGGCATCGACACCGTCGTCCGCATCGCGGTCGACATCGTAGAAATCATCGTCGGCCGGCTCGCGCTCGTGGAAGTCGTCGTCCTCGAGATAGTCGCTGTCGTCCGCCTCATCGTCGTAGTCGTCGTCATCGGCAGTGTCGTCGTCGACGTCGTCGGACTCGACCTCGTCCTCGTCGTCCTGCAGTTCCGGCGGGATGTAGCCGACGGCGCCCTCGTCGGCGAGCTCCTCCGCACGATCGGGCCAGTACATCGACAGCCCCTGTTCGCGGCCCTTCGGCGCCATCACCACGTAGAGCGCGGCGCACAGGAAGACGATCGCGGCGGTGAAGAGGTTGATGCGGATGCCGAAGATGTGAGTCGCGAAATCGTCCCGCATCAGTTCGACGCCGAACCGTCCGACGCAGTATCCGGCGACGTACATCGCGAACAGGCGGCCGTGGCCGATCTTGAACTTCCGGTCGATCAGCACCAGCAGCAGCACGATCAGGATGTTCCAGACCATTTCGTACAGGAAGGTCGGATGGACGATCGTCGCCACGTTGCCGGTGGAGACGCCGTCGATCAGCTTGTACGAGATCTGCCCGTCGCTGTTGACGCGGTCGAAGATCTCCAGGCCCCACGGAACGTCGGTCGGACGTCCGAACAACTCCTGGTTGAAGTAGTTGCCGAGCCGGCCGATGGCCTGCGCGAGGAGGATCGCGGGCGCGATCGCATCGCCGAACGGGGGCAGTTTGATGCCCATGTTGCGGGCGCCGATCCAGGCGCCGACGGCACCGAGCGCGACGGCGCCCCAGATGCCGAGACCGCCGTCCCAGACGCGGAACGCGGCACCGAGCCCCTTGCCGCCGGGGCCGAAGTAGGTCTCCCAGTCGGTGAGCACGTGGTACAGGCGCCCGCCGACGAGGCCGAACGGGACCGCCCACAGCGCGACGTCGATGACCTCGCCCGGTTGGCCCCCGCGCGCCTGCCACCGTCTGCTGCCCCACCAGACGGCGACGACGATGCCGACGATGATGCAGAGCGCGTAGGCGCGGATCGGCACGGGGCCGAGGTGCCACACGCCCTGCGAGGGGCTCGGGATGAAGGCGAGGACGGTTCCGTCAGTCACAGGTGCCACAGTATCGTGCAGCGGCATCGCGCTCTGTCACCGCCACTGCCCGATCGGCCGAAAACCTACTGGGCCGTATCGCGGATTCGATCAGCGGCGAGCGCGTCGCACGCCCCCGGCGAGGTCGGAGACCACTGCACCGACCGCGTCGAGGCCCTTCTCGACCGCGGACACGATGGCCGAGCCGACGATCACGCCGTCGGCGTAGGCGCCGATCTCGGCGGCCTGGTCGCCGTCGCGGACACCGAGACCCACACCGATCGGGATGTCGGAGTACTCGCGGACCCGGGCGCACAGTTCGGGTGCGGCGTTGGAGACTCGATCACGGGCACCGGTGACACCCATCGTCGACGCCGCGTAGACGAAGCCGCTGCAGTTGTCGAGGGTCATCGCCAGCCGTTCGGGAGTCGACGACGGCGCGACCAGGTAGATCCTGTCGAGTCCGTGCGCCTCCGAAGCCGCGTACCAGTCGTCGCCCTCCTCGGGAATCAGGTTGGGCGTGATGAGGCCGACGCCGCCTGCGGCTGCGAGGTCGCGGGCGAAGGCGTCGACGCCGTACTTGAGGATCAAGTTCCAGTACGTCATGACGACCGGCTGCGCTCCGGCTGCCGCGACGGTCTCGGCGGCGGCGAAGACGTCGCGGACACGCGAGCCGTTCTCCAGTGCCTTCATCGCCGCGTTGGCGACCGTCGGGCCGTCCATCACCGGGTCGGAGTACGGGATGCCGATCTCGACGATGTCGCATCCGGATTCGACCATCGTCTTCATGACCGCGAGAGAGTCGTCGACCGTCGGGTACCCGACCGGCGTGTAGCCGATCAATGCGGGACGGTTCTCCGCCTTGCAGGCCGCGAAGGTGGCGCCCAGGCGAGAGTCGGGGGCGGACTTCGGGCTCATCGATCGTTCTCCTTCTTCGCGGCGGCGAGCGACGCGGCGTATTCGGTCTCGTTCTGCGGCTTCTCGAACAGGCCGAACCACTGCGCGGCGGTGTCGACGTCCTTGTCGCCGCGACCGGAGACGTTGACGACGATGACCGCGCCGTCGCCCAGTTCGCGTCCCAGTTTGAGGGCGCCCGCGACGGCGTGCGCCGACTCGATCGCCGGGATGATGCCCTCCTTGCGGGAGAGCAGCGCCAGGGCGTCCATCGCCTCGGCGTCGGTGATCGGACGGTACTCGGCACGCCCGATCTCCCTGAGGTAGGCGTGCTCGGGGCCCACGCCCGGGTAGTCCAGACCGGCGGAGATCGAGTGCGATTCGATCGTCTGACCGTCCTCGTCCTGCAACAGGTACGAGTAGGAGCCCTGGAAGGCGCCCGGCGTGCCGCCGGTGAACGTGGCGGCGTGACGTCCGGTCTCGACGCCGTCGCCCGCGGCCTCGAAGCCGACCATGCGGACGCCCTCGTCGTCGATGAACGGGTGGAACATGCCGATGGCGTTGGAGCCGCCGCCAATGCAGGCAGTGACGGCGTCGGGGAGCCGACCGATCTTCTCGATGATCTGGACGCGGGTCTCCATGCCGATGATCCGCTGCAGATCGCGCACGATCATCGGGAACGGATGCGGTCCGGCGGCCGTCCCGAAGCAGTAGTAGGTGCTGTCCGCGTTGGTGACCCAGTCGCGGAAGGCCTCGTTGATCGCGTCCTTGAGCGTGGCGGATCCGGTCTCGACGGCCACGACGGTGGCGCCGAGCAGGCGCATGCGGGCCACGTTGAGCGCCTGACGTTCGGTGTCGACGCGCCCCATGTAGATGAGGCATTCCAGACCGAGCAGCGCGCACGCCGTGGCGGTCGCGACACCGTGCTGACCGGCGCCGGTCTCGGCGATGATGCGCGTCTTCCCCATCTTCTTGGCGAGGAGCGCCTGCCCGAGGACGTTGTTGATCTTGTGCGACCCGGTGTGGTTGAGGTCCTCACGCTTGAGGAACAGGCGTGCGCCGCCCGCGTCCTCGCGGAGTCGTTCGGCTTCGTACAGCGGCGACGGACGACCGGAGTAGTCCCGCTGCAGGCGGTCGAGTTCGTTCAGGAAGGTCTGGTCGGTCCGCAGCTTCTCGTAGCCGGCGGTGACCTCCTCGATCACCGCCATCAGCGCCTCGGGAACGTGGCGGCCGCCGAACTCGTTCCAGTGTCCCCGCTCGTCGGGTCCGATCGGGTGGACGTGGGCGACGCCGTCGCTGGCCTGCGGGAAGGCGGCCTGCGCGTCGTGTTCGGGGTTCTCGGTCACGTTCCTCAGTATCCTCATCAATCGCATCGTGCGGCAAATGAAAAACCGCATTCCTCGATTCCGTTGTACGACAACAGCATCGAGGTCTTCGGTTCAGTTCGGTCCGGAAGTCAGCGCGACGGCTTGGGGCACGACGGGTGCGATCCCGCGGTCACCAGGTCGGCCACCGCCAGGCGCGGATCGCCGCTCGTCACGACACCCTCGCCGACCAGGATCGCGTCGGCGCCGGCACCGGCGTAGGCCAGCAGATCGGCGGGACCGCGGACTCCGGACTCGGCGACCTTGATGACGCTCGACGGAAGGCCCGGGGCGATCTGCGCGAAGCAGTCGCGGTCCACCTCGAGGGTCTTCAGGTTGCGGGCGTTGACGCCGACCACCTTGGCACCGGCTTCGAGCGCGCGGTCGGCCTCTTCCTCGGTGTGGACCTCGACGAGGGCGGTCATGCCGAGCGACTCGGTGCGGTCGAGCAGCGAGGCCAGCACCTTCTGCTCCAGGGCGGCGACGATCAGCAGGATGACGTCCGCACCGTGGGCCCGCGCCTCGTGGATCTGGTACGGACCGACGATGAAGTCCTTGCGGAGGATCGGGATGTCGATCGCGGCGCGGACGGCGTCGAGATCGGCCAGCGAACCGCCGAATCGACGCTCCTCGGTGAGGACGCTGACGATGCGGGCACCGCCGTCCTCGTAGGCCTTGGCGAGATCCGCCGGGTCCGGAATGTTGGCGAGCTGCCCCTTGGACGGGCTCGACCGCTTCACCTCGGCGATGACGGCGATGTCGGACTGGCTCAGAGCAGCCATCGCATCGCGCGGACCGGGTGCGGCCGCAGCCGCCTTCTTCACTGCGTCGAGGGGAAGAGCTGCTTCGCGCGCGGCGACGTCAGCCTTGACTCCCTCGATGATCGAATCGAGCACGGACTGACTGGTCACGGCGACGGCCCCTTTCAACGCTTGGTGTCCAGAGTAGGCATGCCCGTCCCCTGTCGAGCGACCGGGGTCACTTCCTCCGACGGCGGGCTCGGAGTCGATCGACTGAACGAGTCGGCCGGTCGTCACGACCCGGAAATGTCCGAGTGTCGGACTAGTCTTCAGAACCATGCCATGGACTCAGGAGCGGGTGCTCGCCGTCGCACCCGACGCCGCGTCGGTGAAGGCCGGACGCAAGCTCGCGGTGCCCGGACCGTGGTCGGGAACCGGCTGCAACGAGAGCCTGCTGTGGGGGTCGTGTCAGGGCAGCGGCAAGAAGCCGTACCAGGTCAGCATCGATCTGGTGGGTCCCGCGTACAAGTGCAGCTGCCCCAGCCGGAAGTTCCCGTGCAAGCACGCGATCGCCCTGCTGCTCCTCTGGTCCGACGGTCGAGTCGGCGGTACCGCCGCCGACCACGCCGCGGAGTGGGCGCAGCACCGCACCCCTCGAACTGCGGGCGTCACGGCGCCTGCGACCGCGCCCGATCCGGAGGCGCAGGCCGCTAGACGGGCCGAACGCATCGCCAAGATGGACGCCGGCGGCGAGGAGTTCGGACGCTGGTTGGCCGACCTGATGCGCGGCGGTCTCGCGGATGCGATCCGTCGTCCCGAATCGTGGTGGGATGCCGCGGCCGCACGGCTCGTCGACGCTCAGATGCCGGGTCTGGCCGAACGTGTCCGCGACACCGCGATCGATCTGAGTCATGGGGCCGGTCCGGCGGAACTGCTGGAGCGGATCGGTGTCTGGTGGACCATGGTGCGGGCGTGGTCGCGCCGCGAGACGCTGTCGCCCGCTCTGCACGCGGATCTGCAGACCTCACTGGGGTGGCCCATCCCGACCGCGGAGGTCCGCGCGGGCGAGGTCCGCGACGGCATGTGGACCGTCGTCGGATCGCATCGCGACGAGACCGGCCGCCTGACGCAGCAGCGCACGTGGCTCAGGTCCCCCGACACCGGCGAGTTCCTCATGGTTCTCGACACCGTCGGACCGGGGCAGTCGCTCGGTGTGCCGCACCTGGCGGGTGCCCGCCTGCGGGCTCGGCTCGGCGTGTACCCGGGTTCGGCCCCCCAACGGGTGCTGTTCGCCGACCAGCCGGAGCCCGGTGAACCCGCAGCCCGGCTCGGTCCCGGCACCACGATCAGGTCGGCTTTCGCCGGGGCCGCCGACGCCGTCGCCCGCGTCCCGTGGCGCGACCGGCATCCGGTGGTCCTCGACGACGTTGCGCTCGCCGGTGACGGCCTGGACCACCTCGTCGACCCGGTCGGCGATGCGGTTCCGTTGGTGGCCGACACGCCGCAGCAGGCTCTGTTCGCCGTCACGGGCGGTCGTGCCGATCAGGTCTTCGGGGAGTTGGACGGTGGCCGGTTCCGGGTACTCACCGTGGTGGCCGACGGGATGGTGACGGCACTGTGACGACACCGACGAACGCCGACGATTCGACGACCGACGGCTCGGCGGCGCGGTGGCGCGACGCTCTGCTGTCGACGGCAGTCCTGGGCACCGACCGTCGACCGCCGCCCACGCCTCCGACTGCGGTGGGGACCGGCGGGCACCGGGCCGATGAGCCGCCGGTCGAGATGCTCGACCAAGCGGCCCTGGCTGCGGCACTCACCCGGGCTGGGCGGACGAGTACGGTCGCCGAGCCCGCTGCCGCGGCACCGGCGGAGACCTCGCCCTACGCACCTCCGCGTGCGGTCGAACTGCTCGGCGTGCTGCTCGACGCGCCTCCCGTCGCCCGGGAGGTGTGGCCCGACCTCCTCGAACGGTGGCTCGACACCGCCGGTGATCGTGGCGTGCTGGTGCCGCCGCCCATGCTCCCCGCGGTGATCGCGGCCGGCGGTCGATCCCCGCGCCTGCAGCCCGCGCTGCGGCGGTCGTGGGGCCGTCGGGGCGACTGGCTGGCCGAGGTCACCGAATCGGCGGGGAAGCGCCCCGCGCACCTCGACGCGGAGTCCCTGACCCGTGACTGGACCGACCTGGCACCGTCCGTCGCCGTCGACGCCCTGGTCGAACTGCGGAGCCGTGACCCGGCCGGAGCGCGGACCATCGCGCTCGCACAGTGGTCCGGGCTCCCCGCCGCGCTCAAGGAGCGGGTGGTGACCGGATTTCAGGTCGGTCTCTCCCTCGCCGACGAAGCGTTCCTGGAGGACGCCCTCGACCAACGGTCCGTCCGCGTGCGCGATGCCGCCCGCACGGTGCTTCGCCATCTCCCGGGCAGCGCGTTCGGGCGGCGGATGGCCGACCGACTCCGGCCGCTGGTCACCGTCCAGCGGGGGCGGGTGCTTCGATCCCATGTCACGATCACGCTGCTCGCGCCGACCGCACTCGACGACGCCGCGCATCGCGACGGGTTGCCCGGCACCGGCTCGGCGACCGATCGATCCGCATCCCTGCAGGCCATCGTGGCGTCGGCGCCGCTCCACACCTGGACCGACCTCAGCGGTCTGACCGCCGATCAGGTGGTCGCCGGGCTCCGCGACGACACCGCCGCGATCACCGCGTTGATCCGCGCGGCCACGCAGCAGTCCGACGGCCGGTGGGCACACGCTCTGCTCGCGGTCCGCGACCACCGCTCGCTGGTGCCCGTGCTGCCCCCAGCGGAACGGGAACGCCACCTGCTCCGCCTCCTCCCCGTCTGCAACGACGTCGCCTTTCAAGAGCTCCTGGCGGTCGCCGGACACCCGTGGAGCGTCGCCGTCGCCCACACGATCCTGGCTCGGGTCACCCGGCCCGCGGCGCCGAAGGACACCGCGTCCACGCTGAGCCGTCGCGTCGCGCACCTGCCGATGACGTACGCGACAGCCTTCCCCGCGGAGTCCGTGCCTGCGATCAGCGAAGTGCTGGCCCGGGCCGAACTGCCTACGTCCGGCGTCGCCGTCCCCGACCACCTGCGGCGAGTCCTCGCCACGGCCATCAACTTCCATGCTCTCGACCAGTCCATTCAGGAGGCCTTCTCGTGACCACTCCCTCGCCGACCACCCCCGCCGACGACGTCCTGCGGGCGCACGCCGAGTACGAGTACGCCGCCGAACTCGCGGCGCTCGCGGCCGCCGACGACCGTCCCCGACCACCGCGATGGCAGCTGTCGCCGTGGGCGGTGACCACCTATCTGTTGGGCGGCACCCTGACCGACGGCACGGTGATCACCCCGAAGTACATCGGTAGTCGCCGCCTGATGGAGATCGCGGTGGCCTCGCTCGCCACCGACCGGGCGCTGCTGCTCCTCGGTGTTCCGGGCACCGCGAAGTCGTGGGTCAGCGAGCACCTCGCCGCCGCGATCAGCGGTGACTCGACCCTCGTCGTGCAGGGCACCGCAGGCACCACCGAGGAGGCCATCCGTTACGGCTGGAACTACGCGAGCCTCCTCGCTGCCGGCCCGTCCACCGACGCACTGGTACCCGGCCCGGTGATGCGCGCGATGCGCACCGGTTCCCTCGCCCGCATCGAGGAACTGACGCGCATCCCCGCCGACGTGCAGGACTCCCTGATCACCGTCCTGTCGGAGAAGACGCTGCCGATCCCCGAACTCGACAGCGAAGTCCAGGCGCGCCGCGGTTTCAACGTGATCGCGACCGCCAACGACCGGGACAAGGGCGTCAACGACCTGTCGTCGGCGCTCCGTCGCCGATTCACCACCGTGGTGCTCCCGCTCCCCGACTCGCTGGACGACGAGGTCTCGATCGTGACCCAGCGCGTGTCGAGTCTCGGGGCGTCGCTGGAGCTCCCGGCCGACCTGCAGTCCCTCAGCGAGATCCGACGCGTGGTGACGGTGATGCGTGAACTCCGCGGCGGCGTCACCGTCGACGGGCGCACCACACTGAAGTCGCCGTCGTCGACGCTCTCGACGGCCGAGGCCATCTCGGTGGTGACCAGCGGGCTGAGTTTGGCCGCGCACTTCGGCGACGGTGTGGTGGGCGCGCACGACGTGGCCGCGGGCCTGCTCGGCGCAGTCGTGAAGGACCCGGTGCAGGACGCGGTGATCTGGGACGAGTACCTGGAGACCGTCGTCCGCGGTCGCCCCGACTGGGACGACCTCTACCGCGCGTGCCGGGATCTGGGCACCGGCGCACATCGATGACCGTTCGCGCGACCGTCTCGATCCTCGGCATCCGGCACCACGGGCCGGGCTCGGCGCAGTCCGTCGCCGACGCCCTCGCGGAGATCAGCCCCGACTTCGTGCTGGTGGAGGGGCCGGGCGAGCTGACGAAGATCCTGCCGCTGCTGGTGGACCCCGAGACCGTCCCACCGATCGCCGGGCTGGTGTACGACGCCGCCGAACCGAGCCGGGCGTCGTTCTATCCGCTCGCCTCGTTCTCGCCCGAATGGGTCGCGACCCGGTGGGCGCTGAACCACGACGTCACCGTGGAGTGGGCGGATCTGCCGGGCGGCAACCAGTTGGCGCTGCGGGCGGCCGTCACCTCGGCCGACACCGCGCCGGAGCCCGCCGTGCACCGCGACGAGCAGGTCACCGACCCGATCGCGGCCCTGGCCGCCGCCGCGGGCTACGACGAGCCCGAACGCTGGTGGGAGGACGCGGTGGAGCACGCCGGAGCCGCCGGGGTCCTCGACCGGTTCGACGCGGTGCGCGAGGCGATCGCCGAGCTCCGCACCGACGAGCCGGCGCCGACTCCGCTCGTCGGGGACGACAAGGTCCTCGACGCCGTCGCCGCGTCGAACCCGCTGGGGTCGGCGATGACCGGTGCCCGCGAGGCCGCGATGCGCAAGGCGCTGCGGGCCGCGATCAAGGCCGGTCACCAGCGGATCGCGGTGGTGTGCGGCGCCTGGCACGCACCGGCCCTCGACCCGACCCGCATGCCGTCGGCCGCCGCCGACAATCGGTTGCTGCGCGGCCTCCCGAAGACCAAGGTGGCCGTCGCGTGGGTGCCGTGGACCGCGACCCGGCTGAGTCAGTGGTCGGGCTACGGCGCCGGCGTCGCCTCCCCCGGCTGGTATCGCCACCTGTTCGAGGCGCGGCGCGCCGGACACGACACGAGGGAGGCCGCCGCATCCTGGCTCGTCCTCGTGGCGCGGGAGCTCCGCGCGCAGGGGCGCCCTGCATCGCCGGCGGCGGTGGTCGACGCGGTCCGGCTCGCAAGCACGCTCGCCGGTCTCCGCGGCCGCCCCCACCCCGGACTGAGCGAACTGGACGACGCCGCGCTGGCTGTCCTCGCCGACGGCGACCGGATGCCGTTGACTCTCGTGAACGACAGCCTGGTGGTCGGCGCCGACATCGGCGCCGTTCCGGAGTCCGCCCCGCTGGTCCCCCTCGCCGCCGACCTCCAACGACAGCAGAAGGGTTGCCGGTTGCGGCCCACAGCACAGGCGAAGTCGCTGATGTTGGACCTCCGCACCGACTCGGGGCGCGCCAAATCGGTGCTGCTGCACCGGCTCCGCGCCCTCGACATCACGTGGGGACTGCCCGGCGAGACCGGCTCCACCACCGGCACCTTCAAGGAGGCGTGGGAGCTGGAGTGGGATCCGGCGATGGCCGTCGACGTCGTCGAGGCGTCCGTCTACGGCACCACCGTCGCCTCCGCGGCCGCCGCGAAGGTCGCCGCCGACGCGGACGCCGCCACGACGCTCGGCGCACTGTCCGAACTGATCGACCTGTGCCTGCTCGCCGACCTCCCGATCGACCGGGTGGTCGCCGCACTCGCCGACCGTGCCGCCGCGCACACCGACGTCCCGGAACTCCTCGCCGCCGTCGAACCACTCGCTCGCGTCTGTCGGTACGGAAACGTCCGCCAGGTGGCGACCGACGATGTGCGCGCCGTCCTGGACCAGACCGCGGTGCGCGCCTGCCTCGGACTGCCGTCCGCCTCCACTTCGCTGAGCGACGACGCCGCCGTCGGGCTGAGGACCGCCGTCGAGTCCGCGCACCGGGGGTTGATGCTGCTCGACGACATGCGGCTCGCCGACTACTGGTACGGCGCTCTCCGCCGCGTCGCCGATCACGACCGTGTCCCGGGAACGCTCGTCGGTCGCGCCACCCGCATGCTGCTCGACGCCGGGCGCCTCCACCGGGACGAGGTGGAACGACGGATGGGGCTCGCACTGTCCACGGTGGGCGATCCCGTCGACGCCGCGGGTTGGCTGGACGGATTCCTCGCCGGCGACGCTCTCGTCCTCATGCACGACGCAGCCCTGCTCGCCGTGGTCGACGAGTGGATGTCCGGCGTCGCGACGGAGGTCTTCGACGACCTCCTGCCGCTGCTGCGCCGCACGTTCTCGGGGTTCTCGAAGGCCGAGCGCCGGATCATCGGGCAGTCGTTGACCCGGGCGGCGCACACCGACGTCGGCGCTGCGTCGGATCTCGGGCAGGCCGCCCCCGCGATGGCCGCGGTGGCCCGGCTCATCGGATGGGAGACGATGTGAACGACGACCGACTGACCCGCTGGCGGCTGGTGCTGGGCGGTGGCGAGGCCGACGGCATCGGTGCCGGAGTCGGCGCGCTGCAGGGTGCGGACGCCACCCGCGACCAGGTGCTGTCCGAGCTGTACGACGGTCCGCGCCGCGGTGGGCTGGGCGGTTCGCAGCCGCGCGTCGCACGGTGGCTCGGCGACATCCGCACCTACTTCCCGTCGTCGGTGGTGCAGGTGATGCAGTCCGACGCGATGGACCGGCTGGGGCTCAAGCAGATGCTGCTGGAGCCGGAGATGATGGCGGCCGTCCACCCGGACCTCGACCTGGTGACGACGCTGATCAGCCTCACCCAGGTGATGGACGAGCAGTCCCGCGAGACCGCGCGGCACGTCGTCCGGCAGGTGACCGACCAGCTGGAGGCACGACTGCGCCAGGCGACGGTGCAAGCGGTGACGGGCGCTCTCGACCGGTCGTCGCGGACCAGTCGACCGAGGCCCGCGGACATCGACTGGAACCGCACGATCGCCGCCAACCTGAAGCACTATCAACCCGAGTACCGGACGGTGATCCCCGAGCGGCTGGTCGGATACGCGCGGCGGCAGTCGCAGGTGCAGCGGGAGATCATTCTGTGCATCGACCAGTCCGGGTCGATGGCGGAGTCGGTGGTCTTCGCGAGCGTGTTCGGCGCCGTGCTCGCCTCGCTGCGATCGGTGCGCACGCGGCTGGTCGTCTTCGACACCGAGGTGGTGGACCTGACCGAGGACATGGCCGACCCCGTCGACATCCTGTTCGGCGTGCAACTCGGCGGCGGCACCGACATCAACCGCGCGGTCGCCTACTGCCAGTCGCAGATCGAACGCCCCGCCGAGACCGTCCTGATCCTGATCAGTGACCTGTACGAGGGCGGCGTCGCCGAGGAACTGCTGGAGCGGTCACGGTCGATCGTGGCGTCGGGGGCGACGATGATCGCGTTGCTCGCCCTGTCGGACTCGGGGACACCGTCGTTCGACGCCGACCTCGCCGGACAGCTGACCGGGCTCGGGGTCCCGTCGTTCTCCTGCACGCCCGACCTCTTCCCCGACATGATGGCCGCGGCGATCGATCGCCGCGACATCGGCGAGTGGGCGTCGAACCGCGAGATCGCGGTGGTGGGGAGCACCGACTGACGCGGCTACCGTTTCGGACGACAGACGCGTCTGCCGGGGACACCATCCGCGTCTCCCGCCGACAGACGCGTCGTCCGGGACGACGCGTCTGTCGGCGGGAGACGCGGATGGTCGTGAAGGGAGCGAGCGGGCGCCCCAGCGGCGAATGCGCCTACTTCTCGTCGTCCGTCGGGTCGAGGCCCTCGTCGAGGGAGTCCCAGAGAAAGCGTTCGTTGGTCTCCGGTGCGACGGGCTCGCCTGCCGCCGCGCGCTCACGTTCGGCGAAGACCTTGCGCTCCAGTTCGGCGCGACGGGCGGCCGGTGAGTCGTACTTGGACGACATCCCGCTCTTGTTGGCGGTCCGCATCATGAAGACGGCACCGATCACGGCGCACACGGCGGCGGCGATCACCAGATAGCCGGGCGTCGACTCGACGGGGATCCCGTCGATCGGGTTCCGCGACGGATCCAGGCCCGCCATCTTCACGATGTAACTGTTGTCCTGTCCTTCGGTCAGGAGCGAGATCGCCGGGATCACCGAGACTCCGCCGCCGATCGCGACCAGGATCGCGACCAGCCGCAACGCCATGCCGCGGACGGCGAACTGTGCGCCGACCGCCGCGACCATGGCGATGGCGACGGCGACGAGCCACGGGCTCCACTGGCTGCCGTCCACCGTCACGACGCGCGACGGCGACGGCGGGTTCTCGCCGACGAGGATGGTGGCCCACTTCATCCGCGACGCACCCCACAGGCCGAGTGCGGCCACCAGGATCAGGATCGATGCGATCGCCTGGTAGCGACGATTCATCGAGGTCGGTGCGCCGGTGGTTGAGGTGCTCTCGACGGGGTCGACGGATTCGGATTCGCTCACGGCTTCTCCTCCCCGACCGTGGCGGCACCGGTGACCGGCGCCATGGTCGCGGCAGCGGCGACGGCGGCGAGCACCGCCGACGCCTTGTTGCGTGCTTCGTTGTACTCGTATTCGGCGTTGCTGTCGGCGACCACGCCGCCGCCGGCCTGCACGTACGCGGTGTCGCCCGACATCAGTGCGGTGCGGATGGCGATCGCGGTGTCGGCGTTGCCCGCGAAGTCGAGGTAGCCGACGACGCCGCCGTACAGGCCGCGCCGGGTGATCTCGTTCGCCTCCACCAACTCCATCGCCCGCACCTTCGGCGCACCGGTGAGGGTGCCTGCCGGGAAGCAGGCGGTGACGGCGTCGAGCGCCTGCTTGTCCTTCTGCAGGGTTCCGGACACCGTGGACACCAGGTGCATCACGTGGCTGTAGCGCTCCACCCGGCGGTAATCGGTGACGCGGACGGTGCCCGGTTCGCAGACGCGGCCGAGGTCGTTGCGGCCGAGGTCGACGAGCATCAGGTGCTCCGAGTTCTCCTTCTCGTCCTCGAGCAGTCCCTTGGAGAGGAGCTGGTCCTCCTCCTCGGTGGCGCCCCTCCAGCGGGTGCCGGCGATGGGGTGCGTGGTGGCGACCCGGTCGGCGACGGTGACGAGCGCCTCCGGCGACGATCCGACGATGGAGAAGGGCTCGCGGTCGATGCCGGGCATCTGCAGGAAGTACATGTACGGGCTCGGATTGGAGGCCCGCAGCACTCGGTACACGTCGAGCGGATCGGCGTCGGTGTCGATCTCGAAGCGCATCGACGGCACCACCTGGAAGGCTTCGCCCGCCTCGATCTCGCCGACCAGTCCCGCGACGATCCCGCGGTAGTCGTCGAGGGTCCGCTGCGACCGGTACTCGGGCACCGGTCGGCTGAACGTCGACACCGTCGACGGATCCGGTGCGGCCAGCGCGGCGGACATCGCGTCCAGGCGTGCGACGGCGTCGCGGTAGGCCTCTTCGGCACGGTCGGCGCTGCCGTCCCAGTTGACCGCGTTCGCGATCAACGTGATGGTGCCCTCGTGATGGTCGAAGGCCGCGAGGTCGGCCACGAGGAGCCAGAACATGTCCGGCAGGTGCAGGTCGTCGACCGTGGTCTCGGGTAGCCGTTCGAGTCGGCGGACGAAGTCGTAGGCCATGAAGCCGACGAAACCGCCGGTGAGCGGCGGCATGCCGTCCACCGGATCGGTGTGCAGCAGCCGCAGCGACTCGGCGAGTGCCTCGACGGGATCGCCACCGACCGGTGCGCCGGCCGGGACGTCGCCCCACCAGTGCGCTTGGCCGTCGGCGATGGTCAGCGCGGACCGGGTGCCCGCGCCGATGAACGACCACCGCGACCACGAGGCCCCATTGGGCGCCGATTCGAGGAGGAAGGTGCCGTCCTTGAGGGCGAAGTCCTCGGCGTCCGGGTCGCGCGCCAGTTTGCGGTACGCCGACAGCGGCGTCTCAGAGTCGGCGAGGACCTTGCGGGTCACCGGCACCACGCGGTGGTCGCCAGCGAGGTCGAGGAACGCGTCCAGGGTCGTGGTGTCCATGGAGCCCGATGCGTGCGCGGCGCTCATCCGAGCGGTTCCCCGCCGACGCCCCACTGCTGGCGCGGTACTTCGGTGATCGTCACCCACACGGAGTCGGGGTTCTTGCCCGTGGCCTTGGCGTAGGCGTCGGTGACGGCGGCGATGGTCTCGCGCTTCACACGGTCGGACAGGCCTGGTGTCTGGGAGATTTGAATCAGCGGCATGACGTCACCGTCCCTCGTCGTCGTTGTTCTGGGTGGACAGGTCCACGGGCACCCCGAATTCGAGGGGCTCGGTGTCGAAGCAACTGTGGCTTCCCGTGTGGCAGGCGGCACCGATCTGGTCGACGGTCAGCAGCAGGGTGTCGCCGTCGCAGTCGACGCGGACGTCGTGCACGTACTGGGTGTGACCGCTGGTCTCGCCCTTGACCCAGTACTGCTGCCGCGACCGCGAGTAGTAGGTGGCGTGACGCGTGGCGAGGGTGCGTTCGAGCGCCTCGTCGTCCATCCACGCCATCATCAGGACGATGCCGGTGGACCGTTCCTGCGCGATGGCGGCGAACAGTCCCGCATCGTTGCGTTTGAGCGAGGCCGCGAGTTCGGCGGGCAGCGCCATGGTGGTTCCTCTTTCTGCGGTGAAGTGTGCGGTCAGCGGACCGTGATGCCCTCGGCGCGCATCGCGTCCTTGACTTCGGCGATGGTGAGGTCGCGGAAGTGGAAGACCGATGCGGCGAGCACGGCGTCGGCGCCCGCGGCGACGGCGGGCGCGAAGTCGGCGACCTTGCCCGCGCCACCGCTGGCGATGACCGGGATCGAGACGGCCGCGCGGACCGCCCGCAGCATCGCGAGATCGAAACCGGACTTGGTGCCGTCGGCGTCCATGGAGTTCAGCAGGATCTCGCCGACACCCAGTTCCTCGCCGCGACGGGCCCATTCGACGGCGTCGATGCCGGTGCTGCGACGACCGCCGTGCGTGGTGACCTCCCAACCGGAGGTCGTGGGTTCGGACCCCTCCGGCACGGTGCGGGCGTCCACCGACAGGACGATGCACTGCGAGCCGAACCGCTGGCTCATCTCGCTGAGCACCTCGGGGCGCGCGATGGCGGCGGTGTTGACGCTGACCTTGTCGGCGCCGGCGCGGAGCATGGTGTCGACGTCGTCGACGGTCCGGATGCCGCCGCCGACGGTGAGCGGGATGAAGATGGCGTCCGCGGTGCGCCGGACCACGTCGATCATGGTGCCGCGACCCGAGCTCGACGCCGTGACGTCGAGGAAGGTGAGCTCGTCGGCACCCTCCTCGTTGTAGCGGGCCGCCAGCTCGACGGGGTCGCCCGCATCACGGAGGTTCTCGAAGTTGACGCCCTTGACCACGCGGCCGTCGTCGACGTCCAAGCAGGGAATGACGCGCACTGCGACGCTCACGGGTGCATCTCCTCGGTGTTGTGCGAATCGGGCTCGCCCGACTCGGTGTTGGTGCTCGATGAAGTTTGTGGGTGCGGCGCCGAGGCTACCGTCGTCCGGTGCGCAGCGCCGCGACCTGCTCCGGCATCGCCTCGCCGATCACCTGGAGCAGTTCGGCGTGCAGCTGACCGTTGCCCGCGACGAGCGAGGTGGAGTCCACCGTCCACGGCCGTCCGGTGACGTCGGTGGCGATGCCCCCCGCTGCGCGGACCAGCGCCGCTCCCGCCGCGTTGTCCCAGGCGTTGGCGCTGAAGGACACCGCCCCGCCGAAGACGCCCGCCGCCACGTAGGCGACGTCGATCCCGTTGGAGCCGGTCATCCGCATGCGTCCGGCGCGGTAGCTGAGCAGCCGCTGCAGTTCGGCGCGCGCGGCGCCCGGGAATCGGCCCTCGGCCCGGGCGTTGAACGCGCCGAGACCGATGACCGCCGTCTGCAGCGGCGCCTCGTCCATCATCGGCACGCGTTCGCCGTTGACGAGCAGGCCGCCGCCGGCGTAGCCGGCGAAGTTCTGGCCGATCAGCGGGATGCGGGTGAGGCCGATGACGGGTTCACCGTCCACGGCGAGCGCCAGCAGCATCGACGCCATCGGCATGCCGACCGAGTAGTTGAAGGTGCCGTCGATCGGGTCCAGGATCCACCGGGTTCCGGACGCCGCCTCCGGGCCGCCGAACTCCTCGCCGTAGACCTCGATCCCGGTCCGTGTCTGCAGCGCCTGGCGGATTCGGCGTTCGAGAGCGAGATCGACTTCGGTGGCGAAGTCGTGGGCTCCCTTGTAGTGGACGCCGGGCGAGCCGACGCCCTCCACGAAGGAGCCGGAGACCTCGTCGAGCACCGACTCGGCGGCGGCCATCAGCAGCGGCAGGTCGGTGTCGTCAACCAGGTCGGTCATGCCAGGATCACCGGCTCTCCGCGGCGGCGACCGCGTCGAGGGCCTCCGGCAGAGTGAATCGTCCGGCGTACAGGGCCTTGCCGATGATGGCGCCCTCGACGCCGAGTCCGGTCAGTTCCGCGATCGCGCGCAGGTCGTCGAGTTGCGAGATGCCGCCCGAGGCGACGACCGGTGAGTCGGTGGCTCGGGCCACCTGCTCCAGGAGTTCGAGGTTCGGGCCGGTGAGGGTGCCGTCCTTGCTGACGTCGGTGACGACATAACGGGCGCAGCCGTCGTTGTTGAGGCGTTCGAGGGTCTCCCACAGATCGCCGCCCTCGGTGACCCAGCCGCGGCCGCGGACCGTGTACGAATCGCCGTTGCGGGTGACGTCGAGGCCGACTGCGATCTTGTCGCCGTGCTCGGCGATCGCCCGGGCACACCATTCGGGGTTCTCGATCGCTGCGGTCCCCAGGTTGACGCGGGTGCATCCGGTGGCGAGGGCTGCGGCGAGGGTCGCGTCGTCGCGGATCCCCCCGGAGAGCTCCACCTTCACATCCACCTCGGCGGCCACCTGCGCGAGGAGTTCACGGTTGTCTCCGCGGCCGAACGCGGCGTCGAGGTCCACCAGATGGAGCCACTGCGCGCCGTCGCGCTGCCAGGCCAGTGCGGCATCGCGCGGCGAGCCGTAGGAGGTCTCCGACCCGGCCTCGCCCTTCACCAGGCGCACCGCCTGGCCGTCGACCACGTCGACTGCGGGGAGGAGTTCGAGAATGCCCATCAGTTCAGTTTCTCTTCTCTGTCTTCATCTGTCGTTCGGATCGTCGACCGCCCGAGTGCGGCCGCGACTCAAGCTTCGTCGTTCCCGGCGCGCTTCCGGGCTTCGATCTCCGCCCGACGCCGGTCGATCTCCCGCTGCACGCCGGACATCATCTTGCGGGAGACCAGGGCGATCGCGACCACCATCAACAGGACGCCCCCGATGGCGACGCACAGTGCGGCGGTCGGATACGGCCGGGCCAACCCGATCACGATCGGCAGCGTCACGACCAGGACCAGCACCCCTGCGCCCAAGGCGTAGAAGACCAGTTTGGCGAACGAGAACCGCTGGAGTTCATCGCTTCCGGCACTCATCAGGACAGTCCCCCGATCCAGTTCTGCAACAGGTGTGCTCCGATGTCGCCGGACTTCTCCGGGTGGAACTGGGTCGCCGACAGCGGCCCGTTCTCCACCGCGGCGAGGAACCGGCCCCCGTGATCGGACCACGTCAGTTTCGGCGCCGAGAGAGGGCCGTACGAGTCCATCTCCCACTCCTGCACCCCGTAGGAGTGGACGAAGTAGAAGCGAGCGTCGTCGTCGATGCCGTGGAAGAGCACCGAGTCGGCGGGTGCCTCGACGGTGTTCCAACCCATGTGCGGGAGGACCGGCGCCTGCAGGCGGGTCACCGAGCCCGGCCACTCTCCGCAACCCTCCGCTTCGATCCCGTGCTCCACACCGCGTTCGAAGAGGATCTGCATGCCCACGCAGATCCCGAGGATGGGGCGTCCGCCGGCCAGTCGACGGCCGATGATGCGGTCGCCGCGAACGGCTTTGAGACCTTCCATGCAGGCCGCGAACGCGCCGACGCCCGGGACCACCAGTCCGTCGGCGTTGATGGCGGTCTCGAAGTCGGAGGTGATCTCGACATCGGCGCCTGCGCGTTCCAGGGCTCGCTGCGCCGAGCGCAGGTTGCCGGAACCGTAATCGAGAAGCGCTACTCGCTTCATTCGCTACTGTGCTCGCATTCTCTAGAGGGCGCCCTTGGTGGACGGGATCCCGCTGGTGCGGGGGTCGGGTTCGACGGCCGCGCGCAGTGCGCGGGCGACGGCCTTGAACTCGGCTTCGGTGATGTGGTGCTGGTCGCGACCGTAGAGGACGCGCACGTGCAGGGCGATCCGCGCGTTGAGGGCGATCGACTCGAAGCAGTGCTTGTTCAGGACCGTGGCGTAGGAGACGACCGGCTTGTCACCGCCGGAGTAGCCACCGATCACCGCGGTCAGCAGGTGCTCGGGTTCGCCGGTGTGCACACAGTAGGGACGTCCGGAGACGTCGACGATCGCCTGCGCGAGGGTCTCGTCCATCGGGATCCAGGCGTCGCCGAACCGGCGGATGCCCTTCTTGTCTCCGAGCGCCTGCCCGATCGCCTGCCCGAGGACGATGCACGTGTCCTCGACGGTGTGGTGCGCCTCGATGTCGATGTCGCCCTTGGCGTGGACGGTGAGGTCGAAGCTGCCGTGGGCGCCGAACGCGGTGAGCATGTGGTCGAAGAACGGCACCGACGTGTCGATGTCGGTCTTGCCGGTGCCGTCGAGGTTGATCTCGACGACGATCGACGACTCGCGCGTAGTGCGCTCCACGCGGCCGATGCGCGGGGCGTGGGTGGGCTGATCTGTGGTCACTGCGGTCACTGCTGCTTTCGGTCGTTGCTCCGGGCGAGCGAAGCGACGGGTGGTTCTGCTGCGGCCAGTTCGGCACTGACCTTCAAGAAGGCGTCGTTCTCGGCCGGTAGTCCTATGGTCGCACGCAGGAAGCTCGGGATGCCCACATCCCTGATCAGGACGCCGCGGTCGAGGTAGCGCTGCCAGCTCGCGGGGGCGTCCGCGAAGCCGCCGAAGAGGATGAAGTTCGAGTCCGAGGGCGTGACCGCGTAACCGAGTTCGGCGAGTGCGGCGGCGACCCGGTCGCGTTCGGCGGCGATGGCGGCGACGTTGCCGAGAGTCTCCGCGGAGTGTTGCAGAGCGGCGCGCGCGGCGGCCTGCGTCAGCACCGACAGGTGGTACGGCAGGCGGACCAGGAGCAGGGCCTCGATCATCGCGGGCGCAGCGGCCAGGTAGCCGAGACGACCGCCGGCGAAGGCGAAGGCCTTGCTCATGGTGCGCGAGACGATCAGCTTGCTGCCGTACTCGTCGAGCAGTGCCACGGCGCTGGGCTGCGACGAGAACTCGCCGTACGCCTCGTCGACGATGACGATGCCGGTGGCGGCGTCGAGGATCGCGCGGAGGTCGGTCAGCGGGATGCTGCCGCCGGTCGGGTTGTTCGGCGAGGTCACGAAGATGACGTCGGGCTTGTGCTCGGCGACCGCTGCGACGGCCCGCGGGACGTCGAGGGTGAAGTCGTCGGCGCGCTGCGCGGGCACCCAGCGGGTCTGGGTGCCGTCGGAGATGATCGGGTGCATCGAGTACGACGGGACGAAGCCCATCGCGCTGCGCCCGGGTCCGCCGAACGCCTGCAGGATCTGCTGCAGGATCTCGTTGGAGCCGTTGGCCGCCCAGATGTTGTCGACGGACAGCGGGGTGCCGGTGGCTGCGCTGAGATAGTCGGCGAGGTCGGAGCGGAGGGCGACGGCGTCGCGGTCCGGGTACCGGTGCAGGTCCTCCGCTGCGGCGGCGACGGCCTTGGCGACGTCGTCGATCAGCGCCTGACTGGGCGGGTGCGGGTTCTCGTTGGTGTTGAGGATGACCGGCACCTGCAGCTGCGGAGCGCCGTACGGCGACTTGCCGCGAAGGTTGTCGCGGAGCGGGAGGTCCGCCAGGGTCACGCCCTGTCCGGGGATCGCGTCGCTCACTGCGCGGCACCCCCGAAACGCGCCTGCACGGCCTCGCCGTGTGCCGGGAGATCCTCGGCGTTGGCGAGCGTGACGACGCGGTCCGCGATCTCGGCGAGAGCGTCGCGGTCGTAGTCGATGACGTGGACGCCGCGCAGGAAGGTCTGCACCGACAGGCCGGACGCGTACTTGGACGAGCCGGATGTCGGCAGCACGTGGTTGGAGCCTGCGCTGTAGTCGCCGAGGCTCACCGGCGAGTAGGTGCCGACGAAGATGGCACCGGCGCTGGTGACGCGGTCGGCGACGGCCTGCGCGTCCCGGGTCTGGATCTCCAGGTGCTCGGCACCGTAGGCGTCGACGACGGCGAGACCCGCGTCGAGGTCGTCGACCAGGACGATGCCGGACTGCGCGCCGGTCAGGGCGGTGACGACGCGCTCTCCGTGCTTGGTGGCCGAGGCCGCGGTCGCGAGGACGTCGTCGACGGCGTCGGCGAGGGCCACGCTGTCGGTGACGAGGACCGAGGCCGCGAGGACGTCGTGCTCGGCCTGGCTGATGAGGTCGGAGGCGACGACCGCCGGGTCGGCGGTTTCGTCGGCCAGGATGGCGATCTCGGTGGGACCGGCTTCCGCGTCGATGCCGACCACGCCGCGGACGAGGCGCTTGGCCGCGGTGACGTAGATGTTGCCGGGGCCGGTGATGAGGTCGACCGGATCCAGGTCCGCGTCGTCGGTGTCGGTGCCGCCGTACGCGAGCAGCGCGATGCCCTGGGCGCCGCCGACGGCCCACACCTCGTCGACGCCGAGCAGCGAGCACGCGGCGAGGATGGTTGGGTGCGGCCACCCGCCGAAATCGGCCTGCGGCGGCGACGCGACGACCAGCGAGCCGACGCCCGCCTCCTGCGCGGGGACCACGTTCATGATGACGCTGGACGGGTAGACGGCGTTGCCGCCGGGTACGTACAGGCCGACGCGGCGGACCGGGATCCACTTCTCGGCCACGCTGCCGCCGGGGACCACCTGGGTGACGGTGTTCTCCCGACGCTGGGCCGCGTGAACCAGGCGGGCGCGGCGGATGGACTCCTGCAGGGCGTCGGTGACGGCCGGGTCCAGCTGCTCGCGTGCCTGCGCGATCACCTCGGCCGGGACGCGAACCGACGTCGGACGGACGCGGTCGAACTTCTCGGTGTAGTCGAGCGCAGCGGTGACCCCATGCTCAGCGATCGCTTCGACGACGGGCGTGACCGTGTCGAGCACGGCGTTGACGTCGGTTCCGCCTCGGGGCAGTGCCCGACGCAACTGGCTGAGCGTCGGAATGCTGCCTCGCAGATCGGTTCGGGTGAGCATGTGTCTTCAGTCTCCGAATCCTGTTGGTGTCGAGACTCCGGATTCTAGGGAATTCGGAGCCCCACCAGGATATGCGGTCTGTGCAAATCGTTTCCGCGCCGGGCCGACGTGACTGGGACGCGGTTCACACCCCGGCCCGAGCAGTCCGTCGGTCGTCGATTCCCGGACACGTCCGATCAGGGGTCGCGTCGCACTCGTCGCAGCAGTCACGCGGCGGATCCCCCCGGAAACCACGGCGACGAGTCCCGCGATCCCCGCGAGACCGCCGTCGACTTGAAGTTAGCTAAGCCTATGCTATTTACTTGAATGGATTGCGGTTAACCACGACTGCCGAGGAGAGACGATGGCCACCAGTTCCGAGACGCCCGAGCCAGACGACTACGACTACCCGACCGAACCGATCGCTGCGGCGTCGCCCGGATCGCCGTCGTCGCCGCCCGCGTCCGGTCTGAGTGCCAACGCGGCAACCGTCCTGGCCTCTGCAGGCGTTGCGGCGATCGTCGCCGCACTGGTCTTGACCATCGGGATCACCGGCGTGCTGCTCGCTCGGGACCGGACGCCCGCGACCGCGGCGCCGGCGACGGTCGTGCAACTGGGCCAGGCGGCGCCGGTGACGTCGCCCGCCCCGACCACCTCCGGCAGCCCGGCGCCGAGCGAGTCCACGCCTCCTACCAACGCACCCGCGGACCAGACACCGTCCGCAGCCGGACCCGCGGCACAGGCACCGGCCAACTCACCGGCCGCCACCTCGACGACGGCGACGTCGCGGAGCGCTGCGCCGAAACCCGGTGACCCACACTTCACCGTCACGGCCGACCACCCGACGCTCACCGACCTGACGAACATCGTCAATTTCCTCGTCGCCACCAGGGCGTCCGACCAAGCCAAGGCCGCGAACATCGAAGGCGGCATGTCTGCGGTGGTGGTCCCGAAGACCGTGTACACCCTCGGCCTGTTCCGTCCGCCGCTGGGCTGGAACAAGGTCACCGGCCCGCTGGTCCAGAACGGCGACACCGTGTCGGCGACCTTGAACAGCGGGTCGGCCGGACGGCCCACCATCCGGATGACCATCCAGTTCAAGAAGATCGGCGGCAACTGGCGACTCGCCGCGAGCTCGATGTGCGAGGGCGTCAAGACCGTCGGACTCAACATCTACTGCAACCGATGATCGCCGTCACCGACGCCACCGTCCGATTCGGCGGCACCCCGGTACTGGATCGGGTGTCGCTGCGTGTCCGCGACGGACGCCTGACCTATCTGCTCGGTCGCAACGGTGCGGGCAAGTCGACATTGCTGCGCACCGCCTGCGGAATCCTGCGGCCGACATCGGGCACGGTCGCGATCGACGGCACGGACCCGCGACGACTCGGACGCCCGGCTGCGTCGATCGGGGTCCACCTCGGGGCCGACGCCGCCGGATCGCCGACCGGACCGAATCCCAACCACACCGGTCGACGGCACCTGCGGTGGCTCTCCGTCGCCGGCGGATTCGACGACGCCCGCGTCACGACGGTCCTGCGGCGCGTGGGGTTGGCCGATGCCGCGGACCGGCGCGTGGCCGACTACTCGCTCGGCATGCGACAGCGGCTGGGGATCGCCGCAGCACTGCTCCCCGACCCGCCGAACCTGATCTTCGACGAGCCGGTCAACGGTCTCGACATCGACGGCATCCGGTGGCTGCGCACGCTGCTCCGCGGTCTGGCTGCGGACGGTCGTGCCGTCGTGATCGCCTCGCATCTGTTCGACGAGGTGACCAGGACCGGTGACGACATCGTGGTCCTCGAACGCGGCCGCATCGTCGCCGATCGGCCGGTCGCGGAGTTCGTGTCCGGCCACGACGACCTCGAGTCCGCCTACCTCGACCTGATCCGGCCGACCGAGCCGGCGGGGGCAGGCCGATGACCGCGATCGCACAGTTGACGCGGGCCGTGCGCGCCGAGTTCGTCCGCGTCGGCGGTCGCCGAGGACCGCTGCTCATCGCCGCACTGCCTGCCGCCGTCGTCGCACCGCTGCTGGTGACCTTCGGGATCGCGGCCGTCGCCGAACGGTTCGCCACGATGTCCGCCTCCGGCATTCAGGTGACGTCGGTGCAGACCACGAACTCGGTGTACTGGGTGCTGACCTTCACGGTGATCGTGTGGGCGATCATCGCCGCGACCGCACAGGCCTCGTCGGTCCGCGGTCCGGCGAGCGACCTGGAACGCATCCTGTTCCCGCGCGCCTGGACGACGCCGGTGGCGCGTTGGCTGTTCTTCGGTCTGTCGTCCGCCGCCGTCGCTCTGGCGCTGGCGGTGCTCGTGATGCTGGTGCTGCCCACCGCGTTCCCCACGGTGTACGGCGGGGTGGACCTCACTTCGGCGGACGGCCTCCGCTTCCTCGTCACCGTCCCGATCTACGCGTTCTCCGCCTGCGGAATCGGCGTCGGGCTGGGCGCGATCGTCGGTCATCCGGTGGTGACCGCGGTGATCCTGCTGGGCTGGACGTTCGTCATCGAGAACTCGATCGCGTTGGCTCCCAAGGGATACACGCTGCAGGGATACATGCCGTTCCTGAACGGTCAGTTCGGGACCGGTCAAGAGTTGGCGTTCACGCCGCCGTGGGGTCCGAACGGCGCGCTGATCTATGCGGTGGCCATTGGAGTCGGCCTGGTCGTGATCGGATCGGGTGCGATCGCGCGGCGTCGGCGCCCGACACACTGACTCCGGCCGTAAATAAATCACCAACAGGCCCGATTTCGGCCCGTACCGGCCAGTAGATTGCGCCCGCGTGATCTATTTACGAGCGAGGCCGACGCATCGGGACATGCGGGATCCCGTCCTCGAGGAATTCCGGGCCGTCCGCGACGTAGCCCCACTTGGCATACATGTCGACGAGGTGCGACTGGGCATTCATCACGCTCTCGTCCCGCCCGATGTAGGCGACAGCGCGGTCCATCATCGCCGTGGTGAGTCCGGTGCCGCGGAGTTCCTTACGAACACACACCCGGCCGATCCGGTACTCGCGGCCGTCGTCGGCGTCGTCGACCAGCACCCGGAGGGTCGCTACCGGCTCGCCGTCCGTGTCCTCGTACCAGAAGTGCATCGTGGTCGCCTCCGCGTCGCGACCGTCGACTTCCCGATACGCGCAGTCCTGTTCCACCACGAAGACATCGGTGCGTAATCGCAGGATTCCGTGGAGGGTTCGCGGGTCGAGGGCGGACAGAGTGGCGGTGTGGACGGAATGAATCATCAAACGCCATAATGCCTCACGATCGCCGACCGCTACAGTCACGCCCATGGTGAAGACGAAGCCGAGCGACGATTCGGTCGACGATTTCCTGGCGGGCGTGATCGACGATCGACGGCGAACTGATGCGCTCGCGGCAGTCGAGATCATGCGCGCGGTGACCGGGGCGGAACCCGTCCTGTGGGGTTCGATGGTCGGATTCGGCAGGCAGCCGTACACGACCGCGGACGGCAGGTCGCACGAGACCTTCGCCGTCGGACTGGCACCGCGTAAACAGGCATTGACGCTGTACGGGCTCACGTATTACGGGTCGAACCAGGATCTGCTCGACCGGCTCGGCGCCCACACGACCGGCAAGGGCTGCCTGTACATCAGACGCCTCGACGACGTCGACCTCGACGTCCTCCGCGAGATGATCGCCCGCGGGTGGGCGACCAATCACACCGCATGAACGACGGATGAGTGCGCAGCGAGCTCGCAGCGAGCCGGCACACCGTCGCACCTGGACGCGAGCATGCGGCGCTTCGCGGACCCGCACCGCGCGTTGATCGGCCGCAGGCGGGCGACAAACCCCGAACCGCACGGCGTGAACCACCGACGCGAGGCATTTCTGCTTGATCGCTCTGCACTTCGGCGCTTTTCGTCGGACTGGGTCCGACGAAAAGCACCGAAGTGCCGACAGTCCATGCCTCGATGAGCCGGTCAACCAGGCCACGACTCCTGCGCCACCCGGCGGAAGTTGCCGCCCAACAGTTTCGCGAGGTCGTCGTCGCGCCAGCCCCGTCGCCGCAGCTCTGTCCCCAGCGTCAGGAAGGTCTCCGGCGGCATCCACCGGATGAGACCCCAGCGGGTGTAGCTGTCGTCGAAGGCGTCGGGGTGGTCGGCGATCTCCTGCAGGAAGTCGTCGGCGTCGAAGGAGTGGTCGGTGCTCACGCCGACGTAGTCGATGCCGATCAGGTCGACGGCGTACTCGATGTGGCGGATCATCGCGTCGAGGGTCGGGGTGTTGGGTCCGAGGAAGATGCCGACGCCGGTGATCCCGACGACTCCCCCGGTGGCCGCACACGCGCGGGCCTGTTCGTCGGTGATGTTCCGCGGGTGCTCCCACACCGCGTTCATGCACGAGTGGCTGTAGATCACGGGTCTCGCGGAGACGTCGCACAGGTCGAGGCCGGTCCGTGCGCTGCAGTGCGAGCCGTCGGGCACCATGCCCACGCCGTTCATCTCCGCGACCAGCGTGCGGCCCCAGTCGGTGAGCCCGGTGTCCGTGTGGTCGAGGCATCCGCAGCCCGCGGCGTTCGCGTGGTTGTAGGTCGGGAGCATGGTGCGGACACCGAGGGCGAAGAATCGCTGGACGTTCGCGAGGTCGCCGTCGAGCGGTCCAGAGTCCTCGAGGTCGAAGCCGATGGCGACGTCGCCGGACGCCGAGATCCGATCGATGTCGTCGACGGTCGGCGCCAGTGCCAGCCCGGCGGTCGCTGCGATCCCAGCGCGAAAGTGCGCCAGCAGCGCCGACGAGTCGTCGAACGTCTGCGGCGAGTAGCCAACGTTCACCGATACATAGGTGGGCTGCGGATTCCGGAACCGAAGCAGCGGGTCGACGGCGGCGTCGGTCTGCAGCGGCAGGCACGCGTGCTGGTCCCAGATGAGGGTCATGCAGAGAAGTTTCGCACTCGGCAACGCGGCGCGGAGCGCGATCAGCGGACGACAGTGAGCACGAACGCTTCGGCGCTGATCCGCGGACGGATCGTCGGCGGCACCAGGTCGCGCCCACGTTCGGTGAGGCGGCGGACCTCCGCCCGACCGCAGATCGCCACCACCTGTTCGGAACGACCCGCGCATCCGTTGAGAAGCATCTCCGGCACACGCATCACGTAGACGGCCGCACCGTCGCTGTCGCGAAGTGCCATCTCGCGTGCGCTCCGGTCAGGCGTAACCCCGTCGAGGATCGCGTACTCGTAGACGTACTTCCGGTCTACGACAACGGACAGATCGACCGGCGCCTGCGACTCGGCGGCGGTACGGAGTCTTGCGAGCAGCGGATCCGTGCTCGACGGCATGACGCTGGTCGTCGTCGATGCGGCCACCGCGGTGGACGACGATGCGACGGTCTCAGCGCCGCCGCACCCGACGAGCAGCGCCGCACCGACGATGGTCAGTGCGGTGGCCACGAGTCTGCTCCAGCCCGCGACGGTTTCGACACGGTCCTCCGCTTCGCTCCGGACCGGCTCAACCAACGGGGTGGGGTACCGCCCGCCGCGCGCAGCCGACCGGTGGCCGATCACATGTCCAGGCCGAGATCCAGCACCGTGACCGAGTGGGTCAGCGCTCCGACGGCGAGGTAGTCGACGCCGGTGCGGGCGTAGTCCAGCGCGACGTCGAGGGTCAGCCCGCCCGACGATTCGAGCAGGGTGTCGGGCGAGGTCGCGTCGCGCCGCTGTACGGCAATCTGGGTCGCCCAGGGCTCGAAGTTGTCGAGCAGCACCAACTGCGGCGAGAGGGCCAGCACCTCGTCGAGCTGCTCGAGCGAGTCGACCTCCACCTCGACGGGGATGTCCGGCGCTGCGGCGCGGACGGCTTCGAGCGCCTTGGCGACGCCGCCCGCCGCGACGACGTGGTTGTCCTTGATGAGCGCGGCGTCGCCGAGCCCCATCCGGTGGTTCACCCCGCCGCCGGCGCGGACCGCGTACTTCTGCAGCGCGCGCAGTCCCGGGAGGGTCTTGCGTGAGTCGCGGATGCGCGCTTTGGTGCCGTCGACGGCATCGACCCACGCCGCGGTCGCGGTGGCGATGCCGGACATGTGACAGAGCAGGTTGAGCGCGGTGCGTTCGGCGGTGAGGAGTGACGTCGCAGGCGCCTTCACCGCGAGCACGACGGTCCCCTTCTCCACGCGGGTGCCGTCATCGAGCTGTTCGGTGACGACGTAGTTTCCGGCGCCGATCACCTGGTCGAAGACCGCGCGGACCACCGGCAGACCGGCGATGACGCCGGCCTGTCGGGCCACGATCTTCGCGTCGGCGACGGTGTCGGCCGGCACGGTCGCGAGAGTGGTGACGTCAGGTCCGTACCGCAGGTCCTCGAGAAGCGCGGTGCGGATGAGGGCGTCGAGTTCCTCGTCGACGACCAGCTGGAGATCGCCGGTGGTCTGCTGTCCGATGAAGGTGCTCACAGGCGCCTATTCTCCACTGCCGGGATTGCCGATGGCGATCATCCGCTCCACCGAACGGCGTGCCCGCTCAGCGACATCGGGTGCGACGAACACCTCGTCGCGCCCCTCCGTGAGGCAGCGCAGCAGCGCAGCCGGGGTGATCATCTTCATGTACGGGCACGCGGCCTTCTCGTTGACGGCGCGGAAGTCGATCTCCGGCGCGGCCTGCCGCAGCTGGTGCAGCATGCCGACCTCGGTCGCGACCAGCACCTGGCCCGACTTCGACTGTCGTGCGGCGTCGATCATGCCGCCCGTCGACAGGATCTTGACACGGTCCTCCGGCACGATTCCCTCGCCCGCGAGGTACAGCGCCGACGTCGCGCAGCCGCACTCCGGGTGGATGAACAGCTCCGCCTCGGGGTGCGCCTCGGTCTGCTCGGTGAGCTCGCTGCCGTTGATGCCCGCGTGGACGTGGCACTCGCCGGCCCAGATGTGGATGTTGTCCCGGCCGGTCTCACGCTTGACGTGCGCGCCCAGGAACTGGTCCGGAAGGAACAGCACGTCGCGATCGGGATCAATGGAGCGGACGACGTCGACCGCGTTGGACGACGTGCAGCAGATGTCGGTGAGGCCCTTGACCTCGGCAGTCGTGTTGACGTACGACACGACCACGGCATCGGGGTAGTCGGCCTTCCATGCGCGCAGATCATCCGCGGTGATGGAGTCTGCGAGCGAACAGCCCGCGCGCTCGTCGGGGATCAGCACCCGCTTCTCGGGGCTCAGGATCTTGGCGGTCTCCGCCATGAAGTGGACGCCGCAGAAGATGATCTCGTCGGCGTCGGTCTCGGCGGCGATCCGCGAGAGGGCCAGCGAATCGCCGGTGTGGTCGGCGATGTCCTGGATCGCGGGGATCTGGTAGTTGTGCGCCAGGATCGTGGCGTTGCGCGCCTCGGCGAGACGCTTGATCTCCTCGACCCACGCGGCGTCGGGCTCCACGCCGCCGTAGGCGGGCGGAATGCTGTGACGCGGATCGGGCATGCCGAGTTCGGTCTCGGTTCGGGTGATCACGGTTCCAGTAGTCATCGCGACTGCTCTCCCATCGCTTGGTCTCCACGGGCTGGGCTTCGCCCCGGAGGTTTTCGACCATAGATCGAAAACACTCTTCGATGGTAACACCTGTGATGGAGAACGCATTTCCGGCGGGTGTCATGCCGAGTCCGATCCAGAACGCGGCAGCCTCGACGCGCACGCTCGATGCGCTCGCCGCTTGCTCGGCCGGCAAGGAGGTCGACCGGTCACGAAGCGCACCGCATAACCTGGATGCCATGTCCGACACCACCGTCCGCGTCGAGGTGCTCACCGCCGTCTTCCAGGTCCGCGAACCCGAGGCCTCCGCTCCCGTGCTGCAGGTGCTGCTCCGCCGGTGCGAGAAGGTCGGGTGGTCACTGCCGGGCGGTCCCATCGTCGACCGCGAGACGCTCGGAGCCGCCGCGGTCCGCTGGCTCGGCACCCGCGCGGGCCTGACCCGCGTGGCGCATCTGGAGCAGCTGTCGGTGTTCTCCGACCCCGACCGCGTTCCGGAGGAACGAACCGTGGCGTCGACGTTCATGGCGCTGGTCCCCAGCGACATCCCCGCCGAGACCGGGGCGGACATCGAGGCCGAGTGGTTCGACGTCGACGACCTCCCGCCGCTGGCCTACGACCACCGCGACATCGTCGACCTCGCGCGGGCACGCCTGGCCGGAAAGCTCTCGTACACGAACATCGCGTTCGCGCTGGCGCCGAGCCAGTTCCCGATGTCCGAACTGGCGGAGATCTACGGCGCCGCGCTCGGCTATCCGGTCGACTCCACGAATCTGCTGCGAGTCCTCTCGCGCCGCGGCGTGGTGGTCGCGACCGGCACTGTCGGACGCACCGGCGGCAAGGGCGGACGACCGCCCGCCCTGTACGCGTTCGCCGACACGCACCTGCGCGTCACGGACGAGTTCGCGGCCCTTCGTCCCCCGATGTGACCGGTCCGTCCGACGTCCCGGACGCACCGGAGTCGATCGGGACGAAACCGTCGACCGGCGAGGCGACGCCCGCGCCGACGAGCACTGGAGGCGGTGTCTGCTCGACGTCGTCGCCGACACCCAGGTCGGCGTGGTTGCTGGAGATGACGCAGACCAGGTAGATCAGGATCGCGGCCGCAGGCGCACAGATCAGCAGAATCCAGGAGGGGCCGACGTCGTTCTCGATCCACAGGTTCACCGTGCCGCGGTAGGTGCCCGGGACGTTCAGGTCGATCTCACCGTGCACCAGACGACCGAGCTGAGTGCCGATCTGGACGGCCAGTGCCGACGTCGCGATCGACATCACGGCGACGAAGGCCAGCCCGGCCGGACCGCGGGTGAACCGCAGCCCGAACCAGGAGACCAGGGCGATCACCACGCCGAGTCCGAATGACAGGAACGCGAAGACCGCCAGCGCGGAGAACAGTTTCGCCGGGTCGGCCTCCGAGGCGTAGCGCCCGCTCCCCGGCTTCTCGACGATGATCTCGGGCGTGGGCGCCAGCAGCACCCACAGTCCACCGACCACCGCGGACAAGACGAGCAGCGAGAGTACGACGACGACCACCCGACGCATGTTCATTTCTCGCCCAACTCCGTCGAATCGAGGGAGCCGTGCCGCGAGCAGCGGGCGTCCCACCCGTCGGGCCGGACCTGCACCACCATGCGACGACCGCACTGTCCGCAGTACCGCGGCGGCTCCAGTCCCAGTTGCGCTGCGGCGGGGACGGAGTCCGGCGACTGAAGCTCCAACTCGACGCCGGTGTAGACGCCGTACTTCAGCGGTTCCTGCAACGGCCCCGGCACAACACTCGTCACTCTCGTCGCCTCTCCGAACCTGATGGCCGCCGCAGACGGCCCCGTGGTTCCGAGGCTACCGTCGACGCTCACAGCGTGTCGTTGAGGGCTTTGATCGGCATGCTCAGGTCGGCGAGCAGGTCGAGGTCGTTCTCGGCGGGTCGGCCGAGGGTCGTCAGGTAGTTGCCGACGATGACGGCGTTGATGCCGCCGAGGATGCCCTGCTTGGCGCCGAGGTCGCCGAGGGTGATCTCGCGACCGCCGGCGAAACGCAGGATGGTCTGCGGCAGCGCCAGGCGGAACGCCGCGACGGACTTGAGCGCTTCGGAGGCGGGCAGAACGTCGAGGTCGCCGAACGGGGTTCCGGGGCGCGGGTTGAGGAAGTTGAGGGGAACCTCGTCGGGGTTCAGCGCGGCCAGATCGGAGGCGAACTCGGCGCGCTGCTCCAGGGTCTCGCCCATGCCGAGGATGCCGCCGCAGCAGACCTCCATGCCGGCGTCGCGGACCATGTTCAGCGTGCCCCAGCGCTCCTCCCAGGTGTGCGTGGTGACGACGTTCGGGAAGTGGCTGCGCGCGGTCTCCAGGTTGTGGTTGTAGCGGTGGACGCCCATCGCGGCGAGCTGGTCGACCTGCTCCTGGGTCAGCATGCCGAGGCTGCAGGCGATCTGGATGTCGACCTCGTTGCGGATCGCCTCGATGCCCGCGGCGACCTGGGCCATCAGGCGCGCGTCGGGGCCGCGGACGGCGGCGACGATGCAGAACTCGGTGGCACCGGTCTTCGCGGTCTGCTTGGCCGCCTCGACGAGCGACGGGATGTCGATCCACGCGCTGCGGACGGGCGACGCGAACAGGCCGGACTGGCTGCAGAAGTGGCAGTCCTCCGGGCAGCCGCCGGTCTTCAGCGAGATGATGCCCTCGACCTCCACCTCGGGTCCGCACCACCGCATGCGGACGTCGTGCGCCAGCTGCATCAGTTCGGGAAGGTGCTCGTCGTCGAGCTGCAGCACCTGCAGGACCTGGTCCTTGGTGAGCGCCTCGCCACGCTCGAGAACCTGCTCGCGGGCCTGGACGAGGATGTCGGGGGTGGCGGTGTCGGCCGGGACCGTGGTGTCGGCGGTCGTGGTCATGGGATCTCCTTCATGGTGGGTGGTGCACGTTCGGGCGCGGCAGGCGCGCCGCGGGCTGGATCGAGAACGGGTTCAGGGGTGGAACAGGGCTGCGTCGACCCAGTCGGGGGCCGCGGCGCGGAACTGGTCGCCGGACAGTCGGCCCGCGCCTGCCGGGACCGTCGCGACGATGTGCTCCCCGGTCAGACGCGGCAGGTCGGCGAGATTGCATCGCATGGCGAGGTCGGGCTCGTCGGGCCAGGACCCGATGACGAGGCCGCGCACCGCGACGTCGGCGGCCGCGGCAGCACGCGTCGTCAGCTCGGTGTGGTTGAGGGTGCCGAGGCCGGGGTCGGTCACGACGAGCAGCGGTGCGTGGAGTCGACGCGCGACGTCCAGGATCGTCAGGTCCGGCGCCAGCCGGACCAGGACTCCCCCCGCTCCTTCGACGAGGACCAGGTCCGCGTCGGCCGCGAGCTCGGCGACGGCGTCCGCGATCGCGTCAAGGGTGACCGGCGGCAGGCCCGCGCGGGTCGCGGCCGTCTCCGGCGCGAGCGGTTCGGGATAGCGCGCGGGTTCGCGGGTCGGCATCGGCCCGGCGAGCCGTTCGGCGTCGGCGAGGTCGCCGGGTTCCCCCGGCGCGAGCCCGGTCTGGGCCGCCTTGCACACCGCGACGCGCAGTCCGGTCGCCGACGCGGCCGCGGCGACCGCCGCGGTGGCGACCGTCTTGCCGATATCCGTGGAGGTTCCGGTCACGACGAGGATCTGCGCGGTCACGCGGCGCCCACCTCCCGCAGGGCGCCGCGGACCACGCCGGCGACGAAGTCGAGGTCGTCGTCGTTCAGGTCGGCGCGGACGGTGAGTCGCAGGCGCGACGTCCCTTCCGGCACCGAAGGCGGACGGAAGCAGCCGACGAACACGCCCTGCTCCCGGCAGAGTGCTGCGGCCCGGACCGCGGCGACGGGGTCGCCGACGATCAGCGAGACCACCGCGGCGTCGGGCACCTCGCCGCCGCACGCCTCCGCGAGCCGGCGGACGCCCGCCCGGAGGCGGTCGGGCATCGCCGGGTCGGCCCGCAGGACCCGCAGGGCGGCGTGAGCTGCGCCGACGGCCGCCGGATTGAGGCCGGTGTCGAAGATGAAGGTGCGCGCGTGGTCGATCAGATGCTCGCGCAGCAGGTGACTGCCCAGGACCAGACCGCCCTGCGCGCCGAGCGATTTGGAGGCCACCGTGGTGATGACCAGTCCCGGTGCACCGGACAGTCCGTGCTCGGCGGCGACGCCGCGGCCGCCGGGTCCGCGGACGCCGAGCGCGTGCGCCTCGTCGGCCAGCAGGATGGCTCCGTTGTCGACGGCGGCACGGTGGTAGTCGCGCAGCGGTGCGATCATCCCGTCGATGCTGTAGATGGAGTCGGTGACGACGAGCGCCCGCTCCTCGGTGCGCTCGGCGAGGGCCCGGGCGACGGCGGCGGCGTCGCCGCGGTCCACCACGACCACCCGCGCCCGCGACAGGCGGCAGCCGTCGATGAGCGAGGCGTGCGCACCGGTGTCGCTGACGATGAGGTCACCGCGACCGACGAGCGCGGTGATGGCACCGATGTTGGCGAGGTATCCGGACGAGAAGGCCAGCGCGGCCTCGAAGCCGAGGAAGTCGGCGACGTCGCTCTCGAACTCGACGTGGGCGGCGGTCGTGCCCGCGACGAGGCGTGACGCCGTGGAGCCGGTCCCCCAGGTGTCGAGGGCCGCATGGGCCCCGGCGATCACATCGGGGTGCGTGGAGAGCCCGAGGTAGTCGTTGGACGCGAGGTTGATCTCGGCCGCGCCGGGCTGCCGGATCACCGGTTCGCGGTGCAGTCCGGCGTCGAGGGTGCGTTCGGCGATGTCCGCCAGCCAGGGTGCGCTCATGCCGACACCTCCTCCAGTGCGCGTCCGGACTCGGTGACCCGCAGCGAGGCGTGCGCGGCCGCCGACATCGCGTCGATCAGGACGTCGAGGTGCGCGTCGTCGACGATGAACGGCGGCATCGCGTAGATCAGGTTCCGGAAGGGGCGAAGCCAGGCGCCCGCGGCGATCGCGGCGTCGGTGGCGGCGACCATGTCGACGGGACGATCCAGTTCGATGACCGCGATGGCGCCGAGGGTCCGGACGTCGGTGACGCCGGGGACGGCGGTCAGCGGTGCGAGGCCGGCGGCGAGCCGACGACCGATCTCCGGCACCCGGGTCCGCCAGTCCGAATCGGCGAGGACTTCGAGGGACGCGCAGGCGACGGCGCAGGCGAGCGGATTGCCCATGAAGGTGGGACCGTGCGCGAGGCCTCCCGCCTCGCCGCGGCTGATGACCTCGGCGATCTCGTCGGTGGTCAGGGTCGCGGCGAGGGTCATGTACCCGCCGGTCAGCGCCTTGCCGACGCACATGATGTCGGGGCTGATGCCCGCGGCGTCCGCCGCGAACAGGGTCCCGGTGCGGCCGAAGCCGGTGGCGATCTCGTCGCAGATCAGCAGGACGTCGTGCTCGTCGCAGAGTCGACGTACGCCGGCGACCAGCTCGGGCGAGTGGAATCGCATGCCGCCGGCCCCTTGGACGACGGGCTCGATGATGACCGCGGCGAGCTCGTCGCGCCGCTCGCGGAGTTCGGCGTCGAGCATGGCGAGGTAGGTCGCGTCGGTGCCGTCGCGGGCGTCGGGCGGCGCCGGGACGAAGACCTGGTGGGCGATGACGCCGCGCCACATGGAGTGCATGCCTCCGTCGGGATCGCAGACGCTCATCGGGGCGAAGGTGTCGCCGTGGTAGCCGCCCCGCCACGTCAACAGCGTGCGCTTCTCCGGGCGTCCCAGGCTGCGCTGGTACTGGAGAGCCATCTTCACCGCCACCTCCACCGACACCGAACCGGAGTCGGCGAAGAAGACTTTGCGGAGCGGTGCGGGGGTCAGCTCCACCAGGGTCGCAGCCAGGCGGGCGGCGGGTTCGTGAGTCAGTCCGCCGAACATGACGTGCGACATCCGACCGGCCTGCGCGGCCAGTGCGGCGTCGAGGCGCGGGTGCCGGTATCCGTGGACGGCGGCCCACCAGGAGCTCATGCCGTCCACGAGCCGAGTTCCGTCGGCGAGCACGATGTGGACGCCCTCGCATTCGCGAACCACGCGCGGACGCGTGCTGGACGGAAATCCGCCGTAGGGGTGCCACACGTGCTCGGCATCGATCTCGGCGACGGCGTTCGTCTCCACACCGGCCTCCTGTTCTCTCTCGTCTCCGCCCCGCCCGCATCACCGTCTCCTAGACACTGTCCAGGAGATTTCTTGAACACCGTACAGGACGACCCTGTACGACGTACAGGACCGACGCGGCGCGGCCGATGAAGACTTCGATAGGGTGACGCCGTGAGCAATACGAGGGCCGACATCCTGGCGGCCGCGCGAGGGATCCTGTCCGAGCACAGCCTCGCCGACCTCACGATGCGTCGCCTCGCCACCGATCTCGGAGTGCGTCCCAACGCCCTGTACTGGCATTTCCCGAACAAGCAGACGATGCTCGCGGCCCTCGCCGACGACATCCTCGCCACCGTCCCGGGACCGACGCCGGACATCGACTGGCTCACCGACGTCCACCGCCTCGCCACCGACATGCGCCTGGCCCTGCTCGCCGTCCCGGACAGCGCGGAGGTGGTCTCGTCGGCGTGGGCGTCGGGGCTGGCCGAGCGCGGAATGGAGACCTCGATCGCCGACGTCGCCCTCCGCGGAGGCCTTCCCGAGCGAGCCGCGACGGGGTTGGCCACCGCTATCTGCCAGTTGACGATCGGCCTGACGATCGAGGAGCAGACCCGAACCCAGATGGAACGCCTCGGCGTCACCGGCCCCTCGGGACGCCTGTTCGACGAGGAGTTCGAGGCGGCTCTCGCGGTGATTCTGGACGGCGCGAGATTTCGCTCGGGCGGCGAATCCACGTAGATTACTTCAGGCGGCCACCCGGCTCGGGTAGTCCGTTCGCCCGACCAGAAGTGAGACCTTGTCCGCCCCGACCACCGGTGAAGCCACCTCGTCCGCAGCGACGGTGCCCGCGTACCGCAACGACCTCGACGGCCTGCGCGGCATCGCCATCGCCCTCGTCGCGTGCTTCCACGTCTGGTTCGGCCGCGTCTCCGGCGGCGTCGACGTCTTCCTGACGCTCTCCGGCTACTTCTTCGTCGGCTCCCTGGTCCGGCACACCATTCACAGCCAGTCCATCCGCATCGGATTCGGTGAGACGGTGACGCCCTGGCCGCGGATGCAGCGACTGTTCCGTCGACTGCTGCCCGCGCTCTACACGCTGCTGATCGTCGTCGGCGTGTTGACCGTCGCGATCGTGACACAGACGCGCTGGCAGAACATCGGCCGCGAGATCATCGCCAGCGCGCTGTACTACCAGAACTACTATCTGGCCCAGAACTCCCAGGACTACCTGGCCGCGAGCTCGGCCAACAGCCCGCTGCAGCACCTGTGGTCCATGTCGATGCAGGGGCAGTTCTTCCTCGGTGCGCTGCTCGTCCTCCTCGCCGTCGCCGGAGTGATCAAGCTGGTGGGCCGCAGGTTCGACGTCGTGACGCGGCCGAACGTCATCCGCGCGATCTTCGCGGTCGTGGTCGGCGGCACCGCTCTCGCCTCGTTCGCGTGGGCTCAGCACCGCCTGCACATCGACCAGCCCTTCAACTACTACGACACGCTCTCGCGACTGTGGGAGCCCCTGGTCGGCGGCCTGCTCGGCATCTGGATGCCGGCGTGGCGGGTGTCCACCCGCATCCGCGGCGCCGTCACGGTGATCGCCCTGCTCCTGATCTCCACGTGCGGCTGGTGGATCGACGGCGTCGCCAGCTACCCGGCGGCCCTCGCGTGGGTGCCGGTCGGTGCGACGCTGCTGGTGATCTGGTCGGGCAATGTGGCGCCCGGCCAGCCCATGCCGCGTGTCAACCAGATGCTCTCGAGCAGACGCGCCGTGTGGCTCGGCAGCCTCTCCTACTCGCTGTACCTGATCCATTGGCCGTTGCTGATCTTCTACCTGACGTGGCGCGGCATCGATCACGCGAACTTCGTCGAGGGCACCGCCATCCTGCTGGTGTCGATCGGACTGTCGTGGCTGATGAAGCGGTACATCGAGGACCCGCTCCGCGGCGGCGGACGCTCGTCGATGTCGCATCTGCGGTGGCGGGCGCACCCGCGCATCACCTACACGGCCCTCCTGACCGTCGTCCTGGTCCTGGCCTCCGGTGCCACGGCCGGCGCGATCAAGGTGTGGGATCGGCACATGGCCGGCGTCACGGTCGACACCGCGAACCTCGATCCCGCGCTGTTCCCCGGCGCCCGCGCGCTCCTGGAGGGCGCACCGGTGCCCGCGTTGGATCCGCAGCCCACCCCGCTCGCCGTGGCCCAGGACCTGCCCCGAACCGGTCCCGACGGATTCATGAGCGACTTCGCGGCCACTGAACCGGCGATCGGCGTCTACGGCGACCCGCACGGGTCCAAGACCATCGCCATGGCCGGCGGATCACACGCCGAGATGTGGATCGGTGCGCTCGACGCGATCGGCAAGAAGAACGGCTTCAAGGTCGTCACCTATCTGAAGATGGGCTGCCCGATGACCGCAGACGAGATGCCGACGCGGCTCGAGGGCACCCCGTATCCCGAGTGCCGTACCTGGGTTCGCGCGGTGATGGCCGACATCCTCCGCACTCGCCCCGACGCGGTGTTCACCAACTCCACCCGCCCGGATCCGAACGGCCCGGCCGATCACGTCCCGGCGGGCTACCTCGGGATCTTCGACGAATTGACCGGCGCGGGCATCCCGGTGATCGGCATCCGCGACACCCCGTGGCCGCACAACGACAAGGGCCCGATCGACACCCCCGCGTGCCTCGCCGCGGGCGGAACCGCCACCACCTGCGGGACGGTTCGTGCGTCCGCCCTGCATCCGGTGGACCCCGCTGCGGCGATCGCGGCGACGAATCCCCTGTTCCATCCGCTGGACCTCTCGAACGGGGTCTGCACCGCCGACTTCTGCCCGGCGATCATCGGTAACATCATCGTGTACAAGGACTTCCATCATCTGAGCGCGACATACGTGCGCACCCTGACCCGCGAGCTGTCCCGCCAGATGTCGGCCGCACTGCCGTGGACCGGGCCGGAAGTCCGCTGACCTCCGCCGCGGCGGGCCGTCCGGTGACCGAAGGAGACCGATGTCCGGGATACCCGTCGACCCGGTGGCCACCTACCGCGTTCAGCTGACGCCCGAATTCACCTTCGCCGAGGTTGCAGGCATCCTGCCGCACCTGTGCGAGCTCGGCGTGAGCCACCTGTACCTGTCCCCGATCCTGACCGCGATGCCCGGCTCCCGACACGGTTACGACTGGTGTCCACCCGCGCGGATCTCGGAGGTGCTCGGCGGCCCCGACGGATTCCGCCTGCTCCGCGAACACGCACGGGCCCTGGGCATCGGGGTGATCGTCGACATCGTGCCGAACCACGTCGGTGTCGCGGACCCCGACCACAACCCGTGGTGGTCGGACGTCCTCGTCCGCGGCCTCGAGTCGCCGTACGCGCCCTACTTCGACCTCGACACCGGGCCCACCGACGGTCTCATCAACCTCCCCTATCTCGGGAGTGAGGCAGATCTGCAGCTGCTGCGTCTCGACCGGCACCGACGCCTGGTCCTTGGCGACCTCGCCCTGCCGACGGCGCCCGGCACCTGCGAGCCGGGCGACGACCCGCTCGCCGTCCACCAACTGCAGCACTACCGCCTGGTCCCCCACGACAGCCGCCGCGTCGGCTACCGCCGGTTCCTGGCGATCAACGGGCTCGCCGCCCTGCGCCAGGAGCTGCCCGAGGTCTACGATGCCACGCATTCCTGGCTCCGCGACCTCGTCGCCGAGGACCTGCTCGACGGCGTCCGCGTGGACCACGTCGACGGCCTCGCCGACCCCATCGACTATCTCCGGCGACTGCGGAACGACCTCGGCCCCGACCGGCTGCTCTACATCGAGAAGGGGCTGACGCTCGGCGAGGAGCTGGACCCGCTCCTCCCGGTCGACGGCACCACCGGATACGACCAACTCCAGCTGATCGAGGCACGGTTCACCGCCCCGACCGGGGCGATCGAACTGGAGGAGACGTTCCGCACCGTGTCCGGGATCGAAGGCGACGGCGACGCGCTCCTCCGGCGGGCGCGGGAGCTGAAGCAGGCGGTTCTCGTCGACCAGCTCCCCGACCGGATCCAACGCGTCACCGATCTCCTGGTGGCGACCGCACCCGAGGTCCCCGCCCACAGCATCCAGAAGGCGGCGTCGCTGTTCATCTGCGCCGCCCCGGTCGGCAGGCCCGATTCCCCGTCGCACCTGCCGGAGGTGTTGGCCGCCATCGACCACTTGACGACCGAGTACCCGTCGCTCACCGCAGGCTTCGACGTCCTCGCGGCCGCCTTCCGCGATCCGACGACGGCGCCGGAGGCCCTGGCCCGGATCGGCGAGGCCGTGGTCGCCGTCTACAGCGTCGGCGTCGAGAACGTCGGCTTCCACCGGACCGCGCGGCTGATCTCGAGCCAGGAACTCGGTTGCGTACCACTGGTTCCGGCGATCAACCGGACCGACTTCATCGAGCGGGCCCGTCGACGTGCCGAGACCTGGCCGCGCGCCATGGTCGCGCTCTCGACCCACGACACCAAGCGCAGCGAGGACGTCCGCGCTCGGATCGCGGTGATCGCGCAGACCCCGCAGCGCTGGCGCCTGTTCGTGCGGAGCCTGTGGCGGATCGCACCGCCGCCGCACACGCTGGTCTGCTACTTCCTGCTGCAGAATGTGGTCGGAGTGTGGCCCGACGACAGTGCGCCGTCGCCCGACCTCACCGCACGTCTGGCGGCGTACGCGCAGAAGGCGATGCGCGAGGGCGGACTGGTGTCGTCATGGACGCAGGTCGACGACGCCGCCGAGGACGCCGTGCAACAGTGGCTCCTGGACCTGCAGCGCGGTGAGGCCGCCGAACTCGTCAGCTCGTTCGTCGCGATCATCGCCGACGCCGGCCGCGTCGAATCGCTCTCCCGCAAGGCGGCGTCCCTGCTGCTGCCCGGTGTCGGCGACATCTACCAGGGCACCCAGTGGTGGGACGATTCGTTGACCGACCCGGACAACCGGCGTCCGGTGGACTACACGCGGTCGCTGGACCATCCGAAGGCTCGGGTCGTGCAGACCTGCCTGCAGGTGCGCCGTCGCCATCTGAGCGCATTCTCCCCGGGCAGCGAGTACCTGGACGTGACGCCGAAGGGCTCTGGCACCGACCATCTCTTCGCGTTCGCCCGCGGCCGCGACGGCATCGCCGACGTGGTCCTCGTCGCCGTCCGTCTGGCGTTGATGTTCGCCGACCCGAAAGCGCGCACGAAGGCGCAGATCGTGCTGCCCGCGGGCGACTGGCTCGACGCCTTCACCGGCAACGCGTTCAGCGGCACCGTGACCGCGTCCGCCCTGCTCGGCGACCGGCCGATGGCTCTGTTGGAGCGGACCTCGTTCGAGCACCAGCGGTAGCAGGCTGCCGCTGCCGGTCCGTGCCTTACGGTGTCGGCTGCGCGGGCGCCTCGGGAGCGGGCACGCCCGGTACCGGAGGCTGACCTTCCTGCTGCGCGCCGACGGTGATGCCGGGACCGGCGCTGACATCGCTGGCCAGCCAGTCGTCGTCGACCTTGTTCATCTCCACCTGCAGCAGGATCGCCTGACGGCCGGGGCTGCCGCTGGCGGCACTGACTCCGGAGACCTCGCCCGCGAGGACGACGGTCGCGCGGTCGGCGTCGAACGACTCCACCATCGACGACGTGATCGTGACCTTGATCTTGTCGATCTTGTTGTCCTTGAAGAAGTCCGTGTTGACGGTGGCGTCCGACGAGAGCCGCTTCTTGAAGTCTCCGGTGCTCAGCGGTCCCACGGCCTTACGCATCGAGTCGGCATTCGCGTTCGGGGCGTTCATCGACTCCAGCAGCGTCTCGACGAAGTGCGCGGCCGCGGTCTTGCTGTCGGCGAAGGCGTCGAGCTGCTTGTCCTTCTGAACCACTTGGAAGACGCTCAGCGAGATGGCGACCACGGCGGCGATCGCGAGGATCGCCAGACCGAACTGCTTCAACGCGCGGACGGGGATGGTCAGCTGGACGTTCTTGGCGGACGCGTCCTTCTTCGCCTGTCGGGCCGCGCGCCGCTCCGCGTTGGTCGACGCGTCGTCGCCGCCGGCATCCGCCACGCCGTCCGCGTCCCCGCTCTCCGCGTCCCCGCCGTCCGCGTCACCACTGCCCGTCGACTCGCCCGCCGTCGTGTCGTCGACCGTCCGCTCCTCGTCGAGATCGACCACCGTCTCGTCGATGTTCTCGTCAGACCCCTTGTCCGACTTGCCATTCTCGTCAGCTGAACTCATTCGTCCTTCATCACTTGTCGAGCGGAACCGTTCTTGCGTTCGGATCGTAGTTGGGAGGCGGACCCGCGGTGTCGTCGCCCTTCGGGCGGGGCGCGTTGGCCGCGCCGCGGATCTGCTGGTTGGGATCCTCGGTCACACAGTACAGATTCTTCGGCACCGTCAGTTCCAGGATCTTGGTCGGCCGGACCGGCGACAGACTGTAGTTGCACGACGGCCGCGGGTACAGCGACGCGAGCACCCACCAGGCGCCGTCGTGGAACATCTTCTGTCCCTGGATGGAGCCGTCACGGATCGACGGGAACAGTGTCGCGAGGGTCGGCGCCCGCAGCGCGCCCTGCCGGGCGACGTCGAGGAACTGAGTCAGCACGTCCGACAGCGGATCGGTGATGGTCGCCAGGGACCCGGTGAGGCTGGTGAGCTGTCCCGGTCCGTTGCCGAGGAGCTTCCGCAGCTCCTTGTCGGCCGCGGCCGCCTGGCCGAGCACCGCGTCGAGTCCGCCCACGAGGTTCTGCAGGTCGGGCTGGATGTCGCCGGTCGTCTTCAGGATGGTGCCGGAATTCTGAATCAGCTTCGTGGTCTGCGGCAGCACCTTCGCCAGGTCGGAGAAGATGACGCCGCCGGAGTGGAAGATCGACTTCAGCTGGTTGGGCCCGCTGTCGTTGAGACCGATCTCCAATTCCTTGAGCGTGGCCGTCAGCTTGGGCGCATCGATCTGACCGATGACGTCGAGCGCGGACTGCAGCATGCCCGGGAAGGGAGCGGTGACGTGCGTCTGCGACACGTCGATCACGTCGCCGGCGCTCAGGTACGGGCCCTGATCGGTCTCCGGGGTGATGTTGACGTACTGCTCACCGGCGGCGGACAGGCCGAGCGCCGAGAACTTCGCCTTCTTGTTGATCGGGAAGTCCTTGCGCAGCCGCAGGACCACGTCGACGCTCTTGGGCGTGACCTGGATGGACTGCACGTCGCCGATCCGGGAGCCGCGCAGCATCACCTTGCTGGTGTCCTGCAGTCCGCCGGAGACCGGGAAGTGGACGGTGACGTCGTAGGTCTTCTGCCACGGGCGCCAGCTGAGACTGTTGAACGCGAGGAACGCCAGACCGAGCAGCATCACCACGATCAACGCCAGGTTGCCGACCATGATCTTGCGTTCGCGAAGCCAGTTCATCATGAGCAGCACCCCTTGGTTCCGGTGAGCCGAGCGATGATTCTCGCGAGCGTCTGCTCCATGCTGTTCATGCCGTTGGTGACGTCACCGAGCTCGGGGAGGCGCGACGCGCTGTCGAAGCCCAGCCCGGGCGTGAGCCAGTAGAGCTTGGCGGAGACGGCGGCGGCACTGCCCGACGTGCTCTTGATCCACTTCGGATTCAGCTCCGCTAGGCGGTCGGCGAGCGGACCGAGGGTTCCCGCGGACCTGTTGAGTGCGACGAGCGTCGTGTTGAGGTGGCCGAGCATCTCGGCGAAATCGTCCTGCTCGGACTTCAAGAAGTCGTTGGTGGCCGCCGTGACCTTGTTCGACTTGTCGAGTGTGGTCAGGATCAGCCCGAGCTGGTCGTTGACGGTGTTGATCGCGGCGGGCAGTTTGTTGACCGCGGCGGTGATCTGGGCGCGGCCGTCGGCGAGCTGCTTGGTCCACTTGGCGGTGTTGGCCATCGCCTCGTCGACCAGGGCCGAGTTGGCGTTGAACTTGCTGATCGCCGTGGTGAAGCCCTCGATCGCGCCCTTGAGCTCGGGCGCGTTGCCGCCGATCGCGGTGCTCAACTCGGTGAAGATCCGCTGCAGCGAGCTCACCGAGCCCGAATCGACCAGGCCGGTCATGCTGACCAGGAGGTCCTCCACGGTGGCGGCGGCCGATGTCGGTCCGGTCAGGCTGCCGCCGTCTTTCACGAGCCCCTTCGACGCATCCGCGGGCGGTTGCAGGGCGACGAAGACGTCGCCGAGCGGGGTGGCCTGGCGCAGTTCGGCTCCGGTGCCGATCGGCAGCTTGGTGTCCTTGGCGACCTTCATGGTGACGATGGCTCGGTAGTTCTCGGCGACGATCGACTCCACCTCGCCGACGTCCATGCCGCCGAGGCGGACCTTGGCCTTGTTCGGCAGGTTCAGAGCGTTCTCGAACGAGGTGTGGACGGTCATCGCATCACCGATGCCGCCCGGCGCGGGCAGCGGGATCTGCTCCACGGTGAGTCCGGGCAGCACCCCGCACGCCGAGACGCTCACCGTGGTGAGCAGTGCGGCGACCGCCAGGCCGACCTTCTTCTTCAGGCTCATTTGTTCATCAACCCCAACAGTCCGGAGTAGACACCGAGGTCCGGTCCGAAGTCCTTCAGCTGACCTGTCTCGCAGCCCCTCTTGTCGAGATTGAGGACCTGGCACAGTTTGGAGATCGCCTGGTTGTCGAGCAGTGACTTGTCGAGCAGCACTTGGGCGCGCCACGCGCCCTGTTCCGCCGAGATCGAGTTCGAGAGGTTCTGGAACAGCAGCGGCGCCACGTCGATCGCGTCGACCACCTCGCGGGAGAAGTCCGAGAGGTTGGCCGCCAGCGCCGCCAACCGGCCGGTGGACGAGCTGATGGTGCCCGAGTTGTTCGCCAGGAACTCCGCCGTGTTCTGCAGCGTCTGGTTCAGGTCGCCGAGGGTGGCGACGAGGCCGACCGACTGGTCTCCGAGCATGTCGGAGACCTGGGTCATCGACGCCGAGAACTGCTTCATCTTCGGGTAGTTGTCGGTCAGCGCCGTGGTCAGCGTGCTGAGCGATTTGATGATCGAGGCGAGGACGTCGCCGTTGTCGGCGCCGAGCTTGCCCGCCTTCGACAGGGCGTCGAGCGCCTCCCGCAGTTTGTCACCGTTTCCGGCGGCGATGCCCGAGGTCACGTCGACGAAGTCGGCGATCGGTCCCTCACCGGGCTTGTCGCCGGACATCGACTTGACGATGTTGTCGATGGCGTCGAACAGGGTGCCGATCTCGACGGGCGCCTTGGTGTGCTTGATGGTGGCGCCGTCGTCGAGCTTGGGGCCCTCCTTGTAGGTGGGGGTCAGCTCGATGTGGCGGGTGGTGACGATGGAGGTGTTGACGATGGCCGCCGTGACGTCCTGCGGGACGTCGATGCTGTTGTCGATCGTCATCTCGACCTTCACGCGCGTGCCCTGCGGCTGCACGCTGGTGATCCGACCGACCGGCATGCCGAGGACGGCGACGTCGTTGCCCTCGAAGATGCCGGAGGTGTCGTCGAAGTAGGCGGTGACGGTCTTCGCCTGCCCGGCGGCCGCCTTCCAGGTGGCCGGGACCAGCGAGCAGCCGGTGATCGCCAGCATGCTCGCGGCGGCGAGAGCCGCTCCGGCGAGCGCACGCCGCGCCCGCGTTCTCCGGTCCGAAGTGATCCGCGTGGTTCGCATGGTCAGCATCCGTCCACCACCCGGGCCAGGCAGAGCCAGTTGTCGGGGAACAGACCCCATGGCAGGTAGCCGTTCGCATAAGGCCCGTCACCGGTGATGTTGGTGGTCAGTCGTGCGGTCACCGGGAGGACCTCGAGGAGCTTGCGGAGGTTCTCGCGGTTCTTCTCCAGACCGTTGGAGATGGTGTTCAAGTTCGCCATGACCGGCGCGAACTGGCCCTGGTTCTCAGCGGCGACGGCCCGCGCCTGGTCGGTGAGGGCCGCGACTCCGTCGAGCATGCGCGTGACGAGTTGCTGGCGGGCAACGATCTTGTTGGCGAGCTGTGCGCCCTGGCCGACGATGATCGAGAGCTGGAACTTGCTGTCGAGCACCTGGTCGGTCACCGCGTTCGTGTCCTTGAGCAGCTGATTGATCTGGTCGTGCCGGTTGTTCAGGACGTCGGACATCCGCGTCAGGGACTCCAGGGCCGGGCCCATGACGGCCGGCGCTCCGGCCAGCTGCCGGTTGAGACTGCGGATGCTGTTGGTCAGTTCGTCCGGTTCGACGCCCGCGAGGATCGGGGTGCCCTTCGCGAGGGTCTGCTGCAGGTCGTACGGCACGTACGTCTGCTTGATCCGATCGCCGGGGGCGTCCTTGCTGCTCTGGCCGAGGACGATGTCGACGTAACGCTGCCCGAGGAGGGTCGACATCTTGATCTCGGCCGAGCCGTCCTCCTTGACCTGGACGTCGTTGTTGACCTTCATCTTCACCGTGACGTGGTCGCCGGCGAGTTCCGTGCTCGACACCTTGCCGACATCGATGCCCGCGACGCGGACCTTGTCGCCGGGGCGGATGCCGCCGGCCTGGGCGAAGTCGGCGGTGTACGTCCGCTGCCCGATGCCCGCCGTGCTCAGCCCCACCACCGCCACGATGATGACGACGAGACCGACGGATCCGAAGATGCCGTACCAGAGGCGGCGGTTGCCGTTGAAGGCCCGCCCGAAGCGCTTCTTCATCGGCACACCACCGAATGCTGGGTGCCGCCGATCTTGTTGATCAGGCCGGGCGGGAACAGGACGTCGCCGATGGCGATGTCGAGGTCGCAGACATAGATGTTCAAGTACGTACCCTGCATCATCACGTTGGGGAAGTGACCGAGAAAGACCGGGAGATCACGCGCGAGTTGGTCGAGCTTGGCACCGCTGGCGATCAGCGTGTTGGTGGCCTGCCGTGCCGCGGTGCCCGCGGACTGCAGACTCGACCGGTTGCGGGCGAAGACGTCGGCGAATCCCTGTGCGGTGCGCCCGATCTGGTCGAGCGACTTGCCGAACGCGGCGGAGTTCCCGTTGAGGCCTTCGACGAGCTTGCCCGCACTGTCGATCAGTGTCTCGACCTGCTTGCCCTGCGAGGCCAGTTCTCGCATCACGGTGCCGACGTTGGTGATGATGGCGCCGAGGACCTGATCTCGGTTGGCCATGTCGTCGGCGACCTGCCCGATCTCGGCGATCGTGCGGGTCAGCGACACCGTGTTGCCTTGGAAGGTCTGGATCAGGCTCTCCGACAGCGAGTTCACCTGCTCGGGGGTCAGGGTGTCGAAGACCGGCTGGAAGCCTGCGAGGAGCTTGGTGACGTCGAAGGAGTCCTCGCCGGGCAGGTGCAGTCGGGCACCCTCGTCGAGTCGCTTGCCGGGCGTCTCGCCGTCGATCGACAGCGCGAGATAGCGCTGGCCGATGAGGTTCTGGTAGCGGATGGCGGCGCGGGTGTTCGCATACACGCTCTGGTCGTCCTGGACCTTGAAGCTCACCAGGGCGTGGCCCTCGTCGAGTTCGATCTTCTCGACGCGGCCGACGCGGACGCCCGCCATGCGGACGTCGTCGCCCTCGGCGAGCCCGGACACGTCGTTGAAGGTGGTGCTGAAGTCGGTGGTGGAGCCGCTCACCGAACGTTCGAGGGTCGACCAGATCAGGTAGGTCATGAGCAGCGCGAGGATCGCGAAGAGGCTGAACCCGATCAGCGGTTTGCGAATGCTGGATTTCGCGTTGCGAGTCACTTGTCTCCTCCCTTGGGTGTCACGCCTGCGACCAGCGGGCCGAGCATCAGGGTGTCGGCCGCGGTCGGCTTCCGGCCGAGGGCCTTCTTCAACGTCGTACCGTCCTTGGCCGTCGTGACACCGCTGACGCGCTTCTTGACGGTGCGACGCTGCATGGACGGCGGGTAGATGCTGAGCGGTCCGGACATCGTGGGCCCGGTCCCGGTGCCGGGGCCCACGCAGCCGGGGCCGCGCAGCTGACCGTACGGTCCGCCGTCGTACACCGGGCAGTTCTGCCGGGAGTACTGCTGGTAGGCACTGAAGTTGATGCCGAGGTTCAGTTGGACGTGGCCGTTGGTGCCGGTGAACACGCCGAGCACTCGGCCGGCGAGAACGTAGATCTCGTGGAGCGCCTGCGGCATCGCGTCGGGATCGAGCATCACGGCGCCGAGCATCGTGTTCAGGTCGCGCACGATGCGCTTACCGCCGTCGCCGTTCTTCGCGAAGAGCGTCTGCGTCTGGTCGAGCATCCCCTGCCCCGCCGACAGGAGCGCGGTGAGCTGTTCGGAGTTCTGCGCGACGGTCATCGCGGGCACCACGGACTTCCCGAGTGCGTCCAGGAGGTCGGGCGTGGACTGCGCCAGTCCTCGGACGGCCCGGTTGAAGTTGTCGAAGCCCGACGGCGCTCCGGGCGGGAACTGCGCGTTGATGGTCTTCCAGTACGTGTCGAGCACGCCGACGAACGTCGAGAACGTGGCGCCGCCGCCCTGGAGGGCGTCGGCGATGGTCCCGAGGACCATGCCGAGGTCCTCGGGCGGAACGCTGCGGAGGAGGGTGCGGAGTTCGTTCTGCGCATCCTGCAGGCGGATGGTCGGCTCCGAGGTGTCGGCGGGCACCACGTCGCCCGAGGCCAACCGATCCGACGACGGATTGCCGGGAGCGATCAGCTCGACGGCGTTGACGCCGAACAGGTTCGACGGGACGGTGCGCGCAGTGGTGTTGGCGGGGATGCCCTCGGCCTGCGTCTTGTCGAGCACCAGTTCCACGGACTTGGTCGGGTTGTCGCCCGATCCGGTGAGGTCGATGCTCCCGACGGATCCGACGATGAAGCCGTTGAACCGGACGTCGGCGCCGGAGACGAGACCGTCGCCGATGTCGGTGAGGTCGGCGGTGACCTCGGTGCGGCTGTCGAACTTGCCCTCGTAGCGGGCGATGAGCAGCGCGAAGACGACGGCGGCCACCGCGAGGAAGATCACGCCTCGGATGAAGTAGGCCTTGAGTGACGGGTCGCGCCCACCAGTATCGATTCTCATCTGCTATCCCGATATCTTGATGCCGGCGGAGGTGCCCCAGAAGACCAGGGTCAGGATCAGGTTCGCGAAGACGATCGTGATGATCGACAGTCGGATCGCGTGCCCGGCCGCGACGCCCACGCCCTCCGGACCGCCCGACGCGAAGTATCCGTAGTAGCACTGGATGAACGTCGTCAGCAGGACGAAGACGATCACCTTCAGGAACGAGAAGACCACGTCCCGCGACAGCATGAACTGGTCGAAGTAGTGCAGGTAGGTGCCCGCGCCCTCCCCCGACTGGACCTGGAACATGAGCTGGCAGGCGACGTAGTTGGCGGCGAGCGAGACCGCGTACAGCGGAATGATCGACAGGACCGCGGCCGCCATGCGGGTGGTCACCAGGTACGGCAGCGGGCGGATGGCGATCGACTCCAGGGCGTCGATCTCCTCGCTGATGCGCATGGAGCCGAGCTGGGCGGTGAATCGGCATCCGGACTGTGCGGTGAACGCGGTCGCCGCCAACAGCGGCGCGATCTCGCGCGTGGTCGCGAACGCCGACAAGCCGCCGGTCAGCGGTGACATGCCGAGCAGGTTCAGCGCCGTGTAGCCCTCGATGCCGACGGTCGCACCGCCCATGACGCCGAGGATGATCATGACGCCGACGGTGCCGCCGCCGACGACGATGGCGCCGTTGCCCCACGCGACGTCGGACAGCAGCCGCCACACCTCCTTGCGGTAGTGCGTGAACGTGATCGGCGCCAAGCCGATGGACTTCACCAGGAAGGTGATCAGGTGACCCATCGCGACGATCGCGTCGCGCGGACCCTCCCACAGCTTCTTGAGCCACTCGAGGGGCTTCAGAGCTGTCGGGACATACCGGGATGCGGTCATCTCACACCACCTTCGCCGGGATCACGAGCGCGAACACCTGCGTGAGCACCACGTTTACGGTGAACAGGAGGATCACCGAGTTGACGACGGCCGCGTTCACCGAGTTGGCCACACCGGCCGGGCCGCCGCTGGTCGACAGTCCTCGGTCGCACGCCACGATCGCCACGATGGCACCGAAGATCACCGCCTTCACCAGAGCGAAGACCAGGTCTGGCACGCCCGCGAAGGAGGCGAACGTGCCCGTGTAACTGCCCGGCGTACCGCCTTGGAAGTAGACGTTGAACAGGTAGCCGGTGATGAAGCCGACGAAGCAGACGAAGCCGCAGAGGAAGAAGGAGACGACCATCGTCGCGAGCAGGCGCGGCGAGATCAGTCGCTGGATGGGGTTGACGCCCATGACGCGCATCGCGTCGATCTCTTCGCGGATGGTGCGGGAGCCGAGGTCGGCGGCGATGGCCGACCCGACGGCGCCGGCCAGGAGCAGCGAGGTGACCAGCGGTGCACCCTGGCGGATCACACCGAGGCCGGTCGCCGCGCCGGAGAACGACGTCGCACCGATCTGTCCGGCGATGTTCGAGACCTGGATCGAGACGATGACGCCGATCGGAATGGCGACGAGGAGGGTCGGAAACACCGACGTCGACGACATGAATGCGCACTGGCGGACGAACTCACCGAAGGGAAAGCGACGCTTGACGATGTCTTCGACGAGCACCTTGAACACCTCGACGAACATCGCGAGCTGGCGTCCGAAGGTCTCGAAGGACTTCTTGATGTGTTCGTCGAACCACTTGCCGAAACCACTGTCGGACCAGCGACGTCGACCGGCACTCGGTGCCGCGTCCACCGTGTCTGTGCTCATCCCCTGCCTTCGCTTCGAGTTTCGTCACGGAGCAGCGGAGGCAGACGATCAACTCCAGTCCCCCACGCATTCGCGACGAATCAAGTCGTTCGGTCGTAATATACACAGCATTCTCTTATGGGTGTGCTCAGGGCCACACATAACTTCGCCTATGTAGCAATCGTGCTGGCAGTGGGATCGTGGGAGCCGAAAGACCCGAAAAACTCCGCTGTCACAGGGATTTTCGAGCCGTGATGCGCCGGGCGGATGTCGCCGACAGACGCAGATGCACCAATTTCCGCCAGCCGCGTCTCCCGCCGACACTTGCGTCGTCCGGGACGACGCAAGTGTCGGCGGGAGACGCACCTTATGTCGGCGAGAGACGCATCTACGACCGGACTCAGAAAACTGGGCCGCGGCGGCGGGGCGACTCAGGTCAGGTAGCGGTACGCGGGCGTGTCGGGCTCGAGGCGTTCCACGTCGAGGCGCGACCGCAGCATCCGGTCCTGGAGCCCGTCGAGTGCAGACGGATCGCCGAGTTCGATGCCGACGAGCGCCGCGCCCGTCTCGCGGTTGTTGCGCTTGACGTACTCGAACAGCGTGATGTCGTCGTCCGGGCCGAGCACCTCGTCGAGGAATCGGCGGAGCGCACCCGGCTCCTGGGGGAAGTTCACCAGGAAGTAGTGCTTGAGACCGCGATGGACCAGCGATCGTTCGACGATCTCCCCGTAGCGCGAGACGTCGTTGTTGCCGCCGGACACCAGCGCGACGACCGTCGCGTTCTCCGGCAGCCGCAGCTCCTGCACCGCGGTGACGGCCAGCGCACCCGCGGGCTCGGCGATGATGCCCTCGTTCTGGTAGAGCTCCAGCATCGTTGAGCAGATGGCGCCCTCGCTGACGTAGGTGATCGTCACACTGCCGGGCGCGAAGTCGATCTCCGACTTGTCGATCACCGGGACGGCGGGCGTGTCGGTGATGACGTCGAGCGCGGGGTGACGAACGACGCGGGCGCCCGCGGCGGCCATCACGTCGTGGCCGAGGCTGCCGACCCGTTTCACGGCGGCGCCGTCGACGAAGGAGTCGACGGTCGGCAGCGTGTACGGCTCACCGTTGATCAGGGCCGCCGCAAGCGAGACGGCTCCGCGCGGTTCCACGCCGACGATCGCGGCGTTGGGGCAGACCTCGCGGAGGTAGGTCACGATGCCCGCCATGCAGCCTGCGCCGCCGACGGGGAGGATCACGATGTCGGGGTCGGTCCCGAGCTGGTCGACGATCTCCTTGCCGATGGTCCCCTGCCCCGAGGCGGTGCGCGGGTCGTCGAACGCGTGGATCCAGGTGGCGCCGGTCCGCAGGACGTCGGCCTGCGCGGCGGAGGCGGCGGCGTCGTAGGTGTCACCGACGGCGAGCAGTTCGACGAATCCCTTTCCGTGCCACAGGATCCGGTCGCGCTTCTGCTTGGGGGTGGTGGTCGGCACGTAGATCCGGCCGGTGACCTTCATGGTGGCGCAGGCGAAGGCGACGCCCTGCGCGTGGTTGCCCGCGCTCGCGGCGACGACGCCGGCCGCGAGTTCTTCGTCGGTCAGCTGCGCCATCACGTTGTAGGCGCCGCGGATCTTGTAGGAGCGCACGCCCTGGAGATCCTCCCGCTTGAGGTGGATCCGAGCGCCGGTCTCCTCGCTCAGGCGGGGACACTTCTCGAGCGGAGTGTGTCGCACGACGCCGTCCAGACGCCGCGCCGCATCGATGATGCTCGCCGGGCTGAGTGCTAGATCAGTGGCGGGTGCGATTTTCGGCGTAGAAGTCACGCTCTCCATCGTCCCACCGCTGGTGAGCGACTCGGTAGCCACCCCACCAGATCGTGAGCAGAACGCCGCCGCTGGCCCACATGGCCGCGACACCGGAGGCGGTGAAGGTGAAGACCATCGCGGCGACGATCACGGCCCCGACCACCGCGGCGAGCTTGTACAGCGGCCACAGGACACCGAAGACCGGGACGTGAACTCCACCGCTCACCGTTGCGGTCCGAGGAACTACGTTCGTCAGCGAGGTCATATCCAGAGTGTAGCGCATCCGTGAACAAAAGATTCGGCCCACCGAAACCTACCGAGGGGTATCCGACATCCGCGTGTGACGGCGGAGTCCGCGCAGTTCTGAACTGCGCGGACTCCGGCGGTCACTCGGATGTGCGTCCGGGACGCGAACGTCGCTCCCCTACGCGAGGCACCCCGGTCCCAGCAGCGCCTTCAGATCGCCCATCAGCGCCGACGTCGGGGCGACGCGCAGGGCGTCGGTCAACCGCAGTTGGGTCTGCTTGTTGCGCTCGCTGACCAGGGTGACCGTCACGTCGGACGTGCCGGGGTGACGCACCAGGATCTGCTTCAGCGCACTCACACGGTCCGGCGTGCACACACGCGCCGACAGGGTCAGGTTGAGCGGCTTGGTGGTGCCCACCGCGGACAGGTCGGGAACGGCGAGGTCGTTGGCGCTGATCATCGTCGAGTCGTCGCGCTTGTTGACGCGGGCTCGCACCAGGACGATGTTGTCGGCCACCAGGTCCATGCCGTACGCGACGTACGCGCGGGGGAAGAAGTACACCTCGACGCCACCGACCATGTCTTCGATGGTGACCGCGGCCCAGGGCTCACCCTTCTTGTTCACCCGGCGGGTGACCGACGAGATGATGCCGCCGATGGTGATCTGCGCGCCGTCGCGCACCTCGCCTTCGAGCAGCGAGTGGATCGACGTGTCGGTCTGCGCCGCGATCGCGTGCTCGAGTCCGGCCAACGGGTGCCCGGACACGTACAGGCCGAGCATGTCGCGTTCCAAGGCGAGCTTGTGCTTGGTGTCCCACTCGTCCTCGGGGACCTTGACCGCGAAGACGTCGTCCACCGCGTCGTCGCCCGCTCCGGCGCCGCCGAAGAGGTCGAACTGACCGATGGCCTCGGCCTTCTTCGTCGACAGCACCGCGTCGATCGCGTCGGCGTGCACCAGGAACAGCCCCTTGCGGTCGTGTCCCATCGAGTCGAAGCCGCCGGCCTTGATCAGGGACTCCGTGACCTTCTTGCTGCAGGCGTGGACGTCGATCTTCCCGAGGTAGTCGGAGAAGTTGGCGAACGCCCCCTTCTCCTCGCGGGCCGAGATGATCGAGGAGACGACGCCGGTGCCGACGTTGCGGATCGCGGCGAGGCCGAAACGGATGTCCTCACCGACGGCGGCGAAGTCGGCGCGCGAAGCGTTGACGTCGGGCGGCAGCACGGTGATGCCCATCTTGCGGCAGTCGGCCAGGTAGATGGCGGCCTTGTCCTTGTCGTCGCCGACGGACGTCAGCAGACCGGCCATGTACTCGGCCGGGTAATTGGCCTTCAGGTACGCGGTCCAGAAGGAGACCAGGCCGTAGCCCGCGGCGTGCGACTTGTTGAACGCGTAGCCGGCGAACGGAAGGACGGTGTCCCACAGGGCGGTGATGGCGTCCTGCGAGAAACCGTTGGTCCTCATGCCCTCGGCGAAGCCGTCATAGGCCTCGTCCAGGATGGCCTTCTTCTTCTTACCCATGGCGCGACGCAGCAGGTCGGCCTGACCGAGGGAGTAGCCCGCCACCTTCTGAGCGATCTGCATGATCTGCTCCTGGTAGACGATCAGACCGTACGTCTCGGCGAGGATCTCCTTCAGCGGTTCCTCGAGTTCCGGGTGGATCGGCTTGATGTCCTGCAGGCCGTTCTTGCGCTTGGCGTAGTCGGTGTGCGCGTTGACACCCATCGGACCCGGTCGGTACAGCGCGAGAACGGCGACGATGTCCTCGAAGCCGGTGGGCTGCATCATCTTCAGCAGTTCGCGCATGGCCGCGCCGTCGAGCTGGAAGACGCCGAGGGTGTCGCCGCGGGCCAGCAGCTCGTAGGTCTTCTCGTCCTCGAGCGGCAGCGTGTTGAGGTCGAGGTCGATGCCGCGGTTGGTCTTGATGTTCTCGATCGCGTCGCCGATGACCGTCAGGTTGCGCAGGCCCAGGAAGTCCATCTTCAGCAGGCCGATGGCCTCGCAGGACGGGTAGTCCCACCCGGTGATGATGGCACCGTCCTGGGCGCGCTTCCACACCGGGATCGCGTCGGTGAGCGGTTCGCACGACATGATCACCGCGCAGGCGTGGACGCCGGCGTTACGGACCAGGCCCTCGAGGCCGAGTGCGGTGTCGTAGATCTTCTTGACGTCGGGATCGGTCTCGATCAGCGTGCGGACCTCGGCCGCCTCGGAGTACCGCTCGTGCTCCGGGTCGGTGATGCCCCACACCGGGATGTCCTTGGCCATGATGGGCGGCGGCAGCGCCTTGGTGATGCGGTCGGCGATCGCGTAGCCGGGCTGACCGAACTGGACGCGCGCCGAGTCCTTGATCGCGGCCTTCGTCTTAATGGTGCCGAAGGTGATGACCTGTGCCACCTTGTCGTGGCCCCACTTGTTGGACGCGTAGGTGATCATCTCGCTGCGCCGACGGTCGTCGAAGTCGATGTCGATATCGGGCATCGACACGCGCTCGGGGTTCAGGAACCGCTCGAACAGCAGACCGTGCGGAATGGGGTCGATGTTGGTGATGCCCATCGCGTAGGCGACCAGCGACCCGGCGGCCGAACCACGACCGGGCCCGACGCGGATCCCGACCTCCAGAGCGTGCGAGATGAGGTCGCCGACCACCAGGAAGTAGGCCGGGAAGCCCATCTGGTTGATGACGCCCATCTCGTACTCGGCCCGCTTGATGTACTCGGCGGGCGGATTGCCGTTGAACCGACGGTCCAGACCGGCCATCACCTCGTGCGCCAGCCACGACTCCTGCGTGTACCCGTCGGGCACCGGGAAGATCGGCATCCGGTCGTGATGCTGCCACACCTCGTCGTACGACTGGACGCGCTCCCCGATCTCCAGGGTCGAGTCGCAGCCGCCCGGGACGACGTCGTCCCACAACTGGCGCATCTCCTCGGCCGACTTCAGGTAGTAGCCGTCGCCGTCGAACTTGAATCGCGTCGGATCCGACAGGGTCTTGCCGGTCTGCAGGCACAGGAGCGCCTCGTGGGCCGTCGACCGCTCCTGCGTCACGTAGTGGCAGTCGTTGGTGACCAGCGGCTTGATGCCGAGCTTGCGACCGATGTCGAGCAGCCCCGAGCGCACCCGCTGCTCGATCTCCAGGCCGTGCTCCATCAGCTCCAGGTAGAAGTTCTCCTTGCCGAAGATCTCCTGCCACTTGGCGGCGGCTTCCAGTGCCTCCCGGTCGTGGCCGAGGCGCAGTCGAGTCTGGACTTCACCCGACGGGCAGCCGGTGGTCGCGATGATGCCGTTCGCGTGCTCGGCGATGATCTCGGCGTCCATGCGAGCCCACTTGCCGAGCTGACCCTCGATGGACGCGAGCGACGACAGCTTGAAGAGGTTCCGCAGTCCGGTCGCGTTCTCGGCGACCATCGTCATGTGCGTGTACGCGCCCGAGCCGGACACGTCGTCGCCCTTCTGGTCGCGGGTGCCCCACAGGACTCGCTTGGTGTTGAACCGCGACTCCGGGGCGATGTACGCCTCGATGCCGATGATCGGTTTGATGTCGTGCTTCTTGGCGGTGTTGTAGAACTCGCTGGCGCCGAACATGTTTCCGTGGTCGGTCATGCCGATCGCGGTCATCCCCAGCCGATCTGCTTCGGCGAACAGCGGCGACATCTTCGCGGCACCGTCGAGCATCGAGTACTCGGTGTGATTGTGAAGATGAACGAACGACCCCGACACGCGGCAGCTCCTTTAAGGCGATCCGACTGGCTTGCGACGACTCCACTGTAGAGACTTCCTCCGACACACGGCTTCCGGCTCGCTGACCTGTGACAGATGAGGCGACCGGGCCCGGGAGTGCTCCGAGTACGGGCGTGTCAGGGCTCCCGCAGCACATCGATCGCGTGCTGCAGATCAGCCGGGTATTCGGCGGTGAACTCGACGCGGCGACCGTCGGCCGGATGCGCGAAGGCCAGCATCCTGGCGTGCAGCCACTGGCGGTCCAGGCCGAGTCGCGCGGCGAGCTTCGGATCGGCGCCGTACGTCGGATCACCGCAGCACGGATGGTGCAGCGCCGAGAAGTGCACGCGGATCTGATGCGTCCGACCGGTCTCCAGGTGGACGTCGAGCAGGGACGCGGAGGCGAACATCTCGACGGTGTCGTAGTGCGTCACCGACGCACGACCGTTCGCCGTGACCGCGAACCGCCAGTCCCCGCCCGGGTGCCTGCCGATCGGGGCGTCGATGGTGCCCGACGACGGATCGAGATGCCCCTGGACCAGGGCGTGGTACCGCTTGTCGACCGTCCGCTGTTTGAAGGCGCGCTTGAGGAGGGTGTAAGCCCGCTCGGACGCCGCGACGGCCATGACCCCCGAGGTGCCCGCGTCGAGGCGATGCACGATGCCCTGCCGTTCCTGCGCGCCCGAGGTGGAGATCCGGAACCCCGCGGCGGCCAGCGCGCCGACGACGGTGGGACCGGTCCAGCCGAGCGACGGATGCGCCGCCACCCCGGCGGGCTTGTCGACGACGATGATGTCGGAGTCGTGGTAGATCACCTCGAGGTCCTCGACGGGCGTCGGCTCGATCGTCAGCGGCTGTTCCGGCTCCGGGAGGGTGACGTCGAGCCAGGTGCCCGCGACCAGCTTGTGCGACTTCCCGACGGCGACGCCGTCGACGGTGATGTCGCCCGCGTCGGCCAGTCCCGCGACCACGTTCCGCGACAGTCCGAGCATGCGGGACACCCCGGCGTCGATCCGCATGCCGTGCAGCCCGTCCGGCACCGGCATCGCCCGTGAATCACGCATCCCTGTCCTCCTTGTCCGTGTCCCCCTTGTCTCCGGAGGCCTGCTCCTCGCCGTCCTCGGTCGCGTCGCCGTCCGGCAGGTTCCGCGCAGCCCATCCGGTGCGCGACCCGTCGTAGTCGTAGCCGAGCAGAGTCAGCAGCACCAGCAGGACCGCGCCGCAGACGACCGCCGAGTCGGCCATGTTGAACGTCGGCCACCAACTGCCGACTTGAATGAAGTCGACCACGTGCCCGCGGAACGGTCCCGGCGAGCGGAACATGCGATCGGTCAGGTTGCCGAGGGCGCCGCCCAGTACCAGCCCGAGGCCGATCACCCAGCCGAGGGATCCGAGCCGCTTGGCGTAGCGCACGATGCCCAGCACCACGATGAGCGCCACGAATGTCAGCAACCAGGTGTATCCGGTCGCCATCGAGAACGCGGCACCGCTGTTGCGCGCCAGCTGGAAGGTCAAGAAGTCGCCGATCACCGAGACCGGCTCGCCGTACTCCATCGTCGCGACCACCGCGACCTTGCTCAGCACGTCGATCAGGTACGCGACCACCGCGACCGTCACGAGGACGGGGATCAGTGCGACTCCGCGACGGCGCGACGGGACTCCGGCGCCCTGCGCCGCGGATGAGTTCATGACTCCAATTGTCCACACTCGGCTCGCCCGCATTGCACCCTGCCTCGTCGGCTGTCCGAATCGGAGCCGTTAAGCTCGCCAGGGTGACCGTCTCGCCTCCGCTCTCGAATCGTCCCGCACTGCGCCGTCGCGCGGTGAGCACGGCCGCCGCGGCCCTCGTCGTCGCCGCAGGCCTCACCGCCTGCTCGTCCGAAGAGCCGGTCGACGACGGCCCCTGCGCGGCCACCGCCGCCAGCAAGACGAACGGTGCGCGATCGATCAATCTTCCGGACACCCAGGTGAGCGTCGTCTCCCCCGGCCAGGGCGAGGCGAAACCGCTGACGGTGTCGCCCGACGCAGGCACGCGTCAGGAGGTCACGCTGGAGACCTCCTCGACGGAGGCCAGCATCGCGCCGACCGCGAAGGGCAGCGACAAGAACGAGGTCCAGAAGACCCAGCAGCAGCTGGTCACGCCGCTCACCGCGCGGATCGTGTGCGACGACCCGACGAGCCTGGAGCTCGGTATCGGCGCGCCGACCAGCAAGGACACCGATCTCGCGCCGCTGTTGACCGACCTCGACGGCTCGACCGCCGGACTGTCGTTCGCTGCGGGCATGTCGCCGACCCGCCTGCGGTTGAAGCCGAACGACTCCGCGCAGTCCCCCGCGCGCAGTTCCCTGGAGCAGTCGCTGATCGGAGCGCTCGACTACGCGGTGCCGCTCCCGACGACGCCGGTCGCACCGGGCGCCACCTGGCGGGCGGTCCGGACCGTCAGCGCCGCCGCGACCGTGACGCAGACGATGACCGTCACCCTGGTCTCCCGCAAGGGCGACGTCCTGGATCTGGACGTGACGGTCAGCGAGGAGCCGGTGAACTCCGTCTTCGCGATCCCCGGATCGGATGCCAAGCTGCACATCAGCCGCTATTCGATGAGCGGCACGGGCTCGTTCGTCGTCGACCTGCGCCGCCTCCTGCCGACGACGGGCACGTTGACGATGAAGGGTGGTCGGGAACTGGTCGGCGACGACCCCAACCGACCGATCCTCCAACAGAACGAATTCACCCTCGCCTGGAAGAAGTCGAAGTGACTTCGTCCCGACGAGGGTGAACGGTCGGCTGCGAGCCCGGTCGGCTCAAGCCTGATCGGTGTTCCCGATCAGTCCGCCTTCTTGCTGGTGCTGGGCTTCTTGGCCTTGCTGCTCGACGAGTCGGCGCACAGCGGCGACTTGACGTCGGTCTGGCTCAGGAGCGGGCACACGGTCTGCTTCGACAGCTTCCAGCGGCCGTTGTCGAACACGATCGACGCGTCGATCTTGGTCGGCGGGTTGTCGGGGAGCTTGATCTCCACCTTGACCTTGGCGCGCTTCGGGCCGTCCTTCAGGATCGGCTTCTTGATCTTGTAGGTGACGTCGGGGTTGTCCTTCTTCGCCTTCACCAGCTCCTTGAACAGAGCCGGATCCACCTCGGAGCCCTCGACGAGTTCAACCTTGTCCGCGGGCTTGATCGACGGATCGAGCGCCTTCTGGAGCATTTCGTTGAGTGCTTCGACACTCGGAACCTTGTTCGGGTTCGTCATCTCCGACTCGGACCCGGTGGCCGCCGTGGTGGTCGCGGTCTCGGATGCGGCTGCTGTCGGAACCGGCGGCAGGTTCGAGTCGTCGCCGCCACCGCAGGCCGCCGTGGTGGCGAGGACTCCCGCGATCACGATGCCGCTGGCCAATTTACGAATGTTCACCGAAGTCGTCCTAACGTTGTCGGTTTCCTAGACCCTCCCGGGGCCGAACTCAAACCACTATGCCAAAGACCCACCGGTATTCGCACTCACCCGTCCCGCGTTGACCGTTCTCTCAGCTTCGTCTCATCTGTCTCGTCAGCCCCAGTCGACCTGCACACATATTCGGGTCCGGGATGCGAGAATCGATGCCATGAGCATTCGTCAGGTCGTGATGATCACCACTGGTGGCACCGCCGCCTCCCGCAGCACCGAGGATGGAACGGTCCCCGTCCTGCACGCCGCGGACCTGGTACCGGAGACCGCCGCCGGCATCTCGGTCCGCCCGGTCGAACTGATGACGAAGGACTCGTCGGCGCTGACCGTCCGCGATCAGTTCGCGATCGTCGCGGCCGTCGCGGAGGCCTTCACCGACCCGGAGGTGGCGGGCGTCGTCGTCACGCACGGCACCGACACGCTCGAGGAGACGGCCTACCTAGCCGACGTCTTCGCCGCCGATCCGCGACCGGTGGTCTTCACCGGCGCGCAGTACGCCACCGATCACCCGCTGTCCGACGGGCCTGCGAACATCGCCGCCTCGGTGACGCTGGCCGCCGACCCCGATTCCCGCGGTCGCGGCGTCCTCATCTCCCTCGGCGGCCGTGTCCTCGGCGCGCGCGGCGCCTTCAAGATCTCCACCACCGACGTTGTCGCGTTCGACACCGTGCACCCGAACATGCCGCGTCCGCTGGTCGCCGAGACCCTGCCGGAGGGACGTCCGGCGCGCGTCGATCTGCTGGCGCTGTACCCGGGCGTCTCCCCCGGCACCATCGCCTCCGGCGTCGCCCAGAACGCGGCCGGCATCGTCCTGTCCGCCACCGGTTCCGGCAACACGCACCCGGACATCACCGCCGAGGTCCACCAGGCGGTGCAGAAGAACGTCGCGGTGGTCGTGTCGACGCGGGTGCCCTACGGCCGCGTGGAGCCGACCTACGGCGGCGGCGGTGGCGGCGTCGACCTGGTGCGGGCGGGCGCCATCTTCTCCCCGTGGCTGCGGGCTCCGCAGGCACGCATGGCGTTGATCGCGCTGCTGTCGACCGGCGCGGACGCCGCGGCGATCGCGGAGTTCTTCCGCGCGTCGTCGCCGACGGCCTGATGGGCACTCAGCCCAGACCGTCGAGATCCCAGGCGAGGCTGTCGAGCGGGTCGGCGCGCTGCAGTGCCGGTTCCGGCAGTCGGAAGGTCTGAGCGCGACCGGGACCGGTGGCGCGCGTCTCGAAGCGCACGGTGACGAAGCCGTGTCCGCCGCCCTGCACCCAGCCGTGGCCGTGCTCGGGGTGGGTCACGTCGACCCCCGTCGGCCACTCCCTGATCACCGCGGTTCCCGTCGAATCCTCTTCGGTCACCATCGATTCCGGTTCGTGGTCGACGACGTCCGTGTCGTCGAGGTCGTCCAGACCCGCCCCCAGTCCGGGGAACAGCGACTCCTGCTGGGTCTCCGACAACCCGGAGTAACTGACGCCGACGAGCCGGATGGGACCGACCTGCAGCGGGTCCAGCATCACCCGAAGCGCCGCCGCGGTCAGGACGTCGAGGTCGGTGGTGGCCGCAGGCAGGGTGATGGACCGGGTCAGGATCGACATGTCCGACCGCTTCAGTTTGACGACCACGGTGCGCGCGCCGCGCCCGTCGCCGGCGAGGCGCCGGTGCGCATCCGCCGCCGCCCCCGTCACCGCGGCGCGCAGCGTGGCGGCGTCGACGATGTCGACCGCGAAGGTCGACTCCGCACTGATCTGCTTCGACTCGGCCCGTTCGGCGACGGGGCGGTCGTCGATCCCCTGCGCCAACCGGTGCAGCGCCGGACCGACGGTCGCGCCGAGCACCGAGATCACCTCCGGCTCCGAGAGCGCGGCGAGGTGCCCGATGGTCTCCACCCCGAGACGCGCGAGTCGATCACCGGTCACCGGCCCCACGCCCCACAGTTTGCGAACCGGCAGGCTGTGCAGGAAAGCGAGCTCCGTCGACGGCGGAATCACCTTCACGCCATCGGGTTTCGCCATTCCGGAGGCGATCTTGGCGATCTGCTTCCCCGACCCGAAGCCGACCGACGCCGGCAGCCCGGTCTCGGCGCGGATCGCGCCGCGCAGCCGTTCGGCGAACGCCGCGACGTCGTCGACCGTCGCCCCGGCCAGGTGCTCGGGTTCTCCGAAGGCCTCGTCGAACGACAGGGTCTCGATGACCGGGATGAAGGTCCGGACCAAGGCGAAGACCCGCCGACTGACCACCGAATACACCGACCCGCGCGGCGGCACCACGACCGCCGCACCGCCGACGAGGCGCCGGGCCTGATGCATCGGCATCGCCGAGTGCGCACCGTAGACGCGCGACTCGTAGCTGGCACCTGCGACCACGCCGCGTCCGCCGAGGCCGCCGACCAGCACCGGACGGCCCGCGAGGGTGGGGCGGGTGAGTTGTTCGACGGACGCGAAGAACGCGTCCATGTCGATGTGCAGCACCCAGCGCTGGCTGGGCTCGGAACCGTGGTCAGTCACGATGCTCGCGGCACCGCTCCAGCACTCGCGGATCGGAGGTCGTGAACCGCTCGACCTCCTCCCCCGCGTCGCAGCGCAGCAGCGAGATGGTCGCCGAGTTCGGACGCAGCGAGACGACCTGCCACTGCGCTCCGTTGTCTTCCCACCGCTGGAGTCGTTCCAGGTCGTCGCTGCTCATGGGCTCATTCTATCGCCACCGGACTCGGTCGACGCCGCGCCGCGACGTACCATGCATCGGGTGACTTTCACTCGCTATGTCGCCCTCGGCGACTCGTTCACCGAAGGCGTCGGAGACATCGACGCGGATCTGCCGAACGGTGTCCGCGGTTGGGCCGACCGCGTCGCCGCCGAACTGTCCCGGCTGAATCCGGAGCTGTCGTACGCCAATCTCGCGATCCGCGGCCGGAAACTGAAGCCGATCGTCGACGAGCAGGTCGACGTCGCTCTCGCCATGTCTCCGGATCTGATCACGATCCACGCCGGCGGCAACGACATCCTGCGGCCGACCGTCGACCTCGACGATCTCCTCGGGTACTACGACGACGCCGTCGCCCGACTGGGCGCCGACGGTGCCACCGTCGCGCTGTTCACTCCGCACGATCCGGGCGCCACCCCGCTGTTCGGCTCGCTGCGCGGTCGGTTCGCGATCCTCGCCGAGGGCATGCGGCAGATCTCCGACGCGCACGGCACCGCGCTGGTCGACTACTGGCGGATCCGAGACTACGACGATCACCGCCTGTGGTCCTTCGACCGCCTGCACATGTCGCCCGCCGGGCACCAGCGGATGGCGATCGCGGTGCTCGACGCGCTCGGCGTCGACCACGCGCTGCAACCGGCCGAGCCGTCGGACACGGGGCCGTCGGTCGCGCAGCGGGGTCGTCGTGCCGACCTCGACTGGACGCGCGGTTTCCTCGCGCCCTGGCTCGGTCGCCGCCTCCGCGGCGTGTCGTCCGGCGACACCCTCTCGCCGCGTTACCCGGAGATGCGTCGCTACCGCGACGCGTAGCGAGCAAGATCCGCGTAGTCCGCCGTCAGAAGCCGGGTTGTGAACCCCGCTTCTGACGGCGACTTACGCGGATTCGACCGAGACTACGCCTTCGCGATGTCCACGCTGACGCCGTGGCTGAGCTCGATGGCGGCGGGCTCACCGGTGACGACGTCGAAGGAGGTCGCGAGGACCTCGCCGGAGATCAGGTCGGCGTGCGCGGTCGCGGTCGCGACGTGGTCCTCGGGGACCACCAGGCGGACCGAGATGCGGTCGGAGATGTCCAGGCCCAGGTTGCGGCGCGCGTCCTGCAGTTCGCGGACACGGTCCTTGGCCCAGCCCTCGGCCTCCAGTTCGGGCGTGACGGCGGTGTCGAGCACCACCAGGCCTGCGCCGCTCGGCATCTCGGCTGTCGACTCGGGCGCCACCGCCACCAGCTTGCGGGTGAACTCCTCACCGCGCAGCTCGATGCCGTCGGCGACGACGACGTCCTCACCGGTCTCGGCGTCGGTGCGCAGCTCCCAGTTCCCGGACTTCACGGCCTTGATGGCGCGCTGCACGTCCTTGCCGATGCGCGGTCCGGCGGCGCGGGCGTTCACCGCCACCTCCACGCGCCCCACGGCGTCGACGTCGGTCGTGAGGACCACGTTCTTGACGTTCATCTCCTCGGCGATCAGATCGACGTAGGGGGCGAGCCGGTCGGCGGTCGGCGACGCGATCGTCAGCTCCGGCAGCGGCAGGCGCACGCGCAGCTTGTTGGCCTTGCGGACGCTGGACGCGACCGAGCAGACCGTCTGAACGCGGTCCATGGCGTCGACGAGGTCGGCGTCGGCGTGCAGCTCGTCGGCGGTCGGCCAGTCGGTGAGGTGCACCGACCGCTCGCCGGTGAGACCGCGCCACATGGCCTCGGTCGCGAGCGGCAGCAGCGGCGCCGCCAGACGGCCGGCCACCTCGAGCACCGTGTACAGGGTGTCGAAGGCGTCGGCGTCCTCGTCCTGACCGGCCCAGAATCGGGCACGCGAACGGCGGACGTACCAGTTGGTCAGCGACTCGCAGAACTCGCGGAAGCTCTCGCATGCGCCGGCGATGTCGTAGACGTCGAGCGACGAGGTCATCTCGTCGCGCGTCGCCGACAGCTTGGCCAGGATGTAGCGGTCCAGGATGTGCTGGGAATCGGTGCGCCACGTCGCCGGGCGGTCCGCGTACAGCTGCAGGAAGCTGTAGGCGTTCCACATCGGCAGCAGCGCCTGGCGCACGCCCTCGCGGATGCCGCGCTCGGTGACGACCAGGTTGCCGCCACGCAGGATCGGCGACGCCATCAGGAACCAGCGCATCGCGTCGGAGCCGTCGCGGTCGAAGACCTCGTTGACGTCCGGGTAGTTGCGCTTGGACTTGCTCATCTTCTGACCGTCGTCGCCGAGGACGATGCCGTGCGCGGCGACCGTCTTGAACGCCGGGCGGTCGAAGAGGGCGGTGGCCAGGACGTGCAGGTTGTAGAACCATCCGCGGGTCTGGCCGTTGTACTCGACGATGAAATCGCCCGGGTTGTGGGCGATCTCGTTCGCCGAGCCGTCGAACCACTCGGTGTTCTCGAACGGGTAGTGGACCTGCGCGTACGGCATGGAGCCCGACTCGAACCAGCAGTCCAGGACCTCCGGCACGCGCCGCATGGTGGAGCGGCCGGTCGGGTCGTCCGGGTTCGGGCGGGTGAGCTCGTCGATGTACGGGCGGTGGAGGTTGTCCGGGCGGACGCCGAAATCGGCCTCCATCTGGTCCAGGCTGCCGTAGACGTCGACGCGCGGGTACGCGGGGTCGTCGGAGATCCACACCGGGATCGGGGCGCCCCAGTAGCGGTTGCGGCTGATGTTCCAGTCGCGCGCGCCCTCGAGCCACTTGCCGAACTGGCCGTCGCGGATGTGGGCGGGAGACCAGGTGATCTCCTGATTCAGCTCCAGCATGCGGTCCTTGACCTTGGTGACGGCCACGAACCACGACGGGACCGCCATGTAGATCAACGGCTGTCCCGAGCGCCACGAGTGCGGGTAGGAGTGCTCGATCGTCTCGTGCCGCAGGATGCGACCCGACGTCTTGAGGTCCTTGATGATGTTCGGGTTGGCGTCGAAGACCATCTGCCCGACGTACGGCGGGACGAGGTCGGTGAACCGGCCGCCCGGATCGAGGGGCTGAACCACCTCGATGCCGTTGGCGGTCGCGACGTCCATGTCCTCCTCACCGAAGGCCGGAGCCAGGTGGACGACGCCGGTGCCGCTGTCGGTGGTCACGTAGTCGGCGAGCAGGACACGATGTCGACGGTCGGCCTGTTCTTGATCCGCCCCGCTCGCTTCGCTCCCGGCGGCGACAAAGAAGTCGAACGGCGGCCGGTAACGCAGACCCGCCAGCTGCTCGCCGACGTAGGTGCCGACGGTCTCGGGTTCGCCCAGCTCCTTCTTGTAGGCGCCGACGAGCGCAGTCGCCATCAGGTACTCGCCGCCGTCCTCGGTGCGGATGTGCGAGTACTCGGTCTCCGGGTGCACGGCGATCGCGAGGTTCGACGGCAGCGTCCACGGCGTGGTGGTCCAGATGAGAGCGTTGACGCCGTTCAGCTCGGCGAGCGGCTCACCGTCGGCGACGACGAACGGCATCGTCACGGTGACCGCGGGATCCTGCCGCATCCGGTAGGCGTCGTCGAGCTTGGACTCCTGATTGCTGAGCGGCGTCTGCTCGTACCAGGAGTACGGCAGCACGCGGTAGCCCTGGTACACCAGGCCCTTGTCGTGCAGGCTCTTGAACGCCCACATCACCGACTCCATGAAGTCGAGGTCGAGCGTCTTGTAGTCGTTGTCGAAGTCGACCCACCGCGCCTGGCGGGTCACGTAGTCGCGCCATTCACCGGTGTACCGGAGCACCGAATCGCGGCAGTAGGCATTGAACTTGTCGACGCCCATCGTCTCGATCTCGGACTTGTCCTTGATCCCCAGCTGGCGTTCGGCTTCGAGCTCGGCGGGCAGTCCGTGCGTGTCCCAACCGAAGCGGCGGTCGACCTTCTTGCCGCGCATCGTCTGGTAGCGCGGGATGACGTCCTTGACGTAGCCGGTCAGGAGGTGGCCGTAGTGCGGGAGTCCGTTGGCGAAGGGCGGGCCGTCGTAGAAGATGAACTCCGGCGCGTCGGCACGGTTCGCGATGGACGCCTTGAACGTGTCGTCGGCGTCCCAGTAGGCCAGCACGGACTCCTCGACCGCCGGGAACGACGGTGCGCCGCGGCCGGTGCCGTCGGTGAGGTCGACGATCGGATAGGCATGCGTGCGGACGTCCTGCTGGTCGGAATCGGTGGTCTGATCGCTCACGCGCTGCTCCTCGTGCCCGGTGACGGCCGACGGTCGTCGGCCCTGACGGCACGGGGACGCCTCGCCGCGGGCTCGTGAGCCTCGGGCTGCGCGCGGTACCACCCCGCTTGCGCATCCGGTTCGGATGCGCCTCTCATCGTTGCGGCGGTGTCGGGCCGCGCCCGCCCGGTTCTACTGGGGCCGCCTGGGCCTGTTCTTCCGGGAGCTCACCGGTGATTGCCGGATCATCGCTGTCGAGAAACGAGTGTACTGCACTCAGTTCGGTGCGTCGCCCTTCGGCTGTGCGTCCGGATCGTCCCACACGAACTGCATGGCCGGAAGGTCCGGACTGGCCGACCGGACGACGATGTTGTCGGTCGGATCGCCGGCCAGGCGACGACGCCCCACATACGGCTCGGGCTGCTCCCGAGTCGGCGCGGGATCGGTCGGAGCCTCCGGCTCGACGTCGCTCACGGGAACCTCGTCCGCGGCGGGAACCGCTTCCTCGACCCCGGCCTCGGGGATCCGATTCTCGACGACAGCCGACTCGGAGGCACTCTCCTCCGGACCCACGGGCTCCGGAATCACTGCCTCGGGGACCGCTGTCTCGGGGACCGCCGTCTCCGAAACCGCGGGGGTCGACGGCTCCGCCATCTGAGCGGGGAACGACCCCGTCGACCGGAGGTAGTCGTTGACGTCACCGCCGCGAGCGTCACCGCGCTCGTGTGCCGCGGCTTCGAAACCGCCTGACAGCGGCGCGAAACCACCCGATCCGGATTCCGGCGCAGTGTCCGAGACGTGCTCCGAGGCGGGCGCGACGAGCGAACCGAGGCCGCTGGACGAATCGCTTCCGCCGGAGGTCTGACCACCGTGGAGCGACCACGTGGACGCCGTCTGATCGCCGTACGCGGCGGTCGTCGCGGCGTCGGAGTCCGCGTTGTCCGACGGGACCGCCGGAGCGGGCACGCCGTCGTCCTGTTCGTCTTCGAGCGGCTCTTCGCGTGCCGCGGACTCGCGCCCGCGGATGGTGAAGAGCGGTTCGTCGTCGTCGCTGCGGCCACGCTTGTTGGCCCGCAGGGTGTCGACGATGAGCAGGATCAGGCCCACCACGCAGACCACCACGCAGGCGATGGCGAGCGGAAGGTTCGCCATCATCAGGGCGAACACGAGCAGACCGAAACCGACGAGGGTCGCGGCCAGTGCGAGACTCAGCATTGCGCCCCCGTCGGTTCGGAGAAGATTCGCGTATTCACGGCGATGTCAGATCCGATCAGCCCTGCTGGTATCCGCCCTCGGGGGCGTAACCGGCCTGCTGACCGCCCTCGACCGGAGCAGCACTGCCGCGCTGCTGCAGCTCCTCGAGCTGCGACTCGAGGTAGGTCTTGAGGCGGGTGCGGTATTCGCGCTCGAAGGTCTTGAGCTGCTCGATGCGACCCTCCAGCACGGTGCGCTGCTGGTTGATGGTCGTCATGATCTCGGTGTGCTTCTGCTCGGCGTCGCGCTGCAGGAAGTCGGCACGCTCCTGCGCCTGACGGACCTGGGTCTCGGCGCGGGTCTGCGCCTCTGCCAGCAGGGTCTCGCTTCGCTGACGCGCGTCGCTGAGCGTGGCGTCCGCAGTGCTCTGCGCCTCGTTCACCATGGCGTCCGAGCGCTGGCGGGCATCCGCCAAGAGGCCCTCTGCCTCGCTGCGGGCGCTGCCGGTGACCCGGTCCGCCGTGTCCTGCGCCAGGGCGAGGACGCGAGCGGCACGCATGCTGGCGTCTTCGTCGGCGACGGGGGCCGCTGCGGCGGGCGCTGCCACCGGTGCCGGTGCCGGCGTCGCCGCGGGTTCGGGAACGGCGGCGAAGGCCTGGGTGCGCTCGGGCGCTCCCGAACGGGCTTCGTCGAGTTCGGTCTCGAGTTCGCCGACGCGCTGCTTCAGGTCTGCGTTCTCGTCGATCAGACGCGCGAGTTCAGCTTCGACGAAGTCGAGGAACTGATCGACCTCGTCTTCGTTGTAACCGCGCTTGCCGATCGGCGGTTTGCTGAACGCGACGTTATGCACATCAGCTGGTGTGAGCCGCATTTCGCCTCTCCCCTTGGTCAAAGTTTGGTGCGTGCCGGTTGGTACACGTCATCTTCTGGGCGTGATCAATCGAGTCCGACGGTCTCAGACACGAGAACCGACCGATCCGAACTTGATCGCATTTCTATTAATACCAGTACCACTGTGTAACTAGCGTGTCATCTCGTCACTCCAGGACCAAGGCGTGTTGCCTCCCCGCGTCCTGTTCGCAACCAAAACTAGGCCGAATCGAACCCCGCGCCGGACCTGCGGAAAGTCGTCACATCGACGCGATCGACCGCTGCCGAGCGGACTCACCTGCGAGGATCGGATGAACCACAATCATGTGATTTCTCAAGCGGTTGCGGCGAGTCGGAACACGACCTGCATTGCGATGGACAACACAATCAACACGATCAACAAAGACAAATCCAGTCGCACCGGCCCCAGCGGCAACGGAGGAATGAGCCTTCTGAGCAGTTTCACCGGAGGATCGGTGACGGTGAAGACGATCTCGATGACGACGACGGCGGGTCCGGACGGGCGCCAGCGGTGCGCGAACGACTGCACCATCTCGACGACGAACCGGCCGAGCAGCAGGATGAGGTACAAGAACAACGCGAAGTACAGGATCCATAGGAATACGCTCACCCCTCAAGGGTGCCTGATACCGCTGAGAAACGTCGCGCCGCCCCGGAGTTTCTCCGGGGCGGCGCGACGTCGTCAGTGGCGAGTCTCTCGTTCAGATGCGGGCCTCAGGCCTGGTGGAAGAAGCCGCTCTCAGCGATCCGACGACGCTCCTCGGGGGTCACGTCGACGCCCGCGGGCGACAGCAGGAAGACCTTGGTGGCCACCTTGTCGAACGAACCGCGCATCGCGAACACCAGGCCGGCGGCGAAGTCGACGAGTCGCTTGGCCTCCTCGTTGCTCATGTCGGCGAGGTCCATGATGACGGGGCTGCCGTCGCGGAAGCGCTCACCGATGGTGCGGGCCTCCGAGTAGTCGCTCGGGCGCAGCGTGGAAATCTTCTTCATGGCATTCTCCGACTGCGGGTCGACGTCGATCTGCGTATCGAGCGCCATCGCGTTGGCGCCGCGCACGGTGACATTGGACGAGCGGCTCAGCGGTTCCAGACGACGCACCGGCTCGGACTCCGCGCGACGAGAACCGACGTATGGGCGATCGGATTCCATGCGCGGCACGAAGCGATCGTCGGCCGGGCGACTCATCTCTGCCTCGCGGTACGCGGGTTCGCGGTATCGCGGTGCGGGCTCACGCAGGCGCGGCTCCGGCTCACCGTAGGGCTCACGATAGTCCGCATCGCGGTAGTCGCGCTCGCGGAACGGCTCGTCGCCGTAGAACTCATCTTCGCGCGTGCCGTTGCTGCGGTACTTGTCCATGTACGCGCGCTCGCGTGCCGACATGCCCTGGGGCGCGTCGGGCTCAGCCAGGTAGTCGTCCTCGAAGTCGCTCGGAGGCACCATGCCGAAATATGCCTTGAACTTCTGCATCGTCGTCATTACGTGCCTTCCTGAACGGTGAGGTTGTTGCTGTGATTGAGAGCTACTACTGATCATCAGTGGTTCTGCTGTGACCAATGTGACTAAGGCGAGAGTATCGGCCGGGGTCCGAGAATCGCGGTACCGACACGCACGCATGTCGATCCGTGTGCGATTGCCTCGTCCATGTCTCCGGACATGCCCGCCGACAGCTCGACGGCCCCCGGATACCGTTCCATGAACCCCGCGCGGATGTCAGCGATCCGCGCCATCGCGTCGTCGGCGGCCAGGCCGAGCGGAGCGATCAGCATCAGCCCGTCCAGGGTCAACGAATCCTCCGCCGCCAGAACATGATCCGCGGCCTCCTCCAGGTCTGCGGCGACCAGTCCCCCGCGCTTCGGGTCGCCGTCCAGGCTCACCTGCAGCAGGACGCCGAGCCGTTCGTCACGGTGGCCCGCCTCCAGGGCTCGGGCGGCGGCGCCGTCGAAGGCGTCGATCAGAGCGAGCGAGTCGACCGAGTGCACCCGACGCGCCCACCGGGCGATGCCGCCGGCCTTCTTCCGCTGCACGCTGCCGATCATGTCGGCCGCGAACGGGACGTCGACCTCGCCGCGCACGCGTGCGATCTTCCGGCCGGCCTCGGGTTCGCGGGACTCGCCGAACTCCCGCTCCCCCAGTGCCAGCAGGCGTGCGAGGTCCTCCGCCGGATGGAACTTGGTGACGACGAGCAGTGCGATGTCCTCCGGCGCACGACCGGCCGATTCGGCGGCCGCCACGAGTCGACGCCGCGTGGCCGCGAGGGCGGCGGCGAGCTCCTGCGTGCGCGCGTCGGGTCCGGCCGTCTCGTCCGGACCGGCGTTCACTCGTCGGCTCCGGCGCCGTCCATCCAGATCACGGAGGCCAGTCGACCGGTGGGAGCACCGCGACGGTGGCTGAACAGCGTCGTGTCGCCGATGGTGCACCGCGGGTCGACGGCCACCGCGGACACGCCCGCCTCCAGGAGCTGCCTCCGGATGCCCGCGCGCAGGTCGAGGCCCGGGGTGCCCTTGGTGGTGCGGCAGGCGCTGCCGGGCAGATGCTTCTCGACATCGGCCTGCATGGCCGCGGGCACCTCGTACCGCTCGCCGCTGGCGGCGGGTCCGAGGAAGGCTCCGATGCGGTCGGGGCGGGCGCCGAGGTCGATCATCACGCGGAGCGCCTCCGGGATGATGCCGACGCGGGCGCCGACGCGGCCCGCGTGCACGGCCGCCACGACGCCGGCCTCGTCGTCGCTGAGGAGCACGGGGACACAGTCGGCGGTGAGCACCGCGAGCACGAGGTCGCGCTGAGTCGTCACGATGCCGTCGGTCGCCGGGATCGGTTCCGCGACGGGACCGTCGACCACGGTGACGGTGCGCGTGTGCAGCTGCTCCATCCAGACCACCCGATCGGGTGCGACGCCGAGGTCGCGCGCCAGGCGCGCCCGGTTGGCCGCGACGGCGGCCGGGTCGTCGCCGACGTGATCGCCGAGGTTGAACGAATCGAACGGTGCGGTGGAAACGCCTCCGGCGCGCGTGGTGACCGCGCGCCGGACGTTGAAGTCAGACAAGTCTTCCTGCTCTTCTGGTTTCGTGCTGCCCGGTCACTTCATGAAATCGGGCACGTCGACGTCGTCGTCGTCGAACCGCAGCGAGTTGCGGCGGGCGCCCTGGTCGCCGAACGGGCTGGCCGCCGACTCCCGCTTGGACGGGAACAGCGGATCGTCGGCGGGCGGCCGGGCGGTCTGCCCCGCCGACGCGCTGGCGACGCCCGCCGCCCCGGTCGCGGGGGCCTGCGCTGCGTGCTGCGAGCGCTTGGCCTGCTGCGCACCGGTGCTGTCGAAGCCGGCCGCGATGACGGTGACGCGGACCTCGTCGCCGAGATTGTCGTCGATCACGGTGCCGAAGATGATGTTGGCGTCCTCGTGCGCGGCCTCCTGGACCTGCGACGCGGCGTCGTTGATCTCGAACAGGCCGAGGTCGCTGCCGCCGGCGATCGAGAGGAGCACGCCCCGCGCACCCTCCATCGACGCCTCGAGGAGCGGCGAGTTGATGGCGGCTTCGGCGGCCTTGCGCGCACGGTCCTCGCCGCGCGACGCGCCGATGCCCATCAGCGCGCTGCCCGCATCGCTCATGACGCCCTTGACGTCGGCGAAGTCGACGTTGATCAGACCCGGGGTGGTGATGAGGTCGGTGATGCCCTGAACACCGTTGAGGAGCACCTCGTCCGCACTGCGGAAGGCGTCCATCAGGCTCACCTGGGCATCGCCCAGGTGGAGCAGGCGGTCGTTCGGGATCACGATCAGGGTGTCGCACGATTCGCGCAGCGCGGAGATGCCGTTCTCCGCCTGGTTGCCGCGCCGCTTGCCCTCGAACGAGAACGGGCGCGTCACGACGCCGACGGTCAGCGCGCCCAGCTTGCGGGCGATCGACGCCACGACCGGCGCGCCGCCGGTGCCGGTGCCGCCGCCCTCGCCCGCGGTGACGAAGACCATGTCGGCGCCCTTGAGGAGCTCCTCGATCTCATCCTTGGCGTCCTCGGCCGCCATGCGACCGACGTCGGGGTTGGCGCCTGCGCCGAGACCGCGGGTGGACTCCCGGCCGATGTCGAGCTTGACGTCGGCGTCCGAGATCAGCAGTGCCTGCGCGTCGGTGTTGATGGCGATGAACTCAACACCCTTCAGCCCCTGCTCGATCATGCGGTTGACAGCGTTGACGCCGCCGCCGCCGATGCCGACGACTTTGATGACGGCCAGGTAATTGTGGGGTGGCGTCATGATGCCTTCCTACTCCGAAACAGAAACCCTAAAGCTCAACCAAAGGGTTATAGTTATGTCAAGTACTGGTGTTGAAAACGACGGTATTGACTGCGGCGACGCAGTGCCAGCAGGCACGCGGGCGTGTCGCGAAATCAGTGGGGCAATTCATGCTCGCCCCCCGCCTCAGTCGGTCTCTCCGACCGCGCTCCGCGCGGTGATGACGGTCAGCGGACGGACGCGAACTCCGGGCTCGACACGTTGTACTCGGTCCCCTTCACCGTCAACAGGTGTCGGAGCGCCTCCGCCTTGTCGTCCGTGCGCTCGGCGTCGCCCCAGACCGCGGTCCGGCCGCTCTTCAGGGTCAGGCTGATCCCGGAGGGCGACTCCGCGGTCACGGCGGTGACATTGGCCCGCAGCCAGTCCGGCAGGTCCTCGATGACGGTCAGCGCGGCCTTGGTCGTCGGATTCGAGGCGGCCGGGTTCTCCATCTTCAGGGTGGGCAGTGCCCGCAAGTCCTTCGGGAGCGCTTTGGCGTCGTCGAAGGTCAGGTACACCATGCCGAGCCGGTCCATCACGCCGATCTTGCCGTCGCGCGGCACGGTCACGAGCGGAGTCCGCTCGACCACCGCGACGGTCACCGTCGACGGATAGCCGACGCTGACGTTCACCGATTCGACCGCGGGCAGCGACGAGACCCGCTGAGCAATGGCCGCGGTGTCCACGCGCAGGAGCGGGCGCCCCTCGGGAACCTGTGCGACCCGGAGCACCTCGTTCGTGTCCACGGTTCGCGTTCCGGTCACGTCGACAGACCGCACCGACATCAGCGGCGTGAAGTAGGCGACGGCCGTCAGTCCGCCGAGCACCACGAGAACTGCGATGATCGCGGTGATCGGCCTCCACCGACGCGAGCGCGGGGCGGTCGAGACATCGCTGCCGCGGGTCATCGATCTCCGAGGGTTTCCAGGGAGGCGAGGATGGCGGGCGCCTGCATGGTGATGTCGCCCGCGCCGATCGTGAGGACGAGGTCGCCGCGGCGGGCGCGCGCGGCGACGGCCTCCGCGATCGCCGAGGCGTCCGGCACGAAGGCGACCGGTGCCGTCACGGCGTCGGCGATCAACCGCCCGGTGACGCCCGGCTGCGGCTGCTCGCGCGCACCGTAGACGTCCGCGACGATCACGTCGTCGGCCAGGTCGAGCGCCGCCGCGAACTCGGTCGCGAACTCCGCGGTGCGCGAGTACAGGTGCGGTTGGAAGACCGCGATGACCCGGCCCGAGCCGGCCGCGACCACTCCGCGCGCGGCCTGCAGGACGGCGCGGACCTCGGTCGGGTGATGCGCGTAGTCGTCGTAGACGTCGACATCGCTGACCCGGCCGCGTAGTTCGAACCGGCGGTGCACGCCGCCGAAGCTCTCGATGCCCTCGGCCACCGTGTCGACGTCGTGGCCGACGCGGGTGCACGCGATCAGCGCGCCGAGCGCGTTGAGCGCCATGTGTCGACCGGGCAGCCGCACTTCGAGTGGGCGCGTGCGATCCTCCGGAACGAGCGGTGCGCTCAGCAGAACGGTCGCCGAACTGCCCGCGCCGTGCGGCCGGTCCTCGAGGAGTTGCGCGACGACGGGGACGCCCGAGACCTCGATTCGCTGGTCGCTGCCGTAGCCCAGCACCGCGACGCCACGGTCCGCGAGTGCGTCTCGGTGCCGCTCCCCGAGCGCCGCAGCGCCCGGGTCGTCGAGGCACAGGACCAGCGTGCCGCCGGGCCGGATGAGGTCGACGAAGTCGTCGAAGACCTTGACGTAGGCCTCTTCGCTGCCGAAGAAGTCGAGGTGATCGGCCTCGATGTTGGTGATGACGACGATGTCCGGGGTGTACAGCAGCAGCGAGCCGTCGCTCTCGTCGGCCTCGGCGACGAAGCTCTCGCCGCTGCCGTGATGCGCGTTGGTGCCGGACTCGTTGAGTTCCCCGCCGATCGCGAAGGACGGGTCGGCACCGCAGTGCTGCAGCGCCACCACCGACATCGACGTGGTGGAGGTCTTGCCGTGCGTGCCGGAGATCAGGACCGTCCGGTGTCCCTCCATCAGAAGGGCGAGCACCTCGGGGCGGTACACGATCGGGATGCCTCGTCGTCGTGCCTCGACGAGCTCGGGATTGTCGTCCGGGACGGCTGCGCGCGTCGTCACGACCACCGTCGGCCCACCGTCGAGCAGGTCCAGGGCGTCGGGTGCGTGCCCGACCCGCACCTGCGCACCGCGGGTCCGGAGGGCCAGCACGCCGCGCGAGTCACGGGCGTCCGATCCGGACACCTGTCCCCCGCGGGCGAGGAGGATGCGGGCGAGTCCGGACATCCCGGCGCCGCCGATGCCGACCATGTGGACGCGGGTGAGCTGCGCGGGCAGCGTTGCGTCGACCGCGGTCATCGTCGTCCACCCTTCCGTGCGGCGGCCAGTTCCAGTGCGGCCGTGGCGACTTCGGCGGCCGCGTCACGGTGACCGAGACCCGAGGCCGCGGCGCTCATCGACGCCAGCCGCTCGGTGTCGGTCAGCAGGTCGGGAATGGTCCGCGTGACCCACTCCGCCGTCACGACGTCGTCGTCGACGATGATCGCGGCACCGGCCGTCTCGGCGGGCAGGGCGTTGAGCCGCTGCTCTCCGTTGCCGTGCGGCAGCGGGACGTAGATCGCGGGCAGTCCCGTTGCCGAGATCTCGGCGACGGTCATGGCGCCGGATCGGCACATCACGAGGTCGGCGGCCGCATAGGCCAGATCCATGCGGTTGAGGTAGCTGACGCCGACATACGGCGGCGCGTCCGGTCCGGAGACCGGCTCGATGCTGTTCTTGGGACCGTAGGCGTGCAGCACGCCGATGCCCGCGGCACCCAGGGCGGTCGCGGCGGGCGCGACGGCCTCGTTGAGTCGCTGGGCGCCCTGCGAGCCGCCGAAGACGAGCAGGGTCGGCGCCTTCTGATCCAGGCCGAAGAAGGTCCGCGCGTCTGCGCGGTGCGCTGCCCGGTCGAGGTCGGTGATGGCGCCGCGCACGGGGATGCCGACGATCTGCGCGTCGGCCAGTCCCGAGCCGGGCACCGCCGCCATGACGCGCTCGGCGAGTTTGGCGCCGACCTTGTTGGCGATGCCGGCGCGGGCGTTGGCCTCGTGCAGGACCACCGGGATGCGGCGGCCGCCGCGGACGTAGCTGCGGGCGGCGAGATACGCGGGCAACGCCACGTACCCGCCGAATCCGATGACGACGTCGGCCTGCACGTCGGCGAAGACCTTGCGGGTGGCCGACACCGACCGCGCGACGCGCCACGGCGTCTTCGCGAGTTCCATGCCGGGCTTCCGCGGAAGCGGCACCGGCGGGATCAGCCGGAGGTCGTACCCGCGCGCGGGAACGATCTTGTTCTCCAGGCCGCGGTGGGTGCCGAGCGCCGTGATCCGCGCCGTCGGATCCAGTTCGCGAACCGCGTCGGCGACGGCCATCGCCGGCTCGATGTGTCCCGCGGTGCCGCCGCCTGCGACGACCACCGAAAGGCCGGATCCTTCTGTCTGCGTCCGACTGCGCGTGCTCACCGGCGACCGCTCTCCCATTCGCCTCGGCCGCTCCGCCGTGAACGCTCACGCGGGGCCGACGACCTCGATTCCTGCCACGACCGGCTCGGTCGCGCACCCCTTGAACGATAGTGGATCTCTCCGGAGCTCGACTCGCCCGTCCGGCGTGCCCCGCGCGCGGGGCTGTTCGTCGCGGCACGACCGCGGCCGTCCCAGGCGCGCGGCGGCGCGGGACGGCGGCTCGGCGCGACGGGTGCCGGTGCCGGGCGACGACGGGCCGCGCGCTGCGACGGCGCACGGTAGGCCACGGGCTTCGGCAGCCGCAGGAGTCCCGCCAGTCCCTTCGGCGCGGGACCCGACAGTGCGATGACGGCCTCGGGTTCGTGTCGGGCGGCGTTCGCGAGCATGCCCAGCATGGCGAGCATCATCAGCGCGGACGAACCGCCGTAGGACAGGATCGGGAGCTGGATGCCGGTGACCGGCAGCAATCCGACAACGTAGCCGATGTTGATGAAGGCCTGCATCAGGAAGAGCACGGTGATGGTGGCCGACATCAGCCGCAGGAACGGATCCACGGAACGCCGCGCGATCCGCAGGCCCGCGTAGCCGAGCAGGACGTACAGGCCGAGGACCGACAGCCCGCCGACCAGTCCGAACTCCTCGCCGATGACGGCGAAGATGAAGTCGTTGTGCGCGTTCGGCAGATAGTTCCACTTCGCGGTGCCCATGCCGAGGCCCTTGCCGAGCAGCCCGCCGTCGGCGAGCGCGTACTTGGCCTGGTTGGACTGGTAGCCGGAGCCGAGGATGTCCTTGTTGCCGTTCAAGAAGCTGAACACGCGAGCCGCGCGATAGGCCCACATCATCGCCAGGACCGCGCCGATCGCGATGAACGCGGCGATGAACGCAGCGAAGTAGCGGGCACGCATGCCGCCGAACCACAGCAGCGTCGCGACGATCATGCCGAGGATCATCGTGGTGGACTGATTCCGCTCGGCCAGGACGAGCAGGGCGATGGCGACGAACACCGGCATCAGCGGGAGCATCAGCGACCGCACCGACGCCGTCTTCGGATCGCGCGTCGAGAGGACCGCGGCACCCCACACGCACAGGGCCAGCTTCGCCATCTCCGACGGCTGGAAGGTGAGGCCGGCGATCGACACCCAGCGTTGCGCACCGCCACCGGACACGCCGATGCCGGGGACCAGCACCGCGATCAGCAGGCCGATCGAGACGAGCAGGATCGGTACGGAGAGCTTCTGCAGCGTCCGCACGGAGATCCGCGCCGACAGATAGAACAGGACCAGGCCGAGGGCGACGAACATCACCTGAGTGGTGAACATGCCGTAGGCCGAGCCGTCCTTGGCGTAGCCCTCGACCGCCGACGCGGACAGGACCATCATCAGGCCGAGGCCGACCAGGACCACCGTGATCGACACGATCAGGTGGAACGACGTCAGCGGCCGCGCCAGCAGGTTGCGGACGCCGGAGCCGAGGAAGGAGCCCGCCGCACGGAGGTCGGAGGCCCGAACCACCCGCAGTCGTCGCAGCGGCTGGGCCGTCGGGGACGGTCGTGCGGTCGTCGTGGCCGTCCGGCGACGGCGGCGTCGCGCGGTGCGCTCGCCGTCCTCGTCGTCGGCGTCGGTGAGGGCGCCCTCCGCATCGGTGCCCCCGGATTCGGGGCGACCGGCGTCTGTCGCCGCCGTGTCGTCCACCCCCGAGCCGGTGCTCCCGGCTGCGGCGGACGTCGAGTCAGAGCGGTCGGCAGCGCTGTCGTCGGCGCCGTCGAACTCGGTGCCGTCGGAGGTCATCGAATCGCTGCACTGTCGGCGAGGGCGACGGCCGCGGCCGCGAAGGCGTCACCACGCTGCGTGTACGCGGCGAACATGTCGAGCGATGCGGCGGCCGGTGCCAGCAGCACCGCATCCACGCCGACGGTGTCGGCCTGCGCCAACTGCCAGGCCGCGTCGACCGCCCGACCCATCACCACCTGTCCCGTCGCGCAGTCGGCCGTCCCGGCCGGGGCGACGGATCGAGCCGTTTCGCCAGTCCGCTGAGTCATCACAGAGCCATCGTCTCTTGTGAATACTGTGACTGCTGGGACTTCTGGGGCGTGTCGCGCAAATGCGTCGAGAATGATCTGCCGATCCGTCCCGATCGCGACGACTCCGGCGAGGCGCGGTGCCACCGCGACGACGAGGTCGTCGACCGGCGCGCCCTTGAGCAGTCCCCCGGCGATCAGCACGGCGCGCTCGTGGGCGACCACGGCAGCCTGGGCGGCGTGCGGGTTGGTGGCTTTGGAGTCGTCGACGAAGACGACGTCGCCGATCGTCGCGACCACCTGACCGCGGTGTGCGGCGGGCTGGTAGTCGCGCAGACCGCGGGCGACCGCCTCGGGAGCGATGTCGATGGCTCGGGCGAGCGCCGCGGCAGCCAGGGCGTCGGAGAGCCCCGACGGTCCGCCCGGCCGCACCTCCGCCGCCGGGATCAGTGTGCGGCCGACGGTCGACGGTTCGGCGAACGCGCGGTCCACCAAGTCACCGTCGACGATGCCGAGTTGCCCCGCCGTCGGGACCGACAGCGTGAACTCGGTACGGCGCGTCCCGTCGCCGACGGGCAGTCGTGCCGCGCCCGCGTCGTCGACGCCGACCACCGCCACGTCGCCGAGCAGGGCCTGAGCCTTCGCCGCCGCGTAGGCCTCGAGCGAGCCGTGCCAGTCCAGGTGATCGTCGGCCACGTTGAGGACGACGCCGGCGCGCGGACGCACCGACGGCGCCCAGTGCAGTTGGAACGAGGACATCTCGACGCACAGCACATCGGCGCGCGGTTCGGCGCGGAGCGCGTCGGCCACGGTGAGGCCGATGTTGCCGCAGGCCAGGCCCGAGAGCCCCGCCGCGGAGACGATCGACTCGATCATCCCGGTGGTCGTGGTCTTGCCGTTGGTCCCGGTGACGACGAGCCAGGTGCGGGGCGCCCCGAACAGTCCGTCGCGGTCCGCGCGCCAGGCCAGCTCCACGTCGCCCCACACCGGGACGCCGGCGTCGGCGGCTGCGACCAGCAGCGGCGTGTCCGGACGGAAACCGGGCGAGACGACGATCAGGTCGATCCCGTCGGGCGCTCGGACCGCACCGTCGTCCCCGACGAAGTCGTCGGCGGTGTGCAGCGGGATCCCGCGACCGCGGAAGTCCGCGCCCGCGGCCGGATCGCTGAACGTCTGGTCCATCACCTCGGGGCGCGCACCGAGCTCCAGGAGGAGCTCCACCACCGCGACGCCCGTGGCCCGGCCCCCGGCGACGAGGACGCGACGGCCCGCCAGTTCCAGTGCCATGTCAGGCGGTGTGCGAGATGAACTCGCCGTAGAAGAGCGTCAGGCCCAGGGCGCACGAGATGGCCGTCAACAACCAGAATCTGATGATGACCGTCGTCTCGGCCCACCCGCCGAGTTCGAAGTGGTGATGGAACGGCGCCATGCGGAAGACTCGCTTGCCCGTGGTCCGGAAGAAGATGATCTGCACGACCACCGAGATCATCTCGGCGACGAACAGGGCGCCGATGACGACCATCAGCAGTTCGGTGCGCGTCGTCAGCGACAGGCCCGCGACCAGGCCGCCCAGTGCCAGCGAGCCGGTGTCGCCCATGAAGATCTTGGCCGGTGCGGCGTTCCACCACAGGAATCCGAGGCACGCACCGCCGGCCGCGACGGCGATGATCGCCAGGTCGAGCGGGTCGCGCACGTCGTAGCAGGCGCTCGCGTTCTCGGCGTTCGCAGGAAGCGGGGCGCACGGATTGCGGTACTGCCAGAACGTGATCAGGACGTACGCGCCCATCACCAGCGCGGCCGAGCCCGCGGCGAGACCGTCGAGGCCGTCGGTGAAGTTGACCGCGTTGGACCACGCCGCGACCACCAGCCAGCAGAACAGCACGAAGCCGACGGCACCGAGCGAGATGACGTTGATGTCGCGGGTGTAGGAGAGGTACTCGCTCGCCGGGGTCTGCCCCTCGGCGTTCGGGAACTGCAGCAGCAGGATGCCGAAGATCACGGCGGCGACCATCTGCCCCACCGACTTGGCGGTCTTGTTCAGGCCGAGGTTGCGCGACTTGTAGATCTTGATGAAGTCGTCGAGGAATCCGACGGCGGCCAGTGCGGTCGCCAGGCCCAGGACCAGCAGGCCCGACGCCGACGGCCCGGTGCCGTCGTCGATGAAGCCGACCAGGTGCGCACCGAGGTATCCGAGCCACAGCGCTGCGACGATCGCGACACCGCCCATCGACGGGGTGCCCCGCTTGGCCTGGTGGCTCTTCGGCCCGTCGATCCGGATCTCCTGACCGAATCCCTGGCGCGAGAACACCTTGATCAGCACTGGTGTCAGTAGAATCGACACTGCCAGCGAGATCGCGCCCGCGATCAGTATCTGGGTCACTGCATGGTCCTTACTCGTCGGTATCCGTGTACTGAGAATCTATCGCGCGAGGTGCTTCGGGCCCGTCATCGGGTGAGCACCTCGACCTCGATTCCGGCTTCGTCGCGCCAGTACGCGAGGAGCGCGTCGGCGAGCTCGCCGCCCGCGACGAGCACGATGTCGCCCGGGGCGGGTGTGTCGGCGTCGGCGTCCCGCAGATGTGCGACGGTGCCTGCGACATCGGTGAGCAGTTCGGACTCCTCACCCCACGAGCCCTCCATCACCGCGCCCTGGTGCAGCGCACGCACCGCGCGGATCGACTCGCCGACGGCGAACACCTTGTCGATCGCGAGTCGGACGATCTGCCTGCCGAGGCCGTCGTGTTCGAGGCAGCGCACGTTCTCGTCGTGACCGTCGGTGTCGAGGAACTCGTCGAAGATCACCCAGGTGCGGTGGGTCGAGTCGGCGCCGGGTGGGCGGTGCGCGCTCCCGACGCCGCTGTCGGCCGCCAGCGTCACCAGCTCGCGGACCATGCGGCGGGCTTCGGGGATGCCACCGGAGCGGTCGCTGATGAGGACGCGCAGCGTGCCTGCCGAGGCCGGTGCCTCGGCGGCGCCGCGGGCGTCCAGCAGTTCGCCGAGGACCACGCGGTCGTCGAAGGGATGCTTCACGCCGTCGATCTCCTGACCGGTCTCGTGCCCCTTGCCCGCGACCAGGACGACGTCACCGGCCCGCGCCCAGTCGACGGCCGCGGCGATCGCCTCCCGGCGACCTCCGACTTCGCGGATCTCGGCGTCACCGACCACCTCCCGCGCACCGGCGACGACGGCGGCACGAATGGCGGAGGGCTCCTCGCTGCGCGGATTGTCGTCGGTGATCACCACCAGGTCGGCGCCGCGCGCGGCGGCCGCACCCATCAGCGGTCGCTTCTCGGTGTCGCGGTCGCCGCCCGCGCCGAGGACCACGGCGATCCGACCGGAGCCACCCGACTTCTCGGTCTGGGCGCGGAGCGTCGCGAGGACCGCCTCGACGGCGGCGGGCTTGTGGGCGTAGTCGACGACCGCCAGGAAGTCCTGACCGCGGTCCACCTTCTCGAGGCGCCCGGGGACGGCGACCGCCGTGAGGCCCGAGATCGCGGTCTCGGTGTCGATGCCCGCCGCGGTCACCATGCCGATCGCCAGGAGTGCGTTGGCGACGTTGTAGGCGCCGGGCAGCGGGACCGTCATCTCCAGTTCGCTGCCTTGCGGAGTGCCGACCAGCACGGTCTGGGAACCGGGATCCGACCGCACCGTCCGCACCACGGACCAGTCGCCGGTCCCGGTGGTCGAGACGGTCCACGCGGACTCGCCTGCGTCGGCGACCACCTGCGCCATCCGGACGCCCCACTCGTCGTCGACGCAGACCACGGCCTGCTGAGCCTGGGTCGGCGAGCCCGACTGGAACAGTCGCGCCTTCGCCGCGAAGTACTCGTCCATCGTGTGGTGGTAGTCCAGATGATCCTGGGAGAGGTTCGTGAACCCGCCGACCGCGAAGTGGCAGCCGTCGACGCGCCCCAGCGACAGTGCGTGGCTGGAGACCTCCATGACGACAGTGTCGACGCCGCGCTCGAGCATGACGGCGAACAGCCGCTGCAGGTCGGGCGCCTCCGGGGTGGTCAGGGAGGTGGGGACGGCGACCCCGTCGACGCGGACCTCGACGGTCCCGACGAGGCCCACCACTCGGCCCGCCGCACGGAGCGCCGCCTCGGCGAGGTACGACGTCGTGGTCTTCCCGGAGGTTCCGGTCACGCCGATCAGCGTCAGCTGCGACGACGGATCGCCGTAGATGCGCGACGACACGACGCCGAGGACGGACCGCGGTTCCGGATGCACCAGGACCGGCATCGACGACAGTCGCCGGTCGGCGCGGACCAGTTCCAGGCCCGCCGGGTCGGTGAGGATCGCGGCCGCGCCGGCGTCGAGTGCCTGGGACGCGTACTTGGCGCCGTGCGTCTTGTCGCCGGGCAGTGCCGCGAACAGGTAGCCGTCACCGGCGTCCTGCGCGCGCAGGGTGACACCGGAGACCTCGGCGTCGGCACCGTCGAGCGTGAGGCCGGACCGCTGCTGCAGCACGCTCAACGCCACGGGCGTGATGTTCGTCGGTCGAATCACACCGCTGCCGTGCTCACCGGATCGTGACTGCACCACTACTGAAGACCTCCGCGTCGACCTGTCTCAACCGCCCGTGTCCACGACCTCGCCGAGGGCACGGCACAACGCATCGAATCTACCGTGGAACGGGCGTCGATCACGCCATCAAACGCAGCCGCGGCGTCGGACGTGACGAGAACGGCACCTGATCGTGGCGCAACAGCCACGAGCCGATGGTCCCGAACAGCGGTGCCGCGGACTGGCCGCCGCTGCCGTCGGAGCTGCGGACGGGGTTGTCCATCATGATGCCGACCACGAACCGCGGATCGTCGGCGGGCGCGATGCCCGCGAACGTGATGTTGTAGCTGGCGTTCGAGTAGCAGTTGCACGAGGGGTCGACCTGCTGCGCGGTACCCGTCTTGCCGGACGTCTGGTACCCGGGGATCGCGCCCTTGGCGCCGGTGCCGCTCTGGACGCCGGTCGGATCGTCCTGCATCACCGCCCGGAACATGTCGCGCACCGTCTTGGCGGTCTGCGGGCTGACGACCCGCACCGACTCCGGCGCGGACACGCCCGCGGCCTCGGCGTCCTCCGGCGCGATGATCCGCGGCTGGATGCGGACGCCGTCGTTGGCGATGGCCTGGTACATCGACGTCATCTGCAGCAGGGTGGTCGACAGGCCCTGGCCGATCGGCAGGTTGGCGAACGAGCCGCCCGACCACTGGCTCAGCGCGGGGACCGCGCCGGGGCTCTCGCCGGGGAGACCGATGCCGGTGCGCTGACCGAGCCCGAACTTCGCGACCATGTCGGCGAAGCGCTGCTCCCCCACCTTCTGCGCGAGCATCAGGGTGCCGACGTTCGACGACTTCCCGAAGATGCCGGTGGTGGTGAAGGGCTCCGTCCCGTGGACCCACGCGTCGTTCACGGTGATGCCCGACATCCGGATGGAGCCGGGGACCTGATGGACGGCGTCGGGAGTGGTGACGCCGTATTCGAGGGCGGCCGCAGCGGTCACGATCTTGTTGACCGATCCCGGCTCGAAGGGCGAGGTGACCGACCGGTTGCCGAGATCGGCCTTCGGCTGCTCCGACAGCGGCCGCGAGGCGTCGAAGGTCCCGTCGTTCGCCATCGCCAGCACCTGGCCGGTCTTGACGTCGAGGACCACCGCGGACACGTTGTGGGCGCCGGACTTGGTCTTGGCGAGATTCACCTGGCTCTGGACGAACCACTGCAGGTCCGAATCGATGGTCAGGCGGATGTTCTGGCCGTCGACCGCGGGATGCACGTTGCGCTTGCTGCCGGGAATGATCCCGCCGCCGCGACCCTGGTCATAGGTCTCGGTGCCGTTGGTGCCCGCGAGGACCGAGTCCAGCGACGACTCCAGGCCGATCGCACCGTTGCCGTCGAAGTTCACGTCGCCGACGATGTTCGCAGCCAGCGACTGTCCCGGGTAGAGGCGATTGCTCTGTCGTTCGGCGCCGACCTCCGGGTACTCGTCCTGGATCTTCTTGGTCGTCTCGATCGACACCAGCCGCGCCAGGTAGACGAAGTCCTTGTCGGACTTCAACTGTGCGAGCAGGTCGTCGGAGGAGATGCTGCCGCCGAGGGCCGACGAGACACCGTCGGCGATCTGCTTGAGCCGCGTGTCGACGTCGGGAACGCTCGGATCCTTGATGTGCGCATCGGCGATCTGCTTGCGCACGGCCTTGGGCTGGAAGGTCAGGGCGCGGGCATCGTCGGAGTGCGCCAGCAGGCGCCCGTTGCGGTCGACGATGCTGCCGCGGATGGCGGGCAGGGTGTTGGTGATGGACCGCTGCTGCGCCGCCTGCGCCGAGATGGAGTCGGCGGCGATGATGTGCACGAACACCATGCGCCCGCTGATGGCGAGGCAGATCGCGGTGATCAGCACCCACAGGATGCGTTGACGGCCGATGAACTTGGCGGACCAGGCGTCGGACGTGATCGGCGGACGCGGCTTCGCGGGCGGCGGGGTGCTGCCCGCCCTGCTCGTCGCGCCAGTACCCCGACCGCCCGACCTCGGCTCAGTTGAGCTCGCGGATCGGGTTCGGGTCATGATCACCGATTCTCTCCTGCATCAGCGCCGGGGCGCGGTATTGGGACGCGGCGTGGCGTCAGACGGCACCACATTCGTGGTCTGGCCGACCCGGTTTCGGACATTCGGCGTCGGATTCGTGCTGGGTGCCGGATTGGCGGTCGGGCGGGGGTTGGGTGCGGGGGCGTCGGCCGACGGCGCGGGGGCCGCGCTCGTGGGTGCGGGCGTCTGCGTCGGCGTGGGCTGCGGTGCCGACGGAGTGGGGTCGGCCTGGGTTCCGCCGAGGCCGACCGAGTCGTCAACCTTCCGCGCGTCGATCTTCTCGACCGGGTCCGGTGCCGGGTTCAGGTCGGGAAGCGGAGCGCCGGTCGCCGGGGAGAGCGTGCCCTTCAAGCGCGCCTTGCCGTCCGGGCCGATGATCAGCTCGGCCGAGTCGGTCGCCGGGCGCATTCCCTGGCGGGCAGCGGCCTTCGCGAGGGCGGGCGCCGAGTCGCCGGCATCCACCTGCTGCTTGAGCGCGTCGGCACCGGCCTGCAGCTCCTGGTTCTGCTTCCGGAGGGCGTCGATCGAGTAGGAGTCCTGCGCGGACTTCGTGGTGAGGACCAGGGTCAGCGCGAGCGCGCCCAGGACCAGCACGAGGATCGGCACCACCAGCGGTACGCCGGCGATCCGTCGACCGGTGATCGGCAGACCTCCCCCGGAACGCTCACGTCGTCCGCGACGGTCCAATGCCCGCTGCGCGGCCTTCGACCGGGACGGACGCTCTGTCGCGGTGACCGAGCCACCGCTCCCCCGTCGAAGCGAACTCTCGCGCTTCCCGGCGGTGCGAGTGTCCATGAGCGTCACTGTTATCCCCTTCCGTCTGCGGCAATGCGTTCGATGGCCCGGATCCGGACCGGCGCCGAACGCGGATTCAGTTCGCGCTCAGCGGCTTTGGCTTGTTCTGCACCCCTGGTGATCAGCGTGAACCGCGGCGCGGTCCCGGGCAGATCCACGGGCAGGCCCGCGGGGGTGGTGTTGGCGACGGCGGTGGCGAAGTCGCGCTTGACGATTCGGTCCTCCAGCGACTGGTAGCTCATCACGGCGAGTCGACCGCCCACCGCGAGCACTTTCAGCGACGCCGGGATGACCCCGCGGAGCGAGTCCAGCTCGTGGTTCACCTCGATCCGCAGCGCTTGAAAGGTGCGCTTGGCCGGGTGCCCGCCGGTGCGACGGGTGGCGGCCGGAATGGTCGCGTACAGCAGTTCGACGAGGCGGCCGCTCGTGGTGAACGGCTCCTTGGCCCGCTCGCGGAGCACCGCCGACGCGATCTTGCCCGCGAATCGCTCTTCGCCGTACTCGCTGAGGACTCGGGCCAGTGCGCCGTGGTCGTAGGTGTTCAGAACGTCGGCGGCGGTCAGGTCGTCATCGGCGTTCATCCGCATGTCGAGCGGCGCGTCGACCGAGTAGGCGAAGCCTCGTTCGGCCTGATCGAGCTGCATCGAGGAGACGCCGAGGTCCAGCAGGACGCCGTCGACGGCGGAGCGCCCGGTGGCGGCGACGACGTCGGCGATCTCGTCGTAGCGGTTGTGATGGAACTCGATGCGGTCGGCGAAGCGGGCGAGCCGCTCGGACGCGATCTCAATGGCGGACGTGTCACGGTCGATGGCGACCACGTGGAGTCCGGCCAGTCGCTCCAGGAAGTACTCGGTGTGGCCGCCCGCGCCCAGCGTTCCGTCCACCAGGACCGCGCCGGCCCCGTCGTCGTGCTCACGGGTCAGGGCGGGTTCGAGCAGTGCGAACATGCGCTCGGCCATGACCGGGATGTGCCCGTGTTCGCCTTGTCGCGGTGCGTTCACCCGCACTCCCTCCCTGTGTGTGGTGTGGACTCTCTCCCGTTGCCGTGAGGCAGCGAGTCGATGCTGTCGCGTGCTCTGCCGCCCCCTGCGGCCCGACGATCCGGATGCCCCGCATCCGTCGTCTGAGCGAAACTGCGGTGAGGCGGGGTCCCCGCCCGAGCGCACCTGGCGTTGGGGAAGTACGTCAGGGTCGATCGGGCCGAGGCCTCATCTCACCGCAGCGGTCGTCTCCGGTGTTCACTCCGTGTGGTGCGGTCCCCGTCAGAGGATCGCGTCGAGGGCCGCCGAGCCGGCGTTCGAGAACGCCTCCTCATGAGCCGCCTGGTAGTCGCGCCACTTCTGCGCGTCCCAGATCTCGAGGTGGTCGTACATGCCGATCACCACGCACTCCTTGGTGAGGGATGCGTACTCGCGGTGTTCGGCCGACAAGTTGACCCGCCCCTGGGCGTCGAGTCGCCCTTCGTCGGCACCCGCGAAGTAGTACCGAACAAAGGCTCGAGCCTCCGGATCGTTGCTCGACGCCTGTACCGCCTTATCGGCGATGACATCGAACTCGTCGACCCGGTACACCGACAGGCTGCGGTCCTGGCTACGTGTGACCATGACCCCTCCCGCCAATGAATCTCGGAACTTCGCAGGCAACGTGAGTCGCCCCTTGTCGTCGAGCTTCGGGGTGTACGTGCCGACGAAACGAGCCACGCCGACACCTCCCTTGCCCTCCCGAGTGGTGCGGTTTCCGGACCCGCTCACCCAGTGCGCCCCACACTACCCCACTTTGCTCCACTTTCAGCCCACCACTCCCCACCGATCCACCCCAATGACCCATTAGTGCAGGTCAGAGGAATTCCATCCGAGAGATTCTCAGGAAACTCAGCCCGCGTCGGCGTGGCGAACGACGGGGCTGTAGTGATCAGAACGATCCAAAGTGACTGGTGGGAGCCCAAGAATCGGCAGTGTGGGGCGAAGTGGGGACCGGCGTGGGGCGAAGTGGGGATCGCCGTGGATCAAGTGGGAGGACCGGTGGGGCACGGTGGGGATCAGGGGCCTGATCGACGCCGTCACGCCCGGCCGAGGCACGGCCCGGTGTTGGACGGACACGAAAAGCGGGGCCGCACCCCAGTGGGAGTGCGACCCCGCTCGTGCGAAATCGTCAGCGCGTCGAGTTCGACCTAGAGGTCACGCTCGTCGCGCTCGAACCGTTTGTTGAATCGGTCCTCCATGCGTCGGCTGATCGACTCACCGCTCGCGCCGGAGGCTTTACCGTTCTTCTTCTTGGACGCCGAACCCGCACCGGATCCGGACGCCTCGCCGCGGCCGCCCATGAGGCCGTAGACTGCGGCGCCGAACATCACGAGGAATCCGATGAAGCTCAACACCTTGAGCCCACCGATCTCCACGTCGACCATCAGCCCGCCGACCAACAGGGCGAGTCCAGCCAGGAAGCCGAGCGCCACCACGAGCCGACGACGCGCATTCGGCAAGCCGACCTTGTGACGGGTCACGCTCGACACGAACTTCGGGTCTTCGGCGTAGAGAGCGCTCTCTATTTCATCGAGCATGCGCTGCTCGTGCTCGGAAAGCGGCACCGCTCCTCCCTTACTGACTCGTGGGCAAGTTGTCGGAGTCTCGCCCCTATGTCTCCATACTACGAGCACCGGCCCCCGACGACCACCATTGTCCCCTGTTGGATTCAGTTCAGGCCACCGTACCCCGCGCCGCGGCCCGCTTGGGCGACAACTTCCCCTGCTCGTACGCCAGCAGCGTGGCATCCGCGACATCGAGGAACTCGACGGCCCGGCGCTCGACACGTGCACAGAAGGTGGAATCGACCGACTTGACCAACCCCGCCTCGACGCGCGACCGCATGTTCGACAGACCGCCGAAGTAGTCGGCGAGTTCAGCACATTCGGGCGCACGGGCCTTGATCCGGCTCCACGCGTCCATCGCGCCGCGGCGTCGTCGGACTTTCCCCGCGGGCTCGTAGATCTCGAGGACCGCCCCGGCCGCCCGAATCGCCGCCAGGTAGAACAGTCGAAAGCGCTCGGCGCCGTCATCCTCCACCGATGCGGCCTGGTCGAAGAGCACCTCCGCACGGTCCAGGAGGTCACGGCTGCGGTGGACCACGCGGGGATCGACCGCGCTCGCTCCGGCCGGCGCGGCGACCGCGAGACGCAACCGAGTCGACCGACGACCGGCGTTCCCTGGTGTACTCGACATGTCTTCATTCCTCCGTGTCTGCCCCGGCTCTCCCGGGCTGATGGCATCACCATCGCAGAGGGGTCTGACAATTCCGTTCCGGCGCCGTTGACGCCGAGACGGAAGAGCCTTCCCAAGAGGTACAACACCAATGGCCCGGCAGTGTCTTCCCCACCGCCGAGCCACCGGGTCCATCGCACCGATGCGAACACCAGTTCGATACCGGAAGCCTATCCGGTAATCGGGTCCGGTGGCAAGCGCACCCGGCGCACCGCACTAGTCTCGAACCCGGCCTCCAACCGGATGCCGCCGACGGAGGAAGGAGGAGCGATGCCGTCTCGCCTGGAGTCCGCTTCCATCCGGATCGCACCGCTGCCCGCCGGTCAGGCCCACCTCTGGCTCGATCCCGCCGTCCACACCTACATCACCGCGATGAACTATCCGCGCGGAAGCGAGTCCCATCGGCTCCCGCTCTGGCGGGATCACATCGTGCGTCCCGGCTGGGCCGCGTACGGAGCGTTCGCGACCCTGTCGAGGCTCGACTCGCTGCGCCCCACCTATTCGCGGCTCCGGGTCCGGACGCCGCTCGCCCTGTCCGACTGCGAAGCCCTCGTCGGCGTCGCCTACGGATACAGCGGTGCCGGAGACCAGTGGTGGCATCGTCAGCTCTATTCGGGGCTCCTGCGGGAGGGACACCGCCCCGACGACGCTCGGGCGTTCCTCCGCGACTACTTCGAACTCACCGAACTCCACGTCCATCCCGCCGCGCAGGGTCGCGGGATCGGCGAGCACCTCCTGTCGGCCCTGCTCGCCGACCGCTCCGAGACCAAGGTCCTCCTCTCGACGCCCGAGGTCCCCGACGAGGGAAACCGCGCCTGGGGCCTGTACCGCCGCCTCGGATTCACCGACGTCCTGCGCCATTTCACCTTCGTCGGTGACGCGCGCCCCTTCGCCTTCCTCGGTCGTCCCCTGCCGTTGACCGAACCCGCCGACCCGGCCCGGCGTTGCGTGAAATAGGACGCCTCCACCCCCTTCCTTCGACGCACCGACCCCTCCTTCCCCAGGTCCGAGCACCTCTTCTGGCACGATGAGGCGGTGACTTCGATCCGCCGCTCCTCCGTGCTCGCCCTCGCCGGACTCCTGGCGATGATCCCGATCCTGAGCGGATGCCTGACGAAATCGACGACCGTCGGCGATCAGTTCTCCGGCTCGGTCATCATCGCGACATCGCCGGACAAGCACCCGCAGAAGCCGACCTTCGACATCCCCGCCTCCCTGAGCGGGCAGGTCTGGACCACGGACTACCCGGAACAGACCGAAGGCGCCACCTCCGCGGCCCCCGCACCGACGAGCACCCCGCCGAGCGGTGAGGCACAGCCCTCGCCCGACGGAAAGACCGGCTCCGAGCTCTCGTTCGACCGCCTGTCGGCCGGCCAGTTCGGACAGCTCGGCGACATCATCGCGGCAGCACTCCCCGATTCGTCGGCCACCGTCGATCTGCGCTCCACGCGCAGCGGAGACATCGTGCGATTCCGCGGGTCGGCGTCGCTGGTCGACATGGAGAACGACTCGGTCTACCTCTCGATCTCCATCACCTTCGGCGGCGACGTGGTCGCGACCAACGGCAGGCGGATCGGCGACAGCACCGTGGTGTGGACGCCGCGCGCGGCTCAGAACGTCGAGATGCAGGCCGACGCCGAATACGCCGACCCGGCCACCGCCGCCGTCCCGAGCTGGTCGTGGTTCATGGTGGTGCTGTGCGCGATCATCGTCGCGATGGTCGCCTACGTGGCCTACCAGAATCGGGACCGGTCACCCCGTCCCGGATGGGAGCCCACCGAGCCGCTGTTCCGTCGCAAGTCGAAGGACGACGAGGACGCCGACGGGAGCGACTCCGACAAGGATGCCGACGACGCCGACGCGAAGAGCGAGAAGGACGCCGGGTCGACGAACGACTGACCGGGGTTTCGACTCGCTGCGCTCGCTAATGGAGTCAGCTGAGGATGTCTTTGATCGGTGACACACTCAGTTGTAGGTAGCCAGTCTTCGAGTGAGCACTCTTGCTCGCTGGGCCGTCGTTCAGGCGAGCTCTAGGTTGAGATCGTGCCTTCGGAGATTGCGCCTGCGAGCACAGATTGCTGCTGGGATGATGTGCCGACCCGACCCCGGGTCATCCGGGGCGTGTGGTGTGAGTACTGACCCATTAGCCCGCAACCCGCCCGCCGGCCCGGCTGCCGGTTCCTCGGACGAACATCCGAGGTCATGCAGCCGGGAAGGAGACCGGACCGATGTTTTTCGTAGGAGACGATTGGGCATCTGATCATCACGACCTCGTGGTGATCGACGACGCCGAGAAGGTTTTGGCCAGGGCACGCGTTCTGGTGGGCCCCGACGGCATCACCCAGTTCGCCGAAACCCTCGCCCGCGCCGCGGTGAAGGCCGCCGGCCGACAGCACCGCCGCGGTAGCCGATCAGTCGAGGAGCAGGTCGCTGACCTGGATCCGGATCAGGTGATGGTGTGCATCGAGGTCGATCACGGCCCCTGGGTGCAGGCCTTGGCCGCGACCGGCTATCACGTGTTCGGTGTTGACCCGTTGCAGGCCAAACGATTCCGGGAATCCTTCGGCAGCTCTGGAGCCAAGAGTGATCCGGGCGATGCACTGGCGTTGGCAGAGATGGTCCGGTCTCGGCATCACACCCTGACCGAGGTCGGCGGTGACACCGCCCAGGTGACCGCGATCAAGATCCTGGCCCGCGCTCATCAACGGGCGGTGTGGGACCGGACCCGGTACGCCAACCGGCTCAGGGCCGCGTTGCGGGAGTACTTCCCGATGATCTTGCTGATCTGCTCCGAGTTCAACTGGTCCTTGCACGACCGGACGGTCATCGGCATCTTGATGAAGGCGCCGACGCCTGACCAGGCAGCGAAACTGACAGTGCGGCAACTGCTTCCGCTGCTGAAGCGGCGTCAGAACAAGGACGCTAAAGCAGCCCGCATCCAGCAGATCCTGCGATCTTCGCAGTTGGAGGTCGCCCCCGAGATCGTGCAGGCATACGCGATCAACGTGGCCGCGACAGTCCGGACCATTGTTCGGGTCAATGATCAGATCACCGAGCTCGAAGAGCAGGTCGGTGCCCATTTTTCCGAGCACCCCGACGCTGAGATCTACCTCAGTCAGCCGGGGGTCGGGCTGGTCGTGGGGGCACGACTATGCGGTGAATACGGCGATGACCGGACCCGCTTCCGTTCAGCGAAGGCCCGCCGGAACTTCTCCCAGACCAGCCCGATCACCATCCAGTCAGGGAAATCGAAGATCGTCTGCGCCCGCGCCGCCGGCAATGACTGGCTGCTCGATGCCACGTTCAGACAAGCCAACGCAGCCATTCTCAACGACCCCTACTGTTACGCCTACTACCGCAAGCAACGTGATCGCGGTGCCGAGCACAACGCCGCTCTGCGGCAGCTGGCGAACAAGCTCGTCGGAATCCTTCACGGCTGCCTAGCTCGGCACCAGCAATACAACCCCGCCATTGCCTGGGCGCACGCCTCGATTTCAGTTGCTGCTTGACAACTTCCCACCTAGGGATGTCTCAACCAGCGGAAACGGCCTTCAGAGCGCGGCGAGCGCCCCGCGGGTGTCGATGCCGATCCGGTCCAGGACCTCGCTGGTGGCCTTCACGAAGTTGAGGCTGCAGAAGTGCAGGCAGGGCACGCCCTCGGCGATCAGTCGCTCCGACATCTCGGTGCAGAGATCGATGCCGACCGCGCGTACGTCCGCGCGGTTCTCCTCGGGGCCGTCGCCCGCGGCCTTCGCCAGCCGCTCCTCCACCTGCGGCGGGATCTTGCTGCCGGACAGCTGGGTCATCCGGCGCGCGGTGGCGAGCGACGTGATCGGCATCAGCCCGGGGATCAGCGGCTTGGCGCCCTGCTCCGGGTCCGCGGCGACCAGCCGGTCGCGCAGCCGGAGGTAGTCCTCGACGTCGAAGAAGACCTGGGTCACCGAGAATTCGGCACCGGCGCGCAGCTTCCGCACCAGGTTGCCGGTGTCGGCGGCCAGGTTCGGCGACCGGTGATGTCCCTCGGGGAACGACGCGACGCCGGTGTGGAAGTCACCGAGGTCGTCGATCAGCCGCACCAACTCCTCGGCGTACTCGACACCCTTGCGGTGCTTGACCCACTCGCCTAGCGGGTCGCCGGGCGGGTCGCCGCGCAGCGCGAGCAGGTTGGTGATCCCCTTGTCGGCATAGGCGCCGACCAGGCCGCGGATCTCGTCGATGCTGTGGTTGACCGCCGTCAGGTGTGCCACGGTCAGGAGCGTGGTCTCGGTCGCCAGTTCGCCTGCGATCCGCACGGTCCGATCTCGCGTGGTGCCGCCCGCGCCGTAGGTCATCGACACGAAGGCCGGGTTCATCCGCTCGAAGGTGCGCGCCGTCCGCCACAGGCGGGCCTCCGCCTCCGCGTCACGGGGCGGGAAGAACTCCACCGAGAACGGAATCGGTCCGGGGTACGGGTCGGCCAGGCGCTCGACGACGGACTGGCCCGCGCGGGCCAGGACATCGGAGCTGGGGTGGGTCGAGTCGGTCACGTGCCCATCATACGGATCACCCGGATCGGTAACCTTGCCTGTCGTGGTCACCATTGCGCACGTACCCGCCGCTGTCGACGCGGTGCTGGCGGAGTACTTCGACGCCAACCGCCCGACGCTCGACGCGATCTACCCCGCCGTCGCCGAGGCCGGCGACGTCCTCGCCGACTTCGTCCTCGGCGGCGGTAAGCGGGTCCGGCCCACGTTCGTCTTCGCCGGCTGGCAGTGCGGCGCCCCGACGGCCGACGCGGCCGACGAGACCCTCGCGTTGCGTGTCGGCGCGGCGATCGAACTGATCCAGGCGTGCGCACTGATCCACGACGACATCCTGGACCGTTCCGACACGCGGCGCGGCAGGCCGACGGCCCACCGTCGCTTCGAGACGGTCCACGTCGAGCGCGCGTTCGTCGGCGATCCGGCGCACTTCGGCGTCAGCGCCGCGATCCTCCTCGGCGACCTCGCCCTGGCGTGGGCCGACGACCTGGTCCACGGGATCGCACCCGGCCGATGGACCGATCCCCGCCCCCTGCCCCGACCGGTCGGCGAGTTGTGGGCGCGGATGCGCACCGAGGTCCTCGGCGGACAGCTGCTCGACATCACCAACGAGTCGGCCGCCGACGAGTCCATCACGGCCGCCTACCGGGTGATGGAGTACAAGACCGCCGCCTACACCGTGGCCCGTCCCCTCCAGTTTGGGGCGGCGCTCGCGGGCGCCGATGACGCACTGTCGGAGTCGTTGCACCGCATCGGCATCGACCTCGGGATCGCGTTCCAGCTCCGCGACGACGTCCTCGGCGTGTTCGGCGATCCCGCCGAGACCGGGAAGCCCTCGGGCGACGACCTCGTCGAGGGCAAACGCACGGCGCTCCTCGCAGAGGGACTGCAGCGCGCCTCCGGCCCCGATGCGGAACTGCTGCGCGCGAACATCGGCAGGCCCCTGTCCGACGACGACGTGGCGGCCGCCCGCTCCGTGCTCACCGACTCGGGCGCACTCGCCGCGGTCGAACAGCAGATCGAAGACCGGCTGGACGCCGCGCTCGACGGCATCGACCGCCTGCCGGTCCCCGCCTCCGCCCGAGACGACCTCACGTGGATCGCCCGCCGCATCACGCATCGGCAGCGGTGAGCCGATGACTGCTCCCCATGTCGTGGTCGTCGGCGCCGGCCTGGCCGGGCTCACGGCCGCCGCCCACCTGCGCGGCGCGGGCCACGAGGTCACCGTGCTGGAGGCCGGTGCCGAGCCCGGCGGGCTGGTGCGCACCGAGACCGTCGACGGCCACCGCTTCGACACCGGCGCCACCGTCCTCACCATGCCGACCTTGATCACCGATGCGCTCGGGGTCCTCGGGATCGGCGAGCAGGAGTCCCTCGACCGCCTCGCGCTGGTTCCGGTGGATCCGAGCTACGTGATGAACTACGCCGACGGCTCCACCCTCGCGCTCCCGCGCCGGGCCGCCGACATCCCCGCCGCCGTCGAGCGTGCGTTCGGCGCCGAGGCCGCGGCCGGCGCCCACGACCTGCTGGGCTGGCTGCGTCGGGTGTACGACGCGGAGTTCGACGTCTTCATCGACCGCAACTACGGCGGCCTCGCCGACCTGACCGGTGCGCCGACCCGGCGCGCCGCCGTCGAACTGACCCGACTGCGCACCCTCGGCGGGCTCACCGGCGCCGTCTCCCGGTTCGTCTCGGATCCCCGCGTGCAGCGCGCCTTCACCTTCCAAGCCCTGTACGCGGGCGTTCCACCGCATCGTGCGCGGGCGATCTACGCGATCATCGCCGACATGGACATCGGCCGTGGCCTCACGGCGCCCGCGGGCGGCATGGGCCGCATCGGACGGGTCCTCGCCGATGCGCTCGTGGACGCGGGTGTGCGGATCGAGTACGGCGCCCGCGCGGATCGGATCCTCCGGCGCGGCGACGGCACCGCATCCGGTGTGACGGTCGGCGGGCGGTCCATCCCGGCGGACGCCGTCGTCGCGACCCTTGAGCGCGACGCCGTCGCGGACCTGCTGCGCGAGCCGCGCCCGCGGCGTCGTCTGCGGTATTCACCGAGCGCCGTCGTGGTGCACGGGGTGCTTCCGGTCGGCGTCACGGACTCCTGGCGGTCCGGGCACCACACCCTCGACTTCGGCGAGGCCTGGACCCGGACGTTCGCGGAGATCACCGGCCGCCCCGGGCGGCTGATGTCTGACGGCTCGTTCCTCATCACCCGCTCAGCGGTCTCGGACCCGGCGACCTTCGTCGCAGACGGGCTGGAATCGGTGTCGGTGCTGGCTCCCACCCCCAATCTGGTGTCGGCGGATCTGCCCTGGGACACGCTCGCCGAGCCGTACGCGGCCGAGTTCCTCGGCGTCCTGGAGGGACGGGGGTACGCGGGCATGTCGTCGATGAAGGTGCTGCGCATCGATCATCCGCGCACCTGGCTGCGCGCCGGTCTCCCCGCGGGCACACCGTTCTCCGCAGCCCACACCCTGACGCAGACCGGTCCGCTCCGCACCCCGAACGTGTGGCGCGGTGTCCCCAACCTGGCGATCGGCGGGAGCGCGACGGTGCCCGGTGTCGGCATCCCGCCCGTCGTCATCTCGGGGAAGCTGGCCGCGGCACGGATCGACGACCACCTCCGGTCGGCGCGAGCGAGAGGCGGACGTCGATGACGACCACGGTCACGAAGAGCAGCCCGACGGGCAACCCGCTGCGACGCTACCCCGACGCCTGCCTCGGATTCCTGGGTGCCCTGCTGGTCACCGCGGGCAGTTACGGCCTCTCCGACGTCCCTCGCCTGGACGCCACCCTCCCCGACCTCGGCCTGGCGCCGATGACCTACGGGCACGGGAAGACACTGTCGGGCTTCGCCTTCTGGACGGGTGTCGCCCTGATGGTGATCGCCTGGGTGCGGATCGGTCGCGACCACGAGCGGATGAGCCTGCGGGCGACGATGGGCACGATCGTCGCCTGGACCGCACCGCTGATGGTGGCGATCCCCACCTTCAGCCGCGACGTGTACGCCTACCTCGGGCAGGCGTCGGTGTTCATGCACGGATTCGATCCGTACACGGACGGCCCCGCGCACGCCCCCGGGCCGATCGTCGACTCGATGGCGCAGATCTGGGCGCCGACCACGTCGCCGTACAGTCCGGGTTTCATGCTGTTGCTGCGCGGCATCGTGGAGGTGACCGGCGACAACGTCTTCGCCGGCGTGTTCCTGATCCGCGTCGCCCTGCTGCCCGGCCTGGTGCTGACCATGTGGGCCGTCCCGCGGATCGCCGCGCACTTCGGTGCCAGCCGACGGTTGGGCCTGTGGCTGGTCCTGGTGAACCCGATGCTCCTGATCCATCTCGTCGGCGGCCCCCACCTGGAGCTGCTGATGATGGGCTTCCTCGCCGCAGGCGTCGCCCTGGCCCTCGCCGGCAGGCATGTCGTGGGGCTGGTGGTGCTGGGTCTCGCGATCTCGGTGAAGATCACCGCGGGCATCGCCATCCCGTTCGTCCTGTGGATCTGGATCGATCACGTGCGCAAGCGGCGGGCCGCCGAACGCGGCGTCGACATCGCCGACCCCGCTCTGATCTCCTGGCGCGACCGGGTCGGTCTGTTCGCGGCGACCGCGGCGATCCCGAGCGCGGTGTTCGGCGTGTTCACCCTGATCCTGGGGCTCGGTGTGGGCTGGATGAACGGCCTCGCGTACGCGTCGCGGATCATCAACCCGTTCACCATTCCGATCATGATCGGCCACATCGTCACCTATGCCGCCGCGCCCTTCGCGACGCTGAACCTGCAGGAGGTGCTGCCGGTGACCCGCGGGATCGGCAGCGTGGCCCTGGCGTTGATCCTCGTGTACCTGTGGTGGCGGTACCGGACCGACGAACGATCAGCGATGGCCGGGATGTCGTGGGCGATGCTGGCGCTGCTGCTGCTGGAGCCCTCCACCCTGCCCTGGTATTACACGTGGGTCGCCTGCGTGGTGGTGGCGTTCACGCTCCCGATGTGGGTGCGGCAGGTGGTGGTCGGTGTCAGCACGTTCTACCTGATCGTGTTCCAGCCGGACGACTCGATCCTGTTCTACAAGCCGCTCGAGTCCCTGATGGCGCTCGCCTTCGCCGTCCTCGCCGCGGTCTCGCTGCGTCGACGCGACCCGCTCCGACTCCGGCGGTTCGGCTCGCTGCTGACCCATGGCTGACGTCGAACGCGGCTATGCGCTCGCCGAGGGCATCACCCGCGGTACCGGACGGACCTACTATCTCGCGGCGCGCCTGCTGCCGATCGCCGGTCGGCGGGCCGTCTTCGCTCTGTACGCCTACGCGCGGCTGGTCGACGACGTCGTCGACGAGCCGGGACGCCCCGACGCGCAGGCCGCGCGGCTGGACGCACTGGAGTCGGGACTGTTCGCCGCCATCGCAGGCTCCCCCGCCGTCGACGTCTCGGACGACGACGCCGATGTCTTGGCCGCGCTCGCCGACTCGGTGCGCCGCCTGGGCATCCCGGCGACCACCTTCGACGCGTTCGGCCGCTCGATGCGCATGGACCTGCCCGGGCACCCGCTGTTCCGGAACCGGTACGCCGATCTCGACGAGCTCGCCGAGTACACCTACGGTTCGGCCGCCGTGATCGGCCTGCAACTGCTGCCGGTGCTGGGCGCCGATCCCACCGATCCGGAGACCGCGGCCGGCGCCGCGCTGCTGGGCGACGCCTTCCAGCTCACCAACTTCCTCCGCGACGTCGGCGAGGACGCCGCCCGCGACCGCATCTACCTGCCGCTGGACCACCTCACCGCGTTCGGCGTCGACGAGGCGACGCTGTTCGACGACGCGGCGGCCGGAACGGCGAGTCCACCGATGCGGCGCGCGATCGCCCACCTGATCGCCGTCAACCGCGACCAATACCGTCGAACGGGTGCGGCGATCACCGCCCTACCTCCGCGGACCCGGCCGGCGATCTGCGCGGCGGCGCGCTCCTACAGTGCGATCCTGGCCGAGATCGAGGCACAGGATCACGATGTCTTCGCGGGTCGCGCAGTGGTGCCGGTCCGACGGCGCATCGGCCACGCGATCGTCTCGCTGAGCGGTCGCGCCCGGTTCTGAGAGCCGGCGTTCCTACAGGGCTTCGGCCTGCGCCCGGCGGATCACTTCGCGCGCCGAGTGCGTGTGCAACGCGTCGGCGGGACGCAATCCCAGGTCCTCCTGCTCGGTGAACAGCCACCGCATCGCCTCGTCGCGGCTGAACCCGCCGTCGAGCAGCACGGAGACCAGTCCCTCGAAGTGCTTCGTGAGGCCGTCGGGCCCGAAGAAGACCTCGGGGATCACCGGGACGCCGCCGCGCGATGCGGCCAGCAGATTGTGCTCCCGGATCAGCGTGCGCAGCCGGTTGCCGGAGACCCGGAGGCGGCGCGCCGCATCGTCCAGATCCAGGACCGGGACGTCGTCGGGAAGGATGTCTATCGAAAGCGGAAGGGAACCCACGGTTACAAAGCGTACCGGGACCGTGCGTGCCGACCGCGGGTTGTCGGGGCAAACGGGTAGATTCGTTCATCGTGACCACCCCCGACGATCCCCTCCTGGGCCGAGTCCTGGAGCGGCGCTACCGGATCGACGTGCCGATCGCGCGCGGCGGCATGTCCGCGGTGTACGTCGGCACCGACCTGCGGCTCCACCGGCGGGTGGCCGTCAAGGTGATGGACTCGCGGTACGTGGGCGACCCGTTGTTCCTGCGCCGCTTCGAGTTCGAGGCCCGTGCGGTCGCCGGTCTGAGCCATCCCGGGCTGGTGGCCGTCTACGACCAGAACATCGACGGAGACATCGCCTTCCTGGTGATGGAGCTGGTCCGCGGCGGCAGTCTGCGCGAGCTGCTCCGCGAACGCGGTCCCATGCCTCCCCACGCGGTGGCGTCGGTGGCGATCCCGATGCTCGGCGGCCTCGGCACCGCCCATCGCGCAGGACTGGTCCACCGTGATGTGAAGCCCGAGAACGTGCTCGTCTCGGAGACGGGCGACATCAAGGTCGCCGACTTCGGTCTGGTCCGCGCCGTCGCCGAAGCGGGCGTCACCTCCGCGAGCGTCATCCTCGGCACCGCAGCCTACCTGTCGCCGGAGCAGGTCGAGTCCACCGAGATCGACGCGCGCAGCGACGTCTACTCCGCGGGCATCCTGCTGTTCGAGCTCCTCACCGGACGCCAGCCGTTCAGCGGATCCACGCCCCTCGCTCTGGCCTACCAGCGGCTGACCTACGACGTCCCTGCACCCGGGGACCTCATCGAGGGCGTGCCGCCGCAGTTCGACGAGATCGTCCTGCGCGCCACCGAACGGCGCCCCGGCGACCGGTTCCGCGACGGCTTCGCCATGCAGCACGCCATCCTCGACGCTGCCGACGAACTGGATCTCCCCGCGTTCACCGTCCCGGCCCCGGCGCAGGCGTCCGCCCGCGTGACGTCCGCGATCGCTCGCCCGGTCCGGATGTCCGATCCGCCTCCGCCGCCCGCGCATCACGTCGCCGCGCCGACGCCGCACCCCGCGTACGGGGCCGCTCCCGACGACGCGTACGACGAGTACGACGAACCGTGGGACGACGAGCGCTGGGACGACGACTGGCATCCGGACGACGAGCGCGACGACGACGTCGTTCAAGCCGGCGATCCGGCCGCCACCTCGGGCGGCCGGCTGCTCGCCCTGATCTGGACCGTCATCGTCATCGCCGTCGCCGCTGGACTCGGCGCCGTCGGCTGGGCCGTCGGCGGCTCGCTGGTCTGACGGACTCATCGACAGAGAACTCGGCCCCCGAACCGATCCGTGAGATCTGTTCGGGGGCCGAGCTCTGTTGTCCGTCACTGCGGGACTCGAGCGAGTCCGGGTCAGCCGCGCAGCATCTCCGCGACGAGGAACGCCAGCTCCAGCGACTGCTGGGTGTTCAGGCGGGGGTCGCACGCCGTCTCGTAGCGGCCCTCGAGATCGAGGTCGGAGATGTCCTGAGCACCGCCCAGGCACTCGGTGACGTCTTCGCCGGTCAGCTCGATGTGGACGCCGCCCGGGTGGGTGCCGAGTGCGCGATGCACCTCGAAGAAACCCTGCACCTCGTCGACCACGCGGTCGAAGTGGCGGGTCTTGAAGCCGGTCGACGCGGTGTGGGTGTTGCCGTGCATGGGATCGCACTGCCAGATCACCTTGTGGCCGGTGTCCTCGACGGCCCGGACGATCGCGGGCAGGACCTCCCGAACCTTGCCGTTGCCCATGCGCGAGACCAGGGTCAGGCGGCCGGGACGGTTCTCCGGGTCCAAGGCCTCGACGTATTCGACGGCCATCTCGGGCGTGGTGGTCGGACCGATCTTCACGCCGATCGGGTTGCTGATCATCTTGGCGAACGCGATGTGTGCGCCGTCGAGCTGACGGGTGCGCTCACCGATCCACAGGTAGTGCGCGGAGAGGTCGTAGAGCGTCTTGTCGTCGCCGCCGCGCGGGTTGTTCGCCAAGCGCAGCATGGCGCGCTCGTAGTCCATGACGAGCGCCTCGTGCGAGGCGTAGATGGATGCGGACTCCAGGCTGGAGTCGGTGACGCCGCAGGCGTCCATGAACCGCAGGCCGCGATCGATCTCGGCGGCCAGCGCCTCGTACCGGGCACCGGCGGGCGACGTGCGGACGAACTCGCGGTTCCAGTTGTGCACGTGGGCCAGGCGGGCCTCGGAACCGGTCAGCGCGCGCACCAGGTTCATCGCGGCCGCGGCATTCGCGTAGGCGCGCACCAGGCGCGACGGGTCGTGGACGCGGGCGGCGTCGGACGCCTCCAGCCCATTGACCATGTCGCCGCGGTACGAGAGGAGTCCGAGCGCATCGGTGTCGGCCGAACGCGGCTTGGCGTACTGGCCTGCGATGCGCGCGACCTTCACCACGGGCAGGCTGGCACCGTAAGTCAGGACGACGGCCATCTGCAGCAGGGTGCGGATGTTGCCCTTGATGTGCGGCTCGGTGTTGGCGGCGAAGGTCTCGGCGCAGTCGCCGCCCTGCAGCATGAACGCACGGCCGTGCGCCACTTCGGCGAGCTGATCGGCCAGTGCCTCCACCTCGGACGGCATGCAGATCGGCGGCACGCTCTCCAGGACGGTGCGCATCTTGTGCGCCTCTTCCTTGGGCCAGCTCGGCTGCTGCAGCGCCGGGCGGGCCAGCATGTCGTCGAACTCCTCGGCCAGATGTCCGGGCAGCGGAGGGAGTTCGGGCAGTTCGTCGATCGGCACGTCTACGGTCCAGTTCACCACTCGACCAGCCTAGCCTGACGAACCAGACCACGCCGACGAAGCCTCCGACCCACTGGGAGACCAGTCGGCCGCAGCGCTAGTGCGCCGACCGCGCCTCCTCGATCGCCCGCCACTTCACGAGGTTGTGTCGAGCGTCGGCGAGGGCGTCGTGCGCGTTCTTCGGGGCCGGCGGGATCTCGGGGTGCCCGGCCGACTCCCAGTGCTGCCGCAGTTCCCGGGTGTAGCGCGGCATCTCCCGCGGGAGCTGCGTCATGTCGCCCCACAGCTGGCACAGCACCACGTGGTCGTAGGCGCCGACCCACGCCCACAGCTCCACCCGATCACCGGGGGCCGTGAGGAACTCGAACAGGCTCTCGCGGATCGCGCGACGACTCCGCCACGCCTTGTCCGCGGGAGACGGCAGCTTGTCCAGGACATTGGTGCGAACCCAGTCGCCCGCGCGGTTGGGGTCGAACTCCGTCGACACCGCGTAATACTCGCGGCCGTCCTCCGCGACCACCCCGATCGACACCAGCTCGATGGTCGTTCCGTCTTCGATGAACTCGGTGTCGTAGAAGTAGCGCACGGGGTCTGATTATCCACGCCCGGTGTCGCTCGCCGAAAAGACCGGGTGGCAAGGAATACTGGCAGTCATGTCCTTCGCACCCGGCCAGGAGCCGGCAGGCCCCGCCCTGCGGCTGCGCTCGTGGCGACCCGGCACCGCCGTGAAGGTCGGCATCGTCGTCGCCTTCGCGTTGTCGGCGATGCTCCAGATCTTCGGAGTCCCCTTCACCTCGAGTTTCGGCACCCGCACCCGGTTCGACATGGACGTCTACCGGATCGGCGGCCAGATCTGGCACCAGGGTCTGAGCCTGTACGCGGACGGGTCGATGCCGTTCACCACCGACGGCATCTGGCTGCCGTTCACCTATCCGCCGTTCGCCGCGCTCCTGTTCACGCCGCTCGGCGCGATCCCCCTGTCGGTGGCGAGCATCGGGATCTCGCTCGTCACCGCGGCGCTGCTGATCTATGTCACGAAACTGTCGCTCGCGCTCCTGGACATCGGCTCGCGCGACAACCGCTGGTGGCTGGCGACCGGCCTGTCGGTCGCCACGATCTGGTTCAACCCGTTCTGGATGACCCTCGGATTCGGTCAGATCAACGTGGTCCTGATGGCCATGATCATGATCGACGTCTTCGTCCTGCACCGCCGTGCCACCGACGGCGGCGGCTCGTCCGCCGGCTGGGGTCGCGGCGTCCTCATCGGCGTCGCCTCCGCCATCAAGCTCACCCCGCTGGTCTTCCTGGGGGTGTTCTTCATCGCCGGACGGTTCCGCGCGGTGGTCACCGGTCTGGTCACCTTCGCGGTGGCCGCGGGCATCGGATGGCTGTGGATGCCCGACGACTCGCGCACCTACTGGACCGACACCCTGTTCCACACGGCCCGGATCGGGCAGCCCGAGGGACGCATCAACCAGAATCTGAACGCCGCGGGGCTGCGGATCTTCGGCGACGGCAGCGCGTCGTCGTACTGGTGGATCGGGACGAGCCTCGCGGTCACCGTCCTCGCCCTGCTGGCGGCGCGGTCGTGGCATCCGGTCGACGCCTTCGCGCCCGGTCCGATGACCGGTCGCGTGGCGGCGCTCGCGGTGACCTGCATCGTGGCCGTGTGGGGTCTGCTCGTGTCACCGACCACCTGGGCGCACCACTGGGTGTGGTGCATTCCGGCGATCCTGCTGTGCCTGACCCTGGCGTACCGCATCGGCACGCGTGCGGCCCGCATCACGTACTACGGGCTCGCCGGCGTCGGAACGGTGATCTTCGCGATCGGCCCGTTCCAGCTGCTGCCGCCGATCGAGGACGGCTGGTCGTTCTGGCAGCACATCGTCGGGAACTCGTTCAGCCTGTGGGGCATCGCGTTCCTGGCCGCGCTGTGGCTGCTCCCCCGGCGTCAGCCGACCGCGTGACGGTCAGGCCGCCGACTCGGGCTTGACGCCCGGGGTCGACGGCGGCACGTCGTTCGTCTTGTTCTTCAGGCTCGCGGCGTACACGTCGACGTACTGCTGGCCGCCGAGCTGCATCAGCGCATACATGATCTCGTCGGTGACGGCACGCTCGATGAACCGGTTGCCCGCCATGCCCTCGTAACGGGAGAAGTCCAGCGGCTTGCCGACGCGGACCGTGATGCGGGTGGGGCGAGGAAGGATGGTGCCGGGAGGGTTGATGCGGTCGGTGCCGACCATCGCGATCGGGATCACCGGCACACCGGTCTCCAGCGCCATGCGAGCCAGGCCGGTCTTGCCCTTGTACAGGCGGCCGTCGGGCGAGCGGGTGCCCTCCGGGTACAGGCACAGCAGGCGACCGTCCTCCTGGAGGACGCGCTTGCCCGCCGACAGGGCGCCGGCAGCGGCGCTCGCGCCGGAACGGTCGATCGGGATCTGCCCCGAGGCGCTGAAGAACCACTTCTTGAAGCGGCCCTTGATGCCCTTCTCGGTGAAGTACTCGCTCTTGGCGAGGAAGAAGATGCGGCGCGGGCACATCAGCGGAAGGTAGAAGCTGTCGACGACGGCCAGGTGGTTCGACGCGATGAGCGCGGGACCGTGCTCAGGGATGTTCTCGACGCCCTCGACGCGCGGCCGGCCCATCAAGCGCAGACCGGGGCCCATGAAGATGTATTTGAAAAGGTAGTACCACATGGATGCTCCTGCCCCACTTCGTTGAATCCGAGTGCATGACATCACTCCCGGCGCGCGGACGCGTCGGGAGCAACTTTACTGACCGCCCGCAGCCTGCGCCGCAAGGCCCTGCCGCGCGACCTCGGCGGCTCCGATCGTTCCCGCCGCGTCGCCGAGTTGAGTGCCGCGGATCCGCGCCAGTCGGCGGTGCCCGCTACCCGTGATGGCCGCGGCGTAATGCTCACGCGCGTCGTCGAGGAACAGGCTCGACGCGGCGCCGACACCGCCGGCGAGGACGATGAGGTCGGGATCGAACACGTCCGCGATCATCCCGAGCCCGTAGCCGAGCCAGCGTGCCAGGTCCTGGTAGGCGGCGATGGCGACCGGATCGCCGTCGGCGGCGGCCGCGGCGACCCGTCGCCCGGTCAGCGATCCGGGGTCGGCCTCCGATTCGGCGGCCAGCACACTGCGCGGGTTGTCCTGGGCGGCGAGGAGTTCGAGCACCGTGTCGACCAGTGCGGTGCCGCTGCAGTACCGCTCCCAGCAGCCGCGCTTGCCGCAACTGCAGGGCCGACCGTTCGGGACCACGGTGAGGTGCCCGAACTCAGGTGCGACGCCGAAGCTTCCGCGGTAGATCCGTCCGTCCTGGATCATGCCCGCACCGATGCCCGTGCCGATCGACAGGACGAGGGTGTTGTGCCCGCCCGCCGCGGCACCGAACTGCAGCTCGGCCAGGGCGGCCGAGTTGGCGTCGTGCTCGGCGAAGACCGGCAGCCCGATCAGCTCGGTCATGATCTCGGGGACCCGCGCCTCCCGCCAGGCCAGATGCGGAGCGAACCGCACGGTCTGCCGGTCCGGGGTCAGGAATCCGGCGATCGCGAGGCCGACGGCGGCCACCGCCCATCGGTCGCGGAGTTCGGCGACGAGCCGCTGCAGGCAGTGCTCCAGGGATTCGGCGGTGGGCGGCGTCGCTGTACGCAGCGTGTCGAGTCGTCGACCCTGCGCGTCGACGACCGACGCGCGGACGCTGGTCCCGCCGATGTCGATGCCGACGGTCAGGACGTCACTGGCACGACCGGCCATCTCAGTTGCTCGCCCGGTTGATGTTGACGATGATCGGCTCGAAGTGCGGGGTGGCCGCCGTCTCCCCGGGCCCGTCGGACCGGAGCGTCTCGGCGACCGCCTCGAGGACGGCGATCAACGCGGCGATGATGCGCGCGAGGAGGTCGCCGAACTCCTTGACGAGCGTTCCGAGCTCCCCCATCAACTCCGGGACGGGCGAGCCGCCCATCGCCGTGCCGCCGGCACCGGCGATCAATCCGGCGAGCTGGTCGATCTGATTCGCGAATCCGAGCAGCAGTGCCTGCACCGGATCGCCGTCGGCGGAGCCGGCACCCGTGGTGCTGCTGGCATCGGTCATGGTCGAAGGTTCCTCAACTCTGCTTCTGACGACATCGGGATCGGACGGTATGGACAATCGACGCTACCGGTCCGCGCCCCGGATCCGTACCCCCGGGCCGCGCTCTGGTGAGCGACCGCACACCCATGATGCGCGGTGATCCGCGTCGCCGTGCGCGAGATGATCAACTCACCCGCATCGGCCGCTGCGGCCAGACCCGAGGGTCGGGCCGGAACTGCAGGACCAGCCGTCCGTCCGTCCAGTCGGCTCCGGCGACGACGCAGCGGCGCAGGACCGACGGGAGCCGCACGGGGAACCGGAATCCGGAGATCGTGATCAACAGATCGTCACCCGATCGGCCCAGTTCCAGGCGGTCGGGATCGGGCAGACCTTGTCGCCACGCCAGTTCGAAGAGGCTTTCGAGATCCTCTCCCGACACATGGGTCACGGTCAGCGCTCCCGATCCGCGCGGGCGGCCCGTCGGGTCCGGCAGGTCGATGTCGATGCGCCGGAGCCGCGACAGCCGGTCGAGCGGGTCCGCGGCGGCGTCGACGACGCTCACGGTCACGTCGGGGTCGTCGGCCAGCAGGCCGCGCGCGACGTCCTCGGTGGCGCCGCCCGGACCGCCTGCCCCGTTGTTGACCAGCACCGACCGCAGGGGAAGTCCCATCAGGTCGCTGATCGCGACGTGGTCGGCGAGCGCTCTGGCGCCGCGGTCGCCGCCGTCGACCACCAGGTGCGCGGACACTCCGTGCGGGTCGACGAGCAGCTCGATCAGGTCTTGGCAGTCGCGGTCGATGCCCTCCACCGCCGCCGACAACTGCGCCAGCGCCGGCTTCTCCGACGCCTCGGCCAGTCGCGCGTGACGGGGCCACAGTCGTTCCAGCGCGGCGGACAGGACGGTCGGGGCGCGCAGCAGCGCCAAGGGGTCGCTGCAGCCCGAGAGGTCGACGACGATGCGCTGCCAGCGACCCGCGGTGGCGGCGTCACGGACCTGACGGAGCAGCAGGAACTCCTGTGCCCCCGGCAGGGTCGAGAGCTCACCGGGATCGACGGACGCGAGGGTGCCGACCAGCGGCAGCAGCGTCGACACGCCGGCGACGGCGGCGAGCGCCGCGGTGAAGTCCGACCACGCGTTCTCGACGACTCGCAGCGGATCCACCTGCAGGAGGTCGACGTCGGCGGTCACCGGCACCGGTTCCCCGGGCACGCGCAGCACGCCGAGCCGCTCCGGCAGGTACGACCGTCCGTCGAGGGAGACGAGGAGCGTTCCGCGCTCGCTGCCCACGCGGAGGCCGGACCGCGGGTGCGTCGAGCGGTCGCCCAGCGCCGCCGCAGCGGAGAGCACGGACACGCCCGAGCCACCGGGCCCGAACACCAGATGGATGGGAGCTAAGTCGATCAGCCTTCGACCCTCTTCTTGAGTTCGCCGAGCGCCGTCTCGGTGATGGCCTTCTCCGCCCGCCGTTTCAGCTGGCTGATCATCGGGATCCGCAGGTCCACCATCAGGGTGTAGGTGACCTTGGTCGATCCCGGCACCTGCTGCACCAGGCGGTAGCTGCCCTCCTGGGCGCGCTGCAAGTCGCTGGACAGGAGTGTCCAGGACACCCCGGCGCCGTCGTCGTCCCAGACGTAGCGGAGTTCGTAGGTGTCGGCGAGCACGCCCGCGTCGAGGACGAAGGTGACGTGCACGCCCCGCCCCTGAGCGTCACGCTCGACGACGTTCACCTCGCGGGCCGCGGTGACCCACTCCGGGTACGCGTCGAAGTCCGCGATCACCGCCAGGATGTCGGCGACGTCGGCGTTCATGACGATCGACTGCTCAGTGTGGTCGGCCAACGCTCACTCCTCGGCAGCCGCGACGGCGGGCGCTCCGACCTCGCGGTCGCCCTCCAGCAGCCATTTGACGTGAAAAGACATCTCTTTCCCCGTGATCCGCCGCAGTCGGTTCATCTCGGCGAGTGCGTCCATGCACTCGCGAGGATCGGTCGGCAGCGGGCCGACGGGCTCTGCATGCAGATAATAGTGGAGCACGAATCCGTCCATGCACTCCTCACACCAGATCTCCATGGTTCCGGCGATGGGGCCCTCGACGGTCCAGCGCACGCCCTGGTGTCCGCGGTCTTCGACAACTGTCAACGCCAGATCCGGCCACCACTGACGCCACCGCGCCCGGTCGCCCACGACGGGGCCGGCCAGGGTGGGGGCCGCGGCGATGAAGACCTCGTCGGCAACCTGAATGCTCGTCACCGTCCTAGCTTCACACACGCGCTCCCGCGGGAGAAACCCACTCGTGCTGAACCCCACGAGCCGTGGGTCTAAGATCACTCTCAGATTCAGCTCGTTCTAAGAATTTTCGGTTCCGGAAGGTGTATTACATGGCCGAATGCCGCGTGCCCGCGAAGTTTGAGATCCCGGAGGAGCGGAATGCGTCCGACGTGCTCTTCGACCTCGTCGAGAAGAACGGCAGCAAGACCGTGTTCCGCAAGCAGCAGGGGACGCAGTGGCTCCCCGTCACCGCTGCCGAGGCGGGAGCGCAGGTCGTCGCCCTGGCCAAAGGCCTGATCGCGTCCGGCATCGAGCCCGGCGACCGCGTCGCCCTGGTGTCCTCCACGCGCCTCGAATGGACGTTGCTGGACTTCGCGATCTGGTCGGCCGGTGCCGTCACCATCCCGATCTACGACTCGTCGTCGGGTCCGCAGATCGACTGGATCATGCGTGACTCGGGTGCCAAGACGATCATCGTCGAGACCGACGGCCACCGCACGGTCGCCGAGTCGGCCGACGCCGTCGACGACTCGGTGACGGTCTTCCAGATCGACGTCGCCGACGGACAGGGCATCGTCGATCTGCTCACCGAGCGCGGCAAGGACGTCGCCGACGACGAGGTGACCGCCCGCCGGCGCACGTTGAAGGCGTCGAGCCCCGCCACCCTGATCTACACCTCGGGCACGACGGGTCGCCCGAAGGGCTGCATGCTGACGCACTCGAACCTCCTGGGCGAGATCGAGGGCGTCATGCAGACGTCGCTGAACACGTTGCTGGGCGACGGCAAGCGCCTGCTGCTGTTCCTGCCGCTGGCTCACGTCCTGGCCCGCGCCATCAACCTGGTCGCGATGGAGGCCGGCGTCGAGATCGGCTACACCTCCGACATCCCGAACCTCATCCCGACGTTCGCGGTCTTCAAGCCGTCGCTGATCCTGTCGGTGCCCCGCGTCTTCGAGAAGGTCTACAACTCGGCGCGCCAGGGCGCGCACGACGGCGGCAAGGGCAAGATCTTCGACCTGGCGGCCGACACCGCCGTCGAGTACTCCACCGCCAAGCAGAACGGCGACGTGAACCTGCTGCTCCGCGCCAAGCACGCGCTGTTCGACAAGCTGGTCTACGCCAAGCTCCGCACGGCCCTCGGCGGCCAGTGCGAGCTCGCCATCTCCGGCGGCGCTCCCCTCGGTTCGCGCCTCGGACACTTCTTCAGCGGCGTCGGCATCCCGGTCTACGAGGGCTACGGCCTCACCGAGACCACCGCCGCGATCGCGGTGAACACGCCGGGCGTGGTGAAGGTCGGCACCGTGGGCCGCCCGATCCCCGGCAACACGGTCCGCATCGCCGACGACGGCGAGATCCTGCTGTCCGGCGAGGTGGTCTTCGCCGGCTACTGGAAGAACGAGAAGGCCACCGCGGAGGCCATCACCGACGGCTGGTTCCACACCGGCGACCTCGGTGCCCTGGACGCGGACGGTTTCCTCCGGATCACCGGCCGCAAGAAGGAGATCATCGTCACCGCCGGAGGCAAGAACGTCTCCCCGGCGCCGATGGAGGACATCATCCGGGCCAGCGCCCTCGTGTCGCAGGCCGTGGTCGTCGGTGACCAGAAGCCGTTCATCGGCGGTCTGGTGACCATCGACCCGGAGGCCTTCCCCGCGTGGAAGGAGCGCAACGGCAAGTCCGCCGACGCCACCGTCGCCGACCTGGTCGACGACCCCGACCTGCGCGCCGAGGTCCAGAAGGCGGTCGACGCCGCGAACGAAACCGTCTCGCACGCCGAGACGATCAAGAAGTTCCGCGTGCTGCCGTCCGACTTCACCGAGGACTCGGGCGAACTGACGCCGACCATGAAGGTGAAGCGCAACGTGGTCGCCGAGAAGTGGGCCGACGAGATCGCCGCGATCTACACCAAGTAGCGAACACGCAGACCCCGGGCCGCGCGTCGGGTGTGACTCAGAGCAGTCGCATCAGGCGCGCGGCCTGCATCTTCCATTGCCAGTTCTCAGTGGTCCACGCGCGACCGTTCTCCCCCATCGCCGCGGCCAGTTTCGGGGCGGTGAGGATCTCGATGATCGCCTCGGCGATGTCGGCGAGGTTCCGGCCGTCGACGACGGTGCCGGTCAGGCTCTCGCGAACGGTCTCGGGTGCGCCGCCGGAGTCGCCTGCCACCACGGGAACACCGCTGGCGGAGGCCTCCAGGAAGACGATGCCGAGGCCTTCGACGTCCAGGCCGCGACCGCGGGTGCGGGTCGGCATCGCGAAGACATCGGCCATGGCGTGGTGCATGGGCAGGTCGGCGGCCGGAACGCCGCCGGTGAAGGTCACCGAGTCCTGGACGCCCATGTCGGCGGCCAGCCGGTGCAGTTTCTCGGCGTACGGTCCGCCGCCGACGATCATCAGGTGCGCGTCCGGGACGGCGTCCCGAATGGTCGGCCAGCACCGCAGCAGCATGTCCTGCCCCTTGCGCGGCACCAGCCGCGACAGGCAGAGGACCACCGGTGCGTCGCCGACCCCGTATCGTTCGCGAAGCATCGCCCGCGCCTCCGGGTCGGGGGCGAATCGGTCGACGTCGACGCCGCACGACACGTACTCGAGGGCCGCGTCGGGACCGAACGCGGCGGCGAAGCGGCCGCGAGTGTAGCGGCTGACATAGGTGATGACGTCGCTGTGGTCGCCGATGTACCGCAGCACCTGCCGCGAGCCCGGCAGCATCGACCAGCCCACCTCGTGCCCGTGGGTACTGGCGACGATGCGACGTGCTCCGGCGGACCGCAGCGACGGGCCGAGCACCGCGAGCGGTGCGGCCGCGCCGAACCAGACGGTGTGGATGTCGTTGTCGCGCACCAGTTTCGCGGCGCGACGCCGTACGGCCGGGGTCGGCAGCATCAGGCTGGTGGGATGCCGGACGATCCGATAGGGCGCGGCGGCGTCGTACTCCTCGCAGCCCCTCCACTTCGGCGCGTAGACGATCAGGTCGTCTGCGGGGAGGAAGGACGCCATGTTCTCCAGGTAGGACTGGATGCCGCCGGGACGAGGCGGGAAGTCGTTGGTGAGCAGCAGGGTCCGGTTCACCGCCGGACCTGCTTTCGCAGCCACGACTGCCAGTCGGCGATCACCCTGGCCTTGTCGACGCCGAGCGCATCCTTGATCGCGGCGTCCTGCGTCGCCGTGTCGCCGCCCTTGGCGACCTTCAGGTACATGTCCTTGAGCTTCTCGTCGCCGAACTTCTCCCCGACGAACGCCGCGAACGACCACGCGCTCTGGTACGCGATCCGCGCGGCGTCGCTGGAGACGGAGAAGGAGCCGTCCGACGGCAGCGCCTTCGGCACGTCCTTCGCGGCGACGGCCGCCGCCAACTCCGGTGCGGCGTCGACGAAGTCACGGTAGGTGCCCTTGCGGCCCACGTACTCGGGAACCCCTTCGGTCAACCAGAGCGGAGCCCCGTCGGCGGTCACGAGGCGGGCGGCGACGTGCACCAGTTCGTGACGGACGACGACGGCGAGCGCGGGCGCCGACAGCGAGCGGGCTGCGGGGGTCAGGACGATCCGCTGCCCGATGACCTGTTTGTTCTGCTTGTCGATCATCGTGAAGACGGTCGCCGCAGCGGCCGCCGACGTGTCTCCGGGCGCCGTCTTGGTGAGGCCGGCGAACTGGTCCGGGGTGGACGTCGAGATCATGCCGACCCGGCGCACCCAGTCGTCGCCCCAGAAGTGGGACACCTCGTCGACCGCTCCGGACAGGATGGTGGCCGCCGTGGCGGCGGTCTTCTCCGCCCCCTTGTAGAACAGGACGGTGGACGTGCCGCCCGCGGTCTTCACATCGGTGGCGGCCAGACCCGGGAAGTCCCACGGACCCAGTTCGGGCGCCTTCGGATTCTCGTCGGACTGCGCGGTGGCGTCGGGGGCCGATCCCCCGTCGCCGACGATCTTCCAGTCGTCGCCGTACCGGGCGAAGGTGTAGCTGCGGTGCAGGGTGACCGTCGGCTCGTTCAGGCCGGGCGCAGACGTCCCGCCGAGCGCGTACTCGATGTCGACAGGGGTCACCCAGGTGTCGGTGGCGCCCTGCGCCTCCAGTCGCGCGGAGAACGCGGGGTCCAACAGCTGCTCCGCACCGGTCTGCGGCGCCACCCGGAAGCGGAACTCCTTGAGCTTCAACGGCCCGGCGTTCACGGTGCGGGCCGTCGGCGCTGGAGCGGTCCGAGTCGACGTGGGCGGCTTGGGCTTCGTCGACGTCGGAGCCGACCGGCCGGGCGACGTCGTCTCGCTCGACGGCGCAGGCGACGGCTCGGGTGTGCGAGACCCGGTGATCTTCTGCGCGGTGCCGACGAAGTCGCCGGCGACCGCCTCGAGATGACGGCGGAACTCCGGCGTCGCGGCGTCGTCGATCAGTTCCGCCAGCCCGGCGCGGTCGCCGCCGCGGAGGGTCGCAGTCAGCTGGTCCAGGAGCGCGGTGACACCGTCGTAGCGCTGCTGTTCATACGGATTGAGCGGGGTGGTGGAGACCGTCGAGGACGTGGCCGATGCCGACTCGTCCGAGGAACCACAGGCCGTCAGCGGAGCGGCCAGCAGCGCGACGACGAGGACCGGGACCGCGACTGCGGTTCTACGCGTCCGCACTCAGTACCGTCGCGCGGAGTTGTACGGACCGGCCTTGTCGATCGGCACCACGGCCACCGGGACGCCGAAGGTCGATGCGTGGATCACGTAGCCGTCGCCGACGTACATGCCGACGTGGTGCGCATCCGGATAGTAGATGATCAGGTCTCCGGGCTTCAGATCAGCGCGGTCGACGGGCTTGCCTCCGCCGAGCTGTGCCTCGCTGGTCCGCGGAATGGTGCGTCCGGCCTGCTTGTACGCCCACAGCATCAGCCCGGAGCAGTCGAACTGGTCGGGTCCCACCGCACCCCACACGTAGGGGTCGCCGATCCGCGAGATGGCCGCCTGGACTGCGACGAGCTCGGGCGAGGTGCCCTTCGGGACGGCCTTGGCGTCGAACTTGTACTTGGGGCCGCGCAGCGCGGCGAGCTGCCGACCGGTCATCGACTGGTAGATCGCGCGGATCTGGACGGCCTGCAGTTGCAGATCCGCCTGTTTCGCCTGCAGTTCACCGCGGGTCTTCTCCGACGCGGCGATCGCGCGGGTCGCTGCGTCCGCGGTCCGCTCCGCATCCGCCTTCGCCGCCTTGGCCTCGCGCGCCACCTTCACGACGCTGCGCAGGTCGGCGGCCGACTGCCGTGACATCACCTCGAGTCCGGACATGGTGTCGAGGAGGTTCTGGGGCGAGTCGCTCACCAGCATGGCGTACAGCCGATTGATGCGCGCGCCGCGGTAGCTCGCGCGGGCGATCGCGTCGACTCGCTTCTGCGCGACGGCCATCCGGTCGTTCATCGTCTCGACCTTCGCGGCCGCGGCTTTGGCCTTGCCGCGCTCCACGCGGACGATCGTGCGCTGCGACTCGTACTCGACCTGCACGGCCTTCATGGCCTCGGCGGTCTTCTCGGCGTCGACCGACAGGCCCCGATACTTGGCGAGCAGTTGGTCGGCGCTGCGGGCGGGCGTCGGTTCGGCCGAGACCGGGGCGCCACCGATCAGCATCGATGCCGTGATCGCGGCAACTCCCATGACCGCGGCGCACTTGCGCGTCCGCGGTCCCGCCTTGTTCAACACACTCGCACCTGATTCCGGGATAGCAGTGAGGGCGGGGCGGCACCATGCCGTCCCGCCCTGCACTTAGATCGAACTGTGGTCGCTCAGTAGCGACGGATGGTGGTGAGGTTCCATGCCTTGACACGGTCGCGCTTCACCGGCACGCCCTCGGTCGACGAGTGCACGAACATGCCGTTGCCCGCGTAGATGCCGGCGTGGCTGCCACCGTTGAAGATCAGGATGTCGCCGGGACGGGCCGCTGCCAGCGACGCGACGGGGGTGCCGCCGCCCATCTGGCCGTAGCTGTCGCGCGGGATGATCTTGCCTGCCTGCTTGTAGGCCCACGAGGTGAGGCCCGAGCAGTCGAAAGCGTTGGGGCCGGCGGCGCCGTACACGTAGGGCGAGCCGATCTTGGACTCAGCGGCGCGCAGTGCCTTCTTGGCGCGGACCTGCTGCTTGGTGCCCATGTCGAACTGCGGAACGCTCGGTGCCTTCGGCACCGCGTTCGGCGGCAGACCCGGAATGTCGAAGGTGCCGACGTTCGGAATGGTCACCGGGGCGGCGTCAGCCGGAGCGGCGGCGAATGCCAGCGATCCGCCGATGGCGATCGAGCCGGCGATGAGCGCGGACTTGGCTGCCTTCTGACCGACGGCAGGCTGCTCCAAACGATGTTTGGCCACGGAAACACGTACTCCTTGTTGTTCTCCCTATCGCCGACCGGGTTAGCTGTCGGGTTCGGGCCGGAAGAGATGGCCCTACGCACGCCAGAAGTAAAGCCTTATCGGCTTCGACCGCTGTGCGATTCACCCCGATCCGCGCGGCAGGCGTTGGCACTGCGCGCGGAGGAAGTGGTTCCCCGGTTCGCCCCCGTTGGTAAGGGCGATTAGGCGACGACCCTCCGGGCACTCCGGATCACTCCGGGAGAACCCTGACTGGAAGGTCTCAGAAAGATTACGAAACCCTGACTGCGATGTCCACTGAACGCACGCGTTCGTGCCGTGGCCCCCGCGATCACACCGCGCGGAGACCTCTGGGCCACTTTTCGGCAAAATTGCCTTCACCTGCAGTGACACGCCGTCGTGCCTCATCGGCGTCGTCCAATGAGACCAATTCTGTGTCGACGAACACATCGATCGCATCCACCAGATCCGCATCGTGCGCCACGAGCGCCCCGTGAACCCCATACTCGCTGGTAGCCGGGCTGAAGAAGACCTGCATCATGCAGTCGTCACAGGCACGGGCTCGGGCCGGGCATCGCGCACAATCGATTTTCATGTGATCTCCCTCTCAATGAGGGTGCCGTGACACCGAACCGGGCATCTCGCAGGATGTGACTCGACCGTCGGGCACCGACTTTCAACCTGTGGTGGAGAGTACGAACGACCTCTGACAATTCCGGGGCGCCGTCGCGAGGAATTGTCGGAGGCCGGTCGTAGCGTGCGGGGCATGGCAGTCGAACAGTTGTCGTTCTCCGATCTCCCCGAGTCCGAGGAGTTCGCCGCCTCCGCGCTGCGCGAGACGACCTTCGTCGTCGTCGACCTCGAGACGACGGGCGGCAGCGCCGACACCGACCGCATCACCGAGATCGGCGCGGTCAAGATCCGCGGCGGCGAGGTCCTTGGCGAGTTCGCCACGCTCGTCGATCCCGGACGCACCATTCCCCCGCAGATCGTGGCGCTGACCGGCATCACGACCGCCATGGTCTACGACGCACCCCGCATCGAAGAGGTGCTGCCGTCGTTCGTCGAGTTCGCCCGCGGCAGCATCCTGGTGGCCCACAACGCCCGATTCGACATGGGCTTCCTTCGCAAGAGCGCCGCGCGCATGAAGCTGCCGTGGACCTTCACCGCCTCGCTGTGCACCGTCGTCATGGCCCGCCGCGTCCTCAGCAGACAGGAGGCGCCGACGGTCAAACTGTCCGCCCTGGCCGACCTGTTCGACGTGTCGGTCCGTCCGACCCACCGGGCGCTGGACGACGCCCGCGCCACCGTCGACGTCTTCCACCACCTCCTGGAGCGCGTCGGCAACCAGGGCGTCCAGACGGTCGGCGACCTCACCTCCTACCTCCCGCGCGCGACGCCCGCCATGCGTGCCAAGCGCGGGATGGCGGCAGCGCTGCCGCACCGGCCCGGCGTCTATCTGTTCCGCGGGCCCGGCGACGAAGTCCTTTACATAGGGACCGCCGTCGATCTGCACCGGCGGGTGTCCGGTTACTTCAACGGCAGCGACCCCCGCAGCCGGATGGCCGAGATGGTCGGCCTCGCCGTCCGCGTCGACCACGTCGAATGCGCCCACGCACTGGAGGCAGCCGTCGCCGAGCTGCGACTGCTCGGCGTGCACAAGCCCTCCTACAATCGTCGCTCCCGCAATCCGCAGCGCGGCTGGTGGATCACGGTCACCGAGGAACGGTTTCCCCGGTTGAAGGTGTCCCGCACGCCCGGTCCCGAATCGCTGGGGCCGATCCCCGGGCGCGCGCAGGCCGCCGACGTCGCCGACGTGATCTCCGGGCTCGCAGGCCTTCGGACGTGTACCGCCGAACTGAAGAAGGCCTCGCATCACTGGTGTGAGGGCCCTTCCGACGCCGCCGCCCTGCCCGATCCCCTCGTCGCCGCTCTACCCGGTGTCTGCCGGGCCGCCAGCGACCGCCCGCAGACTCTGCCGGACTACCTGGGCCGGGTGGAGGCCGCTCGCGATCTGCTGTCCGGGCGGTCCGACTCGCTCCTGACCGCACTCGAGGGACGGATCGAGATGCTCGCCGCCGAGCATCGGTTCGAGTCGGCGGCCCGCGCCCGCGACCGCCTGTCGGCGACGATCGAGGCGCTCTCCCGCGGTCAACGCCTGGCCGCCGTCGCGCAGCGCGCGGAGGTGGTCGCCGCACGCCCTGACGGCGACGGAGGGTGGGACCTGTCGGTGGTTCGTTACGGCAGGCTCGCGGCCGCGGCCCGCGCGGTCCGCGGGGTGTCGCCGATGCCGGTGATCGATCGACTGCGGGCCTCGGCCACGACGGTCCTCCCACCGGCGCCGGAGTCCGGTCCGCTCGGCGGTGCGCCCGCCGAGGAGACCGCCCTCATCGAACGATGGCTGTACGAGCCGGGAACCCGCCTGGTGGACGTCACCGACCAGTTGTCGCTGCCGATCGGGGCCGCCGCCCGATGGCATCACTTCGCTCGTACCGCGCGCGCCGCACGCGAAGCCGTCTCCGGCTACTAGAGTTACGGCCATGATCACCGCCATCGTCCTCATCGGAGCCGACATCAACCAGATCCCCGAGACCGCGCAGGCCGTCGCCGACATTCCGGGCGTCACCGAGGTCTACTCGTGCGCCGGCGACGTCGATCTGATCGCCAAGGTCCGCGTCCGCAATCACGAGGAGATCGCCACCGTGGTCACCGGAGCCATCAATCGGATTCCCGGGGTCCGCAGCAGTGCCACGCACATCGCCTTCCGCAGTTACGCGAGTTCCGAAGTGGAGGGCGGCTTCTCCATCGGCGAGGAGTGACGCCGCCGCCCCCGGAGAGACGACGACGCCCCACCGCGAGACTTCGCGGCGGGGCGTCTCCCGTTCTGGGACGTCCGATTCCTACTGTGCGGCCGCCAGCCGCTGCGTCGTCGCCGCCCACCGGTCCAGCAGGTCGGCGGCCCTACCGGAGTCCAGGACGTCGCCGACGCGTGCCAGCGCCTCGCGCATCGCGGCGTCGAACTGGTCCTGCGTCAGCAGTTCCTGCTGATCGTGGGCCACGAGGGCCGCGGCGGCGTTCAGGCTCACCGCGTCGCGCACCGGTCCCGTCCGGCCCGCGAACAGGTCGCGCGCGATCTGCGCGTTGACCGTCGCGTCGCCGCCTTGCAGCGCGGACAGTTCCACCAGTTCGATGCCCAGCGCCGTCGGGTCCACCGTCAGGCGTCCCACCTGACCGTTCACCACCTGCCAGACACTCGAGGTGGTGGTTGTCGTCAGTTCGTCGAGGCCGTCGTCTCCGCGCACCAGGAGCACGCGGTTGCCGCGTTCGGCGAAGGCCGCGGCCAGGACCGGTGCCAGGTCGCTGAACGCGCACCCGATCAGTCCGGCCTCGGGTGCGGCCGGATTGGTCAGCGGACCGAGCACGTTGAACACGGTCGGGATGCCGATCTGGCTGCGCGGGGGCCCGGTGAACCGGAACGCCGGGTGGAACACCGGGGCGAAGCAGAACCCGATGCCGGTCTCCGCCACCGAGGCCTCGACCGATGCCGGATTCAGGCTGATGGCCACACCCAGTGCCTCGAGCACATCGGCGCCGCCGCTCTTCGACGACGCCGCCCGGTTGCCGTGCTTCACGACCGGCACACCGGCCGCCGCCACGACCACCGAGGTCATCGTCGAGATGTTCACCGTGTGCGAGCGGTCTCCGCCGGTGCCGACGATGTCGATCGCGTCACCGTTCACCGTCAGCCGGTTGGCCAGCGAGAGCATCGCCTCGGAGAGTCCGCGGAGTTCGGCGGGCGACGGACCCTTCATCTTCACACCGACGCCGAAGGCCGCGATCTGGGCGCCGGTCGCGGCGTCGGACATGATCTCGCGCATCGCCCACGCCGCCTCGTCGACGGTCAGGTCGATCCGATCGGTCACCTTGCCGAGCACGTACGGCCAGGTGTAGGCGGTGGGGGATCCGGTTGCGTCCTGTGCACTCACGGCACCAAGACTAACGTCAGCCCTCCGACGCCGTCACCGGAGTATCACCGCGACGGAGGACGGCCCAGCCCTCCACCCGGCCGCCGGCCCGAGAGGCCACGCTGGCCATCCGGGACCGGGTGCGGGACAGGGAGACGGCGTCGACCACCGCGACGCGGGCCACCGCGAGCAGGACCAGACCGTCGTCCGCGTCCGACGACGGCACGCTCTGATCCACCTCGTACCCGTCGACGACACACCGACGGGTCACGTCTTCGCGCTGCGACGCGGGGATCCGCAGCAGGTGACGTTCGACCACCGGGCCGTCGTCGTCGAACCCGGCCGCGCCGAACGCGACCGATGTCGCGACCGCCTCGTCGTCGCCCGCGACGGCGATCACGAGCGTCGGATCGCCGACCTCGGGCGGCTGTGGTTTCACCTGCCCCTTGCGCCACGGCCACTTCCACGTCACCACCGAGTCACCCCGCCTCGCGTCTCCATGAGGGCCACCGTAGCCCTCATCGTCTTCTCAGGACACGCCGGTAACCTCGGAAACCGGGTCTGCCACCTGCGGAAAGCGGGCCTCTTCGACCAATTTTCCGACCCGGGTGGTCAAGGGTTACTACGAACCGTCATACTTCTCTTGTGACTAGCGCTGTGGGTAACTCAGAAACCGCCATCACCTCACGCGTGCACTCGCTGAACCGTCCGAATATGGTCAGCGTCGGCACCATCGTGTGGCTGTCGAGCGAATTGATGTTCTTCGCCGGCCTGTTCGCGATGTATTTCGTCGCGCGGGCCAATGCCTCGGACGGCTGGCCTCAGCCGCCGACGCACCTCAACCTCTGGCTGGCCGTGCCGGTGACCACGGTGCTGATTCTCAGCTCCTTCACCTGCCAGGCCGGCGTCTTCGCTGCTGAGCGAGGTGATGTCTACGGTCTGCGTCGGTGGTACACCATCACGTTGGCCATGGGCACCTTCTTCGTCTGCGGTCAGGCCTTCGAGTACTTCTCGATGGTCAGCGAGGGCACCACGCTCTCCTCGAGCGCGTACGGCTCGGTGTTCTACATGGCGACCGGCTTCCACGGCATGCACGTCATCGGCGGTCTTCTCGCCTTCGTGTTCCTGCTGGTTCGTACCCGCCTCTCGAAGTTCACGCCCGCTCAGGCAACCGCCGCGATCGTCGTGTCGTACTACTGGCACTTCGTCGACGTCGTGTGGATCGCCCTGTTCGTCGTCATTTACTTCATTCGGTAACCACGGCCGGAAACCGGCCGCGTCGCGGCACGGTTCGCATACATTCAGTCCAAACCGCTTAGTAGAGAGTCACAGATGAGATCATCTCCACCGAGTTCGCCGGAAGGCCGAGACCCGTCCGACGACCAGAATGCAGGGGCACGCGCCAAGCGTCGCCGTAAGTTGCGTCGTCGCGCGAGCGGCTCGATCTTCCTGCTCCTCGGCCTCGTTGCCGCGGGCTTGATCGCAGCCCTGCTGTCGCCGAGCCCCCAGGTCGCCACCGCTGACGACCACTCGATCGCTTCCGTCGCCCCGGGCAAGCAGCTGTACGAGACCTCGTGCATCACCTGTCACGGCGCCAACCTCGAAGGCGTTGCGGACCGCGGTCCGTCGCTGATCGGCGTCGGCGATGCTGCGGTGTACTTCCAGGTGTCGTCCGGCCGAATGCCTGCCGCACGCAACGAGGCACAGGCACAGCGCAAGCCCACCAAGTTCACCGAAGCCGACATCGACAAGCTCGGCGCGTACATCCAGGCCATGGGTGGCGGCCCGTCGGTCATGTACGAGAAGAACGAAGACGGCAGCCTCAAGATGAAGGACGGTTTCCCCGTCCTCGCCATGGACTCGCTGCGCGGTGACGACATCGGTCGCGGTTCGGAGCTCTTCCGACTGAACTGCGCGTCGTGCCACAACTTCACCGGTCGCGGTGGCGCCCTGTCGGGCGGCAAGTTCGCTCCCCCGCTGACCGACGTCAACCCCCAGCAGCTCTACACCGCCATGCTGACCGGCCCGCAGAACATGCCTAAGTTCTCGAACCGTCAGCTCTCGGTGGACGAGAAGAAGAACATCATCGGTTACATCCGGTATGTCGACACGGCCAACCCCAGCGGCGGCTTCGGACTCGGCGGCTTCGGTCCCGCGTCTGAGGGCATCGTGATGTGGGTGGTCGGCGTTTCGGCGGTCGTGGCCGGCGCGATGTGGATTGGATCACGAAATTGAGCGATACGAGTAAGGACGTCCCGTCCGACGACGAACTCGCCGCAATGTCTCGCGAGGAGAAGGTCCGTCTCGGCACCAACCTCGACGGGGTGGAGATCATCCACCGCGCCGAGCGGTTCCCCGAGCCCGGCACCAAGGCTGAGAAGCGCGCCGAGTTCGCTGTCGCGATCTGGTTCATTCTCTCCGGCGTCTTCGCCGTTGCAGCCTTCATCCTCTTCATCTGGAACGACTGGCAGTTCAAGATGCCGGACGAAGCAGGCTACTGGGCGTACACCTTCTACACCCCGCTGCTCGGCGTCACCTTCGGTGGGTCGATCCTGGCCTTCGGTTGCGGTGTCATCCAGCTGACCAAGCGCTTCATCCCGGCTGAGATCTCGGTCCAGGACCGCCACGACGGCGGTTCCACCGAGGTGGACAAGCAGACGATCGTCGCCGAGTTCGACGACGCGCTGCAGACCTCCACCCTCCCCCGCCGCAAGATGATCATCGGTTCGGCCGTCTTCGGTCTCGGTGCTCTCTCGCTCGCCGGCGGTGTGGCTGCGATCGGCGGCTTCATCAAGAACCCGTGGGCCGAGGGCGACGATTCGCCGCTGTGGACCAGCGGCTGGGCCCCGAGCCGCAATGCGGTCAAGGGTGAGACCGTCTTCCTGCGTCGCGACACCGGCAACCCGTACCAGGTCGCCCTGGTCCGCCCGGAGGATCTCGACGCCGGCGCCATGGAGACCGTCTTCCCGTGGCGCGTCTCTGACGGCTACGGCGAGAACGAGGAGTCGCGTCACAAGCTGCTGGAGGGCCTTCGCGCCGTCAGCAACCCGGTGATGCTCATCCGTCTTCGTCCCGAGGACGGCGAGAAGGTCATCAAGCGCCGCGGCCAGGAGAGCTTCAACTACGGCGACTACTACGCGTACACGAAGGTCTGCAGCCACCTCGGTTGCCCGACCTCGCTGTACGAGCAGCAGACGAACCGTATTCTCTGCCCGTGCCACCAGTCGCAGTTCAACGCCCTCGAGTACGGCAAGGCAGTCTTCGGACCCGCCGCCCGCGCTCTGGCGCAGCTGCCCATCACCGTCAACAACCAGGGCTACATGGTCGCCAACCCGCAGCAAAACGGCGGTAACTTCCTTGAGCCCGTCGGACCGGCATTCTGGGAGCGTAAGTCATGACGATCGCTGACCGCCTCGCCACACAGGCAGAAGGTGTGGACTCGAGGTACCACCTCGCATCCGGCATGCGCCGACAGATCAACAAGGTCTTCCCGACGCACTGGTCGTTCATGCTCGGTGAGGTCGCTCTGTACAGCTTCATCATCCTGTTGCTGTCGGGCACCTACCTGACCCTGTTCTTCGATCCGTCGATGGCGCACGTCGTCTACGACGGCGCATACCAGCCGCTCAACGGTGTGACCATGAGTCGCGCCTACGAGACCACCCTGAACCTCTCGTTCGAGGTCCGCGGCGGCCTCTTCGTGCGCCAGATCCACCACTGGGCAGCTCTGCTGTTCGCTGCGTCGATCATCGTGCACATGATGCGCATCTTCTTCACCGGTGCGTTCCGCCGCCCGCGTGAGGCGAACTGGGTCATCGGCTGCTTCCTGCTGCTGCTGGCCATGTTCGAGGGCTTCTTCGGCTACTCGCTTCCGGACGACCTCCTGTCGGGCACCGGCGTCCGCGCCGCCATGTCGGGCATCGTCCTGGGCATTCCGCTCGTCGGCACCTGGGTTCAGTGGGCCCTGTTCGGCGGTGAGTTCCCGGGCGACATCATCATTCCGCGCCTTTACGTGCTGCACATCCTGATCTTCCCGGCAATCATCCTGGGTCTGATCGGTGCTCACCTCGCGCTGGTCTGGTACCAGAAGCACACGCAGTTCCCCGGCCCCGGCCGCACCGAGAAGAACGTCGTCGGCGTTCGCATCCTCCCGGTGTTCGCCGCGAAGGGCGGTGCGTTCTTCGCGATCATCACCGGCCTCCTGGCCCTGATGGCCGGCGTCTTCCAGATCAACGCCGTGTGGAACATCGGCCCGTACAACGCCGCGCAGGTCTCGGCGGGTTCGCAGCCTGACATCTACATGATGTGGACGGACGGTTTCGCTCGACTGATGCCGCCGTGGGAGCTGTACCTGGGCAACTACACGATCCCCGCGATCTTCTGGGTCGTCGTCGTGATCGGTGTCGTGTTCACCGTGCTGTTCGCCTACCCGTGGATCGAGAAGGCCCTCACCGGCGACGATGCTCACCACAACCTGCTGCAGCGTCCGCGTGACACCCCGGTCCGCACCGCGATCGGCGCCATGGCGCTGACGTTCTACATCATCCTCACGGTGAGCTGTATGAACGACATCATCGCGCTGAAGTTCCACATCTCGCTGAACGCGACGACGTGGATGGGCCGCATCGGCCTGCTGGTGCTGCCGCCGCTGGTGTACTTCATCACCTACCGCTGGGCCCTCGCACTGCAGCGCAGTGACCGCGAGGTGCTCGAGCACGGCATCGAGACCGGCATCATCCGCCGCGAGCCGCAGGGTGCGTACATCGAGATCCACCAGCCGCTCGGCCCGGTGGACGAGCACGGCCACCCGATCCCGCTCCCCTACGAGGGGGCGGCGCTCCCGAAGCGGATGAACAAGCTCGGTTCCGCCGGCTCGCCCGGTACCGGAACCCTGCTGGTCCCGGACTCCGCGGAGGAGCAGGCGCTCAACGAGCGGATCGCTCACGAGCAGCATCTCGAGGAGAAGCAGGCTCTGATCGCTCTGCAGGAGAAGGGCGGAAACCCGCTCGACTGATCTCCTTCAGTCACAGCCACCGAGGCCGTCTCGCATCACGCGAGACGGCCTCGGTCGTTTCTGCATCTCGGCGTCTGCCGACGCATCCCCTCCCCCACTCACCGTCGCCCCGCGTCGGTCTTCGCTCACGATTCGATGCTGCCCAGCGCGGCCCTCGGCCCCGAGACGCCACACCTGCGTCCCCCACCGACGTTTGCGTCGTCCCGGACGACGCAGATGTCGGTGAGAGACGCGGATGGTGTTCTCGACAGACGCGGCTGTCGACCAGAGACGCAGTTGTCGCCGAACGACGCGAGCAGGCTCCGAACGCCCCACCACAGACGCGACCGTCGCCGAGCGCGAGCAAGCAGGCTCCGACCGCCACACCTGCGTCCCCCGCCGACGTTTGCGTCGTCCGGGACGACGCAGATGTCGGTGAGAGACGCGGATGGTGTCCTCGACAGACGCGGCTGTCCGCCAGAGACGCAGTTGCCGCCGAACAACGCGAACGGCCCTGTCCGCCACACCTGCGTCCCCCACCGACACTTGCGTCGTCCCGGACGACGCAGATGTCGGCGACAGACGCAGATGGTGTCCCCGACAGACGCACATGCGCCCCGACACGCCCCGCAGGACTACCAGACGGCTCCGGGGCGCCAATCGCAGTAGAGGGGCGCTGACAGCTCGATAGGCGACGTCGTCGACGGCACACGGACGAGGACGCTGCCGTCCTCGTCCGGAGTGAGTCTGGGACCGGTGGGGCTCAGGACGCCGAGAGGGCCCGTCCAGAAGGACCAGTCGTGACGGAGGTAGAGGGGCTTGCCCGCCTCGGAAGCCGCCAGTGCACCGACGTCGAACGACCGGTCGACGATCCGGTCGACGGACCTCATCAACGAGTCTCCGATCCCCCGCCGGCGGGCACGCGCCGCGACGGCGACGGCCTCGACGTAACCGGCCCGCAGCACACGCGAATGCGGCGTGGGATCACCCAGCACGACGCGCCGTTGCACGACCGCCGCGTGGCCGAGCAGGCCGCCTGAGGCATCCACCGCGAGGACGTGGACGCCGCCGAGCGCGTGGTCGAAGTCGTCGGCGTCGAAGTCGCCTGCGAAGGCCTCGGACAGAAAGCCGACGAGCTGCCCGCGGAACTCCGCAGACAGCTCGTGGGTATGACGAAGCCGCACCCGGAATCCGGGTGCGGCTTCGTCGAGGTGCTTCGTCAGATCAGTGCTTCTCGGGTCCCACGTGGTACTCGAACACCAGGCCTGCGACGGTGGCGATGATGATCGGGAGCAGCCCCAGCGCGAACCACCAGTTCGCGGACGCGAAACCGATGGCGAACAGCGCGGCGGCACCAGCGATCATGATGGGCCAGTAGCTGTGCGGCGAGAAGAAGCCGAGCTCACCCGCACCGTCCTCGACCTCCGCGTCTTCGAAGTCCTCCGGGCGGATCTCGACGCGTCGCGCGACGAACCGGAAGTACGTGCCTGCGATCAGCGCCAGGCCGCCCGAGAAGAACATCGCGGTGGCGCCTGCCCACTCCACACCGGTGCGGTAGTAGAACGTGCCGACGGCGTAGACGATGCCCACGACGAAGAAGAAGCTCGCGATGGCCTCAAAGATCCGTGCTTCGACCTTCATAGCTGTTTAGACCTCCGGCTTGCAGTTGGCGATCGTGGTGTTGCTGGCGTCACCGAGGTGCTTCGGCGTCGTTCCGTTGGAGACACGGCGAGTGTCGAACGGAACGGTCGTGACCGACTCGGGCGTCTGGCAGACGGCCTGCAGAGCCTGAGCGTTGGTCGCCTCCGGGTGCGCCTTGCGGTAGTTGATGTAGCTCGTGAACGTCTGCGGGCTGACCGCGCGGATCTCGAAGTTCATCATCGCGTGGAAGGTGCCGCACATCTCTGCACAGCGACCGACGAAGGCGCCCTCACGGTCGATCTCAGAGATCTGGAACGACGGATCCTGGTGGTTCTGCTCCGGGAACGGCATGACGTCGCGCTTGAACAGGAACTCCGGAACCCAGAAGGAGTGGACGACGTCCGCGGCAGCGAGGTCGAACTGAATGCGGGTCTTGGTCGGCAGGACCAGGATCGGGATCTCAGACGAGGTGCCGATGGTCTCGATCTTGTCGTACGACAGGTAGTCGCGGATCTCAGCGGAACGACCGCCGGCAGCACCCAGGACCTTCTCCTGCTTGCCGTCTTCCTCGCGGTACTTCTCGATCTGCCCCTCGAAGGGTGTGCCCTTCTTGGAGTCGGTCTTCGGGTCGACCAGCTTCTGACCGTTGATGGTCGCCGAGTTGTAGCCGAACTTCCAGTTCCACTGGAAGGCCGTCACGTTGACGACGACGTCGGGGTTCTCGACCTTGGTCTCCACCTTGTTCTGCACGATGACGGTGAAGTAGAACATCACGGCGATCAGCACGAACGGAATCGCGGTGTACGCGAGTTCCAGAGGCACGTTGTAACCGGTCTGGCGAGGGATCTCGTCCTCCGGCTTGGTGTCCTTCTTGCGGCGGTGGAACGTGATGGTCCAGAAGATCAGACCCCACACGATGACGCCCATGGCCAGGGCTGCGATGACAGCCCAGGTCCAGAACTCACGCATTGCCTGACCTTCGGGCGTGATGCCCTCCGGCCAACCGAAGCGCAGTGCCTCTTCAGCACTGCAGCCCGATGTCATCAGCACACCAACGCCGAGGACCGCGAGGCCACTCAGTCTCTTGATCATGCGCGACGACGATCCCCTTCGTCGCGCAGACGGCCGTACACCGTTCGTCAATTTCACGCCTTCCTGCTGGCAGGGAGCTGTTCTTCAAGGCCTGCGCCGAGGCGACCAGACACTCCTCGACGCAATTCTTGCACCTAGTACTACGCAGCGTAGACCAACCCGGCGAACTGTTCGTGATTGGGGGCCGCAGTTACCGGAATCATTTTCCACGACCTGCGGAAAGACGTCTATAGCGACACGACAGACAGTCCGTCACGGCGCGGCGCAGTCGCGGAATCAGGAGGTTCTACGGCATAGTGGAACCGCTTGCGCGCATGATCGCGCGCGCCTTGGTTCCTTCTTCAACCAGCGAAATGAGGCCCTGTCACAGTGTGCGGCTTGCTCGGAATGCTGACCAGCGACGGTTCCGCGTCGACGACGACCCAACTCGTCGCATCGGCGGCCACGTGCATGCGGCACCGCGGCCCCGACGACCTCGGCACCTGGAACGACGACGACCTGATCTTCGGATTCAACCGGCTGTCGATCATCGACATCGAGCACTCGCATCAGCCGCTGCGCTGGGGTCCCCCGGAGGATCCGGAACGGTACGCGCTCGTCTTCAACGGGGAGATCTACAACTACATCGAGATCCGCGACGAGCTCAAGCGCGAGTTCGACGCCCCCTTCCGCACCGAGGGCGACGGCGAGCCGATCGTCGCGGGCTTCCACTACTGGGGTCCCGACGTGCTCACGAAGCTGCGCGGCATGTTCGGCTTCGCCATCTGGGACACGCAGACCAAGGAACTGTTCCTGGCCCGCGACCAGTTCGGCATCAAGCCGCTGTTCCTCGCGACCAGCGATCACGGCACCGCGTTCGGCAGCGAGAAGAAGAGCGTCCTGGAACTGCTCGACCGCCTCGGGCTCGACCGCGAGCTCGACGACCGCGCCATCGAGCACTACACGGTCCTCCAGTACGTTCCGGAGCCGGAGACGCTCCACAAGAACATCACCCGCCTCGAATCCGGCTGCTACGCCACGGTGAAGCCCGGTGTCGCCCCGACGGTGACCCGCTACTTCAAGCCCCGCTTCCCCGTCGTTCCGTTCGCCACCGACAGCGACCAGAAGCGGTACGACGAGATCGCCGACGTCCTGCGCGACTCCGTCGCCAAGCACATGCGCGCCGATGTGACCGTCGGGTCGTTCCTGTCCGGCGGCATCGACTCCACCGCCATCGCGGCGCTCGCCATCCAGCACAACCCCGACCTCATCACCTTCACGACCGGTTTCGAGCGTGACGGGTACTCGGAGGTCGACGTCGCCGCAGAGTCCGCCGCGGCGATCGGCGCGCGCCACGTGGTCAAGGTGGTGTCGCCCCGCGAGTTCATCGAGTCCCTCCCCCAGATCATCTGGTACCTCGACGACCCGGTCGCCGACCCGGCCCTGGTTCCCCTCTTCTTCGTCGCCGCCGAAGCGCGCAAGCACGTGAAGGTGGTCCTGTCGGGTGAGGGTGCCGACGAGCTGTTCGGCGGCTACACCATTTACAAGGAGCCGCTGTCGCTGGCGCCGTTCGACAAGCTGCCCGGCGGCCTCCGCCGCCTCGCAGGCAAGGTCTCCGACCGGATTCCCGAGGGCACCCGCGGGAAGAGCCTCCTGCACCGCGGCTCGCTGACGCTCGAGGACCGCTACTACGGCAACGCGCGCAGCTTCGACGACGCCCGCCTGCGCGCCGTCCTGCGGACCTTCCGCGAGGACTGGATGCACCAGGACGTCACCGCGCCCGTCTACGACATGAGCAAGGGCCTGGATCCGGTGACCCGGATGCAGCATCTGGACCTGTTCACCTGGCTGCGCGGCGACATCCTCGTGAAGGCCGACAAGATCAACATGGCGCACTCCCTGGAGCTGCGCGTGCCGTTCCTCGACAAGGAGGTCTTCGCGGTCGCCGAACGACTCCCCTTCGATCAGAAGATCAGCCACGGCACCACCAAGTACGCGCTCCGTAAGGCGCTCGAGCAGATCGTGCCGCCGCACGTGCTGCACCGCCGCAAGCTCGGCTTCCCGGTCCCGCTGCGCCATTGGCTCGCCGGCACCGAGATGTACGACTGGGCGCGCGAGCTGATCGCGACATCCGACACCGACCACATCTTCGACAAGCAGTTCGTCATGCAGATGCTGGAGGAGCACCGCCGCGGTGAGGTCGACAACAGCCGCCGCATCTGGACGGTGATCTGCTTCATGCTCTGGTACGGCATCTTCGTCGACGGCACCGTGAAGCCGCAGATCGAGGACCGCGACTACCCCGTCCGACTGTAGGACGGCAGCAAGCGACAGAACGCCCCGCTCATCGAGCGGGGCGTTCTGCTGTTTTGCGAGTCTCAGTTCAGAGGATCGACTTGATCTCCGCGGCGGCGTCGGCGCCGTAGGCACCGGTCAGTCGCGTGACGACGGTCTCGACGTCCCACGACCATCCCTGGGTCGACTCCGACTCCAGGACCAGCGCGGCGACCATCGAGCCGAGCTGGGCGGCGCGCTCGAAGCCGAGGCCCCGCGAGACACCGGTGAGGAAGCCGGCGCGGAAGCCGTCGCCGACGCCGGTGGGATCGACCTGGTTCTCGACGGCGACGACGTCGACGTGCGTGACGGTGCCGTCACGTTCGATGACGTCCGCTCCCCCGGCGCCGAGTGTCGTGATGCGGGTGCCGACCATCTGCGCCACCTCTGCGGCGTCGAGGCCGGTCTTCTGCAGCAGCAGACCCCACTCGTACTCGTTGGTGAACAGGTACTCGGCGCCGTCGATCAGCTCGCGCGCGGCGTCGCCGTCGATGCGGGCCAGCTGCTGGGAGGGGTCGGCGGCGAACGGGATGCCCTCCGCGCGGCAGGCTCGGGTGTGGCCGACCATCGCCTCGGGATCGTCGGCGCCGATCAGGACCAGGTCGGGGCGACCGGTGGTCGCGAACAGCGCCGGGAGGTCGATGTCCCGGGCCTCGCTCATCGCGCCGGCGTAGAAGCTGGCGAGCTGCGCCATCGACTCGTCGGTGGTGCACATGAAGCGGGCCGTGTGCTGTGTCTGGGAGCGGGACACGCCGCGGCAGTCGACGCCGTTGCCGGTGAGCCACTTCTCGTAGTCGTCGAAGTCGCTGCCCGCGGCACCGATCAGCAGCGGCTTCTCGCCGAGCACGCCGATGGCGTAGGCGATGTTGCCGCCGACCCCGCCGCGATGCACGACGAGGTCCTCGACGAGGAAGCTGAGGGAGATGTGCTCCAGTTGGTCGGCGACCAACTGCTCGGAGAACTTACCGGCGAACTTCATGAGATGGTCGGTCGCGACGGACCCGCAGACGGCGATGAACATCTGTCCAACGGTACTGAAGCGGAAAACGACGACGGCCGCGACCCCGCCGACCGAAGTCGTTGAGGTCGCGGCCGCCGCGAACAGATGCCGGCGTGCGCCGAGATCAGTTGAACGAGTCGCCGCAGGCGCAGCTGCCGGTCGCGTTCGGGTTGTCGATGGTGAAGCCCTGCTTCTCGATGCTGTCGACGAAGTCGATGGTGGCGCCCTGAACGTAGGGGGCGCTCATGCGGTCGACGGCCAGCTTCACGCCGCCGAAGTCCGACACGACGTCGCCGTCGAGGCTGCGGTCGTCGAAGAACAGCTGGTAGCGCAGACCGGCGCAACCACCGGGCTGAACGGCGATGCGCAGAGCCAGGTCGTCGCGGCCCTCCTGATCGAGCAGAGCCTTCGCTTTGGCGGCGGCGGCGTCACTCAGCAGGACACCGGTATCGGTTTCGTTCTGAACGGTCATGTGCACTCCTCGTGTCGCCGGCCGCATCGGTTGAAGGGCGACCAGATACGTTGTCGATGGCTCGCTGAACGGACTCGCGTTCCGTTTATCGCGGCCAACAGGCTTAACCGTACTCGTAGTCGGCTTATTCCCGCATCCCGCCCTCGCCTTTTCCGCGCGTCGGTTCCCACGTTCGGGCGACGTGCTCGGCCACATCCGCCGCGACGGCCGCGGGCTGCGCCACGGACCGTTCGACGGAACCCGCGTGCCTGGCCATCGAGTACACGTCCCGAACCCCGTCGACAGTCGCACCGTCGACCACCTGACCTGCGATGACGACGACCGGTACCGCCGCGCTCGCGGCGTCGGCGGCGACCGCCGCGATCACCTTTCCGTACGCGGTCTGCCGGTCGAACCTCCCCTCACCGGTGATCACCAGATCGGCGGCGGCGATCCGCGCGGCGCGATCTGTGACATCCGCGACCACGGACGCTCCGGCCCCCCGATGCGCGCCGAGCGCCAGGAGAAACGCTCCGAGTCCGCCTGCGGCTCCGGAGCCGGGGAGGTCGCGGACCCGCCGGCCGCCGTGTTCGAGGACGTCGACCCACGCCGCGAGGCGTTCCTCGAGACGAGCGAGCGTCGCGGCGTCGGCGCCCTTCTGCGGACCGAAGACGGCGGCCGCACCGGTCGGGCCGAGCAGCGGATTGGTGACGTCGGTGGCGGCGACCAGTTCCACGTCGGACAGCAGTGCCCTGGCCGCGTCCCACCCGCCGAGGTTCTCGCAGGCGCCGCGGCCGCCGTCGGTGGTCGCACTGCCGCCGAGCCCGACGACGATCCGGCGCGCACCCGCGTCGACCGCCGCGGTGAGCAGCATTCCCAGCCCGGCGGTGTCCGCCGCCCAGGCCGAGCGCGGGCTCGGGCCGTCCTCGCCGAGCAGGTGCAGGCCGCAGACCTGCGCCGACTCCAGGTAGGCGGAGGTGTCGTCGAGCAGCAGGTGTGCGACGACGGGCTCTCCGAGCGGTCCGACGGCGGGCACCTCCACGGTCCGTCCGACGCCGGCCGCGGTCAGCACGTCCACGAATCCGGGGCCGCCGTCGGACTGCGGGAGCAGGTCGAGGCGGTCGTCCGGTCGGGCGCGCCGCCATCCCGCCGCGATCGCCGCGGCCGCGGCCTGCGCCGTCAGCGTGCCGCCGAATTCGTCGGGCGCGATCACCACCCGCGCACGCCGCGTCTGTCCGCTTCGACTCATCACCGCCCGAGGATATCGAGCGGGCCTCGCCCGATGCCGAGTCCGGCGGACACATCGAATACTGTTGAGGTGTGAAGTTGCCGTGGAAATCCGACGCCGACAAGGGTGCTGACGACGCACCGGACGAGACGACTGCCGCCGAGGCCGAGCAGACCCCGCCCACCTCCGGGGCCACGACTCCGGGCAAGGGCCGCCCCACGCCGAAGCGGCGCGACGCCGAGCGACGCCGTGCGCCGATGACCGCCCCGCCCGCCACTCGCGCCGAAGCCCGCGCTCGCAAGAAGTCGCTGCGCGCGTCGATGACGAAGACCGAGCGCAAGGAAGTCGCAGCCGAACGACGCCGGGTGCGGCTCGAGCAGCGCGAGAAGATGATGGACGGCGACGAGAAGTACATGGTCGCCCGTGACCGCGGCCCGGTCCGCGCGATGGCGCGCGACATCGTCGACTCCCGCCGCAACTTCGCCGGGCTGTTCCTGCCGTTCGCGATCTTCCTGCTGGTGGTACTGATGGTGCCGAACCTCGCCGTCATCGGAAACCTGGTGCTCCTGGTCTTCGTGCTCCTGACGATCATCGACTCGATCTACCTGGGTCGCATGGTGAACCGCCGCGTCCGCGAGCGTTTCCCCGACACCACCGACACCGGATTCCGGCTCGGCTGGTACGCCTTCACCCGCGCCATGCAGTTGCGGATGATGCGTGCCCCGCGCCCTCGGCACAAGCCCGGCGACAAGGTCTAGCCCGTGCGCGCACTGGTCCTCGGCGGAATCCGCTCGGGCAAGTCGGCGCACGCCGAGGAGCTGCTCTCCGGAGCCCCCGCGGTCCGGTACATCGCCACCGGCGACCCCGACGGCGATCAGGCGTGGCGGGATCGGATCGACGAGCACCGTCGTCGGCGCGGCGACCGGTACCGGACCGTCGAGTCCCGGAATCTGGCCGGGCTGCTGCGCGCGGCGCCCGCCGACGCGACCCTGATCGACGACCTCGGCACCTGGCTCACCGCCCGCCTCGACGCGACCGGCGCCTGGGACGACCCGACCGTCGATCTGTCCGCGGAGATCGACGACCTCTGCGCGGCGATCGCCGATGTCACCGGTGACCTGGTCATCGTCAGTCCCGAGGTCGGTCTGGCCGTGGTCCCGGCGACCGCCTCCGGACGACGCTTCGCCGACGACCTGGGCCGCCTCAACGCGGCTGTCGCCGCCGTCTGCGACACGGCGACCCTGGTGGTCGCGGGCCGCACGCTGGACCTGCAGGCGACCGCCGCCCCTGACGCACCGGCCGCCGTCGCCGCTGCGGTGCAGCTGGAGCCGGTGCAGTTGGAGCCGGTGCAGCCGGCCGCTCCCCGACCGGCCCCGAGCATGCCCACGGCAGATCTCCCGACCGTCGACCTGGACGCCGTCGACGCCGAGGTCTTCCCCGCCGTCGAACTGCCGGACCATCGGATCGTCGACGAGGCGCGCGCCCGCCAGCTGCAGCTGACGAAGCCGCCGCTCGCCCTCGGTCGACTCGAGGAGCTCGGCAACTGGATGAGCGCCTGCCAGGGCGTGTGCCCGCCCCGCCCGCTGACGGCGCCCGCCGTGGTCGTGTTCGCGGGCGACCACGCCGTCGCCACCGACGGGGTCTCCGCGTATCCGCCCGAGGTGACCGCGCAGATGGTCGCGAACATCGCGTCGGGCGGCGCCGCGATCAACGTCCTCTCCCGCCGGGCCGGTGTCGCCGTCCACGTGCTCGACATGGCCGTCGCCGCCGACACCGATCCCCGCGTCTCCCGCTACAAGGTGCGCTCCGGCAGCGGTGACCTGCGGCGCGGCGAATCGTTGACGATCGCCGAAGCCCGCCGCGCCGTGGCCGCCGGTCGCACGATGGCCGACCAGCTCGTCGACTCCGGCGCCGACCTGCTGATCGCCGGTGACATGGGAATCGGCAACACCACGCCGGCGTCGGTGCTGATCGGCACGTTGACCGATCGCGAGCCGGTGGTCGTGGTGGGCCGCGGCACCGGGATCGACGACGCCACATGGATCCGCAAGACCGCCGCGATCCGTGACGGCATGCGATACGCCCGCCGCTATCGCAACGAACCGCTCGCGCTGCTCGCCGCTGTGGCCGGTGCCGACATCGCCGCGATGGCGGGTTTCCTGGCGCAGGCCGCCGTCCGCAGGACTCCGGCTCTGGTCGACGGTGTCATCACCGCAGCCGCGGCCCTGGTGGCGCATCGGATGGCGCCGGGTGCAGCGTCGTGGTGGCAGGCCGGGCACCTGTCCACCGAGCCCGCGCACCGGTTCGCGCTCGACGACCTCGGCCTCGCACCGATCCTCGACCTGTCGATGCGCCTCGGCGAGGGCACCGGTGCGGTGGCGGCCGTGCCGTTGATCGCGTCGTCGATCGACATCCTGACCGACATGGCGACCTTCGGCGAGGCCGGCGTCAGCGGCGGCGAGTAGTCCCGTCGTGCGGGCGCTGCGCGGTGTGCACGACGCGTTCACCTGGTTGACGGTGCTGCCGCTGCCGCAACCCCGCGGCGACTTCGACCGACGGCGCGGCGGCACCGCGATCTCGGCGGTCCCCCTGGTCGGCGTGGTCCTCGGCACGCTCGGCGCACTGATCGCCCTCGGGCTGTCGCACACCGCGCTGCCGACGACGCTCACCGGCGTCATCGTGGTCGTCTTCCTCGCCCTCGCCACGCGCGGCATGCACCTGGACGGACTCGCGGACACCGCCGACGGGCTCGGCAGCTACGGCGATCCCGACCGCGTCCGCACCATCATGCGCAGCGGCGACGTCGGCCCGTTCGGCGCGGCCACCCTGATCCTGGTGATTCTGGGCCAGTCGCTCGCCTTCGGCGCGTTGGCCGACGACGGCCGGTGGTGGGCCGTCGCGACCGTCGTCTTCGTCGGTCGCGCCACCGTCCCCGTGGTCTGCCGTCGGGCACTGTCCGCTGCGAACGCCGACGGCTTCGGCGCGCTGGTGGCGGGCACGCAGCGCTGGTCGGTCGCGGTGTGGTCGGCGATCGCGATCGCTGCGGCGGTCCTGGTCGGGCTGCTCGACTCCCCTACCGCAGCCGTGCGCGCCGGGGTCACCGTCGTCGTCGCACTGGGCTTCGCGTGGGCGTTCAGCCGTCATGTCTCCCGCCGCGCAGGTGGCGTGACCGGCGACGTGATCGGGGCGACGATCGAACTCGTCACCGCACTCACCGCCGTCGGTCTGCTGCTGTAGCACCGCCCCCGGAAGACGCTTCTGCCGTTGATCGGGCCCCGCTGCTGGGCCCGATCAACGGCAGAAGGTCAGCTGAGTCGACTCACTGCGCGGGCAGCAGCGTCGTCATCCACCCGTGCTTGTCTTCGACGGTGCCGCGCTGGATGCCGGTGAGGGTGTCGCGCAGCTTCTGCGTCACCTCACCGGTTTCGCCGCCGGCGATCGTGTAGTCGTGGGTGTCGCTCTGGACGCGGCCGACCGGGGTGATCACGGCGGCGGTGCCGCAGGCGAAGACCTCGGTGATGTCGCCGTTGGCGACGCCCTCGCGCAGCTCCTCGACGGAGATGCGCCGCTCGTCGACCTTGTAACCGGCGTCGGCCGCCAGGGTCAGCAGCGAGTTGCGGGTGATGCCCGGGAGCAGCGAGCCGGTGAGCTCCGGAGTCACGAGAGTCGCGTCAGCGCCCGAACCGAACACGAAGAACAGGTTCATGCCGCCCATCTCCTCGATGTAGCGGTGCTCCAGGGCGTCGAGCCAGACCACCTGGTCGGCGCCCTTCTCCGCGGCCTGCGCCTGCGCGAGGAGCGAGGCGGCGTAGTTGCCGCCGAACTTGGCGTCACCGGTGCCGCCCGGGGTCGCGCGAACGTACTGCGTGCACAGGTAGACGCTGACCGGCTTCAGTCCGCCCGCGAAGTAGGCGCCCGCGGGCGACGCGATCAGCGAGTACAGGTACTTGTTCGCGGGCCGGACACCGAGGCTGGCCTCCGACGCGAACATGAAGGGACGCAGGTACAGCGACTCCTCGCCGCCGGCCGCGGGCACCCACGCGTGGTCGGCCGCGAGCAGTGCGCGCAGCGAACCGAGGAAGTCCTCTTCGGGGAGCTCGGGCATCGCCAGACGGCGGGCCGAGTTGTTGAAGCGCGCCGCGTTGGCCTCGGGGCGGAAGGCCGCGATGGAGCCGTCGGGCTGGCGGTAGGCCTTGAGGCCTTCGAAGATCTCCTGCGCGTAGTGCAGGACCATGGCGGCGGGATCGAGAGCGATCGGGCCGTAGGGAGTCACGACGGGACGATTCCATCCGTGCTCGCGGTCGAAGTCTACGGTCACCATGTAGTCGGTGAAGTAGTTGCCGAAGCCCGGCGCGGCGAGGATCTCGGCGCGACGGGTCTCCGAAACCGGATGCGGATGCTCGGTACGGGTGAACTCCAAGGTCATGCGGTCATGTTACCGCCGGAGCGCAACAGGATTTCGCGCCCCGGCGCACATTCCGGTCAGACGTGCGTCTGAACGAAGGGCGGCAGCACGACGGTGCAGGTCAGCGCCCGACCGCGGACGTCGACCACCACCTCGTCGCCCTTCTTGATCCCGGACGCCACGTCGATGAAGGCGAGGGCGATGCCCTGCTTCAGGGTCGGCGAGAAGGTGCCGGAGGTGCAGACGCCGATCGACGGCCCGCCCGCCTCGGCATGCACGGTGCAGTCGGCGCGCGGAACGCCGCGGCCGGTGGCGAGGAGGCCGTAGAGGCGGCGCGACGGCCCGGCCTCCCTTTCGGCCACGAGCGCGTCACGACCGAAGAACTCGGGCTTGTCCCAGCCGACGGCCCACGACGTGCGCGCCTGCACGGGCGTGATGTCGACGCTCAGCTCGTGGCCGTGCAGGGCGTAGCCCATCTCGGTGCGCAGCGTGTCGCGGGCGCCGAGACCGGCGGGCTGTCCGCCGCGCGCCGCGACCTCCGCGAGGAGGGCGTCGAAGACCGCGCCGGCGTCGTCCCAGCGGGGCAGCACCTCGTAGCCGTGCTCGCCGGTGTAACCGGTGCGGCACACGCGTAGCGCGACGTCGCGACCGTCGATCGTGATGGTCGCGTCGGCGAACGCCATGTACTCCATCTCGGTCGGCAGACCGAGCGCGGTGAGGACGTCGGTCGACTTCGGGCCCTGCACGGCGAAGACCGCGTACTCGCGGTGCAGGTCGGTGATGGTGATGTCGTCGGGCGCCACGGCCTGCAGCGCCGCGATCACGGCGGGGGTGTTGGCCGCGTTCGGGATCAGGAACACCTCGTCGTCGCTCACCAGGTAGGTGATGAGGTCGTCGATGACGCCACCGGTCTCGGTGCAGCAGAGCGTGTACTGGGCCTTGCCCGCCTCGATCTTGCCGAGGTCGTTGGTGAGGGTGCGGTTGATGAAGGCGGCCGCACCGGGACCGGCGACGAGCGCCTTGCCGAGGTGGCTGACGTCGAAGATGCCGACGGCCTCGCGGACCGCGGTGTGCTCGGCGACGGTGCCGGCGTACGAGACGGGCATGTTCCATCCGCCGAACTCGGCGAAGGAGGCGCCCAGGGCGGTGTGACGATCGGCGATCGGGCCGGCGAGCAGTTCAGTCATGCCCGCTACGGTATCGCCTCGCGTCGCGTCGACGCTCCCCCACCCGGTCCGCATGCGCGCGAGTTCGCCGGTCGCCCGCGGCGAGCCTGTGGCAGAGTTGAAAGGCGTGAGCGCCAACGACTTCTCCGACCGCATCCGCGGCCCCCGCATCGACCTGACCACCGCACTCTCGAACGACGACGACGCCCTGATCGTGGGGTTGATCGCCGCAGGCGAGGGCGACGACGGTCCGTCCCTCCTCCTGGTCGACGATCTGCTCGACGACGAGGCCGCCGAGCAGATCACGGCGAGCCTCACCGCGCTCGGCGCGAAGGGCTCCGCGGGCGAGGTCACCAAGGTCCCGGCCCCGGCCGCCCTGCCTGTCGGAATCGTGCTGGCCGTCGGCCTCGGCGGCGTCGCCCACCTCGACGATGCCGAGAAGGTCCGCCAGGCCGCCGGTGCCGCGATGCGCGCACTCGACGGCTCGGCCCGAGTCGTGAGCACCCTGTCGGCCGCGAACCTCCGCGCCGCCGCCGAGGGCGCCTACCTCGGCGCGTACCGCTTCGACGAGGTGCGCAGCGCCAAGTCGGCGCCGACCGAGCTGCCGCCGAGCACCGTGCTGCTCGCGGTGGACGCCAAGACCAAGCAGGCCAAGGCCGACCTCGATCACGCGGTGATCGTCGCCGACTCGGTGGCCATCGCCCGCGACTTCGTGAACACCCCGCCCAACATCCTGTTCCCCGCCGAGTTCGCCGAACGCACCCGCGTCCTGGCGAGCAAGGCCGGCCTGAAGGTCGAGATCCTCGACGACGTCGAGCTGGCCAAGAGCGGCTACGGCGGCATCATCGGCGTCGGTCAGGGCAGCTCCCGCAAACCGCGTCTGGTGCGCCTGACCCACGAGGCGAAGGGCGCCGAGCGCACCGTCGCCCTTGTCGGCAAGGGCATCACCTTCGACACCGGCGGCATCTCCATCAAGCCGGCCGCGGGCATGGACCACATGACCTCCGACATGGGCGGCGCCGCCGCAGTGATCGCCTCGACGATCGCCGCCGCCCGCCTCGATGTCCCGGTCACCGTGATCGCGACGGTCCCGATGGCCGAGAACATGCCGTCGGCCACCGCGCAGCGTCCGGGCGACGTCCTCACCCAGTACGGCGGCACCACCGTCGAGGTCCTCAACACCGACGCCGAGGGCCGACTGATCCTGGCCGACGCCATCGTCCGCGCCTGCGAGGACGAGCCGGACTTCCTCATTGACACCGCCACGCTCACCGGCGCGCAGATGGTGGCGCTCGGCACGCGCACGCCGGGCGTCCTCGGCACCGAGGACTTCCGCGACCGCGTCGCCACCATCTCCCAGTCGGTCGGCGAGAACGGCTGGCCGATGCCGCTGCCCGACGAGCTCCGCAGCGACCTCGACTCCCGCGTGGCCGACCTCGCCAACGTCACCAACCACCGCTGGGGCGGCATGCTGTCGGCCGCCATGTTCCTGCGCGAGTTCGTCGCCGACGGCCTCGACTGGGCGCACATCGACGTCGCCGGTCCCGCCTTCAACACCGGCGGACCGTGGGGCTACACCGGCAAGGGCGGAACGGGCGTCCCGGTCCGCACCATCGTCGCCGTCATCGAGGACATCGCCGGCGCGAAATAGCCCGGTGAAATCCGGCTGAACGGGAGTGATCTTCACCGCATTCCGCGGTTCGCCGGACTGCCACTGACGTCCTCGGCTTTGGGAGTAGGCTAACTCACGGGCGTCGGCTGACCCGGCCGAAATCACGGGCGCCGGCACACGCAGGCCGGGGCGCGAAACCACACTGCACCAACTGATCGACCGAACCGCACAGTTCACGAATTTGTTAGGGAGTCACATACAAATGGCCTTCTCTGTCGAGATGCCCGCACTGGGCGAGAGCGTCACCGAGGGAACCGTCACACAATGGCTGAAGCAGGAGGGCGACACCGTTGCTGTCGACGAACCCCTGCTCGAGGTCTCCACAGACAAGGTCGACACCGAGATTCCGTCGCCCGTCGCGGGTGTGCTGGTCAAGATCGTCGCCGCTGAGGACGACATCGTCGAGGTCGGCGGTCAGCTCGCGCTGATCGGCGAGGCGGGCGAAGCCGCACCGGCCGCCGAGGCTCCCGCAGCCGCACCGGCACCCGAGCCCGAGCCGGAACCGGCCCCCGAGCCCGCCGCCGCCGAGGCACCGGCCCCTGCGGCCCCCGCGGCTCCCTCCGCCGCTCCCGCGGCCGCTGCTTCCGGCGTCGACGTGCTGATGCCCGAGCTGGGCGAGTCGGTCACCGAGGGCACCGTCACCAATTGGCTCAAGGAGATCGGTGACACCGTCGCCGTCGACGAGCCGCTGGTCGAGGTCTCCACCGACAAGGTCGACACCGAGATCCCGTCCCCCGCCGCAGGCGTGCTGCTGGAGATCGTCGCGGCCACCGACGACATCGTCGAGGTCGGCGGCCGTCTGGCCGTCATCGGCGACCCGAGTGCCGCCGCTGCTGCACCGGCCGCACCGGCACCGGCACCTGCCGCTCCGGCACCCGAGCCCACCCCGGCACCGGCTCCGGCCGCAGCGGCTCCCGCCGCACCGGCACCGACGCCTGCGCCGGCGGCTCCCGCCGCACCTGCTGCTCCCGCCCCGGCACCTGCTGCTCCCGCAGCACCCGCCGCACCGGCCGCCGCAGAACTGCAGTCCACCCCGTACGTGACCCCGCTGGTCCGCAAGCTCGCCGCCGAGAACGGCATCGACCTGTCGACCGTCAAGGGCACCGGCGTCGGCGGCCGCATCCGCAAGCAGGATGTCCTGGCCGCAGCCGAGGCCAAGTCCGCACCGGCGGCCGCCCCTGCCGCTGCCGCCCCCGCGGCCGCTGCTCCGGCACCCGCGAAGTCCGCTGCCTCGGCAGCGAGCCCCGAGCTGGACGCGCTGCGCGGCACCACGCAGAAGATCAACCGCATCCGTCAGATCACGGCCGCCAAGACCCGCGAGTCGCTGCAGACCAGCGCTCAGCTCACGCAGGTCCACGAGGTCGACATGACCCGCATCGCGCAGCTGCGCACCGCGGCCAAGGCATCGTTCAAGGCCGCCGAGGGCGTCAACCTCACGTTCCTTCCGTTCTTCGCGAAGGCCGTCGTCGAGGCGCTCAAGGTCCACCCGAACATCAACGCCTCGATCAACGAGCAGGCCAAGGAGATCACCTACCACGCGGACGTACACCTCGGCATCGCCGTCGACACCCCGCAGGGTCTCCTCTCGCCGGTGATCCACAACGCCGACAACCTCTCGTTGGCCGGCCTGGCCCGCGCGATCGCCGACATCGCCGACCGCGCCCGCAGCGGCAACCTGAAGCCCGACGAGCTCGCCGGCGGCACGTTCACCATCACGAACATCGGCAGCAACGGTGCGCTGTTCGACACCCCGATCCTGGTTCCGCCGCAGGCGGCCATGCTCGGCACCGGCGCCATCGTCAAGCGCCCGGTGGTGCTCACCGCCGAGGACGGCACCGAGTCGATCGCCGCGCGTTCGATGGCCTTCCTGCCGCTGACCTACGACCACCGCCTGATCGACGGCGCCGATGCCGGCCGTTTCATGACGACGGTCCGTCATCGCCTGGAGAACGCCGAGTTCGCCGCCGACCTGGGGCTGTAAGCACCCGGTCATGCGAATAGCGGTTGCGGGCAGCCACGGGCTGATCGGTTCGGCCCTGGTCCCCGCACTGGTGCAGGCGGGGCACGACGTCCACACTCTGGTACGTCGTGCCCCGACCGCCGCACGGGAGATCTCGTGGTCGCCGGATGAGTCCGGCCTCGATCCGCGGCTGCTCCACGGCTTCGACGCCGTGATCGGCTTGGGCGGAGAGAACATCGGCGCCCACCGGTGGAGCGGTCAGGTGAAGCAACGCCTCCGCAACTCCCGCATCATCCCGACGAGCGTGCTCGCCGAGGCCGTCGCCGCCGCGGGCGTCGGCACCTTCATCAGTGCCAGCGCCACCGGCTTCTACGGTGACACCGGTGAGAGCGCGGCCGACGAGACCACGCCGAACGGCACCGGCTTCCTCGCCGACCTCACCCTCGACTGGGAGGACGCGACACGGGCCGCCGCCGACACCGCGCGCGTGGTGACCCTTCGCACCGGCCCGGTCCTGTCCCCTCGCGGCGGCCTGCTCGGCAGGCTCCGCCCGCTCTATCGGCTCGGCCTCGGCGCCCGTCTGGGCGACGGACGGCAGTGGTTCTCCTGGATCACCCTTCCCGATGAGGTCGCCGCCATCTCCCACGTGCTCGACGACCCGACGCTGTCCGGCCCGGTGAACCTCACCGCCCCGGAACCCGTCCGGTTCGCCGACTTCTCCGCCGCCCTGGCCCGGACCGTGCACCGCCCCGCGGTGATGCGGATCCCCGCCGCACTGGCCCGCCGCGCAGGCGGCGAGATGGTCGAGGAGATGGTCCTCGCGTCCTCACGCGTGGTCCCGTCGCGCCTCGTCGAACACGGATTCACCCACATCCACCCGAACATCGAATCAGCACTGGAGTACAGCTGTGCGTAACGCATCGTCGCGCGCCGACGGCGCACCGATCGAGGTCCGTCGACTCGGCACCGTCGACTACACCGAAGCCTATGAACTGCAGCACCGCCTCGCCGAGCAGCGCGCCACCGGCGAGCTCGACCACGACGTGATGCTGTTGCTCGAGCACCCGTCCACCTACACGGCAGGCAAACGGACCGAGGACTCGGACCGCCCCGTCAACGGAGCGCCGGTCATCGACGTCGACCGCGGCGGCCGGATCACCTGGCACGGTCCCGGCCAACTCGTCGGGTACCCGATCATCAAGCTCTCCGAGCCGCTCGACGTCGTCGACTACGTCCGGCGTCTCGAGGAGGCTCTCATCCGGGTCTGCGCACGAAAGGGCGTCTCGACCGGTCGCGTCGACGGCCGTTCCGGGGTGTGGCTCCGCGACGCCACCGGCGAACGCAAGCTCGGTCAGATCGGGATCCGCGTCGCCAAGGGAGTCACCCTTCACGGTTTCGCCCTCAACGTGGATCCCGACATGACGGTGTTCGACGCGATCGTGCCGTGCGGCATCGCCGACGCGGGCGTCACGTCCATCGCCAAGGAGATCGGTTCGCCGGTCGCCGTCGACGACGTCATCGACGACGTCATCGAGCTCGTTCAGCAGTGCCTGGACGACCCTGCGGGACCCTCGGTGGGCTCCGCCGACGCCCTGGCCTCGACCGACGAGGCCGCCGAAACCACCAGCGTAGGATCTGTGCAGTGACCACCTCGCCCGTTCGCCCCACCGTCGACCCCGCCCCCACGAGCCCCGCCGATGCGCCGGCAGGCAAGAAGCTGCTGCGTCTGGAAGTGCGGAACTCGCAGACTCCGATCGAGCGCAAACCGAAGTGGATCAAAACGCGCGCGACGATGGGTCCGGAGTACACCGAACTCAAGGGTCTCGTCCGCAGCGAGGGCCTGCACACCGTGTGCGAGGAGGCCGGCTGCCCCAACATCTACGAGTGCTGGGAGGACCGCGAGGCCACCTTCCTCATCGGTGGCAGCCAGTGCACGCGTCGCTGCGACTTCTGCCAGATCGACACCGGTAAGCCCGACGCCCTGGATCGCGACGAGCCGCGCCGCGTCGCCGAGTCCGTCCAGTCGATGGGTCTGCGCTACTCGACCATCACCGGCGTCGCTCGCGACGACCTGCCCGACGAGGGCGCCTGGCTGTACGCCGAGACCGTCCGCAAGATCCACGAGCTCAACCCCGGCACCGGCGTCGAGAACCTGATCCCCGACTTCCACGCGAAGCCCGACCTGCTGGAGCAGGTCTTCGAGTCCCGTCCGGAGGTGCTCGCGCACAACGTCGAGACCGTTCCGCGCATCTTCAAGAGCATCCGCCCGGCGTTCCGCTACGAGAAGTCCCTCGAGGTCCTCACGCGGGCCCGCGACTTCGGGCTCGTCACCAAGTCGAACCTGATCCTCGGCATGGGCGAGACGCCCGACGAGGTCCAGTCGGCACTGCGCGACCTGCACGACGCCGGGTGCGACATCATCACCATCACCCAGTACCTTCGCCCGTCGGTCCGCCACCACCCGGTGGACCGCTGGGTGCGACCGGAAGAGTTCGTCGAGCACTCCAAGTACGCCGAATCGATCGGGTTCGCCGGTGTCATGGCCGGTCCGCTGGTGCGGTCGTCGTACCGCGCAGGTCGCCTGTACGCGCAGGCGATGGCCCGCCACGGCCGCGAGCTGCCCGCCGATCTGGCGCACCTCGCCCAGGCGGGATCCGCCTCGCAGGAGGCGTCCTCGGTGCTGGCTCGCATGGCTCGCTGACGCACTCCCCTGTACGGCCGATCGCCGTCGATCCTTCGGGATCGGCGGCGTTCTGCTGACCTCCGGCCTCGTCTCGACGGTCCTGGCCCGGTGCAAGATCCGCTGCGGTCGCCGTAAGATCGAGAGCGAAGTCCTCGTCGGACTCGTCATCGGCGCCACCGTCTCGGTCTCCGCGATCCTGCTCGGCTTCAACCGACCGCTGCTCATCTCGCTGACCGACGGTGTCGAAACGAGCGCGACTTCCCGGATTCGGCCCACCGCCGCGCAAAATCCCGAGCGTCGATCCGTCGACGTCGGACGCATGCCGCACACCGCGTCACGGCGCGAAACGTGCACCGTAGACTGGCAGCCATGGCGAAGGCGCAAGACAAGTCGAGTAAAGAGGCGAAGGCCGCGGCGAAGGCCGCCCGCAAGGTGGCGAGCAGGGAACGCAGGCAGCAGATCTGGCAGGCGTTCCAGATGCAGCGGAAGGAGGACAAGCTCCTCATCCCGCTGATCGTCGGCATCATCGTCGTGTCGTTGGCGGTCTTCCTGCTGCTCGGCGAATTCGTCTTCGGCAGCATCTGGCTCGGCCTTCCGCTGGGTCTGATCTTCGGCGTCATGCTCTCGTTCCTCCTGTTCGGCCGTCGCGTCCAGAAGAGCGTCTACAAGAAGGCCGAGGGCCAGCCCGGTGCCGCAGGCTGGGCGCTGAGCAACATCCGCGGCCAGTGGCGCGTCCAGCAGGCCATCACCGGCACCTCGCACCTCGACGCCGTGCACCGCGTCATCGGCAAGCCCGGCGTGATCCTCGTCGGCGAGGGCTCCCCCAGCCGCGTCCGTCCCCTGGTCGCACAGGAGAAGAAGAAGGCGGCCCGGGTCGTCGGCGACACCCCGATCTACGACATCATCGTCGGCGACGGCGACGGCGAGATCCCGCTGTCGAAGCTGGAACGACACATCCGCAAGCTGCCGAGCAACATCGACAAGAAGCGCATGGATGCCCTCGAAGGCCGCCTGTCGGCGCTGAAGGCCAAGGGCGGCTCCGGTCCGGCGATGCCGAAGGGCCCGATGCCGCAGGGTGCCAAGATGCGCAACGTCGCGCGCACCACCCGCCGCAAGGGCGGCGGCGCATAGCCCGTGACAACGGGTGGGCTCAGCACTCACCGCTCCTGTGCCGCATCGCGTGACCGAGTTCGGGTCGCGCGGTGCGGCACAGTTCATTTCGCCTCCCACCCACCGGAACCGCGGCTACCCTGACTGCCGAGAGGGTGCGACGGTTCAGGAGACAGTCCCCGAACGAGGAGCGATGAATGACCGACCTTGACCGCTACGGCCCCTGGGCACTGATCGTCGGAGGCTCCGAGGGGGTGGGCGCGGCATTCGCCCGCAGCCTGGCCGCCGACGGCTTCGGCGTCGTGCTCGTCGCCCGCAACGCCGAGCGGCTGGAAGCGGCCGCCGAGGAGGTCCGGGCCGCCGGCGCCGAGGTGCGGACCGTTCCGCTCGACCTCCTGGCCGACGACGCCGTCGACCGGTTGATCGCCGCGACCGCAGACCTCGAGATCGGCCTGCTGATCCTCAACGCGGGCGCCAACACGTACGGCAACGAGTTCATCGGCGGCGACCTCGCCAAGCACACCGAGGTCCTCGACCTCAACGTGACCCGCCAGCTGCCGCTCGTCAGCCATTTCGGTGACGCCATGGTGCAGCGCGGGCGCGGCGGCATCATCCTCGTCGGCTCGATCTCCGGGTACGCCGGTTCGGCCCGCGAGGGCATCTACGCGGCGTCGAAGGCCTTCCTCCGGGTCTTCGCGGAAGGCCTGTGGGTGGAGTCGAAGCCGCGCGGCGTCGACGTCCTGCATCTGGTCCTCGGGCTGACCCGCACTCCGGCGATGCAGCGCAAGGGTCTCAACTTCGACGCCCCCGGCGTGCCGGTCTCCGATCCGGACGACGTCGCCGCCGAAGGCCTCGACCACCTGGCCGACGGCCCCGTCTGGGTCACCTCGATCAACCAGGAGACGGCCGTCGAACGCTCGGTGGCGCTCGACCGCGGCGCCGTGATCCTGAAGTCCATCGAGGACATCAAGAAGATCGTCGGAAACCTCTGATGTTCGTCGGGCTCGGGCTTCCGGTCGTCACCGCGTATCCGCCGACCACGCAGGCGTGGGAGGCCGACGCGGGCATCGCCGAACTGGCGACGGTCGCCCGAGCCGCCGACGAGCTCGGCTATCACCACGTCACGTGCAGCGAGCACGTGGCTGTTCCGGTCGATGTCGCCGCCGTCCGCGGCGGCGTCTACTGGGATCCCCTGGCCACTTTCGGCTATCTCGCCGCCGTCACCCGGCAGATCCGGTTCGCGACCAGCGTTCTGGTCCTCGGCTACCACCATCCGCTGGAAGTCGCGAAGCGATACGGCACGCTCGACCAGGTCTCCGGCGGTCGACTGGTCCTCGGCGTCGGGGTGGGCAGCCTGCAGGAGGAGTTCGACCTCCTGGACGCCCCGTTCGACGGTCGCGGTGCCCGCGCCGACGACGCCCTCGCCGCCATCCGGTCCGCGTTCGGCACCGGCACACCGACCCACCACGGCCCGTTCTACTCCTACGACGGCCTGATGGTGGAGCCGCACGCCGTGCAGGACCGGGTCCCGGTGTGGGTCGGCGGCCGCACCCGCCGCGCTCTGCGGCGCGCCGTCGCACTCGGCGACGGCTTCAGCCCGTTCGCGCTGTCCGACGACGAGATCCGCGCGATGCTCGCGACCGTCGACCTGCCCGACGGCTTCGACGTCGTCCTCACCAGCGGCCTGCTGGATCCGCTCGGCGATCCGGACGGCACGCGTCGTCGGCTCGACGGCCTCCGCGAGGCCGGCGCGACCGTCACCACCGCTTCGCTGACCGCGTCGAGCGTCGCGCACTACGTCGATCAGCTCGCCGAACTCCAGTCCCTGGCGGCCACGGTCGGCGCACACTTCACCCCCGCACCGAAGGACCTCCCGTGAGCCCCGATCCCGTGACCGTCGACGACCGCCTCGCCGCCCTCGAAGCACGCTTGAACCTGGTCGAGGACCGCCTGGCCATCACCGACCTCATCTACCGGTACGGACCGGCCATCGACACCGGTTCGGTCGACGACGTCCTCGCACTGTTCACCGCCGACGGCGTCTACGACGTCGACACCGGCCTGCTCTCCGGCGCGGACGAGATCGCGGCGATGATCGGCGGCGACATGCACCAGGGGTTCATCCGCCAGGGATGCAGCCACCTCATGAGCGCACCGCAGATCAACATCGACGGCGACGCCGCCAGCGTGGTCAGCTATTCGCAGCTGGTGCTGCGCGAGCCCGACGGCGACGGCTTCACCGTCTTCCGCACCACTGTCAACCACTGGCGGCTGGTGCGGACCGACGACGGCTGGCGGGTGGCGCACCGGACCGCCCGGAAGGTCGACGGCTCCGACGAGGTGCGCGCGCTACTCGGCTCCCACTCCGGGACGCACTGAGCGAAGCTGCTCGGTCCGCGTCACGCGGTAGTGCGCCGGTTCGGGCTCGGCGAGCATCGCGTCGAGCGTCGCGCGGTCGAAGGGCCACAGGTCCACCACCCCGGATTCGGTGAAATACCAGGAGTTGCATCCGCCGGTATTCCAGATCGTCGGCTCCAGCGCCTCTCGGACCTGGGCGTTGAACTCGGCGGTCGCCTCCTCGGTCACCTCGATGCGGTCGGCGTCGCCGCGACGGAAGGCGTCGAACCACGACACCAGGTACCGTGCGGTCTTCTCCGCGGTGTGCTGCAGCGAGATGGAGCCGGTCGGCGAGTTGGGGCCGAGGACCGTGAACAGGTTCGGGAAGCCCGGGATCGCGGTCATCCGGTAGGCGCGCGGGCCTTCGGCCCACGCCTCGTCGATGGTGAGTCCGTCACGTCCGACCACCGTCATCGGCCGCATGTAGTCATGCGCGCGGAATCCGGTGGCGAGGACGATGACGTCCACGTCGTGGCGGGTGCCGTCCGCGGTCACGATGCCGTCGGGTGTCACCTCGACGATCGCATCGGTGATCAGCTCGGCGTTGTCGGCGCGGATCGCACGGTAGTACGTTCCCGAAACCACCTGACGTTTGCACAGCGGCTGGTAGTCGGGTGTCAGATCCTCGCGCAGCGCATCGTCGGAGATCTGGGCGCGCAGAGACAGTCGTGCATACTTCTGGACCGCGTGGCGACGCCAAGTGTCGTTGCGGACGATGTCGGCCAGGATGCCCGAGCCCCACAGCAGTCCCCGGTACAGGGCGTCGTGCGCGGCCGGGAAAGCCTTCAGCACAGTGCCCGCGAGCGGTACCTGAGGCAGGCTCATGGGCGCCCACAGGATCCACTGCGGAGTCCGGGTGAAGTGGGTGATCGTCGCGGCGCGCGGCTGCAGCGCCGACACCACCTGCACGCCGGTGGAGCCGGTGCCGATCACCGCGATCCGCTTGCCGTCGGTGGCGAGGTCGTCGTCCCAGCGCGCGGTGTGGACCACCGGCCCGGCGAAGGTGTCGAGTCCGGGGATGTCGGGGATCGACGGGTTCTGCAGGACGCCGGTCGCGCAGACCACGAAGTCGGCGGTCAGCTCCTCGCCGGGCCTCTCGTCGTCACCGGCCAGGGTGACCGTCCAGGTGCCGGCCGCGTCGTCGAACACCGCGCCGGCGACCTCGGTGTTCAACCGGATCCGGTCCATCAGCCCGAAGCGTTCGGCGACGTCGCGGTGGTAGCGCTGGATCTCCGGTCCGCTGGACCAGATCTTCGACCAGTCCGGTTTCGGGGCGAACCCGAACTGATAGATCTGCGACGGGACGTCGCAGGTGAGTCCCGGATAGTGGTTCCAGTGCCAGACGCCGCCGACGTCGGAGCCCTTCTCCAGGACGGTGAAGTCGGTGAATCCGGCCTTCTGCAGGACGTACGCGGTGGTGATGCCCGCGACCCCCGCTCCGATCACGATGATGCGCGGTTCGCGCACGGCCTCCATCTTCGCCGCGGTCATCGTGTCTCCTCCAGTGCCTGTGACACGGTCGCCACGACCGTCCGTCGAGCGGAGTCGAACGCCTGCTCGCGGCGGTTCCGATTCATGAAATTGCTGCCCAGCGCCGCCATGTCGTCGCGGCTCGGGGCGATGTGGACGACGCGGGTGCCGCGCCGACGGACCGTCTCGATCTCGGCGTCGAGAACCGCAGACATCGGTCGCCGCAGAACGGCGTGCTCCAGCCGTCCGCCGAGGCCCGGAGCACGGACCGACGGGGCCGAGGCCATCGGGGTGATGAGGTAGATCAGGTCGGCCTCGTCGGGGCCGACCAGATCCACGGAGGCAGTCGACGCGGCTCCGCCGTCCACATAGGTGCGACCGTCGATCGTCACCGGCGGCATCCACGCGGGGATCGCCCACGAGGCGCGCAGCGCTTCACCGGCCGTCGCAGGAGGCGCACCCGGTGCGCCGAAGGCGATGCGTTCGCCGTCGTCGACGCGACACGCGACCATGCGGGTTCCGGGATGCTCCACCCAGTCGCCGTCGGCGGTGACCGCGTCGGCGAGCCGCTGGAGCCAAGATGCGTCGCCGCGGCCGCGGGGCGCGATCCCGACCAGTTTGGCGTGCCCTCCCCCGCGGGTCCACAGCGATGACGGGGTCAACGTCTGCGGGCCGGGGATCCGCGGGAGGCTCGGCGGGGTGTCGGCGAGGTGCCGTTCCAGGATGGAGCTGGTCGGTCTGCCCGCCTGCATGTCGACGAGGTCGGATGGGGTGAAGCCGCCGCCGAGCATCGTCACCATCTCCGCACCGGCGGAGGTGCCCTGCAGGACCGCGGCATCGGCGGGGTCCCAGCCGGTCTGCCTGGTCAATTCGTCGAGTGCCGCGATGGCCCAGGCACCGCCGATGGTGCCGCCGCAGCCGATCACGAGGGCCGTGTCAGACATCGGCGTTCTCCTTCGCATGCTCGCGCGTCTGCCGTCCGAGGCGAGTGAGGTATGCGGCTCGGCCGACCGGATCCAATGCCAGGGCCTGCCCGTGGTTCACGAGTTCGCGGGCCACCCGCTCCACCGATTCCGGCACGAACTGGTCCGCCAGCAGCCAGCCGGGCAGCGTCCAGCCCGGGACGGACGACCGCGCTGCGCGCGTCCGGACGGTCCGCAGGATCGCGCGCACCACGTCCTCCGGGTCGACGGTCGGGAGTGCGCCGCCGAGGTCGGCGCCCGACGCGAGTTCGGTGCGGACCGCGGACGGCAGGATGGCGGACACGGTGACCCCGGTGCCGTCGTACTCGCGCCGCGCCGCGAGGGACGCGCCGTAGGCGGCGTACTTGCTGGCGTTGTACGTGACCATGCCGGGCAGCGGCAGCACCCCTGCCATCGAGGCGATGTTGACGATGTGCCCGCGGCCCGCGGCGACCATGCTCGGCAGGACCGCGTGCATGCCGTTCAACACGCCCTTCACGTTCACGTCGAGGATCAGGTCCGTCGTGGCGGCAGCCTCGTCGACGAACGGCCCGGTCGGCATCACGCCGGCGTTGTTCACCAGGAAGTCGATCCGGCCCTCCGCGGCGAGGACCTCGTCCACGCCTGCGCGCCATGCGTCGCGGTCGGTCACATCGAGGCGGAGGGATCGCCCACCGATCGACGCGGCGACCTGCTCGGCGACATCGGCGTCTACGTCGGTGACCCACACCCGCGCTCCCCGCTCGGCGAACGCCCGCGCGGCGGTCGCTCCGATGCCGCGGCCCGCACCGGTGATGACGACGACCGCCTCGTCCAGCTCGATGCGCGGGTTCGCTCGGGCGTACGAGCCCGGGACCAGTGCACTCAGCATGTCGGCGAACTGCATGCTTCCCACCTCTCCTCAACGATGACATTCACCGTTGGCATCGATCATCACGTGAATACCGAGAGTATGTCAATACTTGGAGTATGCGGATACTCGGAGTTCATCGAATGTATGATCCGCCGCATGACCAGGATCAGTCGCGCCGAACAACGGGAGCAGACCCGCGCCGCCCTGCTGGCGACGGCCCGCGAGCAGTTCCTGACCTCCGGCTACGCCGCGACGAGCCTCGACGCGATCGCCGAGGGCGCGGGATTCTCCAAGGGGGCCGTCTACTCGAACTTCAAGGACAAGCCGACCCTGTGCATGGCGGTGCTCGAGGACATCCACCGCGAGAAGCTCGGCGAGATCCGCAGCATCGTCGAGCGCGGGGACGACCTCGCGGCGATGCTCGACGCCTTCGCCGACTGGGTACGCGCCACGATCGGCGACGTCGACTGGACGATGCTCGAGTTGGAGTTCGTCGCCCTCTCCCGCCGCAGCCCCGATCAGCTGGCGATGATCGTCGCACTGCGCGAAGGCGCCCGCGACAGCCTGGCCGAGCTGCTCGCCTCGGTCCTCGGCGACGCCGTCGAACTCCTCGATCGTGCTGCCGAGGAGACGCCCGGCCTCCCCGACCGTCGCGAGGTGGCCGATCTGCTGTTGAGCACCGGGATCGGGCTCGGGATTCAGCGCGCTCTGGATCCTGCCGTATCCGTGGAACCGGCGATCGCCGTCATCAACGCGGCGTTCGCGGCCTTCACCGAGACCGCGACCGAGGCCATGACCGTCATCGAGTCTGAATGATCGCCGTTCCCGTGGCACGGTCGTGCATGGCACGACCGTTGTAGTCGTTGATCAGCGCGGGAACCACGAACAGCAGGATCACCTGCCGACCGAGGGCCCGGACGACGCCGACCGCGGCGGGCCGCTCCTGCCCCGAGGCCTCCGCCTCCGCGCGTTCGGAGCCGAGGTCGACGCGCGCGACACGGGTTCCGACGATGAACTGACCGGGCGTGAATCCGAACAGCGACACCGCGAGAACGCCGATCACCCACCAGATGATCAATTGCGGTGTCCCGGCCTCCCGCACCGTCATCTCCAGGCTCGACGCCATCTCGTGGGCGGGCTGCACGCCGACGATCGCGATGGCGATGCCGCCGGCGATCAGCCAGTCGAGAAGCAGCCCCAGGACGCGATGCCAGCCACCGGCCAGTGCACCCGGCCCCGATGCCGGCAGCCCCAGGTCCTGGCCGCGGTACTCGTTGTCGTCGGCTCCCGGAAACTGCGGGCCCGACAGCCAGGTACCCGTCGCGCGTGCCACTATCTGCCTCCTCGGGAAACGGTCATGCAGCCAATCCTAACGAGCGTGGGCCTGTCACCTAATCACGTGACTCCGGCCACACGAATTCCTGGAAAATGCTGCTTTTCGTTACCTGACGGGTGTCTCTGTAACAAAGGAGAAACATTGGATCAACGCACGAGCAACGTCGTCTCCGTAATCTGTTCAACGAGATCGCCGCACGACCAGCCGAGTCTGCGGCGTCGCGGTCAGACACACTTCTGGCCACGTCTTCATCAAGAAGGAGTCAGGCGAACCGTGTACAACACGAACGAGGAACTGCTCGAGGGAATCAAGGCAGAAGGTGTCGAGTACGTCGACATCCGCTTCTGCGACCTGCCGGGAACCATGCAGCACCTGTCCATCCCGGCCCACGCATTCACCGAGGACGTCTTCGAAGACGGTCTGGCGTTCGACGGCTCGTCGATCCGCGGCTTCCAGTCCATCGACGAGTCCGACATGATGCTGCTCCCCGACCCGGCGACTGCGCGCATCGATCCGTTCCGCAAGGCCAAGACGATGAACATCAACTTCTTCGTCCACGACCCGTTCACCCGTGAGGCCTACAGCCGCGACCCGCGCAACGTGGCCCGCAAGGCACAGGACTACCTGGCCTCCACCGGCATCGCCGACACCTGCTTCTTCGGCGCCGAAGCCGAGTTCTACATCTTCGACTCGGTGTCGTTCAGCTCCGACATCAACGGCACCCACTACGAGGTCGAGTCCGAGTCCGGCTGGTGGAACGCCAAGAACCAGACCAACCCCGACGGCACCCCGAACCGCGGCTACAAGGTCCGCCAGAAGGGCGGCTACTTCCCGGTGGCCCCGTACGACCACTACGTGGACCTGCGCGACGAGATGTCGTCCGCGCTGACCGACTCCGGCTTCGAGTTGGAGCGCGCGCACCACGAGGTCGGCACCGGCGGTCAGACCGAGATCAACTACAAGTTCAACACGCTGCTGCACGCCGCCGACGACGTCCAGCTGTTCAAGTACGTCACCAAGAACGTCGCGTGGCAGAACGGCAAGAGCGTCACCTTCATGCCGAAGCCGCTGTTCGGCGACAACGGTTCGGGCATGCACGCTCACCAGTCGCTGTGGAAGGACGGCAAGCCGCTGTTCCACGACGAGTCCGGATACGCCGGCCTGTCGGACATGGCCCGCTATTACATCGGCGGCATCCTGCACCACGCACCGAGCCTGCTCGCCTTCACCAACCCGACCATCAACTCGTACAAGCGCCTGGTCAAGGGCTACGAGGCGCCGATCAACCTGGTGTACAGCCAGCGCAACCGCAGCGCCTGCGTCCGCATCCCGGTCACCGGCAACAACCCGAAGGCCAAGCGCATCGAGTTCCGCTGCCCCGACAGCTCCGGCAACCCGTACCTGGCGTTCGCCGCGATGATGATGGCCGGCCTGGACGGCATCAAGAACCGCATCGAGCCGCACGAGCCCGTCGACAAGGACCTCTACGAGCTTCCGCCGGAGGAGGCCAAGGGCATCCCGCAGGCCCCGACGTCGCTGTCGGAGGTCATCGACAACCTGGAGCGCGACCACGACTACCTGACTCAGGGCGGCGTGTTCACCGAGGACCTGATCGAGACGTGGATCGCCCTGAAGCGTGAGAACGAGATCGAGCCGATCCAGATCCGTCCGCACCCCTACGAATTCGATCTGTACTACGACTGCTGATCCGAGCACTTCGGATCACTCACCGCCGATGGGGCGCGAGGGCACTTCCCTCGCGCCCCATCGGCGTTCCTGGATTCGCGGCGGGTCGCCGCCCGCTGATAGCGTCCGAATCCACAGGAAGCAGCCACACACGGGGCAGCCACACACGGAGAGGACGGCCTTCGATGGGACGCCACGGCACACGCCGCCGCGAACCGCGCGGTGCGCTGCCTCGTCGACGCGGACTGATCGCCGCCGTCACCGCGGCCGCCGTGGTCGCCGCCGCGGTCACCGCCGTCGTGCTGCTGCGCGACGACACCGAGCAGTCCCCCGCGTCGCCACCCGTCCTGTCCGAGCAGGAACTCCGCACCTCGTTCGACGCCTTGAAGCTGCCCGCGGGCACCGGCTTGGCGCTGGTGCCGGTCGGGGCGTCGACGCCGATCCTCCTCGGCGAGACCGGCACCCAGAACGCGTGGTCGGTCATCAAGGTTCCGCTCGCGTTGGCCGCCGAGCGCAAGCACGGCATGTCGAAGCAGGAGATGACGGCCGTCGTCGACTCCGACAACGCCTCGGCGCGCATCCTGACCAAGTCGCTCGGGTCGCCGGCCGACGCCACCGCTGCCCTCTCGTCGGTCCTGCGCGAGGGTCGCGACACGACCACCGTGCTGCCCACCGCGCCGCCGGGCGTCCACCCCCACTTCGGCGAGACCCGCTGGGCACCCGCCGACGCCGCCGTGTGGACCGCCCAGTTGCCGTGCATGCTCGGCAGCGAGCACGTGCTCAGCCTGATGACCGGGGTCGCGCCGAACCAGCGGTGGGGCCTGATGCGCGTCCCCGGACAGGTGTCGGCGAAGGGCGGCTGGGGCATCGAGTCCGACGGCGGCTACCTGGTGCGGCAGATCGGCGTCATCACCCGTCCTGACGGCGCTCGGGTGGCCGCCTCCATCAGCGCCCACCGTCCCCGGATGGCGTTCCGGCAGGGCACCGCGACGCTCGACCGCGTCGGCGACTGGTTGACCCGACACGTCGGATCGTTGCCGGGCGGCGACTGCTAACCTCGCGCCATGATGCGCAAGTCCTCGATTCTGCTGTCCGTCGCCGCCGCGTCCACCCTGCTGGTGACCGGCTGCTCGTCCGACAGCACCGATGCCGCGCCCACCAGTCTGGAGATCACCCGTCCCTCGCCGATCATGGACGGCGGTGTCTGCCCCGAGAACGATCCGCCCGCAGGCACCCAGCCCCAGTGGCAGCTCGACGGCGCCACCGGCAGCCTGGCCGTCGCCGGGTCCACCGCCGACGCGGGCCCGCTGATCAAGGTGACCACGCCGCTGACGGTGAACGAGACCCAGGTCAAGACCCTCACCCCGGGCACCGGCCAGGAGGTGACCGACGACTCCGCCGTCAACGTCTGCTACGAGGGCGTCAACGGCCGCGACGGCGAGGCCTTCGACAGCTCGTACCAGAAGGGGACGCCGACACGATTGCGGCCTGATTCCGTCATCCCTGGTATGCGGCAAGCACTCCTCGGGCAGCGCGTCGGGGCGAATGTCGCGGTCGTGATGACGCCCGCCGACTGCTACCCGACCGGGACCCCCGACGGCACCATCCGCGCGGGCGACTCCATCGTCTTCGTCCTCAAGATCATGGCCGCGGAACGCGACAGCGCCGACGGAAGCTAGGCTGACGGACCATGAAGCTCAAGGCAATGAAGCTCAAGGCTGCGGTCCTGGTTCCGCTCGCTGCGGGGGCCCTGGTCCTGACCGGATGCTCCACCGATTCGACTGCAACCGAGACTGCAGTCAACACGTCCTCATGCGCGCCGACTCCTGAGAAGGTCGACGGCGCACCCGATTGGACAGTCAACGGCACCGAGGGCAAGGCGCTATTCACCGTCACTGACGACAAGACAAACGCCGCACCGAAGATTCAGCTAACGACGCCCTTCAAAGTCGACAAGACCCAGGTGAAAACCCTGATCGCAGGAAGTGGCGAGCTGGTGACCGAATCGTCCACCGCGATCGTCTGCTACGAAGGCGTCAACGGCCGTGACGGCAAGGTCTTCGACAGCGCCTATCAGAGCCGCACACCGGCCCCGCTCCCCGCGTCGCGTCTCGTCCCTGGCTTCACGCAGGCCCTCGTCGGCCAGAAGGTCGGCTCCACCGTCGCCGTGGTAATCACATCCGCAGACGGTTACGCCGAGGGTAATCCCGATGCGGGAATCGAACCCGGCGACACCATCGTCTTCGGCCTGAAGATCCTGGCCGCGCAGTAGCGCACCACGCATCCCTCGTCGCGGATCAGCGGAGTCTCGTCGGGCTCAGCTGATCCGCGACGGCGTCAGCGACCGGATGAACTCCGGTGCGCCGCCCGTGCGACGCAGCACGGGCGAGCCGAAGAACGGCGACACCAGCCGGCACGGCACCACCCGCACGTCCTCGCCTTCGAGCGCGTTGATGACCATCGCGGCGGCTCGCGGTGAACCGCAGATCCCGAGATGGTCGGAGAAGTCGCGCGGGCAGCCGTCCTGCAGCACGATGTTGACGACGTCGTCGTCGGGCCCGCCCGGCACCTGCCCCGACGTGTACGGGCGCACCAGTTCGTCGTGCACCGTCGAGATGTTGGTGTACTGAATGCCCGGCACGTAGGGCCCGCCGCCCGAGTTGAGCTCCTCGATGAAGTGCGATCCCTCCATCATCTGCGGCAGCGCCTGGCATGGGATGACGGCACCGACGTCGATGCCGAAGCGCTCCTGCAGTTCGGCCGCGACCGGGCGTGCCCGCGCCAGCGCGCTGGTGCCCTGCCACAGCGGAGCGAGGGACACATAGCGGCGGATCGTGCCCTGCCCGCCGAGGAACTTGGCCCAGTAGTTCGGGACGATGGTGCCCTGCGAGTGCCCGACCACGTCGACCTGATCCGCACCGGTCGACGCCAGCACCCGCTTGACGAAGTCGCCGAACTCGGCGGCGCTGTCCTCGATGCGGGCCATGCCGCCCAGTGCGGAGATCGGCCACTTGGAGCCGGGCAGGGCTCCGTAGGTGAGGGTGAAGACCGAGAAGCCGGCGTCGGTCAGCAGCGGCACATAGGTTCCCCAGTTGGTCTGCGCGCCGCCCGCCGTCCCGTGCATCAGGATCACCGGCACCGGATGCTCGGGATCGCACGGTCGGCCCCACCGGTTGGCGCCGGGCAACGAGCCGCCCGGATCGGCCAACTCCGGGCCGATGCCCGAGAAGAAGTCGTAGACGATCCGATTGGACGCCTGTTGCTTCTCGTCGCCGATCTCCACCAGCCGCTCCAGCGGCAACCTGCTCATGGCGGCGCGCCCCAGCTTGAGAGCCGGTGCCGAGATCGCCTGTCCCACGCGTATTCCCGTGGTCACGGCATCGGAGACCGGGCGGCCCCATCGGCCCTGGAGGACGTTCATGCGTGCAGCGTACGTGATCCCGCGATTGCGGCTAACCGTCGAACACCTCGGTGACGACGGTCTTGGCCCGCCGAGTCACCCGCATGTAGTGCTCCAGGAATTCCTGCGCCTCGTCCTGCGACCAGCCCGCGGCGTAGGCCACCGACCGGAGTGCGCGGCCCGGCCCCGGCAGCTGGTCGACGGGCTTGCCGCGCACCAGCACCAGGGCGTTGCGCGCCTTGGTCGCTGTCAGCCAGGCATCCTTGAGCCTCTCGACCTGGTCCTCGGTGAGCAGCTCCAGTTCGCCGATCGCGTCCAGGGTCTCGAGCGTCGACGTGTTGTGCAGCTCCGGATGCTTGTGCGCATACCGCAGCTGAGTCAGCTGGACCGTCCACTCGACGTCGGCGAGACCGCCGCGTCCGAGTTTGGTGTGCGTCGCCGGATCGGCACCGCGCGGCAGCCGCTCGGAGTCGATGCGCGCCTTGATGCGCCGGATCTCCCGCACCGCGTCGGGCGAGACGCCGCCCTCCGGGTAGCGGGTCACATCGATCATGTGCAGGAATCTCAAGCCTAGGTCGGCGTCGCCGGCGACGGCGTTCGCACGCAGGAGTGCCTGGACCTCCCACGACTCGGCCCATTGCCGGTAGTACGCCTCGTAGGACGCGAAGGTCCGGACGATCGGCCCGTTCTTCCCCTCCGGCCGCAGACCCACGTCCACTTCGAGCGGCGGGTCGGCGCTGGGCGTGCCGAGCAGCTTGCGTACGCGGTCGGCCACCGACTGCGACCACTTGAGGGCCTCGGATTCTTCGACGCCGTCGCGCGGTTCGCAGACGAACAGCACATCGGCGTCGGATCCGTAGCCGAGTTCGCCGCCGCCGAGGCGGCCCATCCCGATCACCGCGATGGTGGCGGGTGCCTGCTGACCGTCGGTCAGGCTCCACGCGATCACCTTGTCGAGCGCGGCCCCGAGGACCGCTGCCCACACGGTGGACAGCGCACGGCAGACCTCCTGCACGCTCATCAGCCCGAGCAGGTCGGCCGATGCGATACGGGCCAGTTCGGCGCGCCGGTGCGACCGCGCGACGGCGATCGCCCGATCCAGGTCCGCGGCCCGCATCGTCGACGCGACGAGGCCCTTGACGACGTCCACCGAGTCCACCTCGACCAGCTTGGGTCCGGTGGCACCCGACGAGTACAGCTGGATGACGTCCGGCGAGCGCATGAGCAGGTCGGCGATGTACTCGCTGGTGCCGAGGACGTGCATCAGCCGTTCGGCGACGACGGCGTCGTCGCGCAGGAGCCGGAGGAACCAGGAGACGCCGACCACCTCGTCGCACAGCCGCCGGTAGTTCAGCAGGCCCGCGTCGGGGTCCGGGGTGGAGCTGATGTGCTCCAGCAGGCTCGGCAGGATCAGCATCTGGATCTGGCCGCTGCGCCCCGGTTCGGATCCGAGGACGCGGATGTGCGCCAACGCGCGGTCCGGGAAGGCCCAGCCGAGGACGCCGAGCTGTCGTTTCGCGGACTCGTCCGACAGTCGCAGCGCGCCCTTGTCGAGCCGCGCCACCGATTCCAGCAGCGGTCGGTAGAAGAGCTTCTCGTGCAGTTGCCGCACTCGGGTCCGCTGCTTGCGGAGTTCGCGGAGCAGGACCTCGACGACGTCCTTGTCCCGTTCGGGTCGCACGTGCGCGGCGCGCGCGAGCCATCGCACCGCCGGTTTGTCGTCGAGGTCCGGCAGGAGGTGCGTGCGCTGCAGTCGCTGCAGCTGCAGTCGGTGTTCCAGGAGGCGCAGGAACTGGTACGACGCCGAGAAGTTGGCGCCGTCGTCGCGGCCGATGTAGCCGCCGTCGGTCAGTGCGGCGAGGGCGTCGACCGTCGACTGCACGTGGAGGCTGGTGTCGACGCGGCCGTGCACCATCTGCAGCAACTGGACCGCGAACTCCACGTCGCGGAGGCCGCCCCGCCCGAGCTTGATGTTGCGGGTCTTCTCGTCGGCGGGCACCAGCGACTCCACGCGGCGGCGCATGGCCTGGGTCTCGACGACGAAGTCGTCCCGCTCGGACGCGTCCCACACCATCGACGACGTGGCCTCGATGTAGGCGGCGCCCAGTTTCATGGAACCGGTCATCGCTCGTGCCTTCAGCAGAGCTTGGAACTCCCACGTCTTGGCCCAGCGCCGGTAGTAGGCGACGTGCGACTCCAGGGTCCGAGTCAGCGCACCTCGCTTGCCCTCGGGGCGCAGCGCCGCGTCGACGTCGAAGAAGGCGACGGATCCGACCCGCATCATCTCGCCTGCGATGCGCGCCGACGCCGAGTCGGCCGGTTCGGCGACGAACACGACGTCCACGTCGCTGACGTAGTTCAGTTCGCGGGCACCGCATTTGCCCATCGCGATGACCGCCAGCTCGATCTCCAGTGGCTTCGCGGACTCGTCGCCCACCGGCCCGAGAACGGTCGCGATCCCCACCGCGAGTGCCGCGGTCAGGGCTGCGTCGGCGAGATCCGACAGGCGGCCGCCCACCTCGGGGAGGTACAGGACGGGTTCGTCCTCGACCGTCGAGGCTAGGTCGTGCGCCGCCAGGATGAGCAGCTGATCGCGGTAGGCGTGCTGCAGTGCCAGCACCGCGTCGGGTCCGACCAGACGTGAGCGGTACAGCAGGTCGCCGCGCTCGAGTGCTCCCGGCTCAGGCGCCGCCTCCACCGCCGTCAGCAGTGACTGCCGCACCGAGACCTCGTCGGGCAAGGTGTCGTCGAGCAGCAGGCGCCAGGTCCCGCGCTGCGCGATCAGATGGTCACCGAGCGCATCCGAGCCGCCGAGCACCGACAGCACCCGACCGCGGAAGCTCTTGTCGGACCGCAGCAGGCGGTCGAGTTCCGGCCACCCGTCGAGGTCCGCGTCGCGCAGCCGGATCAGCGCGCCGAGCGCCAGGTCCGCGTCGGGCGCACGCGAGAGCGACCACAGCAGGTTGATCGAGTCCTCGCCAGTCCATCCGAGCTGTGCGAGGAGTTCACGCGCCTCGGGCTGCAGGAGGCCGAGGCGGCCGGGGCTGGGAACCGCGGAACGACCGCGCGACACAGTCATGCCGGCCCCTACAGCGGAAGGTAGTTCTCGAGCTCGTACGGCGTCACGCGACCTCGGTAGTTGGCCCATTCCGCACGCTTGTTGCGCAGGAAGTAGTCGAAGACGTGCTCGCCGAGCGTCTCGGCGACGAGCTCGGACTTCTCCATCGCCACGAGCGCCTCCGACAACGACCCCGGAAGCTCCCGGTAGCCCATCGCCCGGCGTTCGGCCTCGGTGAGCGCCCACACGTTGTCCTCCGCTTCCTCGGGAAGCTCGTACTCCTCCTCGATGCCCTTGAGGCCTGCGGCCAACAGCACCGCGAACGTCAGGTACGGATTGCACGCCGAGTCGGGGGTGCGGATCTCGACGCGTCGCGACGACGACTTGTTCGGGGTGTACAGCGGAAGTCGGATCATCGCCGAGCGGTTGGCGCCGCCCCACGTCGCCGCGGTCGGTGCCTCGTCGCCGTAGATGAGTCGCTTGTAGCTGTTGACCCACTGGTTGGTGACGGCGCTGATCTCGTTGGCGTGCCGCAGGATTCCCGCGATGAACCGCTTGCCGGTGGTCGAGAGCTGCATCGGGTCGTCGGGATTGTGGAAGGCGTTGGTGTCACCCTCGAACAGGCTCATGTGCGTGTGCATCGCCGAACCCGGGTAGTCGCTGAACGGTTTGGGCATGAACGTCGCCCGCACGCCGTCGCTGAACGCGACTTGCTTCACCAGGTAGCGGAAGGTCATCACGTTGTCGGCCATCGACAGGGCGTCCGCATACCGCAGGTCGATCTCCTGCTGGCCGGGAGCACCTTCGTGATGGGAGAACTCGACGGAGATCCCCATCGCTTCAAGCGCGTCGATCGCGTGTCGGCGGAAGTTCGGCGCCAGCGCATGGAAGGCCTGGTCGAAGTAGCCGCCGCGGTCCGCCGGAACCGGGACCGAGCCGTCGATCGGCTTGTCCTCCAGGAGGAAGAACTCGATCTCCGGGTGCACGTAGCAGGTGAAGCCGAGATCGGCGGCTTTGTTCAGCTGCCTGCGCAGGACGTTGCGCGGGTCGGCCCATGACGGCGAGCCGTCGGGCATCGTGATGTCGCAGAAGATGCGCGCCGAATACAGCTCGCCCTCGTCCCGCCACGGGAGGATCTGGAAGGTCGACGGATCGGGCTTGGCGACCATGTCGGCTTCGGAGACGCGGGAGAAGCCTTCGATGGCCGAGCCGTCGAATCCGATGCCCTCTGCGAAGGCTCCTTCGAGTTCTGCAGGTGCGATGGCCACCGACTTCAGATATCCGAGGATGTCGGTGAACCACAGTCGGACGAAGCGGATGTCCCGCTCTTCGAGGGTGCGCAGCACGAATTCCTGTTGGCGGTCCATACCCGAACCTTAGAGGCCCGCGGTTACGCCCGTGTTAACCCCGCGCAGATCGCTCACCGTGTCACGGTGCCCCGTGCTCGACCCGGTCCCGGGTCCATCGTTCACGAGCGATGACCAACTCGACCGTCTGTGACCAATCCCACCGGTGCACGGGTTCTCCACCTGTGCGACCGGTGGGAGAATCGAGGGCGTCCACACCAACCCGGGTACCCGACCATCAGGGACTCGAGGCAGAAATGAGGCAGACATGTCGGATGCATCCGTTTACGGCGCCACCGCCCAGACCAGCTCGCAGGCCCCTCGCCGCGTGACTCGCGTCCACCATCTCGCGCAGTGGAAGGCCGACGGCCACAAGTGGCCGATGCTCACCGCGTACGACTTCTCCACGGCCCGCATCTTCGACGAGGCCGAGATCCCCGTTCTGTTGGTCGGCGACTCCGCCGCCAACGTCGTCTACGGGTACGACACCACGATTCCGATCACCAACGACGAGCTGATCCCCCTGGTCCGCGCCGTCGTCCGCGGCGCTCCGCACGCGCTGGTGGTGGCCGACCTTCCGTTCGGCACCTACGAGGCGAGCCCGCAGCAAGCACTCGAGACCGCCGTCCGCTTCTTCAAGGAGGGCGGCGCCCACGCGGTCAAGATTGAGGGCGGCGAACGCGTCGCGCCGCAGATCGCTGCGCTGACCGCCGCCGGAATCCCGGTGATGGGCCATGTCGGCTTCACCCCGCAGAGCGTCAACGGACTCGGCGGCTTCCGTGTTCAGGGCCGCGGCGACGCCGCCGACCAGCTGGTCGCCGACGCCATCGCCGTTCAGGAGGCGGGCGCCTTCTCGGTCGTGATGGAGATGGTCCCCGCCGACATCGCCGGGCAGATCACGCGCAAGCTCACCATCCCGACCGTCGGCATCGGCGCGGGCAACGAGACCGACGCACAGGTCCTCGTATGGCAGGACATGGCCGGCTACACCCACGGCAAGACCGCCAAGTTCGTCAAGCGTTACGCGTCGATCGGCGACGAGCTGCGCGAGGCCGCGCGCACCTACCGAGACGAGGTCACCAGCGCCTCGTTCCCCGGCCCCGAGCACTCGTACTGACCCTCCCCGTTCGGAATCGCGGCCCGCTCGATCGTCGAACGGGCCGCTTTCGTCTGCTCGGCGAGCCCGCCCGGGAATCGGACACTAGGCTGTAACCCATGCGCACCCTGTACCCGCCGATCGAGGCGTACGACTCCGGACATCTCAACGTCGGCGACGGACAGGAGATCTTTTGGGAGACGTCCGGAAATCCGGACGGCAAGCCCGTCGTCTTCGTCCACGGCGGCCCCGGCGGCGGCACCAACGCCCAGCAGCGACGGTTCTTCGACCCCGACCGCTATCGGATCGTGCTGTTCGACCAGCGCGGCTGCGGTCAGTCACGCCCGCACATCGCGGACGGCGCCGACCTTGCGGTGAACACCACATCGCATCTGATCGCCGACATGGAGGCGCTCCGCGAGCATCTCGGCATCGACACCTGGCAGGTCTTCGGCGGCTCGTGGGGTTCGACGCTCGGTCTGGCCTACGCGCAGGCCCATCCCGACCGCGTCACCGAGTTGGTGCTGCGCGGAATCTTCCTGCTGCGCCGCACCGAGATCGACTGGTACTACAACGGCGGTGCCGCGAACATCTACCCCGACCTGTGGGAGGGATACCTGGCGCCGATCCCCGCGGACCGGCGCGACGACGACCTCGTCGCCGTCTACCACGAGATCCTGACCGGGGACGACCGTGACGCCGCACAGCGCGCCGCCGTCGCCTGGACCACCTGGGAGCGGAAGACCAGCTACCTCCTGCCCCATCACGAATCAGATGAGGGCGACCGCTTCGCGACCGCGTTCGCGACCATCGAGAACCACTACTTCGTGAATCACGGCTTCCTCGACGACGGTCAGCTCCTGCAGAACATCGAGTCCATCGCGCACATCCCGGCGGTGATCGTCCAGGGTCGATACGATGTGGTCTGTCCGATGCGCAGCGCCTGGGATCTGCACCGCGCCTGGCCTTCTGCGCAACTGCACGTCGTCGACGACGCCGGTCACGCATCGTTCGAAGCCGGCATCGTCCACCATCTGGTCGAGGCGACCGATCACTTCGCAGCCACGAGGAGCTCGTAGAACATGAGTCCGTCCCATTCCATCGAGGTCGAGCTGAAGTTCGACGTCGACGCAGGTCTCCCCGCCCCCGACCTGACCGGCCTTGTCGAGGGCTCCACGGTCGGAGAGCCGGCCACCTACCTCCTGGAGGCGACCTACTTCGACACCGCGGACACGCTGCTCGCCAAGAATCGGATGACCCTGCGTCGCCGGACCGGCGGCACCGATGCCGGTTGGCACTTGAAGCGTCCGTCCTCGGTTCCCGGGGGCCGCAAGGAGACGGCAGTCGACTTCCGGGACGCCGCTGACGCCACTGCCGAGACCGAGGTTCCGGCCGAACTCCGTTCACAGGTCCTGACCGTCATCCGTTCCGCCGAGCTTGTCCCTGTCGCGACGATCACCACCGACCGGACCGTCACGACGGTGCTCGACGCCGACGGTGTCAGCCTCGCCGAGTTCTGCGAGGACGTCGTGTCCGCCGAGTCACTGCTCCCCGGGGGCGGTGTGAATCGTTGGGCCGAGTGGGAGTTCGAGCTCACCGGCGGTGACGCGAAGCTCCTCAAGCGCGCGAAGAGTGTTCTCCGCGAGGCCGGCGCGCGTGACGCATCGAGCGTGTCGAAGCTCGCCCGTGCCATCGGCACCCAGCCGCTCGACGATCTGGTGCGTGCGCTGCCGAAGAAGGCGTCCGCGCTGGGTCTGGTGCAGTACGATCTCGCCGCCCATCGCGACGCGCTCCATGCGTGGGACCCGCTCGCGCGGGAGAATGCGTACGACGCCGTCCATCAGATGCGTGTCGCTGCCCGCAAGATCCGGTCGATCTTGACGTCGTACCCGGGTGTCATCGCTCCGGAGATGGCGGCGCCGGTCGCCGACGAGCTCCGTCTCCTCGGAGAGGTCCTGGGCGACGTCCGCGACCGGGAGGTTCGCCTGGAGGCGAACGAACTCCTCTTGGCGCGTGAGGACGCTCCCGCGGACCTGGTGAAGGCCCTGATCGACGACGAACGCGTCGCCCACCAGCAGGCGTTGAAGTCGCTGCGGTACGGATTGTCGACCGCGCGCTACCTGACGCTGCTCGATGACCTGGACCGCCTCATCAACGCGCCCATCCCCGGGCCGCTCGCCCACCGACCTGCGCGCGACATCGTGTCGGATGCCGTCGGCGGCGCCTATCTGCGCATGACGAAGGCGGAGAAGAAGCTCCGCAAGTACAGCGCGTGGTCACCCGAGTGGGTGGAGCAGCTGCACACGATCCGTAAGCGCGCGAAGGCCTTGCGGTACACCGCCGAATCTGCGGCACCGCTCAATCGGAAGGCGCTGGATCGCGCCGGTACCGAGGCGAAGCGCGTGCAGACTCACCTGGGTGTCTTCAACGACACCGTCGTGAATCGCGCGCACCTCGCCGAGGTCGCCGCAAATCCCGGGCTGTCGAGTGACGCCGTCTTCGTGCTCGGCCGCATGGACGCGCATGAGGAGTCCCGCGGTCGTCGCGCCGTGAAGAAGTACCGCCGCTCCCGCTAGGCAGTGCACTGAGCCCCACTGCCCGGCCGCTCAGGCCGCGGCGGTGGGTTCGAGTGTCATCGTCCGGCGGGCGTTGGAGCGGATCGGTTCCCGGAACCGTTCCGGATGCTCCGGATCGAGCGGTGGCCGGAACCACGGGTGCCGATCGTGGCCGATGAAGACTTCCCACCCGGTCTGATGCATCACGGTGTGGTGCATCCGGCACAACAGCACGCAGTTGTCGATCGCCGTCTCGCCGCCCTCCGACCACGGAGTGCAGTGATGAGCATCAGTCCACGAAACCGGACGCCCGCACCCAGGGAACGCACATCCGCGATCCCGCGCTTCCAAGGCCTTGCGTAGTCCCGCGGTCACCAGACGATGCTCACGACCCACATCCAACGGCGCCGAATCAGCATCCATCACCACCCGACGCATCGCCGCCTCACAAACGACCAGCCCGACCGTTGCGGACGAGACCGGACCGGTGAACCCGAGCGAAGCAACCCGCGAAGCCTCCGACGGCGTGCCACTGCCCGCACTCGCAGCCTGCTCGATCGGCACGATCAACGACACGTGCGGAAGAACACCACCGGACACGGTGGGCCGGTCACGGCCTGCCAGATACTCGCGAATGATCTGCGCATGCGCGTCGGCTCGACGCTGACCGGCCGATCTCGGATCCTCAGACCCGTCGGGCTGGAGCACCGGCTTACACAACGGGTCGAGCGCCTGACTCAACTCCTCCCCCGACAACGCGTCGGTATCGAGCGACACCATCGTCCGACCATCGTCGCCGGTCACCACCGTCATCTCGTTCAACTCCGGATTCTCGGCGACCGGCACCGCGTCCGGATCGGTCTCATCGATCTCGGGTGCCCATTCGATCGCCAACTCGCGAGCCCGATGGTCCACATCCCTCGGCGTCGCCTGCGACGACAGGCGTCGCACCAAGTCAGCGCGACTCGCGTCATCGAGCGGGACCTTCTTCTCAACGAACCCGATCCCACGAGCGACCGCATCGGCCTGCTCGATCGGCACACCACCCACCCGCGCCCGACTCATCAACCCCGGCATCAACCGCGCCGCCTGCCCCACTCGGACCAAGCGTTGCGCCAATGTCGGCACCACGCCTAGGTTCTGTTACGAAAGTGGCCGATGTGGTGTCGGCGTGTCCGCGTGCATGACGGGAGGCCTCCGCGCTAACCTCGAAATTTCATCACTGAATTCGCCTGACGTGCGGATTTCATGAAGAAAGGTGCTCTGACCTGCAATAATTGTTGTTGCGAAACTCCAATTACATGCAAGGCGAGGAGCACCTTTCTGGTGAAGAACTCTACCGTGTTCTACCCGCAGATTCAGGCCACCGCCGACGGCGGCGGGATCCTCACCCACGGCGGCACCGTCCTGGCCACCCGCACCGCCGAACTCTCTGGCCTCACCGACGCGCTACGGACCGCTCTCGCACCGTGGCGTAAACCCCTCGCCACGCACGATCCAGCGAAGATCCTGTTGGATCTGGCCACCAGCTTGATCGTCGGCGGTGACTGTTTGGCCGACATCAGCATGCTCCGCGGTCGCCCCGACGTGTTCGGTCTGGTGGCTTCCGATCCGACGGTCTCACGCCTGATCACCACCCTGGCCGCCGATCCCGAGCGGGCGGTGAATGCGATCCGGACTGCTCGCGCCACTGCCCGCCAGCAGGTGTGGTCCCTGGCTGGTGATCAGGCACCCGATCATGGACGATCGGCGAAGAAGCCGTTGATCATCGACATCGATGCGACGTTGGTGACCGCCCACTCAGACAAGGAGCAGGCGAAACCAACCTATAAGCGGGGCTTCGGGTTTCATCCTTTGATGGCATTCATCGACCACGGACCCGACGGGACTGGTGAGGCCGCCGCGGCGATCCTGCGGCCCGGCAATGCGGGTTCCAATACCGCCGCCGACCACATCACGCTGACGAAGAAGATTCTCGATCAGGTCCCGGGCGCCGGGTCTCGGCCGGGCCGCTCGATCTTGATCCGCACCGACTCGGCCGGCGGCACTCACGACTTCGTCGCCTTCCTGAACCGTCGACGCTTGTCGTATTCGGTCGGCTTCCCGTTGAACGAGACGATCGGTGACCTCATCGACCAGTTGCCGAAGCAGGCGTGGACTCCGGCCTACGACCCGGATGGTGAACCCCGCAAGAATGCTGATGTTGCCGAACTGACCGGTGTCCTGGACCTGGCGGGGTGGCCGGCCGGAATGCGCGTCATCGTTCGCCGTGAGAAGCCGCATCCGGGTGCTCAACTGCGGATCACCGACCGCAATGGGTGGCGCTTGATCGCGTTCGCCACCAACACCACCGGCGGTCAGCTTGCCGATCTGGAGGTCCGCCATCGGCGGCGGGCTCGCTGCGAGGACCGTATTCGGATCGCGAAAGATACTGGCCTGACTAACCTTCCGCTGAAAGGGTTCGCGCAGAATCAGATCTGGCTCGCCCTGGTCGAGGTGGCGTGCGATCTGCTCGCCTGGACCCAAATGCTGGCATTGGCCGGTACCGCCGCCCGCCTGTGGGAACCCAAGAAACTGCGCATGCGACTGTTTGCGACCGCGGCCCGTCTGACCCGTCACGCCCGACAACTCCGGCTTCGGTACGACCGGCAGCATCCGTGGAGTGGCCTGCTCGCTGCCGGTCTCGATCAGCTGACCGCCTACCCGGCACCCGGCTGACGCGACCGCCGGGCCCTGACTTCACGAGATGACAGAACTTGCACTTCCGGTGATGTGGAACCCGGACGCACCGACGCTCGGCGGCCTTGTCGTACCCGACAGGCATAATCAGCCCGCAGCCCTCAATCCGAAACCGCACAGGCCAGGACATCACCCCGATGAAATTTCGAGGCTAACGCAGTTGGTGTCTAATCATCAACGCTCGCAGGGAGGCCTCCCATGGCCACCGTATCGGCATCAGCGCGCCATGACCTGACCGACAGGCAGTGGACGGTTCTCCAGCCGCACCTTCCAGCCCCGCCCAGACGCGGTCGACCCCGCCAATATTGCCTGCGAGCACTGATCGACGGGGTCCGCTACCGAACTCGCATCGGCTGCCCGTGGAGAGACGTTCCAGACTGTTACGGCCCGTGGTGGCGGGTGTATGCCTTGTTCACTCAATGGCAGATCGCCGGAATCTGGGCACGTATCGACGCCGAACTACGCGCTGATGCTGCCGCCTCGGAACGGCTGTCATGGCAGGTCAGCGTTGATTCGATGACGTCCAGAGCGCATGCGCACGCCGCAGGTGCTCGCGCCGACAGCCTCGAGAAGGTGCCCGACGAACCGCCCGATCACGCGCTCGGACGATCCCGCGGCGGCTGGTCGACGAAGACCCACGTGGCGATCGATCAGCATCGCGGAGTGCTCTCCTTCCGCCTGACCGCCGGGCAGTGCGGCGATAGCCCCGAGATGATTCCCGTTCTGGAAGGCATCCGGGTCTGCCGCGCCGGTCCCGGTCGGCCGAGGTCTCGTCCCGACCGGGTCCTGGCGGACAAGGCCTACTCCTCGAAGGCCAACCGGACCTGGCTGCGAACCCACCACGTCAAGGCCACGATCGCTCAACCGTCCGACCAACAGGGACATCGCAAGCGACGAGGATCGGCCGGCGGACGCCCACCGGCGTTCGACTCCGAGCGATACAAGGACCGCCATGCCGTCGAATGCGGCATCAACCAGCTAAAACAACACCGAGCCTGCGCAACCCGCTACGACAAACTCGCCGTCCGCTTCGCCGCCACCATCGAAATCGCCAGCATCAATCACTGGCTCAGACGACTTTCGTAACAGAACCTAACTGCTTCAACAATTCGACCGGACTCTTCAACCGCTTACGACGTCGGGTTCCGGCACGTTCGGCCACCTCCGTCACTTGGGACAGGGCGGTCGTGGACAGGTTCAGCACTCTCGCCAGGGACACCATCATCGCCAGGATCCGATCATCATCGGACCCGATCATCGACGGTGCCGCACACAAGCGTGCGAGCTCACCACCCGACGTGGATTCCCCTGGCGGACAGAGCGCTTCGGTCAACACAACAGCGAACTGATCGACAACATCAGCAAACACTGCTTCGGTACCAGCCATCACAATCCCCTCACCTTCACGAGACTTTCCGCGCGATCGCAGACCCGGCCACGGGATCACCGCGGGCGTCGGCGACCGCGCATCGAACTCACACACTTCCCGAAATCAGACGCACGAGCAGACCACCGCGACCACACCCCGATGCAGTCACGAAAGCAGGAGACACCGTCGCCGAGACTCGGCACTGGACCCGCATCACCCGAACCCGGAGCCTCACCCGAGACCCAGCCCGACAGGATCAACGAGCAGCCTTCCCCGCAGCTCGACGTCCCCGTCGGATTTCAGGCGAACGGTCCGCACCCGTTGCCGGCCGAACCCCGGCCGACGGCGTCCCACCTTGTGCCGTCGGACACCCACCGGCCACCCCTCCAGCTCCCACGCCCCGGAAATGGCCCGTGTCGCCTGTGCCGCGACGCGCTATGAACTTCTCAAACAACTTGAAATGACCCGCAGGCCGTCTCTGCTATTGCACATACTATGATACTCCTCACATTTGATTAGTTCAATAGTTCGATTTGCCCTGATAACGCTTCTGATATATGCAGATCGACTTGGATCAGACTATCGACAGACTCCGACATTCCAGGCTCTCGACTGCGGCCATCCCAGCCCGGGTCGGATCTCGATACACCGTTGCGGGCTTCGCTCGCAGCGGCACTCGATCACCCTGGGGGAAGACACCCGGGCCCCCACCATCCCAGCCCGGGTCGGATCTCGATACACCGTTGCGGGCTTCGCTCGCAGCGGCACTCGATCACCCTGAAGAAGACACCCGGGCCCCACCGTCCCAGCCCGTCGGCGATCTCGATACACCGTTGCGGGCTTCGCTCGCAGCGGCACTCGATCAGCCTGAGGGGGCACCAAACGCGGCACGACGCAGCGGCACTCGATCACCCTGAGGAGGCCCCGAACGCGGCCCCGCCCCCCGAGAACCGCACCTTCACATCGCCCGGAACATGACCTCCGGAACGGTCGGGTCGGCGGTCACCACTTCGGCCGTGCACGGCGAACCCGGTTCGGGAGCGTTCTCGCACGACGCGACGATCGCGGGCTCCGCGATGAACACCTCGGCCGCACGCTTGCCGTTCGGCCCCTTCAAGACCACGGCGTCGAATCGCTCGCCGATCTGGTCAGACAGCACCACGGCCTCGGTCAACGAGACACTGTCTCGCTCGGCGGTCGACGCCGCCGCGTCGGAACTGCGCATGATCTTCGGGAGCGTCGGCAGCACCTCGGTGACCCAGTCCGGCACCGGGCGACCGGCCGTCACCGCCAGCGCGACCTCCGTCGCGTACCGGTCCGACAGCCGCCGCAACGGCGCGGTCACGTGCGCGTACAACCCACCGACACCGGCATGCTCCAGCTTGTCCAGAGGCAGCGAAGCCGAATCGGCATCCAACGACAGATAGCCGGCACCGCGCATCAACCGGGCGCCGACGCTCATCAATGCGAGCGTCGTCGGTGCGTCCGGCTCCAGGGTCGCGAGGAACTCACCCGGCGACGCGCCGTCCGGCCACGCGATCTGCAGGTGCTTCGCAGCTCGGCGCAGATCATCGACCGCCTCCTCCGGCGCCGGAGGCAGGGTCCGCAGCAGACCGACGCCGGCGTCGCGCTGGATGGTGCCCGCACTCATCCCGGTCAGCAGCGACACCTGCGAATTCCACTGATCGGCCGGCGTGCGCGGAGCCAGCCGCAGCGTCCACGCGCGACCCGGCGTGTGCGGCACGATCTCCTGGTCGGGCAGGTCCAACTGCACCGAGCCCCGCGTCAGCGACCACGACAGCCGCGTCCTGCCGAAGTCGGGCAGCGCGGCCACCGACGGGTGCAGGCGGCCCGCTTCGAGGTCGGCCATCACTCCCGCGTAGTCGAGTCGAGCACGTGAGCGCACCGTCGCCCGCTCCAGGTCGACGGCCGTGCACTCCCCCTCCGCGGACACGTGCATCGTCCACAGCACCGCCGGTCGGGTCTCGTCAGCGAGCAGCGAACCCAGCCCCTCCGACAGCGCCCGCGGGTGCAACGGGACGTTCCCGTCCGGGAAGTACATGGTCTGGCCGCGCTTGTGGCTCTCCACATCGATCGGGCTGCCCGGCTCGACGAGCGCCGCGACGTCGGCGATCGCGTAGTGCACCAGGAATCCGTCACCGTCGGCGACGACGCGCAGCGCCTGATCCAGATCCTTGGAGCCCGGTGGATCGATGGTCACCAGTTCCAGATCGGTCCGATCTGCGCGGTCGGACGCGAAGCGGTCGACGACCTTCTCCGCCTGCCGTTCCGCCTCCGCCGAGAACTCGGCCTCGATTCCCATCTCACTCCGCAGGCGCGCGAAGTCGATCGCGGGCGCACTCATTCTCGGCTGCATGCCACCGACCCTATGCCCTGACCGGCGACGATGCCGTCAACGAAACTCGAATGGTCGACGGCACCACGGCCCGAGGGCAGAAGTGAAGCGAACGAGTCGGCGTGTAAGCCGGATCCTGTCCCGACCCGAAGGTCGGGGGCGACCATCCATCTGGACACACCGTCACCGGGTGCCTCAAGCGGCCGACCCGCGAGCTCGGACGAGCAGTCCTGAAACACTCGCGCACGCGCACACGGTTCTCACCGGTCCGCGCTTCGGCCTTGCTCCGGGTGGGGTTTACCGAGCCGATGCGGTCACCCGCATCGCTGGTGCGCTCTTACCGCACCGTTTCACCCTTACCCGCACGCTTTCGCGTCCGGGCGGTCTGTTCTCTGTGGCACTGTCCCGCGGGTCACCCCGGGTTGCCGTTAGCAACCACCCTGCTTCTGTGGAGTCCGGACTTTCCTCGACTCGGGCCCGTGCGATGTCTCGCCAGTTCCTCTGCCGCGGCCGCCCGGCCGACTCGTTCGCGAAGATCAGGATAGCGCCACGACACGCCCAGAACCGAATGGCTACTGCAGATGCGCCGTATCGTTCACCAGCCGGACCACCGACCCGCCGTCCGGGTAGTACTCGACGATGCAGATCGACGCGAGGTCCAGGTGCAGCCGGAACAGCAGTTCGGGGCCCACGCCCAGGGCGTCGCGGAGCATCGTCTTGATGGGCGTGACATGCGAGACGGCGAGCACGGTCCGCCCGGCGAACTCGGTGACGAGATCTGCTCGGGCCTGCACGATCCGCTCGGCGACCTGCGCGAAGCTCTCCCCGCCCGGCGGCGGCACGTCGACGTCGCGCAACCAACGGCGGTGGAGCTCCGGGTCCCGCTGAGACGCTTCACGAAACGTGAGGCCCTCCCACTCGCCGAAGTCGGTCTCGATGAGGCCGTCGAAGCGCCGCACCGACATCCCCAACGCGTCGGCGGCGGCCTCCGCGGTGGCCGTGGCGCGCGCAAGCGGCGAGGCGACGACCGCGTCGACGGTCCCGAGCGCACCCGCAGCGATCCGTCGCGCAGCCGCAGCGGCCTGCTCGTGTCCCAGATCGGTCAACTCCGGGTTACCGCGCCCCGAGTAGCGACGCTCCACCGACAGAGCGGTCTGCCCGTGCCGCAGCAGCACGATCCGCGTCGGGTCGGCCATCTGCCCCTGCCAGCTGGGCGCCTTGGCACTCATTCCGCAGCCGCGGGCTTCGGCAGACCCGATTGGTCGGTGCGCACCATGACGGCCCCGCACTCCTCGCAGAAGAGCACCTCGTCCTCGTCGGTGGTGGCGATGCGGCTCAGGGTCCGCGGATCCATCTCCATCCGGCACGCACCGCAACGACGCTGCCGGACCAGCCCGGCACCGACCTTCCCCTGGCCGCGCAGCCGCTCATAGACCGCGACCAGCGCATCGTCGATCTCGCCGACCGCCGCCGCGCGCTTAGCCTCCAGATCTTCGACCCTCTGATCGACGGCGACGCCCGCGGCGTCGCGCTTCGTGGTGAGTTCCAACTGCTGCTCGGTGAGGTGCAGCAGGGACGCCTCGGTGCGCTGCACCTCAGAGTCGGTGGCTTCCTGCTGCTCCATCACCTCGAGCAGCTCCGTCTCCAGCACCTCGGCCCGACGACTCAGTCCGTCCACCTCGCGCTGCAGTTCGCTGAGCACCTTGTGGCTCACCAGGCCGGCGTCGATCGTCTCCTGATCGTGTCGGAGCTGCTTCGACGTGCCCGACAGTTCCGCGTCGACGCGGTCGTACTCGGCCTGCAGGTTGTCGACCGCGACCTGGGCCTTCGCACGGTCGTCGCGCACCGTCTCGAGCTGTTCGGCGAGCTTCGTCAGCTCGGCGTCCTCGGGCAGATTCCGCCGCTCATGACCGGCTTTGGCGATGGCGGCGTCGAGGTCTGCGACGTCGAGCAGACGTCGCTGCTGTGCGTTCGGAACCTTCATCAGGGGCGCTCCTTCGGTCCGGCGACCACGGTGAACGGGTCGGTCGGTTCGTGGAAAATGGTTGCTCGGCAACCGATCTCAGTCAGGATATCGGCGACGGTCGCGCACCACGGGAACTCCGTGCCCCAGTGTCCGGCGTCCACGAGGGACGGGGCGCCGTCGCGCAGTGATTCGTCGACGATGTGGTGGCGCAGATCGCCGGTCAGGTACACGTCCGCGCCCGAGGCGGTGGCCGCTCCGATCAGCGAGTCCCCGGCACCACCGCAGACCGCCACCGTCTCGATCCGCCCGGCCGGGTCTCCGGCACCACGGATCGGCCACTCCGCGCGCGGCAGCACCCGACCCGCGTGGGCGACGAACTCGGCGAAGGTCATCTGCTCCGGCAGGCGGCCGACGCGGCCGAGGCCGATGTCGCTGTGCACACCGGCCTGTTCGAAGACGTCGAAGGCCGGTTCCTCGTACGGGTGCGCGGCCCGCAGCGCGGCCAGCACCGGTTCGCGGATGCGGTGCGGTGCCACCATCTCGATGCGCTGTTCGTCGACGCGGGTCAGCGCGCCGATCGCACCGATCGCGGGCGCGGCGCCGTCGACCGGCAGGAACTGTCCGGTCCCGACGACGCTCCACTGGCAGTTGCGGTAGTCGCCGAGGCTGCCGGCTCCCGCCTGGAACATCGCCTCGCTGACCTGCTCCGCATTGCCCTCCGGAACCATCACCACCCATTTGTCGAGGGCGTCGACGGGTTCAGGCGCCAGCGGCACGGTGTCGAGAAGGCCCAGCGCATCGGCGAGCGCATCGGAGACGCCGCGGCGCGCCTTGTCGGCGTTGGTGTGCGCCGCGAACAGGCCGCACTCGGCACGGATCAGCCGATGCAGGATCCGCCCCTTCGGGGTGTTCGCGGCGACGGTCGTCGCGCCGCGCATCAACAGCGGGTGGTGCGCGACGATCAACTGCGCGCCGTCGGCGAGCGCCTGGTCGACGACCGAATCGGTCACGTCGACGCACACGAGCACCTTCTCCGCGGGTTCGTCGGGGTCGCCGCACACCAGGCCGACGGCGTCCCACGATTCCGCCAGCCGCGGCGGGTAGGCGGCGTCCAGGTGGTCGATCACTTCGCGCAGGCGCGGGCTCATCGGCCCTCACTCTCCTTCTGGTGCTGACTGGATCCGGTCATCACATCTTGCATCGCTTCGACGAGGGCGTCGGTCAGATCCGGCGTTCGCACCGCGATCCGCAGGTGGTCCGATCCCAGCCCGACGAAGTTGGCACAGCTGCGGATCCCGAAGCCCCGCGCCCGCAGTCGTGCCTTCACGCCCAAACCGTCCGGCACCCGGATCAGGACGTACGACGCGGCCGGCGGCACCGCGGGTTCCACCCCAATATCGGCGAGCCTGCGAACCAGGTATTCGCGATCGGCCGCCACCTGGCGCGCCTGCTGCTGTGCATACGACCGTCCTTCGTCCGACACGCACGCGGCCAGCGCGGTGAGCGCGAGAGTTCCCAGCGGCCAGTGCCGCCGACCGCGGACCAGTTGCTCGATGACTGCCGGAGCGGCCAGCAGGTACCCCACCCGCAACCCCGCGAGCGCGAACGTCTTGGTCACCGACCGGATGACGACCAGATCCGGTGCACTCACCGACGCCATCGACTGCGGCTCGTCGGCCGCCGTCACCGCATCCAGGGTGACGTCGGCGAACGCCTCGTCGATCACCACCGTCCGCCCCGGCCGCCGCAGCCGGTCGATCTCGGCGCGCGTGTGCAGGACCGACGTCGGATTGGTGGGATTCCCCACCACCACGAGGTCGGCGTCGTCCGGGATCGCCGCGTCGCCCAGACGCCACGGCGCGGCGAGCACCACCTGCGTGATGCGCGCCCCGGTCGCACGCAGCACACGTTCGGGTTCGGTGAACGACGGTTGGATCAGTGCGACGTGCCGGGGCCGAAGTCTCGCGAGCAGTTCGAACCCTTCGGCGGCTCCGCCCAGCAGGAGGACTTCCGAGTCGTCCCGGCCGTGCAGTCGGGCCGCCGATCGCGTCGCGGCGGTCGTATCGGCGGCGCTCGGATAGGCCGCCAGGTCGCCGATCCGTTCGGTCAGCGCCCGCGTCAGGAAGCTCGGAGGACCTGGCCGGACGTTGACCGCAAAATCTCGGAGCCCGAGTTCCGCATCCTCGTCGCCATGCCGGTCCGGATCGAAGAGGTCACCCGATTCCGACCGCGGATTCGCAGCGCTCGATCCCCTGGTCTCCGCGCTCGATTTCATGCTCGTCAACACTACGTGCACGATGAATCGCGTGAGCCTCGCCCTCGACCCCACCACCGCGCTGCTGTTCGACCTCGACGGCACCATCACCGACAGCTACGACGGCATCACCCGGTCGTACGTCCACGCCTTCACCGAGATCGGCGTGGAACCTCCGTCGGCCGAGGCCCTGCGCGGGGTCGTCGGACCGCCGCTGCGGGTGTCGATGCGTCAGTTCGGGCTCACCGACGATCAGGTGTCGGCTGCGATCGCCGCCTACCGGGAGCGGTACCTGAGTGTCGGCTGGCTGGAGAACCGGGTCTTCGACGGCATGGCCGATCTCCTCGCGGACCTCGCACTTTCTGGCCGGACCATGGCGATCACCACGAGTAAGGACGAGGCGATCGCGCGGCGGATCGTCGATAATTTCGGTTTGACCCGGTACTTCGCAGTCGTCGCGGGCGCCGGAGACGACGGCACACGCCCGACAAAAGCAGACGTCATCGCTCATGCGCTCGGGGTACTACAGTCGACGGTGAACCCATCGCAGGCCGTGATGATCGGAGACCGCTCGCACGACGTCGAGGGCGCCGCAGCCCATGGCATTCCGACGATCGGCGTGAGGTGGGGGTACGCACTTCCCGGTGAGCTCGAGACCGCTCAGGCGCAGGTACCTGGCGCAGCAGGAGCGGCCGGGATGGGCACTGCACAAGCCGAATGGATCGTCGACTCGGTCCAGCGATTGCGTGAGGAGCTCGGTGTCTGACAACTCGCCCCGCAAGCTGCACGTCTGCTTCGTCTGCTCGGGCAATATCTGCCGATCGCCGATGGCGGAGTCCATCTTCGCCTCCGCGATCGACGACGCCGGGCTGTCGGACCGGGTTCGCGTCACCAGTGCCGGGACCGGCGGCTGGCACGTCGGAGAACCCGCCGACAATCGAGCACGCACCGAGCTGCTGGCGCACGGCTACTCAGATCGGCACGTCGCCGCTCAGCTGACGCCCGACCATCTCTCGGCCGACCTGCTTGTCGCCGCCGACACCGGACACGTCGCCGAATTGGAGCGCAAACGCCTCGGCGACCGGGTCCGCCTGCTCCGCAGCTTCGACCCGAACGCCGACGGCACCGACGTCCCCGACCCGTTCTACGGGGGTCAGGCCGACTTCACACTCGTCCGCGAACAGATCGAAGCCGCAGTTCCCGGCCTTCTGGCGTGGGTGCACGCGACCCTCGCCGACCGCGCCTGACCGGTCGACGCCGCGCAGTCAGTAACCTGGAGGCGTGCGTGTGCTCAAGACCTTTCTGCGCCCGGGCTGGCTGCTGCTCGGCGTGTTCGTGGTCGCCTTCGCAGCGGCGTGCTTCGTCATCCTCGCGCCCTGGCAGCTCGGCAAGAACACCGACACCGAGCACCGCAACGATCTGATTCGCAGCGCCGAGACCACCGCCCCCGTCCCGATCGACGAGCTCGCCCCTCCCGGCCGTGCCTTCGACACCGACACCGAATGGCGCGAGGTCACCGTCACCGGCCGGTTCCTGGACGGTGAGCAGGTCCTGATCCGGCTCCGCAGTGCGGGCGAACGCCCATCGGTGGAGGTCGTGACCCCGTTCGCCGTCGCAGACTCCAATCGGGTCGTCTTCATCAACCGCGGTTACGTGCGGCCCGGCGACGGCAACAAGGTCGACATCGCCCCGACGCCGACGAACGTCGTCACCGTGACCGGTCGACTCCGCAAGACCGAGTCCACGAGTCCGGGCAAGGGCCCGCGGGTCGAGAACGGCGTGCAGACCGCGTACACGATCGACACCCGCACGCTCGGCCCCGTCACCGGCCATCCGAGCGAGGGCTTCTACCTGCAGCTCTCCCCCGGCCAGACGGGGTCGCTCGGCGAGATCGAACTGCCGCAGCTCGAGTCCGGCCCGTACCTCTCCTACGGCCTGCAGTGGCTGGCGTTCGGCGTCATGGTGCCGCTCGGCGCCGCGTACTTCATCTACTCCGAGGTCAAGGCGCGACGCCGCAAGAAGGAACTGGCCGAGGAGGCCGGCGTCGCCCCCGAGCCGCCCGTGAAGGACCGCGACCGGATCCGCAATCAACTCCGCGGTGCGGGCATCGCCTCCGGCAACGACCTCAGCGCCAAGGAGACTGCCGAAATCGGCGGCGGCGCGTCCGGCGGCTCCGGCGACGTCAAGGACAAGTTGGCGCAGCGCTACGGGAAGTAGCGAGCGCCCACCGCGCGGCGACGGCACTCGCCGCCGTGAGCATCTGCACCCGCCGCGACAGTCGGACGGCCGCCCGCAGATCCGATGCGGTCGGCGCCCGCCCCGTGCCGAGGCGCGGTCGTTCCTCGACGCCGTACGCGTACACCGTCCGCCCACCGAGTTCGATATCGAGGGCACCCGCGAACGCCGCTTCCACAACGCCCGCGTTGGGGCTCGGATGCTTCCCCGCGTCCCGGCGCACGGCCTCCCGGACGGCGCGCGGTCGCCCGGCCACCGCGGCTACGGCCAATGCCGTCACCCGCGCCGGAACCAGGTTCGCGGCGTCGTCGATCCGCGCGGCCGCCCACCCGAAGTTCCGGTAGCGATCCGAGCGGTACCCGACCATCGCATCGAGCGTGTTGACCGCGCGGTAGGCGAGCACCCCGGTCGGACCGGCGACAGCTCCGAAGACCAACGGGCCGATCGCGGCGTCCGACGTGTTCTCGGCGATCGACTCGACGGCCGCTCGACAGATGCCCGCTTCGTCGAGCAGGTTCGGGTCGCGCGCGACCAGCCCGGAGACGAGCCGCCGAGCCTCCTCCACATCACCGGCGTCGAGGGCGTCGGCGATGTCCTCGCCGACCCGGCACAGTGACGTCCCGCCGAGCGCCGCGAACGTGGCCGCCGCCGTGCCCACCGCACCGCCCCGTCGCAGCACCGCGCCCACCGCGGCCGCCACGCCGATCCAGCCCGCCGCGAAGGCCGCGCCCGCACCGCGCGCATCCGCATAGACCCGCCGCTCCGACGCGGCGACGGCGCTGCCGAACACCGCCACGGGATGCCCTCGCTGAGGGTCGGCGAACACCGCGTCCGCGACCGCTCCCGCAGCCAGTCCGACGGCTTCCGACCTTCTGCTCCGCATCCGCTGATCGTATCGACGGCGGCCCGCCCGATTAAGATCGGCTCCGATGGCCACCGCACGTCCCGAACCAGAAGCCGGCTCCTTCGAGATCTCCACCGGCACCGCCGAACTCGCCTCCGACCGCGAGGGCGGCTGGCTGCTGTCGGTCAACGGCGTGCAGAGCAGTCACATCGCGCCCGATCGCCCCGATCTCCTCGACTTCGAGTACATGCGGCAGGCCGTCGCCGCCGTCGAAGATCAGTGGGCCGACCGGTCGACGCGATTGCGCGTCCTGCACCTCGGGGCCGCCGCCTGCGCGCTGCCCCGGTACCTCGCCAACGCCTATCCCGAGTCGCGGCACGTCGCCGTCGAGATCGACGCCGAGCTCGCCCGCCTGGCCCGCGAGTGGTTCGACCTCCCCCGCGCGCCGCGCCTCCGGATCCGGGTGGGCGACGCCCGCGAGGTCGTCGAGAGTCTGACGCCCGAGACGCGCGACGTGGTGATCCGCGACGCCTTCGCCGAGAGCCTCACCCCGGAACACCTGAAGACCGTCGAGTTCACCGAAGCGGTCCGACGCGTCCTCGCCCCGGGCGGCCTGTACATCGCGAACTGCGGTGATCGCCGCAACCTCCTCTCGGTCCGCAGCGAGGTCGCGACCGTCGCCTCGGTCTTCGCGAACATCGAACTCATCGCCGATCCGTCGATGTTCAAGGGGCGGCGCAGCGGTAACATCGTCGTCGTCGCCTCCGACGGACCGCTCCCCGACTCCGCAGACCTGGAACGACGACTCCGCTCCGATCCCGAGCCCGCCCGACTGATGGCCGACGCCGCCGCCCGCGCTTTCGGGTCGGGTCCGGTGCTCCGCGACGCGAATTGAACCCAGCGTGGCCGTAATCCTGGTCACAGTTCCCGTCCCACGGCAGAGTACGAGTCCTGCGGGTGTGGCTGAGCGGCAAGGCAACGGTCTGCAAAACCGTCCGACGCGGGTTCGAATCCTGCCATCCGCTCCACGCCATCGCGACTCACCCACACCGTGGTCGTCGCGAACCGGCCCGAAGACTGACATCGCTCCGCCACGCCGCTGAGCAGAAGAACGCCGCGAGGCGGCGGGTTCGAAACCCGCCGCCCCACGATCTGGATGTAGTCGCCGACTCCGTGCCGTCGCCGACTACTTGTCTTCGTCGCCGACCAGCTTCTCGGCGATCTCGTTCGCCTTGTCCTTGACCTTCTCGATGCCCTTGTGCACCGCGGAGGAAGCCTGATCCGCCTTGCCCTCGTTCTTCAGATCCTCATCGCCGAAGGCAGCGCCCGCGCTCTCCTTGGCTCGACCCTTCAGTTCCTCGGCCTTGTTCTCGAACTTGTCCTGAGCACCCATGATGTCGGTCCTTTCGTTCAACGATTCTCGAATGTCGAGCAGTTGCTCGTAGTGGGCGGGTCTCTCGACTCCCCCGGGAGCCGAAGCGACTCAGCGTGCCTGGGCGGCCGCAGCCTTCTCGGTCGACTCCCGCTGACCTGCGATGGAGCCGTCTTCATCCTCGAGATGGGCGCGGACGAACCACTGGAACTTCTCCAGCTCGCCGGTCTCACCGATAAGCAGGTCCTCGGAGACGGGATCGATCTCGCCGAGTGCGGCGATCGCTCCGCGGTTGCTCGCGATCACCCCGTCGTAGACCTTGTTGAGGGCGGCGAGATGCGCGTTGGTGGTGTCCCGAAGCAGCGCGTAATCGTCCCAGTCCCGATCGGCGACCACGTCGCCGACTCGTCCTCGAGGCGAGGCTCCCATCGCCGCGATGCGCTCCGCGATCTCGTCCGCGTAGCCGCGGACCAGTTCGACCTGCGGGTCGATCATCTCGTGTACCGCGATGAACGACCGCCCCACCACATTCCAATGAATGTGCTTCAGGGTCAGGTGCAAGTCGTTGTACGCGGACAGTCGCTTCTGGAGGATCGCGACGACCGTTTCGGTGTCGCTCGCACTGAGTCCGGGAACGCTGAATGTGGTCATCTAACCGTCAACTCCTTCTGCTCTCATGCGGGGCGGAGCGTGTGCCCCGACTTCTCAAACCTTACACAAGACCCTCTATTTGTCTAATGTTTGTGACGACAGGGTACTTTCCCCTGGGAGGTGATGACGTGACTGCTGGATTGCGCATCGGGCAGGTGGCCCGAACTGTGGGCATCCCGACGACCACGCTGCGCGCCTGGGAGCAGCGGTACGGCATCGTGACGCCGATCCGTTCCGAGTCGTCGGGCTACCGCTCGTACACGGCAAGCGACGTAGACCGCCTCCGACACATGAGAGCCCTCGTCGAATCCGGCGTGCCCCCGAACCGAGCTGCCGGCATCGTCGCTGCGAGCAGACCGTTCGCAGGCTACGCGTCCTCGACCGTCGTACCGGGCGTGCACGACGCCCTGATTCGGGCCGGTCACTACTTCGACGATTCGGCACTCACCGCGATCCTCGACGAGGCGTTCTCGGCAGGCGCCCCGGAGGACGTCATCGAGCACTGGTTGCTCCCGAGCCTGAACGCGGTCGGTATCGCCTGGCAGAAGGGCCAGTTGTCGGTGGCCGCCGAGCACTTCGTGGCCGCCGCCGTCATGCGCAGACTCGGCTCGCTGTTCGACGCGGCACCGTCCGGTAGGCCCCGGGTCGTCGTCGGCCTTCCACCGCACTGCCACCACGAGATCCCGGCGCTTGCCTTCTCGGTGTGCCTGCGGCGGCGCGGCCTCGACGTTCTGTACGCGGGCGCCGACATCCCACTGGAGAGCTGGTCCCGTCTCGCCGCCGAGTGGGCCCCGCGCATCGTGGTCACTGTGGCGACCATGCTCGACGACGTCGCCCAGGTCGACGCCACTCGAGACGCTCTGCACGCGGCCGGGGTCCCAGCCTTCTATGTCGGGGGCGCGTACGCGGCACGGACGTCGTCCACGATCGCGCTGCCGCTGTCGATGACCTCGGCGGCCGAGGTCATCGTCCAAGCAGCCTCAGTGAACGGGTGGGTGTGACTGCGACCGGACGACCGCCCACCGACCGAGGCCGGATTCTGTGCGCGCAAAGGGATTCGAACCCCTGACCGCTGGTGTGTAAGACCAGAGCTCTACCGCTGAGCTATACGCGCGTGCGCCGAGCATGTGGCTCGGCCCACCCAAGATATCGGTTCGCGGGCCTCCGCCCAAACCCGGATTCGTCTCGCGTCATCGGACTAGCGTTGTGGAGGACCCCATCGCCGGAAAGGACCCATCCTGTGACGACGTTCGTTCCCCAGGAACCGATGATCGACGCCCTCGAAGCCCAGTGGACGGCGATCGCCGACCTCGCGACCTCCTTGACCGACGAGCAGTGGACGGCGCCGTCGGGCCTGCCCGGCTGGCAGGTCGGCGATGTGGTCGCGCACGTCCTCGGCACCGAAGCGATGCTGGCGGGCCGCACCCCCGATTCGACGATCGACCCGACCACCATCGAGCACGTGAAGAACCCGATCGGTGAACTCAACGAGCACTGGATCGACCACTACCGCCACCGCTCCCGCGACGAGCTGATGACCGACTTCGCCGCGGTGACCGCCGAACGCAACAAGGCGATGTGGGGCATGACCGAGGGTCAGTGGGACGCCGAGACCGGCACGCCGGTCGGTCCCGAGTCGTACGGCCGATTCATGCGCATCCGCGTCTTCGACTGCTGGATGCACGAGGTCGACATCCGCGACGCCGTGGGACTCGGCGGTCCGGAGCAGACCGTCCCCGCACTGTGGGCCCTCCGCGAGATCGCTGCGACACTCCCGTTCGTCGTCGGCAAGCGCGCCCGCGCCCCGAAGGGCAGCACCGTCGCGTTCGACATCACCGGCGTCGCACCGCTGACGCTCTACATCGCCACGGATGAACGCGCGGCGCTCGTGCCGTCGATCGATGGAGCGGCCGACGTCACGCTCACTCTCGACGGTGCCGACCTCGCTCGCCTCGTCGGCGGCAGGTCTGCCGCCGACATCTCCCGGGTGACCGTCGACGGCGACCGCGATCTCGGAAGCGCCGTCCTCACGAATCTGCACTACACCATCTGACCCGAGGGCACTCGATTGTGATCGAGTAGATACAACCCCTGCATTGCAGTCGTCCGGCCGATCCGCTCCAATGGGTTTTGTGACTATTGAGGCTGGTGGGACCAGGACGGCAGTTCGTCGCCCCCGTCGTCAGCGGCGGTTCCGCGCGGCGGTGACGGCCGTGGCTGCTGCCGCCGCCCTCGCGTCGGCCGGCGTCTGCGCACCCACCGCATCGGCGAAGACCGACGTCGCCGGCACGCTGGACGCTCTCTCTCGAATAGTCGTCCAGAATCTCACGCAGCGCGGCGTCTCCAACACCAGCTTCGATCTCCCCTCGTATCTTTGGGTGCTGACTCACCCCGAAGGGCCCGGCAGCCGCAACCTGCCGCGCGCGAACCAGAAGACTCTGTGCCGCACCGTGATCCAGATCGGCGACTCGACCTCGGTCGGCCTCGACAACTCACTCCGCGTAGGCAGCCCGACGGACCGGACCACCGAGCAGTACCACCGGATCGGGGTCCAGAACGTCTACCTGAACGCCATGAACGGTCGGGCGGTCGTCGAGCGCATCGGCGACGAACCGAGCGGACTGGATGCGATCCGGCAGGAACGCGCCCTCGGTCACGACGGCTGCTGGTTGATCGCCCTCGGCGCCAACGACGCCGCACGGATCGGCCACGGCAGCACGATCAGCGCCCGCCGACGCATCGACATGGTGATGCGGGAGCTTCCGGGTCGGCCCGTGCTCTGGCCGACCGTGATGACCGACACGACCGGGGTGTACGACACCCGTTACATGCGGTCGTTCAACGCCGAGCTCAAGCGCGCGACCGCACGCTACCCGAACCTGCGCGTCTTCGACTTCGCCCGCTACCCCAAGCCGTCCTGGTATGTCGACGGCGTCCACTACACCGAGGACGCGATGATCCAGCGCAACCGCCTCTTCGCGCTCGGCCTCGCCACGAAGTTTCCGCAGCACTGACCGAGTTCTCGGAGGGCCGACACAGCGAACGAGTGAGAACGACTCCAACCAGTGGTCAGAGCCGCTCACGCGTCGATCGTCGTCAGTCCTCGACTGCGGCCAACGCCGCGGTCCAGGTGTCGTCGCCGCGCTTCTCGCCCGGTCCGACCATCGCGGAGAACTTGACGGTGCCGTCGGGTCCGACGACGAAGGTCCCACGGTTCGGGTAACCCCGCTGCTCGTCGAAGACGCCGTAGGCCTGCGCGACGGCGCCGTGCGGCCAGAAGTCCGAGAGGATCGGGAACAGGAAGCCCTGCGCCGCCGACCAGACCTTGTGGGTCGGCGGTGGGCCTACCGAGACGGCGACGACGGTGACGTCGTCGTTGTCGAAGCGCGGCAGATTGTCGCGCAGATAGCCCAACTCGCCCTCGCAGGTGCCGGTGAAGGCGAGGGGGAAGAACACGATGAGCACGTGGCGACCGGTGAGGCCGGCCAGGCTGACGATTTGATTGTTCTGATCGCGGAGTTCGAAATCCGGTGCGCGGGAACCGACTTCGACGGGCGCCGCGACGGACTGCGCGGGCATCAGCGCTTTCCTGCGCGTGCCTTCGGAGTCACCAGTCGCGAACCCGACCAGTCGCCGAGTGAGACGACCGAGGTCTGCGTGAGGCCCGTCGTCGGTGCGGCCTCGGCGATCTCGCTGGGATCCACATAACCTGCACGACCGGTCTTCGGCGACAGGACCCAGATGAATCCGCCCTCCGCCAACGGTCCGATCGCGTCCATCAGTGCGTCGACCAGATCACCGTCGTCGTCGCGCCACCACAGCACGACCGCATCCATGACGTCGACCGCGTCCTCGTCGAGCATCTCGGCGTCGATCGCGTCTTCGATCTCGATGCGAAGCGAGTCGTCGGTGTCCTCGTCCCACCCGATCTCCTGCACCACCATGCCGTTGGTGAAACCGAGCTTGAATGCCCTGCCTTCTGGGGCGGTTACCACCGCTTACGTCCTCCCGTTCGAGTCGATCGGCTGCGCGTATGCGCATGCCAAGCCGCGCCGGAAGACGCGACATAGAGACAGCGTAAAGGCAAAGTGCCGTCGCGCACAGGGTCTAACGGCTACTCGTCCACATTCGGTCGTCCACCGAACACTCAATTCCCGCCTGCGGGAAGGTACTCCGAACACGTGTCGAGCAGCGTCGTTCGGTCCTTGCTCCAGTCCTTGGAGACTCGGTTCAACGCATCCCGACGCTTACCCTGAATCTGTTCGGCGAGCCGCTCGGAACTGGTGACGAAACGCTGGACCTCGTCGTCGACGTCGCTCGGCACGTCCGGCGCGACCGCCTTGCGCACCAGTTCAGCGCCGGTGTTGAGCGTCTCGATCGCCCACTGGTCCTCGGACCCGATCGCCTTGTAGTCCTGAACCTTGTTGAGTCGCTTGATGAATGTGTTGTAGTCGCGGACCATCACGCCGGCCGAGGTGATCACCTGCTGGCACAGCCGGATGACCGCCACCTTCTCCGCCTCCGAGGCACCCTCGCGGAGAACCGTCGTCGTCACCGTGTCTCCGACGGACGTCGGCGTGTCCACTGCGTCGCCCCCGCCGCACGCGGCAGTGAAGAGGACGCTCACCGCGGCGATCGCGGACCAGACGGCCCGAGCCGTTCGGCCCACCTCGCACCCCTTCACACCGATCGATTAATGCTCAGCAGAAGGCTACCGCACAGTAGAACATGTGACTCGACACATCTATTACCAAAGCCAGTGAATTGCGGCACGATAGAGGGAAGGTCGTAATCATCGTTCACGACATATTCCGGCCGCCTCACCCCGGCGGCCCCGACTTGTGAGTCTGCGGCAGCCCATCGCGCCGTCGACTCAAGATAGGTGGCAGACAGTGACTGATCAGATCGTCGGCTCCGAACAGTCCGGCGGAACGTCGGCATCGAGCGGCAGCCGCGTTCAGGTCATTCGGGACGGCGTCGCGTCGTACCTCGTCGACAATGATCCGACGGAGACCGATGAGTGGCTTGAATCCTTCGACGCGATGCTCGCCGATGCGGGCCCCGAGCGCGCTCGCTACCTGATGCTGCGCATCCTGGAACGCGCCGAGGACAAGCGCGTCGGGATTCCCGCGTTGACGAACACCGACTACGTGAACACCATCCCCACGGAGTTGGAACCGGCCTTCCCCGGCGACGAGGACCTGGAACGCCGCTACCGAGCGATGATCCGCTGGAACGCCGCGATCATGGTGCACCGCGCCCAGCGACCCGGTGTCGGGGTCGGCGGTCACATCTCCACCTACGCGTCGTCGGCGTCGCTGTACGAAGTCGGTTTCAACTACTTCTTCCGCGGTCAGGACCATCCCGGCGGCGGCGATCAGATCTTCATCCAGGGTCACGCCTCCCCCGGCATCTACGCCCGCGCCTTCCTCGAGGGCCGCATCGACGAGAAGCGCCTCGACGGCTTCCGTCAGGAGCAGAGTCACGCCGGTCTCGGCGGCGGCCTCCCGTCGTACCCGCACCCCCGTCTGATGCCCGAGTTCTGGCAGTTCCCGACCGTGTCGATGGGCATCGGTCCGATGAACGCCATCTACCAGGCGCGGTTCAACAAGTACCTGACGCACAACGGCATCAAGGACACCTCCGATCAGCATGTGTGGGCGTTCCTCGGCGACGGCGAGATGGACGAGCCGGAATCGCGTGGCCTGGCACATGTCGCAGCCATCGACGGCCTCGACAATCTGACCTTCGTCATCAACTGCAACCTGCAGCGACTCGACGGCCCCGTCCGCGGCAACGGCAAGATCATCCAGGAGCTGGAGTCGTTCTTCCGCGGCGCCGGCTGGAACGTCATCAAGGTGGTCTGGGGCCGCGAGTGGGACAGCCTGCTCCACGCGGACAACGACGGCGCCCTGGTGAACCTGATGAACAAGACCACCGACGGCGACTACCAGACCTACCGTGCCAACGACGGCGCCTTCATCCGCGACCACTTCTTCGGCCGCGACGCCCGCACCAAGGAACTGGTCAACGACCTCTCGGACGAGGACATCTGGAACCTGAAGCGCGGCGGCCACGACTACCGCAAGATCTACGCCGCCTACGCCGCGGCGATGGCGCACAAGGGGCAGCCCACGGTCATCCTCGCGAAGACCATCAAGGGCTACACCCTCGGCAAGCACTTCGAGGGCCGCAACGCGACCCACCAGATGAAGAAGATGACGCTCGCCGACCTCAAGGCCTTCCGCGACACCTCGCATCTGCCGATCACTGACGCGACGCTCGAGGAGAACCCCTACCTCCCGCCGTACTACCACCCCGGACCGGATTCCCCGGAGATCAAGTACATGAAGGAGCGTCGCGCCGAGCTCGGCGGCTTCCTCCCCAGTCGTAAGATCGCCCCGAAGCCGCTGAAGGCCGATCCGGCGCCCGCACTGAAGGCGGTGGCCGCAGGCTCGGGCAATCAGCAGGTCGCGACCACCATGGCCCTGGTCCGCATCTTCAAGGAACTGCTGCGCGACAAGGAGATCGGCAAGCGGATCGTCCCGATCATCCCGGACGAAGCACGCACGTTCGGCATGGACTCGTGGTTCCCGACCCTGAAGATCTACAACCCGCACGGTCAGAACTACACATCGGTCGACGCCGAGTTGATGCTCGCCTACAAGGAGGCCGAGAACGGCCGGATCCTGCACGAGGGCATCAACGAGGCGGGCTCCACCGCCTGCTTCACGGCCGTCGGCACCTCGTACGCCACGCACAACGAGCCGATGATCCCGCTGTACATCTTCTACTCGATGTTCGGCTTCCAGCGGACCGGCGACGGTCTGTGGGCGGCGGCCGACCAGATGACCCGGGGCTTCGTCATCGGTGCCACGGCGGGCCGCACCACCCTGACCGGTGAGGGCCTGCAGCACGCCGACGGCCACTCGCCGCTGCTCGCGGCGACCAACCCGGGCGTCATCTCGTACGATCCGGCGTTCGCGTACGAGCTGTCGCACATCGTCGTCGACGGCCTCCAGCGCATGTACGGACCCGACGCCGAGAACGTGTACTACTACATCACCGTGTACAACGAGCCGATCTCGCAGCCGAAGGAGCCCGAGAACCTCGACGTGGCGGGTCTGCTCAAGGGCATCTACCTGTCGCACAAGGCTCCGGCCCCGAAGAGCCACTTCGCGAACATCCTGGTCTCGGGCATCACGATGAACGACGCCCTCCGTGCGCAAGAACTCCTCGCGCAGGACTGGGACGTGGCGGCCGACGTGTACTCGGTGACCTCGTGGTCCGAACTCGCCCGCGACGGCATCGCCGCCGACCGCGCCGAGCTGCGGAGCCCCGGCACCTCCACCAGCCCGTACCTGACGGAGGTCCTGCGGTACGCACAGGGACCGTTCGTCGGTGTCTCGGACTTCATGCGGGGCGTCCAGGAGCAGGTCCGCGCCTACGTGCCCGGCACCTACCTGACGCTCGGCACCGACGGCTTCGGATTCTCCGACACCCGCGAGGCCGCGCGTCGATTCTTCAACATCGACGCCGAGTCGATCGCCGTCGGCGTTCTCGTCGCACTGGCACGCGACGGCAAGATCGACCGCACCGTCGCCGCCACCGCGGCCAAGAAGTATCAGATCGACGACGTCACCGCGACGCCCGAACAGATCGCGGAGGCTCAGGCCTGATCCGTCACCGATGAGAAGGACGCCGACGGCCGCCGTCGGCGTCCTTCTCCTCTGTGCGGCCTTCGCTACGAGGTGGTGCCCACCGCACGGGCTACATTGAAACGGTGTCCGACGTAGAACCCGATCCCCGCCTGAAGACCACGCGTGCCACCGACGTCTTCGGAGATCGTGGTGCCCACGTCCCGGCGCCGGCAACGGTGTACGACGCGCTCCCCGAGACCCTTCTGCGGCGGGTGAAGCAGTACAGCGGTCGTCTCGCAACCGAGGCCATCCACTCGATGTCCGAGCAGCTCCCCTACTTCTCCGACCTGGACGCCGCGCAGCGCGCCAGCGTCCAACTGGTCGTCCAGACCGCCGTCGTGAACTTCGTCGAGTGGATCCAAGACCCCGAGGGCAACGTCAAGTTCACCGTCCAGGCGTTCCAAGTGGTTCCTCAAGACCTGGCGCGCCGGATATCGCTGCTGCAGACGGTGGAGATGGTCCGCGTCGCGATGGAGTTCTTCGAGAAGTGGCTGCCGCTGCTGGCCCGCAACGACGCCCAGCTGCGCGCCCTCACCGAATCGGTTCTCCGCTACGGCCGCGAGATCGGCTTCGCGGCGGCCGCGATCTACGCGTCGGCCGCCGAGTCGCGCGGCGCGTGGGACTCCCGCATGGAGGCCCTGGTGGTCGACGCCGTCGTCCGCGGCGACGAGGGGCCGCAGCTGCTCTCCCGCGCCGCCGCCTTGAACTGGGCCACCGACGCGACGGCCACCGTCATCGTCGGATCACCGCCCCCGGAGCAGAACGTCTCGGTGGCGTTGTCGATCCACAACACCGCCAAGCAGTATGACCGTGCCGCACTCTCCGTGGTGCAGGGCAGCACTCTGGTCGCGATCGTCGAGGGTCCGCTTCGGATGACCGACCGGTTCCTCGCCGACCTGCTCGACCAGTTCGCCGATGGGCCCGTCGTGATCGGTCCAACCATGCCCAATCTGGCCGCCGCACACGCGAGCGCCGTCGAGGCGATGGCGGGCATGCGCGCCGTCGCCGGGTGGCCCAACGCCCCGCGCCCCACCTACAGCGGCGACCTCCTCCCCGAACGCGCACTGAACGGCGATCTGTCCGCGATCGAGACAATGGCCGAGACGATCACCGACCCGCTGAGCAAGTCCGAAACCCTCGTCAACACCGTCGAGGCGTATCTGGACAGCGGCGGGCAGGTCGAAACTTGTGCCCGCGAACTGTACATCCATCCAAATACTGTGCGATATCGCCTAAAAAAAGTGATCGACATCACCGGGCGTGACGCATCTAACCCTCGCGACGCGTTCGTTCTGCGTGTCGCGCTGACCATCAGCCGACTGCCACAGAACCATCAAGGAATGACTCATCCAGCACCTTGAGTCACAGATTTCACTACCGTTGAGCCGCGTTCCCCCAGCTAGCGGAAATTTCATATCGTTTCGGTAACGCATCTCAACCCGATGACGATGCGAACACCCTCCACATCACTTTTGTAGGAACCCTACAAATATCGTCGCGAAGGTTAGTACGCGACAACACCACTACGAGACCCCGAAAAGGTGTTCTCTAGTCACGTGCTTTCGTTGCTTGCGCCCGGTCAGGGCTCTCAGAAACCCGGAATGCTCGCCGAATGGCTGGAGCTGCCCGGGGCGCGCGACCGTGTCGCCACATGGTCCGACATCACCGGGCTCGACCTGGAGCGTCTCGGAACCACGGCCACCGCCGAGGAGATCACCGACACCGCCGTCACCCAGCCGCTCGTCGTCGCGGGCGCGCTCCTCTCCTTCGACGAGATCCGCAAGCGTCACGGAGAACTGCCCGCCGACACCGTCATCGCCGGCCACTCCATCGGTGAGGTCGCAGCCGCCGCCATCGCCGGTGTCATCACCTTCGACGAGGCCATGATGCTCGCGGGCGTCCGCGGCGCCGAGATGGCGAAGGCCTGTTCCCTCGAGGCCACCACCATGGCCGCCGTCCTCGGCGGCGACGAGGACGTGGTGCTCGCGCACCTCAGCAGCCTCGACCTGGTACCCGCCAACCGCAACGCCAAGGGCCAGATCGTCGCCGCAGGCGCGGTCTCCGCGATCGAGGAACTCATCGCCAACCCGCCCGAGAAGGCCCGCACCCGGCAGCTCGCCGTCGCAGGCGCCTTCCACACCCGCTACATGGCGCCCGCCCAGGACGCCTTCGCCGAGGCGGCCGCCCAGATCGATCCGGCCGACCCCAACCGCGCACTGCTCTCCAACGCCGACGGCAAGACCGTGATCTCCGGCGTCGAGACCATCAAGCGCCTCGTCATGCAGGTCACCAGCCCCGTGCGCTGGGACCTCTGCTCCGAGACCCTCCGCGAATCGGAGGCCACCGGCATCATCGAGCTCGCACCCGGCGGCACCCTCGTCGGCATCGCGAAGCGCGAGATGAAGGGCGTGCCCGCGCGCGCCGTCAAGGTCCCCGGCGATCTGGAGGACCTCCCCGAACTTGGATAGCGGTCGGCAGCACCCGACCCCCGGAAGACCCACAAGGTCCGTCCACTCAGCCCACGCTGATCCGGAAACCGTGAAAGCAGTACACAGATACAACGAAGGGAGCCACACCGTGGCCGCCACTCAGGAACAGCTCGTTGCAGGCATCGCCGAGATCGTCGAAGAGGTCACCGGCATCGAGCCGTCAGAGGTGACGCTGGAGAAGTCGTTCATCGACGACCTGGACATCGACTCGCTGTCGATGGTCGAGATCGCAGTCCAGACCGAAGACAAGTACGGCGTGAAGATCCCCGATGAGGACCTCGCCGCACTCCGCACCGTCGGCGACGCCGTCGCCTACATCCAGAAGCTCGAGTCGGAGAACCCCGAGGCCGCCGCTGCCATCGCAGCCCAGGTCGAGGGCGACAAGGCCTAAGCATGGCGGAACTGCGCGACTTTTCCACTCGCGGTGGGGACTTCCCCAGCGTGGTGGTGACCTCCATGGTCGCCACCACGTCCCTGGGCGTCGATCTCGACTCGACCTGGGAGAATCTCGTGGCCGGCAAGTCCGGAATCCGCGAGCTCACCGACGACTACGTCGAGAAGTACAACCTTCCCGTCCGCATCGGCGGCAAGCTCGTCGAGGATCCCACCACGGAGGTCACTCGCGTCGAGGCCCGTCGCATGGCCTACGTCGAGCGTGTCTCCCATGTCATGAGCAAGCGCCTCTGGGCGCAGGCCGGTGAGCCGGAGGTCGACAAGGACCGTCTCGCCGTGGTGCTCGGCACCGGCATGGGCGGCGCCGACGCGATGATCGACGCCGACAACGCCATCAAGACCACCGGCAACTACCGCAAGGTGTCGCCGCTGGCCGTCTCGATGACGATGCCCAACGGACCGGCCGCTGTCGCGGGACTGAACGTCGGCGCTCGCGCCGGTGTCATCACCCCCGTCTCGGCGTGCTCGTCCGGTGCAGAAGCCATCGCCCACGCCTGGCGGCACATCGTCTTCGGTGACGCCGACATGGTGGTGTGCGGCGGCGTCGAAGGACACATCGACGCCGTGCCGATCGCCGCGTTCTCGATGATGCGCGCAATGAGCACCCGCAACGACGATCCCGCAGCCGCATCGCGTCCGTTCGACAAGGACCGTGACGGCTTCGTGTTCGGCGAGGCGGCAGCCATGCTCATCCTGGAGCGCGAGGACCACGCCAAGGCGCGCGGTGCTCACATCCACGCCCGCGTCCTCGGTGCTGGCATCACGTCGGACGGCTTCCACCTGGTGGCTCCGGACCCCTCGGGTCAGGGCAATGCGCGGGCGATGGCTCGTGCGATCCAGACCGCCGGCCTCACCAAGGCCGACATCACGCACGTCAACGCACACGCGACGGCGACTCCGATCGGCGACACCGCCGAATCGGAGGGCATCCTGGCAGCCGTGGGCAACCACGCCGCCATCTACGCGCCGAAGTCGGCGCTGGGCCATTCGATCGGCGCCGTCGGCGCCCTCGAAGCGGTCCTCACCTGCAAGTCGGTGGAGGAATCAGTCATTCCGCCGACGCTGAACCTGGAGAACCTCGACCCGGCATGCGGCGACATCGACGTCGTGCACGGCGAGGCACGGCACGGTCAGATCGACTACGCCCTGAGCAATTCTTTCGGATTCGGCGGGCACAACGTGGCCTTGGCAATCGGCCGATACTGATCCCCCAACCCCCACCGCATAGGAGAACCCGATGACCACACTGGCACCCATCCCCGGCCAAGAGGAAGCAACCGATCCCCGTGATCCGTTGCTGCGGTTGACTACCTTCTTCGACGACGGAACCGTCGAACTGCTGCACCCGCGCGACAAGTCGGGCGTGCTCGCAGCAATCGGCGAAGTCAACGGTGTCCGCACCGTCTCCTACTGCACCGACGGCACCGTGATGGGCGGTGCCATGGGGATCGTCGGTTGTGCTCACATCGTGAACGCGATCGACACCGCCATCGCCGAGCAGACCCCGGTCGTCGGCATCTGGCATTCCGGAGGCGCACGCCTGGCCGAGGGCGTCGAAGCCCTGCACGCCGTGGGGGGCGTGTTCGAGGCCATGGTGCGCGCATCCGGCTACATTCCGCAGATCTCCGTCGTGGTCGGCTTCGCCGCCGGCGGCGCAGCGTACGGCCCGGCACTGACCGACGTCGTCATCATGGCCCCGGAAGGCCGCGTCTTCGTGACCGGTCCCGACGTGGTCAAGAGCGTCACCGGCGAGCAGGTCGACATGGAGTCGCTCGGCGGCCCCCTGACCCACGGCAAGCGCTCCGGCGTCAGCCACATCACCGCCACCTCGGAGGGCGACGCCTACTGGCGTGCCCGCCGCCTGGTCGGCACCTTCTCCCAGCAGGGACACTTCAGCCGCGAGAAGGCCGAGGCCGGCGACGTCGACCTCCGCGCCCTCATGCCGGAGTCGAACCGCCGCGCCTACGACGTCCACCCGATCGTCGAAGCCCTGCTCGACACCCAGCTCGCTGCCGACGGCACCACCGAGATCTCCACCTTCGAGGAGTTCCAGGCCAAGTGGGCCCCGAACATCACCGTCGGCTTCGGACGCCTCTCCGGCCGCAGCGTCGGCGTCGTCGCCAACAACCCGCTCCGCATGGGCGGCTGCCTGAACTCCGAGGCCGCTGAGAAGGCCTCCCGCTTCGTCCGCCTCTGCGACGCCTTCGGCGTGCCGATCGTCGTCGTCACCGACGTCCCCGGCTACCTCCCCGGCGTCGGCCAGGAGTGGAACGGCGTCGTGCGCCGCGGAGCCAAGCTGCTCCACGCGTTCGCCGAGTGCTCCGTCCCCCGCGTCACCCTGGTCACCCGCAAGATCTACGGCGGCGCCTACATCGCCATGAACTCGCGCGCCCTCGGCGCCACCGCCGTCTACGCGTGGCCCGGCTCCGAGGTCGCCGTCATGGGCGCCAAGGCCGCCGTCGGCATCCTGCACAAGAAGACGCTCGCCGCAGCCCCCGAAGAGGAGCGCGAAGCACTCCACGAGCGCCTGGCGATCGAGCACGAGCAGATCGCGGGCGGCGTCGGCCGCGCCCAGTCGATTGGCGTCGTCGACGAGATCATCGACCCCGCCAAGACCCGCAGCACCATCGCCGAAGCACTGGCGTCGGCGCCGGCACGGCGAGGGCGGCACAAGAACATTCCGCTGTGACTCTTTGAGTCGTTCTGTTCTTCCCTCCCCGGGATCCCTTGTGGGTCCCGGGGAGTTTTTGTGTCCTCGTGTCGCGGGTCGTGCGTCGTTGGGTTCGGGTCGGCCGGTGGTGGTGGCGGGAGTTCCGCCTCGGTAGTCCTCGCTCCTCGGCTAGCGCCTCGTCACTGCGGAGGACTCCGCGAAACTCCCGCCACCACCACCTCGTCTCGCACTCTCGTTGCGTTGCGCTTCGCGCAGCTGTCTCCGCGATTCGCTTGCTTCCGTTGCGTTGTTCCGTTCGTCTCTCGTCTCGGGACTGTTCCCTCGCCGCGGCATTTGGTTGTCGAGTCCCTCGTTCCGCTCTTCCGTGCGGTTCACCGTGATCGGCTCCTAAGATCCGTCGACGCAACCGCACCACGCTGGGTCCCCACGCCTGCACTGAGGCGAGCGCAGCTGTCGCACCCGACCACATGCGGCCCTCTGTCCACTGTGAAGGGCGCGCTACGCCAGTTGTTTCTGTACCGACGCACGGTTGCCGTTCGGCGTGGCGGCGGATTCGATCGCTGAGCTCTCCGCAGGGACGAGGCGCTAGCCGAGGAGCGAGGACTGTCTCAGCGACGAATCCGCCGCCACGCCGAACGGCAACACCAACAGGCACAGAAACAACTAGCGCAACACGCCCCTCACAGTGCACAATGAGAAGCAGCAATGTGATATCCGGTTCCCGATCGACAGGTGCGCTTGGGGAAGACGTTCCTCGATCGACCGAACCGGAGGTGAAGAAGTGCGCACTCTGAATCAGTTTGCGGACATGACGAGTGGCGTGGTGTACGTGCACGCCTCTCCTGTCGCGTTGTGCCCGCACGTCGAGTGGGCCCTGTCGTCGACCCTGAATTCTCGGGCGTCGCTGCTGTGGTCTGCGCAGGAGGCCGAGCCCGGCCGGATGCGGGCGACTGTCGACTGGGCGGGTCCCGTCGGGACCGGTGCGCGGTTGACGAATGCGCTGCGCGAGTGGCCCGGCCTGGTGTTCGAGGTGACGGAGAATCCGAGCGACGGTGTCGACGGCGAACGTTTCTGCCAGGTGCCCGGTCTGGGCCTGTGGCACGGTGCGACGGGCGCGAACGGCGACGTGATCGTCGGCGAGATGCAGTTGCGCGCGCTGATGGATGCGCAGCCGGACAGCGCAGGCTTGGCCGGCGAGTTGGACGCGATCCTGGGCACGGCGTGGGATGAGGCGTTGGAGAACTACCGGATGGGCAGCTTCGGCGCACAGGTGACCTGGCTGACTCAGCGCGTCGGCTGACAGCGACGCCACTTCCTCCTCGGTCAGACGAAGGGACCGCTCGGCTCACGCCGGGCGGTCCCTTCGTCGTTCTGTCAGTGCGACTGCGTCTGTCAGTGCGTCACTAGGTGCTGAGCGGGTAGCGGAGTCGCGCCGCGGCCGTCCCGTTCCAGAGGTTGGACACGATCTCGCTGTCCCGGACCGGGATCACGCGGCCGCCGGTCTGGAGGACCCACACGGCGATTCGGGACAGCAGGTCGTAGCCGCTGTCGTCGTAGGTGAGTTCGCCGGTCTCGTTGTCGAGGCGGCCGAGGAGGTCGACGGTGAAGTCGTACACCAGGGTGTCGATGTTGCCGCCGACGGCGGCGCGGGCGATGTCGACGAGGTCGGTCGCGACGATGCCCTGTTTGACACCGTCGCCGATCTTGTCGACGCGCTTGTTGGCGCGCCGCGCGTTGATGCCGCTGAGCCCTTCACGCACGCGGGCGTCGATCTGGGGTGCGGTGAGCTCGTCGGGGTTGCCGTGAACCGGAAGCATCTCGCGGACTCCGCGGTCGATGTTCCGGTACATGTCGAGCAGGGTGTCGGCGGCGAACACGAACAGCGGCCGCGTCGCCGACGGGTCTTCGGCGTCGATCGCCTTGACGACGGCGTCGTGCACCCGCTTCACATACTGTTCCTGGAGGAGTTTGGTGCCGCTGTCGCCGTGCAGGCGTCGGGCGTGCATGCGGCCGCGGACGGTGGCCCGGTTGGTGGCGTCGGCAACGTCCTCGATGCCCTCGTCGTCGACGTCCATCTCGGTGACGATGTCGGCGCCGGTCGCCCGCCAGAGGTTCCAGCCGTCAGACGAGAGGGTGAGCGCGTACGCGTCTTGCGGGGTCGCGATGGCGCGGACGAGTTGGCCGACGTCGAAGTAGGTGCCGACTTGCATCTGATTCTCGAGTTGATTCGGCAGCACGAACATCTCGGCGGCGTCGGGGGTCACGAAGATCGCGACCGAGCGGGACAGTCGTCGCCAGCTCTCGTCGGCGAGGACCTTGGCCAGCTGTTCCTGCAGGGCGGTCTCCAGACCGTGGCTGGCACCCTGTTCGCGCAGGGTTCGGACGGCCCGGTCCATCGCACTCTTCGCGGTGGTCTTGGCGAGATCGATCTGCGCGGCCGTCGCCTGCGCGTAGATCGTGACGGCGTGCTCGCGCTTGGTCCCCAGCTCTAGAAGTTCACTGGTGGACGGGAAATCATGACGTGCCACTGACGTTCCTCCTTGTGCGTTCTCGAATGACAACGCGGCCCGCCAGTGGACCCGATGTGATCTCGTCGTCGGCAAGACCGCGCCCTACTGTCGACGGTACCCACTTCCGGACCGCGGCCGAGCGCTGTTTGTCGGACTGTCCGCAGTGCGGAGGTTCAGAGGTCCGGATCGTCGAGGATCGTCTGGTTGAAGTCGCTCCACAGCGGCTTGGCCCAGGCGCCGAACGGCCGGTCGGTGAGGACGACGGCGGCGGCCCGTCGGTCGGGGTCCACCCACAGGAAGGTGCCCGCCTGACCGAAGTGACCGTAGGTGCGCGACGAATGACCGGAGGCGGTCCAGTGCGGGGTCTTGGCGCCGCGGATCTCGAAGCCGAGGCCCCAGTCGTTGGGGCGGTGCTTGCCGTAGCCGGGGACGAAGCCGTCGAGGCCCGGGAACTGGACGGTCGACGCGGCGGCCGCCAGCTCGGGCGAGAGCAGGCGGGGCGCCAGTTGGTCGGCGGCGAACGCCGCGAGGTCCGCGACGTTCGATCGCGCACCGTGTCCCGCGGGCCCCGCCAACTCGGTGGACGTCATGCCCAACGGATCGCAGACGGCCTCTCGGAGGTACTCGGGGAAGGCGATGCCCGCCTCGGCCTCGACGAGCTCGGCGAGGACCTCGAACCCGGCACTCGAGTAGATGCGCTGCTCGGCCACCCCGGCCGCCGCCTCTCGGCTGTCGAAGGCGAGGCCGGACGCGTGCGCCAGAAGGTGGGCGACGGTCGCACCGGGCGGGCCCGCGGGGGTGTCGAGCTCGACGGCCCCCTCCTCCACCGCCACCAGGACGGCCTGCGCGACGAGCAGCTTGGTCACCGACGCCAGTTCGTAGACGCGATCGGTGTCGCCGAACGTGTCGACCACCCCGCCGTCGGTCACGACCGCAGCCGCGACATGATCGACGGGCCAATCCGAGAGCGCACGCAGAGACTTCACAGTCGTCGAGCCTACTGTGGTCGGTTCGCGTCGCGGACGGATCGGCCCGTCGAGGGTCGTGTCACGAACGTCGGAGGGTCAGAACGACGACCGCGACGTGGTGGCGGGCTTGGTGCGGGTGGTCGACCGAGTGGTCGTCCGGGTGGTCGACGTGCGCGCGGAGGTCGTCGGTGCGGTGCTCGTCGCGGGAGCAGCCGACTTCTCGACACCGGAGTTCACCGCCACCGTGCCGTCCTCGCCCTTCGTGAACTGGTCGTCGTCGAGCGTGGTGGTCACGTCCTCCACGTCGCCGAGGACGGCATCGACCTTCTCCACGGGGATACCGCAGTTGTTGATGGCCTCGGAGACCCACTTCTTGGTGAGGCGGTCCTTGTTCTGCTGGTGCGCCTCTTCGACGGTGCCGCTGAGAACGTTCTTGGATCGCTTGAGGTCGGAGGCCTCCGCGCAGACGTGGAACACCGAACCGCTCTTGGTGTAGAAGACCTCGTTCTTGCCGGTCAGCTGCTGGACCACGTTGGTCTCGACGCTGTACTGCTCCACCGACGGCGGATTCCAATCGGCACTGGCCAGACCGACCAGGACCGCGAGCACGATCGCGATGCCGCCGGCGATGCCCTTCTGCTTACCGTCCATGTCCTTGTTCAGGAAGATCAGGACGATCAGCGGCAGGAAGGCGATGACCGTGATGATGACGCCCAGCTGATTCTGGACGAAGAATCGGACGGTGTCCTTCTTCGAGGCGGGGTCGTACCGGTTCGCCTTCTTCCACAGCAGCGAGCCGCCGAGCGCGAACGCACCGATCACGACGATCATGACGATCAGCAGCCACATGACGATCGGGTCCTGCCTGAGCACCCAGAAGATCGTGAACAGCTCCGTGCCGATCGCGATGGCCCACAGCACCGCGGCGGCGATCCGCAGCTTGAGCGCGGTCGACTTCGCCTCGGCGGACGCCTGGAATCCCCCACCGGCAACGGTCTCCCGTTCTGCCATCTCCGCGCCGCGCTGCGCCCGCGACTTCTTCTCCGTCATGTCTCCCCTTAGTGAACGGTGGCCTGACCTGCGGTCGGCCCGACATGACAACAGTAGGGCACGGACCCTCGCGAACCCGTCATGGGACGCGAAAACCCGCCGACGCCGCAGCGTCGACGGGTCCCGTCGTGCGTATTACTAGTGGTCGGCGTCCGTGTAGCGAATGACGCCGCGGATGTTGCGACCCTCCAGCATGTCCTGGTAGCCCTCGTTGATCTGATCGAGGCTGTAGGTGCGCGTGATCATCTCCTCGATCTTCAGCTTGCCCAGCTTGTACATCGACAGCAGGTTGGGGATGTCGAGCTTCGGGTTGGCGCCGCCGAAGATGCTGCCCTGCAGGTTCTTCTGCAGCAGGGTCAGCATGGACAGGTTCAGCGTCACCTGGTTCTCCATCATGTTGCCCATGCCGGTCAGGACGCAGGTGCCGTTCTTGGCGGTGATGCTCATCCAGGTGTCGACGTCGGTGCCGTGGACCTCGCCGACGGTGACGATGACCTTCTGGCACATGCCCCACTCGGTGGAGTTGCCGATGTCGTTCATCGCCTCTTCGACCGATGCGAAGACCTGCGTCGCACCGAACTTGAGGGCCTGCTCGCGCTTCCACTCGACCGGGTCGATCGCGAAGACGTTGCGCGCGCCGGCGATGACCGCGCCCTGGAGGGCCGCGGTGCCGACGCCGCCGACACCGATGATCGCGACGTCCTCGCCGGGACGCACGTCGCCGCTTCGGGTCGACGAGCCGTAGCCGGTCGGGATGCCGCAGCCGCACAGGGCTGCGACCTCGAACGGGATCTCCGGGTCGATCTTCACCGCCGAGGCCTCGTGCACCACCATGTACGGGCTGAAGGTGCCCAGCAGTGTCATCGGGTACACCGGCTGGCCGTCGGAGGTGTGGATGCGGAACGTGTGGTCGGAGACCGCCTCACCCTGCAGCAGCATGGCCCCGAAGTCGCAGAGGTTCGCGACACCGGCCTTGCAGGACTTGCACTTTCCGCACGAGGGGATGAACGACAGCACCACGTGGTCGCCGACCGCGAAGTCCGTGACGCCCTCGCCGATCTCTTCGACGACGCCCGCGCCCTCGTGACCACCGAGGATCGGGAAGCCGCCCATCGGGATGCCGCCGGTCATCAGATGATGGTCCGAGTGGCACATGCCCGCGGCTTCCATGCGGATCTTGATCTCGTGGGCCTTCGGGTCACCGATCTCGATCTCTTCGATCTGCCACGGCGTGTTGAGCTCCCGGAGGATGGCGCCCTTGGTCTTCACAGTCTGTACCTCTATTCGAATCCCGTTGCAGCCGGAGTGAATCCGGCGAGTGACCTACGGCTGGTGCCGCTTCCGTAAGGGAGCGTAGTCACTTTTCCGCAAAAATGAAACACGTTACAGTTTTCGATTCTTGAGACCGACGTCCTTGCTGCCGAACTCCTTGCGCAGCTGCGGCTTCACCACCTTGCCGCCGGCGTTGCGCGGCAGCTCGTCGACGATGACGAGGTCCTTCGGGTGCTTGAACCGCGCGAGGTTCTCGTTCAGGTACGGTTCCATCTCCTCGAGCGTCAGCTCGTCGACGCCCTCGGCCAGCACGACGACCGCCACCGGAACCTCGCCCCACTTCTCGTGCGCGCGACCGATGATCGCGGCCTCACTGATCTTGGGGTGACCGAACAGCGCGTTCTCCACCTCGGCGCAGTAGATGTTCTCGCCGCCGGAGATGATCATGTCCTTGGCTCGGTCCACGACGTAGAGGAAGCCCTCCTCGTCCTGTCGGACCAGGTCGCCGGAGTGGAACCAGCCGCCGGCGAAGGCGTCGGCGGTGCCCTGCGGGTTCTGCCAGTAGCCGGCCATCAGGTTGGGTCCCCGGTAGACGATCTCGCCGACCTCGCCCTGCGGCACGTCGTTCATCGCGGCGTCGACGATGCGGGCGGTGACGCACGGGACCACCTTGCCGATGGAGCCGATCTTCCGGAGCGCGTCCTTGCCCTCCAGCGCGCACGTGATCGGCGACATCTCCGTCTGTCCGAAGACCGCAATGTTGAGCGCGTCCGGGAAGGTCTCGTTCATCGCGTTCAGCACGGTGTCCGACGCCGGCGCGGCACCCCAGCTGATGACGCGGAGTTTCAGGTCGCGCGGCTTGGCCTTCTGCGCGGCGCACACCGCCTGCCACTGGGCCGGCACCAGGAAGATCGACGTCGTGCCCTCCGCCTCGAGCACGTCGAGCATCTGCTCGGGATCGAAGTTCCCGAGCGGGTGGATGACCGTCGTCGCGCCCATGTAGAAGGTCGGCGTCATCGCGCCCAGCGCGGCGATGTGGAACATCGGAGCCACACACGAGGCGACGTCGTCGGACGAGGTCTGCAGCGCCTGAATGCAGGTGACGGCCTGGGCCTGCAGATTCTGGTGGGTGAGCATCGACCCCTTGGGCTTGCCGGTGGTGCCCGAGGTGTACATGATGAGCGCGATCGTCTCCTCGGGGATGTCGATCTCCGGCAGCGGCTCGCCCTCCTCGGCGATCAGGTCCTCGAAGCCGAGGTGGTCGGTGTTCGCGCGGTCGCCGACGGTGATGATCGAGTCGATGCCGCCCGTGATCTGGGCGACCGCGTCGGCGAGCGGCGCGAGCATCGTCTCGGTGACGACGATCGTCGCACCGGAATCCTGTACCAGGAAGGCGATCTCGGCCGGGGCCATGCGGATGTTGACCGGTACGGGGATGGCGCCGATCAAGTTGGCGGCGAGGGTCAGCTCGACGTACTCGGTGCGGTTCAGCATCAGGACCAGGATGCGGTCGCCGAACTGCACGCCGCGGCGCAGCAGTGCGGCGGCGAGGGAGTGCGTACGGTCGTCGAGTTGCCCCCAGGTGGTGCTGTGGCCGAGGAACCGCAGGGCCACACCGTCCGGGTTCGCGGCGGCATGCCGTGCCACCTGGTTGTTCCAGTGATTGCGACGCGAGCGCAGTGGTTCGTCGGTCAGGGCGAAGCCCAGGGTGTCGGTCATGTCATCTCCTGTGTGAATGGAACGGGATGTGAGTCGAGTCGAGAGAGAACAGCGGTCACTGTCGGCGGTCGCCGAAGGCAGCCAGGGCGGCTTGGAACTGCGGGGACTGGAGGAGCTCGGTCTGACCGGCGATCTCGCGGGCGAGGGCGTCGTCGAAGCCGTGGAGCGAGTGGTCGTCGAGGGCCTTCTTGGTGAGCGCAAGAGCCCGCGGCGAACTGCGGACCAGTCGGCGAGCGGCTCGATCGACGGCGTCGCTCAGGTCGGCCGGATCGTCGAAGACCCCGTTGACCAGCCCGGCGTCGAAGGCCTCCGCGGCGTACAGCTTCTCCCCCAGCAGCGCCAACGCGTTGGCACGCGCTCGGCCGACCGCAGCGGTGAAGATCGCCGTGGCGCCGCCGTCGGGCATCAGCCCGATGTTGACGAAGGCGAGCAGGAAGTAGGTGCGGCTGGTGGCGTAGAGCAGGTCGGTCGCGACCGCCATCGACGCGCCGATGCCGACGGCGGGCCCGTCGAGGGCTGCGATCACCGGCATGGGCAGAGACCTGACGGCCCGCACCAGATTCGATCCGTTCTCGATGATCCCCCGTGACGCGGCGCCGTCGTACCCGCCCGACGCCGCCGAGTCCGAGGCCATGCCCGCGACGTCGGCGCCGGCACTGAAGGAACCGCCGCGACCGGACAGGACGACGACGCGGACGTCGTCGCGCGCCGCCCACTCACCGCAGAGTGCGATCACCCGTCGGGACGCGGGACCGTCGAGCGCGTTGAGTTGCTTCGGTCGATCGATCTCCAACCGGGCCACCCCGTGGTCGTCGATGCTTCCCCACACCCCGTCAACGCGGGCGGCTTCGCTGATCATCGCTCTCCTCGCTCGGTGAGTTTGTCGCAATCGTGACCCACCGTAGCACCGGAAGTGATGCAAGTCATGAGAATATCAATTAACTTTTCAGGAAATGAAAACCCAAATACCAGGGTTTATCCACTTCTCATCAATCGCATTCGACGGTTCTCCGAGTTCGCTACGATGACTGACCATGACATCCAGGGCCGACACCGCATCCACGCCGCGGGCACGCAAACGGCCCGCTGATCGTCGCGATGTCATCCTCACGACTGCGGCGCGGACCTTCGCCCGCGACGGTTTTCACGCGGCGCATCTGAGTCGGATCGCGGACGAGGCCGGCATCTCCGCGCCGGCGCTGTACCGCCACTTCGCCGGCAAGTACGAACTCTTCGCGGCAGCACTCCTCCGGCAGGGAGAGGAGGTCGCCGACACCATCGACGCCGTCCCAGCCGACGACGATCCGCGCACCGAGGCGTCGGCGATCCTGCGCGCCGTCGCCGGGGTGGCGCTGGACCGCCGCGACACCGGCAACATCTATCGGCGCGAGCCGCGCATGTTGGAGGGTGATGATCGGCAGCGACTCGCCGAAATGTCGGGCAGGGGTCGAGCGCGCCTCGTCGCACTGGTCCGCAGGTCTCGGCCGTCGATCACCGACCGTACGGCACAGATCCTCGTGACGGCGGCGCTGTCGATCATCGCCAGCCCCGTCACCCACCGGATCACTCTGGCGCGGCGGACCGCCCTGACCGCTCTCCTCGACGCCTGCACGACGGTCCTCGACCTGGACCTGCCCGCACCGGCAGCGGTCGTCGAACCCACCGGCCTCACGCCGCTCGGAAAACGGGAGGCCGTGTTGACCGAGTCGATCAGACTGTTCGCCGCACACAGCTTCCACGAGGTGACGATGGAGCAGATCGGTGCGGCAGTGAACTTGCCGCCCTCCGGCGTCTATCGCCACTTCCCATCCAAGACCGCCATTCTGATCGCCGCGCTGTGGCGCGGTTCGGAGCGAACCACCGCCGCCATCGCCGACGGTCTCGCACACGCGGCGACACCGGTCGAGGCAGTGGACGCATTGGCTCGGCAATATGCCGGCCTGTGCGTCGCCGACCCCGACATCATGACGGTCTATCTGCGCGACATGAGCGCCCTCGACCCGGACGATCGGCGGGCATTGCGCCGACAGCAGCGCCTGAACGTCGACGAATGGGCGTCATGGCTCCGCCGGGCCCGGCCCGATCTGACACCGGGGACGGCACGATTCCTTGTCCACGCGGCGTTGAACCTCGCGACGGACGTCACCGTCGCCCACCGCGACGTCGACGCGGCGACGGTCGGCACCATCTGCGCGACCGTTCTCCGCGGCCCCGCGACGTTGCCGGGCCAGGGTCCTGAACCCTTGAACCCTTGAACTCCTAGACCACCGTGAGGTCTGACAGCTTCCAGGTGTCGCCATCCTTGGTCAGGGTGATCGTGATGCGCGACTCGTAGTTCATGCCGTCCGGGCCGACGGCCGGCACCAGTGGCGAGGTCACCTTCTGATCGACGGCGACCAGCACCTTCGCGGTCGTGTCGGAGAGGGAGATGAGGCCCGCCTCCTTGGCCTCCGCCGTTCCCTTGGCCTGCGCTTCGTCGTTGCCTTGACGTGCCTGCTGCGATGACTTGATGTAGCGGTCGGCGAACTCCGGCGTGGAGATGGCTCGGATCCGCTTGTCGAGGTCGGCGTAGTCGCCCGACGAGTACGTGAGCACCGTGGTCGCGTACGTCTTCGCGTCGTCGACGGCGCCGTTCATCGCCTGGTCGTCGATCGTCGAGTCCGATCCTGCGGTCGCCAGCAGGTAGCCGAGCACGCCGACGGCGATCGCCAGCACCGCCACCGCCGCGACAAGCACTGTCAGCAGCCGACGCGGTTGGCGGTCTCGGCTCTCACCCGTCGGCTCGTCGGTCGCGGAGTCCTCGACGGCATCCCCTGCCTGCAGGTCCGGCTCGTCGACACCGGTGTCCTCGCCGGCCTTGCGCGCAGCTTTCGCCTCCTCCTCGGCACGGAGTTGCGCGCGGCGTGCCCGATTCTCCGCGAGGAGTTCGTCACGCCCTGGTTCTTCCGTGCCCGTTGCCATGACGCCCAACTCTAGTGGGTGCTATCCAACCAACTGATATGTGTCGCGCATCACTAGTAATGCGCGAAGATATATGTGGTACGAAAGTAGTGAATTGTTTCATCACCGTCGTCGTCAAGGAGCATCACATGGTCGAGTTCACCCCGGAACAGCAGGCGTTCGCGCAGGCGGTCACTGATTTCTGCGAGCGGGAGGTCGGCACCCGAGCCAAGCGCGACGCCCTCACCAACAACGGTGCCGACGCCCATTCCGACGTCCTGTATCGCAAGATGGCCGAACTCGGCTGGGCCGGCATCAACGTGGCCGAGGAGTTCGGCGGCGCCGGTGCGGGGAACGTCGAGATGTGCATCTTCCTGGAGGAGGCGGTACGCAATCAGGCACCGATCGGCGCCGTCGGCCCCACGCTCATCACCGCCGCGGCGTACGCCAAGTTCGCCGACGACGACCTCCGTCGCGAGGTCCTCGCCGGCGTCGTCGCAGGCGACTCCCTGTCCATCTCCATGTCCGAGCCGGAGGCCGGTTCCGACGTCGGCGCCCTGACCTGCCGCGCGGAGAAGGTCGACGGCGGCTGGAAGATCAACGGGCAGAAGACCTGGTGCTCCAACGCACACTTCTCCAAGTCGATCCTGCTGATCGCGCGCACCGACCGGTCAGGCGGCAAGCACGAGGGGCTCACCCAGTTCCACGTTCCCGCCGACACCCCGGGACTGCGGATCAGCGGGATCGACACGCTCGGCGGCCGCGAGGTCAACGACCTCTACTTCACCGACTGCTTCGTCCCCGACTCCGCCGTCGTCGGAAAGGTGGATGACGGCTGGCGCCAGCTGATGTCGGGTCTCAACACCGAACGCCTCATCCTCGCCGCGATGCAGCTCGGTCTGGCACGCCGATCCTTCGACGACACCCTCGCGTTCATCAAGGACCGCAAGCAGTTCGGCCGCCCGGTCGGATCGTTCCAGGCGCTGCGCCACCGGATGGCCGATCACGCCACCGAGATCGCCTGCACCCGCGAGCTGGTCTACAGCGTCGCCCGTGCCGCCGACGCGCATCCGGAGAAGATGATGCCGCGCGAGGCGTCCATGGTGAAGTTGAAGGCCACCGAGACCAGCAAGGCGATGACCATCGACGGGATGCAGATGATGGGCGGTTACGGCTACGCCAAGGAGTTCGACGCCGAGCGACTGATGCGCGGCGCGATCATCTCGACCGTCTTCGGCGGCACCAACGAGATCCAGCGCGACATCATCGGAAAGACCTATGGCCTCTGATCCCCCTGCATCGGGACGTCCGCGGCACCGTCCGCAGTTGTCCGACGAGGTCGCGTCGACCATCCGGCACCGGATCATGACCGCCGAGCTCCTTCCCGGCGACCGGATCCGGATCGACGAGACCGCCGTCGCACTGGGAGTGAGCGTGACCCCCGTCCGCGAAGCGCTCCTCACGCTGCGGGGCGAGGGCATGGTGCTCCTCGCCCCGCACCGCGGGTACGAGGTGGCTCGGTTGACGCGGACCGACGTCGACGACATCTTCTGGCTGCAGGGCGAGATCGCGGCGCGGATCGCCAGGCGCACCGCGGACGTCATCACATCTGCACGGATCGACGAGTTGGAGTGGGCCAACGCGCAGTTCCGCGCGGCGCTCCGTTCCGGCGACACCGACGCACTCACCCGCGCCGAGCACGAGTTCCACCGCGCTCACAATCAGGCGTCCGACAGTTCCAAACTCGCATGGATGCTGATGAACACGACACGCTACACCCCGCACGAGATGTACGCGGCCGATCCGGACTGGGGCGCGACGACCGCCGACCGCCACGACGATCTCATCGCCGCCTATCGCGCCCGCGACGCCGACCGGGCGGCCGTGTGCATTCGCCGGGAGTTCACCGACGGCGCGGACCGGCTCATCGCGCATCTCGAACGGACCGACATCTGGCGCACCACTCCCTGACCAGCCGTTTTGCACTCTCCGAGAATCATGGGATAGAGTCTGTTCTCGTTCGCAACACGCAATCCCCCATAGCTCAATTGGCAGAGCAGCCGACTGTTAATCGGCAGGTTATTGGTTCGAGTCCAATTGGGGGAGCAACTAGAAACCCGCTGTTCACGCAGCGGGTTTTCTATTTCTCGGGCGTCCGGTCTCCCGGCATCCTCGCACAACCAACGCGTATAGCGTCCGGCCTTCACGAATCAGCCTGTTTCCGGGCCGAAACGTGGTGACTGTGCGAGATGCTGAAGTCATGTCGATGATTCAGGCAGTCGCGGGCAAGACCATCGGGGCGGTGCTGGCGGAGCGCGCAGCGACCACGCCGGACGCACCCTTCATCCACTTCGGCGACGACACCATCACGTTCGCCGACATGCAGGCGCGGGCGTCCCGCGCCGCAGACGGCCTGCGTGGGGCCGGGATCGGGCACGGCGACAGGATCGCGATCGCTGCGGCCAACAGTCCCGACTGGCTGGTCGCGTACTTCGCCGCCGCGCGAATCGGCGCGATTCTGGTGACCCTCAACGTGATCTACCGCGAGCACGAGTTCACCTACATGCTCGGGCAGTCCGGCGCCACTCTGCTCCTCTGCGACGAATCGGCGGGCGGCTTCGACTTCCGCCCGTTCCTCGCCGACCTCGCACCGCAGATCCCGAGTGTTGAGCGGACTGTCTTCTTCGGTGCCTCCGATGACGACGGCTGGGCCGCACTCACCGCGAGCGGCACCGCCTCCGACGCCCCCGGCGACCCGGCCGTCTCCCCCGACGACCCCGCCGTCATCCTCTACACGTCGGGCACCACCGGGGACCCGAAGGGCGCGACCCTCACCCACGCGAGTCTGCTGGCATCGGCGGCGATGCAGGCCGAACGCTTCGAGCAGGGCCCGGACGACGTCCTCCTCGGCGCCCTGCCGTTCAACCACGTCGGCGGTCTCACCTGCGCGGTCGGCTCCAGCCTCGTGGCGGGCGGTTCGGTGGCGCTGCTGCCCCGCTTCCACCCCGACCTGGTGGTCGACGCCGCGACCCGGGGCCTCACCATCTTCTGCGGCGTGCCGACCATGCTCCGGATGCTGCTGGCATCGGAGGCGTTCGCCGCCTGCGACCTGTCGAGCGTCCGCCTGTGCGTCGTGGGCGGCTCCAACCTGGAACCGTCCCTCGCCGAGCAGGTCACCGAACGGTTCGGCGGGCCACGCCTGGCGAACCTCTACGGCCTGTCGGAGACGTCGGGAGCCTCGGTGATCTCGCCCGCCTCGGATTCGCTCGCCATCGTCGCCACCACCATCGGCACCCCGCTCGACGGCGTCGAGGCCAGGATCGTCGGCGACGACGGCGCGGACCTCCCCCGCGGTGAAGCCGGAGAACTCCAACTCCGCGGTGCGTGCGTCGCGGCGGGCTACTGGGACAAGCCTGCGGAGACCGCGGCGACCTTCAGCGACGACGGCTGGCTCGCGACCGGCGACATCGCGACCATGACCGACGACGGCCACCTCGCGGTGGTGGCACGCAAGAAGGAGATGTACGTCCGCGGCGGCTACAACGTCTACCCGGCCGAGGTCGAGAACGTGCTCGCGAGCGACCCGGCGGTGGCGATGTGCGCGGTGATCGGCGTCCCGCACGCCACCTACGGCGAGACCGGTTACGCCTTCGTCGTGCCCACGCCCGGAACCACGGTCGACGTCGACCGCCTGATGGCATCGTGCCGGACGTCGCTCGCCGAGTACAAGGTGCCCGACGCCGTCGAGGTGGTCGCGTCGTTGCCGATGACGCCGGCGGGCAAGATCCGGAAAGTGTTGCTGGAACCAACGAATCGGGGCTGAGTCGACGAGTTCGTCGACTCAGCCCCGATTCGGGTTCCGACGCGGTCAGGCGCCCGCGGACACGCCCAGAGACTTGGTCTTGGACCGCAGCGCGAACGCATTGCCGACCTCGACGAAGCCCACGACCACCAGCATGACGCCGGTGACGACCGTCAGCGTCGCGATGGACGAGATCGGCCAGATGATCAGCATGCCGCCGGCGACGACGGTGATGATGCCCGTGAAGATTCCCCATCCGCGACCCGGCAGCCCGCTCGCCACGTCCGAGAACACCGACAGCTCGGCGACACCGCGGAAGATCCAGCCGATGCCGACCCAGATGGCCAGCAGGATGACGGCGCTCTCGATGTTCCGGAAGCACACGAACGCCAGCAGGATCGAGATCGCGCCCGACACGAACGTCAGCACCCGCCACCAGCCGTGCGCGTTCTGCACACCGAAGGTCGAGGCGATCTGGAAGATGCCGGAGATCAGCAGGTAGACGCCGAACAGAATCGCGATCGTGAAGAGAGCTGCTCCCGGCATCAGCAGCGTGATGACGCCCAGGATCACCGATGCGATACCGATGCCGAGCAGGCTCTGCCAGGTCCGGTTCGCGATCTCGCGCACCGCTTCCGGTGCGCCACCGAGCGGGCTGTTGAATGTCATGTCGTCGTCGACCTTTCTCATGGGATGAAACGATCAGCCCGAAGCCCCGAGAGCCCTCGAAGCGGACCAATCGATCGCGTACGAGAAGCCTAGCCCGCACGCGGCGCACTGACCGTGCGACGCCACCGGAATGCCGTGAGGTGTCGACGATTCGACGCGGCCGCGCGAAATCCGATCGAACTCCAGCGCACCTGTGCGCTACGGTGGAGTCATCATGACCTCACGAATGCAGGAGACTCCGGGCGCTCACCGCGCCACCGGCAGATGACCTCGCCCCGCAGCCGATCCCACGGATCGGCTGCTCGTCGTCGCTCACGGCCACTCGGCCGATCCTCATTCCGCGCACCTCCGGGGCGCTCACTCGTTAGGTCATTCTCATGAACAAGTACAGCCAGAAGCAGATTCTCGACGCCTTCCGCGGCGCCACGCGCAGCGAAGTCAAGAAGGTCACCTTCCCCCTCGACTTCGACGACGTCGACTTCGATCGCCGCGAGTTCTACGGCTGGCGCGATCGCAAGATGCCGCGTCGCGCGTACATCGTCGTCGAGCACGACGACGAGCTCGTCGCCCTCATCCTGAACCGCGCGGAGGCCAAGCCGTCCCGCCGCGCGATGTGCGCATGGTGCCGGGATGTGGATCTGAGCGAGGAGGCGGTGCTCTACACGGTGCGACGCGGCGGATCCAACGGTCGACGCGGCGACACCCTGGGGACGCTGGTCTGCTCGGGCTTCAGCTGCTCCAAGCACGCCCGCAAACTGCCGCCCGCCTTCCACAAGGGCACCGATCTGAAGGCAATCCGTGAGGAGCAGGTGGCCGGGTTGCGTCAGCGCGTGCACTCCTTCGTCGCCGAGGTCCTCTCGACCGAGGACTGAGGCGAGTCTCCTCTCGACCGACAACTCAAAAAGCGTTACACCGTCGGGCAGCAGATCACCCGCGGCCCGGGATCTGCGGCGCCGAGCTCGGCGACGAGCTCGGACCGCAGTGCTCGGACGCGAGCCTGGTTGATGTACCCCTTGTCGGTGAGCTCGCCGGAGTCGAGCACCGCGGGCTCGGTGAGGATCAACAGCCGTTCGACCCGCTGCGACGATCCCGCTCCCCGAGCGAGTTCGACCAGCGCCTTCTCCAGGTCGACGCGCAGACCGTCATCGGGCACGCCGTCGTGCTGCCGTGCCGCGTGGTCGGGGTGCAGCCAGATGAGCGCGGTCACCGCGTCGGTGTCGTGGCCGCAGATCACGGCGTCGTTCACCAGCCCGGCGCACGCGGACAGCAGCTTCGGACGCAGGGTGCCGACGCTGACGAAGGTTCCGGTCGACAGCTTGAAGTCCTCAGCGATGCGGCCGTCGAACCGCAGTCCGCGCTGCGGATCGGCGTCGTCGACCAGGCGGCAGGCGTCGCCGGTGCAGAGGAAGCCCTCGTCGTCGAGCACCTGGTCGAGCAGATCCGGTCGGCCGTAGAAGCCCGGGGTGATGTTGGGGCCGCGGACCCGCAGTTCCATCTTCTCCCCGACCGGTGCCAGCTTTATGTCGACGCCGGGCAGCGGCACGCCGATGCTGGTGGCGGTCGACGTCGGGAAGTGCGTCGTGGTGCACGCCGGCGCGGTCTCGGTCATCCCCCACGACGTCGTCATCTGCGCACGACCGCCCTGCGCGTCGGCCAGGCCGACGAGTGCGTCCCAGAGCCCCTGCGGCAGCGCGGCCGCCGCATAGAACGCGAGCCGGAGGTGTGCGAAGAACTCCTTCGCCGCCTGCGGGTCGCGCTCCAGCACCGGAACCAGCGCCGCGTATCCGGCCGGGACGTTGAAGTAGACCGTCGGCGACACGTCGTGCAGGTTGGCGACCGTGCGGCCGATCAGGGCGGGCGCGGGACGCCCGTCGTCGATCCACAGGGTGCCGCCGTTGGTCAGCACCATGTTCATGTTGTGGTTGCCGCCGAAGGTGTGGCTCCACGGCAGCCAGTCGAGGAGGACCGGCGGCTCGTCGGCGAGGAACGGCCACACCTGCCGCATCTGCTGCTGGTTGACGGCCATCATCCGGTGCGTGTTGAGCACGCCCTTCGGATTGCCGGTGGATCCCGAGGTGAACATGATCTTGGCGACGTCGTCCATCGCGGGGCGCGACGGGAGCGGCCCGCCGTCGACGCTGAGTTCGTCGATCGTCACAGCGCCGGGGAAGCTGGTCGGTTCCGCGGTGAGTACGACGCGACCGGCTGCGACGGCGTCGAGCGCCGCTCGGTAGGCCGCAGACTCGGCGAAGATCACGGCGGGCTGTGCGGTCGAGACCAGCGCCGCGAGCTTCGCGTGGTCGGCGCTCTGCATCGAGTAGGCGACGCTCGCCGGCACCACCGGAGACCCGGCCGCGTACGCCGCGAGGGTCACGATCAGGTGCGCGATGCTGTTGTGCGACAGCACCATGATCGGCTTCCCCGCGTGCCCTGCGCGCGCCAGTCCGCGGGCCAGCGACTCGGCGCGGACGAAGGCGTCGCCCCAGGTCAGGCTGCGCCAACCGTCGCCCTCCCGCTCCGCGACGAGCAGTCGGTCGGGGTGCCGCTGCGCGCCGGCGCAGAAGGCGTCGTACACCGTTCCGGAGGGCTCGACCAGACGATCGGACGACCGGACCAGGACGGATCCGTCGGGGTGAACGACCTCGCTGATATGCGGCGCGGCGAATGTGGCAGTCATGGAAGCTCCTCGTCGACTGTGGTGCGTGACACATCATTAGTTCTACACTAGAATTGCGTTACTACATACCCCTGTAGAATATCTAGGAGCCTTCGATGCCAGCTGCCATCCCTGCCGGATACGCATGGACATCCCCGTTCGCCAAGTGGGGCGGCACCCTCGCGGCGGTCTCGAGCCTCGACACCGCGGCCGCCGTCACCCGCGCAGCCTTGGATCGGCGCGGGTACGCCGTCGACCAGGTCGACCACCTCGTCCTGGGCTGGACCATCCCGCAGTCGGAGATCTTCTACGGCCCGTCGTCACTCGCGTCGGCGATCGGCGCGCCCACCGTCGGCGGCCTCGCGGTGTCTCAGGCATGCGCCACGTCGGTCGCCGCCCTCGAGTCCGCGGCTGCGTCGGCCCTCGGCGGCCGACGCGACGTCCTCGCCGTGTTGACCGACCGCACCAGCAACGCGCCGACGATGGTGTACCCGCAACCGAACGCGAGCGGCGGCGCACCCCAGACCGAGCACTGGCTGCTGCACGCCTTCGAGGCCGACCCGTGCACCGGAGAATCGATGCTCGCCACCGCCGAACACGTCGCCGAGGAAGCCGGAATCGACCGCGCCGAACTCGACGACCTCACCGCGCTGCGCAACGCGCAGTACGCCGCCCGACCGTCAACCGATCACGTGGTGGCCGTCGAGATCCCGGGACGCCGCGGAACCCTGACACTGGCCGACGACGAAGGCGTCCGGCTCTCGTCGACCGACGAACTGGCTGCACTGCGCCCGGCCGCACCGAACGGACGCCACACCTTCGGCTCGCAGACCCATCCGGCCGACGGCGCGGCGGGAGCACTCGTCACCGCGCCGGATCGGGCACGCGAACTCTCGGTGGACGGGTCCATCGCCGAACTCCTCGGGTTCGGCTCCGCCCGCGTCGCCTCGGGCCGGATGCCGACCGCACCCGTACCGGCCGCCCGCGCCGCGTTGGACGCCGCAGGACTGACGATCGACGACGTCGACCTGGTCGGCACGCACAATCCGTTCGCGGTCAACGACGTCTACTTCACCCGACAGACCGGGTTCGACACCGCCGCCATGAACGTCTTCGGGTGCAGCCTGGTGTACGGCCATCCGCAGGGCCCCACCGGGATGCGCGGGATCGCCGAACTCATCGAGGCGCTGCGCGCGCGTGGCGGCGGGGTCGGTCTGTTCACCGGCTGCGCCGCGGGAGATCAGGGCGCCGCGGTGGTGCTCCGAGTCACCGAGTGACTCAGGCCGTCACCGCTTCTCGACCCTCCGTCGCCGCGACGGCGGCCCGCGCCGCACGACGACCGGCCCGCGTGGCACCGAGCGTCGACGCGCTGCGCCCGTAACCGACCAGGAACAGGCCGGGCACCTTGACGACGCTGACGTCGTCGTCCGCCATGAGCACACCGCCGGTCCGCTCGCGGACGCTCAGTCCTGCGAGGTGGCCGATGGAGGCGCGGAAGCCGGTGGCCCACAGGATCACGTCGACGTTCTCGGTGCTGCCGTCGGCGAACTCGACGCCGCCCGCCAGCAGTCGTGCGATCGGCCCGCGCGAGGTGAGGACGCCGCTGTCGATCGCGGGCGCGAGTCGCGGTGCGCGCGGCAGGCCGGTCGCGGCGACGACGCTCAGTGGACGCAACCCCGCTCGGGTGCGGGCGGCGACGCTGTTCTCCACCTCCAGTCCCCACGACGTGTCGAAGGGGACGTCGCGCCAGCGCGGCGGCGTGCGCGTCGACCAGATCGGCGTGGCGCCCGCCTCGTCGAGGAGGACGACGAACTCGACGGCGGAGATCCCGCCGCCGACCACCAGGACGCGCTTCCCGGCGAAGTCGGACGGCTCGGGAAACTCGCGTGTGTGGAGCTGCGGACCGTCGAACCGACCCGGGTACCAGGGGACATACGGCCGATCCCAGGTCCCGGTGCCGCTGATGACGGCGCCGGCACGGTAGATCCGCACCGCTCCGTCGGGGTGTTCGGCATGGATCATGAAGCGGTCGTCGACGTCCCGCTCCACGGAGACGACGCGCCACGGCCGCGCCACGCGGAGGTCGCGCTCGACCTCGTAGCCGCCGTAGTAGCGCTTGATCACCTCGCGGGCGGGTTCGGCGGGATCGGCACCCTCCAGTCGCGATCCGGGGAGGTCGTAGATGCCGTTGACCCAGTCGAAGGTCAGCGCATCCCACCGATGACTCCAGGCGCCGCCGGGCGTGAGGTTCGCGTCGAGGACCTCGAAGTCCTCCCCCGCGATGAGGCCCTCGTGCTGCAGGTAGTAGGCCGTCGAGAGGCCTGCCTGCCCGGCGCCGATCACGACGACGCGCCGCTCGATCACCGCGGCTCCGCGCGCCGAGTCCCCTGTCGATCCGTTCATGTACCGAGCAACCTCGCAGGCGTCGGCGATGTTCCATCGGAGTCTGACGGATCACACTTGCGTGCACGCAACCTTGCACTCGTGCAATACTGCACTAGTGCAAATCAAGGAACTGGGTCTGCGGGAACGGCAGCGTCTGGAGACGTTGCGGACACTGCGCGCCGCGGCCGTCGAGTTGGTTCGTGACAACGGACTGACCGAGACGACGGTGGCCGAGATCGCCGATCGTGCCGGCGTCTCCCGCCGGACCTTCTTCAACTACTACGCATGCAAGGAAGACGCCGTCCTCGGCGCCGGGACCCCGAGCGTCCCCGAGGAACCCCTGGTGGAGTTCCTCGAGACGCCCCCGGGACCGGCCCGCCTCGACCGCGCCGTCGACCTGATCCTCGCCGTCGCGGCGACCATCAGGCAGGCCGGTGAGCGTCACGTGGACCACGCCGAGCTGGTCGCCAAGTATCCGCAGCTCACCGAGCGGATGCAGCAGCACGGCACCAGTGCGCAGGAGAGCCTCAGCGCGGCCATCGCCCTGCACCTCGCGGACGCACCGGCCGCGGAGGTGGAAGGGGCTCGCGCCCTGGTCCTGCTCGCAGGCACGGTCCTGCGCTTCGCCTACCGGACCGACCCCGACGTCTTCGACAACCCCGACTCCCCGGCACTCGCCCACGCGGCCGACGTCTTCCGCCGAACCATCAAGGAACTCTCATGACCACACAGATCGTCGAACCCGACGACGACACCGCGCAGGGGCCCGACCGCCGGACCGTGATCCTGCTCTTCATCGGCCTGATGATCACGATGCTGCTGGCGTCGCTGAATCAGACCGTCCTCTCCACCGCGCTCCCGACCATCGTCGGCGAACTCCACGGCGTGGACCAGATGACCTGGGTCATCACCGCTTACATCCTCGCGAGCACCATCGTGATGCCGGTGTACGGCAAGGTCAGCGATCTGCTGGGCCGCAAGCCCGTCCTGCTGTCGGCGATCCTGATCTTCCTCGCGGGCTCCGTGGTCGGTGCCCTCGCCGGCGACATCTCCTGGCTGATCTTCGGCCGCGTTCTGCAGGGCCTCGGCGGCGGCGGTCTGATGATCCTGTCGCAGGCGGCCATCGCCGACGTCGTCCCCGCCCGCGAGCGCGGCAAGTACATGGGCTTCATGGGCGCCGTGTTCGCCGTCTCCTCCGTCGCCGGTCCGCTGCTCGGCGGCTGGCTCACCGAGGGCCCCGGCTGGCGCTGGGCGTTCTGGGGCAACCTTCCGCTGGGCGCCCTCGCGATCGCCGCGACCATCGCCTTCCTCAAGCTCCCGAAGGTGGAGCAGCAGGTGAAGCCGCGCATGGACTACTTCGGCATGGCGCTCATCGCCGGTGCCACCACCGCCCTCGTCCTGGTCTGCACCTGGGGCGGCCACACCTACGACTGGCTCAGCCCGCAGATCATCGGCCTCGCCGTCGCCGCCGTCGTCCTGGCCGTCGCCTTCGTCTTCGTCGAGAAGCACGCCGAGAACCCGATCATGCCGATGGGTCTGTTCTCGGACCGGAACTTCAACCTCACCACCATCGCCAACCTGCTGATCGGTGTCGCGATGTTCGGTGCGCTCGGCTACATGCCGACATACATCCAGATGGTGACCGGCGTCAGCGCGACGGTCGCGGGTCTGCTGATGATCCCGATGATGGGCGGCCTGCTCATCACCTCGATCGCCTCCGGGCAGGCCGTCTCCAAGACCGGCCGCTACAAGATCTTCCCGATCGCCGGCTCCATCGTGATGGGCATCGGCCTCGTGCTGATCGCCACCATGCACATCACCACCCCCACCTGGCTGATGTGCGTCTACCTGGCCGTCTTCGGCATCGGAATCGGCCTGTCGATGCAGATCCTGACGCTGATCGTGCAGAACTCGTTCCCGGCCCGCATGGTCGGCACTGCGACCGCCGCGAACAACTACTTCCGCCAGGTCGGCGCGACGCTGGGTTCGGCGATCGTCGGCTCCATCTTCGCCTCGCGCCTCGCGACGCTGCTCAGCGAGCGGCTCGGTGCCGCGGGCGCCGGCGGCGACGCCGGCCGCAACGACCTCACCCCGGCCGCGGTCACCGCACTGCCCGACGCGATCCGGATCCCGATCATCGAGTCGTACAACGAGGCGCTGCTGCCGATCTTCCTGTTCTTCGTCCCGCTCGCCGCGATCGCCCTCGTCGTGCTGCTTTTCCTGAAGGAGAAGCCGCTCGCGACCTCGATCACCAACGAGCCGACACCCGACACGGACGTCGACGGCCCCGAGGAACGCGTCCTGGTCGACGCCTGATCGGACCCAGGAACATTTGCGTCCCCGTGACGCCCTCCCAAGGGCTATTTGCCCTCGGGTCGGCGTCACGGGGACGCAAATATTTCCAGCCGCTCTCACACCACCGCGAGCGCGTCGACCGGGGCCACCGACACCGCACGACGGCTCGGCGGCAACGACGCGGCGATCACCAGGGCGACGGTCCCGAGGACGATCGCGGCGAACGCGCCGAGCGGCAGCCCGATCGGGAAGCCGGGCGTCATCGCGCCGATCAGCGACTGACTTCCGATCGCGCCGAAGAGGGTGCCGAGCACCAATCCGGCGGTCATCGCGGTGCCCGAGAGAGCCACCGACTCCAGCGTGATGGTCTGGCGCACCTGCTTGGCGGTGAAGCCCATCGCCCGCAGCATGCCGATCTCGCGGGTTCGGCTGATCACCGTCAAAGACATCGTCGAGACGAAGCCGACCGCGGCGATGATCACCGAGATCACGATCAGACCGACCAGCACCCACGTCATCATCGACATCGCCTGACGGTTGTCCTCCAGCTCCTGTGCGGTGAGGTCCCACCGCTCGATCGACTCCTGCAGCGACGTCATCCCCGCGATGATCGTGACGATCAGGGTGACACCGACGAACAGGCCGATGGTCGAGCGGGTGGTCCGTGCCTTGTCCGCGACCGCGTTCTTCCGGGCGAGCATCGCCGCGGGCGTTCCGCCGAGCAGTCGTCCGAAGCCTGCGACCAGCGCGGGCACCACGAGCTGTGCACCCAGCAGCAGCCCGACCGAAGCGAACGCCGTACCGAAGAACGCCGCGAAGAAGCCCGCCTCGCTCCCCTGCTCGCCGAGCAGGCACGCCCCGACCAGCAGCAGCGCACCGAATGCCGTCAGCACCACGGCGCTCAGGTGTCGCAGCCAGCGGAACGAGTTCGTCGAACCGGTCACCGATTTCCCGGACAGCGTCTTGCGCGATCCGATCAGGGTCGCGGCGACGGCGACACCCACGACCGCCAGTGCCGCGATCACCGTCGACGGCGGCAGGAAGCCGTACCGGATGTCGGGAAGGACATCGCGCGAGACCATCACGACGCGGGCGACATCGGCCACCGCCACTCCGGCGACGAGTCCGATCCCGGCGCCGATCGCCGCGACCTGCGCGACGCCGCGGGTCAGACTGGACCGCAGCTGCTTCGCGCTGGCACCGATCAGGCGGAGCAACTCCAACTGCCGGTGGCGGCCGGCGATCACGGTGTCGACACCGTTGCTGATGACCAGTGCGGCCACGAACAGCGCGATCATGATGAACACGCTCGACACGATGCTCAGCAGGACGCCGAGGTTGCCGCCGGCGTCGTCACCCGCGGCGCCCAGGAAGTCGCTCGCCGTCAGGATGATGCCCGCGTAGGCCGCGGACAGTCCGCAGACGACGCCGACGGTCGAGAGCTCACGCAGCGAGCCCGCCGTGAGGCGGTAGTCCGTCGCCCTCATGCCGCCACCCCCTGCAGGTTGATGAGGAGGTCGGAGATCTGCCGCGGGTCCATGCCGCGGTACTCGCCGACGATCTGCCCGTCGGCCAGCACCAGGATGCGATCGGCGTACGACGCGGCCACCGGGTCGTGCGTCACCATCGCGATGCCCTGTCCGTACTCGCGGGCAGCGGTCGTCAGCAGGGTCAGCACCTCGCGGCTGGTGCGGGTGTCGAGGGCGCCGGTCGGCTCGTCGGCGAGGATGATCGCCGGCTTGCCCGCGAGTGCACGCACGATCGCGACGCGCTGCTGCTGTCCACCGGAGAGCTGCGACGGCAGGTGGTCGAGGCGGTCGCGGAGGCCGAGGGAGCCGACCAGGTGCGCGATCCACGCCTGCTGGGCGGCGTCCGGCCGGTGCCCGGCGAGGACGAACGGCAGCCGGATGTTCTCGTCGGCGGTCAGCGTCGGGATCAGGTTGAAGGACTGGAAGATGAAGCCGATGCTGGTGCGGCGCAGGATGGTCCTGGCCGTGTCGCCCAGACCGACGATCGGCTGGTCGCCGAGCCAGATCTGACCGGACGATGCCTCATCGAGGCCTGCCATCACGTTCATCAGGGTCGACTTTCCCGACCCGGACGGGCCCATGATCGCGGTGAACTCGCGGCGGCGGATGTCGACCGAGACGTCGCGGAGGGCGTGGACGGGATTGGCGGGGTCACCGTAGGTGCGCGACACGTGGCGCATGACGACCGCGGGCTTGCTGACGTTCTCGTTGAAGTTCATGCCATTGAATTTATGGCTCCGACCTGGTCTTTCGCGTCGGCCCGGAGTCGGAATCCGGGTCCGTCAGGAGGATGGTTCGCGCATCATCCTCCAGATGTACGTCGGCGGCGACCGCCCCGTCGCCGGTCGCACTTCCGCTGCGATCACGGCGATCGTAACCACTGACATCACCGCCTCGGCCGCGTTGACTCTCGGGAATGACCGCAACCCTCCTCGATGATTCCCGCATACCCGCCTCAGATCCCGTCGCGCCCAACCGAAGTCAACTCCGACGCGTGATCGCTGCATCGCTGATCGGCACCACCGTCGAGTGGTACGACTTCTTCCTCTACTCGACGGCCGCGTCGCTGGTCTTCAACACCGTCTTCTTCCCGGATCAGAGTTCGTTCGTCGGGACGATGCTCAGTTTCGTCACCTTCGCCGTCGGCTTCGTGATGCGTCCGATCGGCGGCCTGGTCTTCGGCCACATCGGTGATCGGATCGGACGGCGCCGCACCCTGGCGTTGACGATGCTCCTCATGGGCGTCGCGACGGCGCTGATGGGTGCGTTGCCGACCGCCGCCCAGGTCGGGGTGCTGGCTCCGATCCTGCTGTTGCTGCTGCGCGTCGTGCAGGGCTTCGCGCTCGGCGGCGAGTGGGCGGGCGCGGTGCTCCTGGCCGTGGAACACGCGCCGCCCGGTCGGCGCGGCCGGTTCGGCGCCATCCCGCAGGTCGGCCTGGCACTGGGACTCGGCTTGGGGACCGCCGTCTTCGCGCTGCTGCAGACGGTGTTCGACGCTGAGCAGTTCCTCCGGTACGGATGGCGTCTCGCGTTCGCCGTGTCGATCGTGCTGGTGGTCGTCGGCGTCGTGGTGCGCCTGACGGTCGACGAGACGCCGGCGTTCGTCGCCGCGCGAGCCACCCTCGACACCACGCGCACGCCCCTGCGCCAACTGCTCGGCGCACCGACTCTGCGTCGCGCCACGATCGCCGGCCTCTTGGCGCGCTGGGCCGAGGGCAGCGCCTTCAACACCTGGGGAGTCTTCGCGATCACCTACGCGACGGCGTCGCAGGCCCTGAACAAGGTCGACGTCCTGCTCGCCGTGACCGTCGCCGCCGCGGTGATGGCGGTGGTGATCCCGTTCGCGGGCGCCGCCGCCGACCGGTTCGGTCCCGGCCTGGTCTACGGCGTCGGGGTGGCGCTGTACGGGCTCGCGGTGTTCCCGGTCTTCGCGCTGTTCGGCACCGGGTCCATCGTCTGGTTCACGGTGGGGCTGGTGGTCGTGTTCGGCCTGATCCACGGGCTCTTCTACGCGGCGCAGGGCACCTTCTTCGCGAGCCTGTTCCCCACCGAGGTCCGGTATACGGGGCTGTCGGTGGTGTACCAGTTCTCGGGGATCTACGCCTCGGGTCTGACGCCGCTGATCCTCACCGCGCTGATCCACGGTGCGGGCGGCGCCCCCTGGACGGCCGCGGGCTACCTGGTCGCGACGTCGGTGATCTCGGTGGTCGCCACCGCCTGGATCAAGCGCGTCATCCGGGTGCCGTGACCGCTCAGACGAGGCCGTGCTCGTACGCGTAGACCACCAGTTGCACTCGGTCGCGGAGATCGAGTTTCGACAGGATGCGCGAGATGTGCGTCTTCACCGTCGCCTCCGACAGGAATTCCTTCTCCGCGATCTCGGAGTTCGAGAGGCCGGCAGCGGCGCGCAGCGCGATCTCCCGTTCGCGCGTGGTGAGCGTGTCGTACTCGGGACCCGGTCCGGAGGTGCGCGCGCCGTGGCGCTCGAACAGCTGCCGGGTGGCCGACGCCGCGACCACCTGGCTGCCGTCGGCCACCGCGCGGACCGACGCGAGCAGGAAGTCGGGCTGCGCGTCCTTGAGGACGAAACCGCTGGCGCCTACCTCGATCGCGCGGGCCGCCGCCTCGTCGACGTCGAAGGTCGTCAGCACCAGGATCTTCGGAGCGGCGTCGCCGAACTCCGCGATCAGCTGGCCGGTGGCGGTGATGCCGTCGATGCCGGGCATCCGCACGTCCATGAGGATCAGGTCGGGCGCAGCGTCGCGGACCATCTGCGCCAGGCCCATGGCCGACGACTCCTGCGCCACCACCTCGATGTCGGGCTGGCTCGACAGGATCATGGCGATGCCGCCGCGGAAGAGCGGCTGGTCGTCGACAAGCGCAACGCGAATCATGGATGTCCTTCCGGGCGTTCGGGAATCACCAGTTCGACGAGCCATCCGCCGTCGGTCGCCGCGCTGGTCAGGGTACCGCCGGCGAGTTCGGCCCGTTCACTCATGCCGCGGATGCCGTGTCCGGCACCACCCGGGGCCAGCGGATTCTCCGACAGCGAGTTCCGGACGGTGAGTCGACACCCCTCCGTCCACTCCTGCCGGACGTCGACCGGCTGCGCCAGGTCGCCGTATTTGAGGGCGTTGGTGAGGGCTTCGGTGAGGATCGCGAAGGCCACGCGCACGGTCAGCGGCGACGCCGCGTCCTCGTCGCCGATCTCGGTGGACTGAAGCATCATTCCCGCCGCCCGCATCCGGTCGTACAGCTGTCCTCGGTCGGTCCTGGTGTGGTCGGCGGTCGTCTCGGTGCTCCGCAGCTCCTCCAGCACGCCGCGCACGTCGGCGAGCGCCTGCCTCGCCGTGTCCGCGATGACGCCGAGAGCGTCCTTCGCCGCGTCCGGGCTCGTCTCCAGAACGAACCGCGCGCCCTCCGCCTGCGCGACGACCACGGCGAGGGAGTGCGCCACCACGTCGTGCATGTCGCGAGCGAGGGCCGAGCGCTCGGCCTGCTCGTCGTACAGGTCCAGCAGGCGACGTCGTTCCAGCTGCGCGATCTGTTCGGCCACGCGCGCCTGCTCGGCACTCTGCCGCTGGTAGCGCACATAGCCGAACGTCCAGCTTCCGAGCAGCAGCACCGCGATGCCGACGAAACCGAAGACGTAGGCCTCGGGCGAGACCTCGTCGACCCCGCCGAGTCCCGGCGCACGCGGGTACACCCAGGCCGCGATGCCCGATCCCACCACGCCGACGGCCAGCGAGGCACCCCGCACGCGACTGTTCGGGTGATTGCCCGCCGTGTAGTAGAGGACCGAGTACAGCAGGGACGCCGCGACCGCGACCTGGTACGTCGCCACCTGCAGCACCGCGGATCCCAGGGCCAACGCCAGCATCAACGACGGGGCCACCCGCCTGATCATGAGGGCGACGCCGACCATCACGCTGGCGAGCACCGACGCCACCGGACCCTCGGACGTCGCGATGGCGACGATCAGCAGGGTCAGGAGGAATCCGACGACGGCGTCGCCGATCACCGACCGTCTCGGCAGGTTCGGAAACGCGAGCGGGTCGACGAGGTGGCGCGTGCCGATCATGACCATTCCCCTACCGTGCCATGGTTTCTGCGCCGAAGTCGCACTGTGACCAGCGCTTCATTACCGTCCTGCCCCTTATTTCTGTACCAACAGACGTTGTACCGTTCTATGCGTGACATCCATAGCAGACCGGGGCCGCCGCGGCGTGGCCGAAATGGCCCATCAGTCCACAGCTCTCGTGAGCCGGGCGACCGGTGCCGCCGCCGAGGTGCTCACCGCCCCCGGCGCCCGCGTGCTCGCTGCCACCCGAGAGCTCAAGAATCCGGTCCAGGCGCACGCCGCCCCCGTACCGGTCGACGGCGTCGAAGCGGCCAACCGCCTGCTCCGCCAGCTCGGCATCACCACCTTCACCCCCACCGTCGGACTCTCGACCGACCTCACGTTCCCGGTGGCCGTCGGCGGGGCCGTCGCCGGCCCGTACACGCCCGGCATCGGCAACTTGACCATTGCGAATGTCAGCGTCAACGCCGTCCGCGGCGGCGAGATCCTCTACGGTTTCCTGCCGGTCGGCGTCTTCGCCGACTTCGGCGACAAGTCGGGCGTCCACGTCGCCTGGTTCAACGCCACCACCTGGCAGGGCGGCCTCGGCGCTCCCCTCGCCGGCCTCACCGACACCGTCATCGAGGCGGTCTCGCGGCGCGTCCAGGCGGCGCCGATCCCCCACTCGATGTACAACGTCACCGTCTCGCGCCTCAAGCGGGCGCTTCGGATCGTCCCGTCGAACGGCATCCGCGGCGGCCTTGTCGACACCGGCGAGGGCGTCGTCTTCTGCGCCGTCTACGGAACTGTGAAGCGCGGTAAGACCAGCTACTTCTTCCTGCCGTCGATCGGCGTCACGCGCGCCTGATGCGGTGGGGCGAGCGGGGCTCGAACCCGCGACCAGCTGATTATGAGTCAGCGGCTCTAACCGACTGAGCTATCGCCCCGTGGGCCGCTCGCGGCCCGAGAAAAGAGAGTACCCGCCTGCTCGGAACGCACGGCGTCGGGTTCGCGCTTCCACCGTTGATTCGGGTCACCTGGCACCCCGTATCAACGGCGGAGACCTATCGAGCACGTCGGGCCGCAGGCTGAGGCTGAGCCTGTCCAGCCGAGGTTGTTCAGGACCCGAGCGACCTTGCCCGCCGTCCGACATGCGCGCTCCGCCTGCCCCCATCCGAGGCGGAGACTCCTCTTACTGGCGAACACCGCTGCGTCCAGGTCGCGCTCCATGTCGGCGTCGCGGGCGGTCGCGCTGTCGTGATTCAGCCGACCGTCCAGTTCGACGATCAGTCTCCACTCCGCGTACTCGACGTCGCGAAATCCGCGCCGACCCACGCCGGTCTCCGTCTGACGCGCTCCCCGCGGCAGTCCGTGCGCGCGCTCGACCTCCGTGAGGTACCGGTGCTCAAGCACCGAACATGCGCCGTCCCGGACGTCGACCAGTACCGATTCGAGAAATGCGCGACGACCGGTCCGACTGCGCGCCGCAAGAGCGTCGAGGAGGCGTTCCGGTGTCGTGAGACGAGCCTGCACGACACCGGCCAGAAGCGCGACAGCGTCGAAGTCCGACACCGCTTCACCGGCGACGTCGAGCACCGCGTGCTCCAGCCGGACGCGTGGCGGGCGAGCATTCGCCATGACGCGGTCGTCGAAGAATCTGCTGTAGTGCAAGCCGATGCCCGACGGTCGGACGAGATTCCGGTCCGCCGGGACTACGACTTGGATAGGTCTGGTCTCTAGACCGAACCCGGCGCCGCCCGCGGCGACGATCGCCGACTCATGACTCAAGGCGGCGGGCGCCACCGCCAAGACGGCCGCCCACTCGCGTTGGCGCCGTGTCAGTTCGCCCGTGTGCGTCACACAGACACCCTTGTGCACCGGCACCCAGCGACCGCTCCGCACTCGGTTTCGCATGAATGAAGCGTCGAGGCCGCAGTCGATCACTTGGCGACGTGCGACGACGCCGTCCTGCTTTCTCAGCAGCTCGGCAAGCTGCTCCAACGCCTGATTCCGTGCATCCCCCGTGGTCCCCATGCCGTCACTCTGCCGACCGCCATCGACCGTTTCATGATGTTTGCGAGGATTGTGGATGATCCACGAGATTTCCACCGTTGATCCGGGTCGTATAGCGCCCCGGATCAACGGTGGAGACTGATTCGACCTACTTCTTCTTCAGGTCGACGGACGTCTCGACCGGGTCCTTCTCGGCCGCGAAGTGCTTCACGTAGCGGTACACGCCGCCGACGAAGATCACGAAGACGATGACGCCGATGAGCTGCATCCAGTAGCCCAGGCCGTCGCCGACGATCGCGAGCGGTGAGCTCTCGCCGGTGCCGCCGACGATGCCCGCGTACAGGACGCCCCACAGGCTCTCGCCGACGATGAGGCCGGTGGCGAGGAGGACGCCGAGACGCTTCTTGCGTTCGCCGTCGACCGGATCCTTCGCCGCCCACTTGTCATAGGCGAGGCCGATGAGCGCGCCGATCGGGATGATGAGCGTGAGCGCCATCGGCAGGTACATGCCCATGCCGACGGCCAGCGGCGGCAGCTTCAAGGACTTGGTGGTCCGCTTGAGTACCTCGTCGACGATGATCACGCCGACGCCGATCGCGACACCGAGGCCGATGAGCGCCCAGTTGAGGTCGCCGCCGAAGACGCCCTTCGCGAGCGTCGACAGCAGGGCGGCCTGCGGGGCGGCGAGCGCTCCGTCCTTGGCACCCGGGGCGCCTTCGAAGCCGAACGCGGTCTGCATCAGGTCGAGGATCGGCGGAATGATCACCGAACCGAACAGCACGCCGATGACCAGTGCGACCTGCTGCTTCCACGGCGTCGCACCGACCAGCTGGCCGGTCTTGAGGTCCTGCAGGTTGTCGTTCGAGATGGTCGCGACACCGAACACGACGGCCGCGGTGAAGAGCGTGTACGCGATGAGCGCGTCCGTCTGGTCGGTGTTCTCGGCACCGCCGTGCGTCAGCTTGATCAGCAGGGCCGCGAACAGCACCACCAGCACGCCGACTCCGGAGATCGGGCTGTTCGACGAGCCGATCAGACCCGCCATGTAGCCGCAGACCGCGGCGACGACCAGGCCGATCACGAACACGAAGATGACGCTGACGGTGAGGATGCCGACGGCGCTGTCGACCAGGGCGGTGCTCTGCAGGAAGTCCCACAGGAGCCAGCCGACGGGGATCATCGCGACGACGATGGTGAGGCCGACGTACTGGATCGGGATGTCGCGCTCGGTGAGGTCGACGTCCTGCCCGGACTTGCGGAGGCGGGCGCTGACGGCGGCATCCATGATGCCCTTGAGGATCGGGCCGATCACGGTGAGCAGCGTCCAGACCGCGGCGACGGCGATCGCGCCGGCGCCGACCATGCGGACGTCGCTGGAGAACGTTCCGGTGACGGTGTCGAGCAGATCGTGCGTCAGATCGAGTCCGCTGGTGCGGATCGGCAGCACGATGAAGAACGAGATCACCAGACCGACGATCATCGCGATGCCGACGCCGATGCCGACGAGGTGACCGACACCGATCAGGGCCAGCGACAGGCTCGCGCCGACCATCGTGGCACCCGGCCCCACCTTGAAGGCGACGGCGACTTCGGTGGACACCAGCTTGAGTGCACCGAGGATCTGGAAGAACGCGGCGGCGATGGAGCCGATGATGATCGCGCGCATGCCGCCGCGGTTGGCGTTGGCGGCACCCGGTTCCTGACCTGCTGTGTCGCCGACCTTGAGCACCTCGGCGGCCGCGACGCCCTCCGGATACGGAAGATCGGAGCCGGTGACCAGCGCACGGCGCAGCGGGATCGAGTACATGACGCCGAGGATGCCGCCGACCGCGCAGACCGCGACCGTCTCCCAGTACGGGAAGCCTGTCCACCAGCCGATCATGATCAGACCCGGCAGCACGAAGATGATCGCCGACAGCGTGCCGGCGGCCGAGGCGATGGTCTGGACGATGTTGTTCTCGACGATCGAGTGGTCCTTGAAGTACCGGAGCACCGACATCGAGATCACGGCGGCGGGGATGGCCGTCGCGAAGGTCAGGCCCACTTTCAGGCCCAGGTAGACGTTGGCCGCGGTGAACACCAGGGTGATGAGTCCACCGAGGATCACACTGCGGATCGTCAATTCCCTCATGGGGCTCTTGACCGTCTGAGTCGACATGCGCGTTCCCTCCTGCCCGGCACTGGTGAGGTCGAGCAGAAAATCACCTTACGGCGCAGTGGAATCGCGCCGTCGGGGAACCCGCATAACCTGTCCGCCGCCGGGCGTGCAGAGTTCGATCAGACGGCGTCGAAGGCCTGTTCCAGCAGGCTCCGGCGGTAGGCCTCGAGGGCGACGAGATCGCCGAACAGCGCGTTGTAGGCATCGTGGTCGTTGCCCGGCGACATCCGCTTGAGCTTCGACTTGATGTCGGCGATCTGCGAGCCGACCCAGATCTCCTGGGACCGCGCCAGCACGCTGGAGATGTACCGCGGAATGCGATCGTCCTCCACCGGTATCGGTTCCACGGCCAGTTCGGTGATGAGCGGCGCGACCGCCGGATCGTCGATCAGCCGGTGATGCACGGCGTCGACCCAGGTGGCGCCGCCGAGCCCGCTCGCCGCTCCCCCGGCGTCGGCGATGGCGGTCCGGATCTTCAGATACGACGGGTCGGTGAAGCACTCGCCGGGCAGCGAGTCGAACACCGTGCCCGCGATCGCCGGATACTGCAGGGCGGCCTTGAGCGCCTCCCGCTGCGGCCACAGCCGCGGATCGTTCGGCAGCGGTCGCGCGGTGGGCGGCGGCGACATCGCCTCGGGGCGTGTCCGCGAATCCCGCCGTCGGTCCGGCGATCCGCCGCGGCGTCTGCCGCCGCGCTTCGCCTCGCCGCGCACCCGCGAGAGGACCTGGCCGACGTCGTCCCAGCCGACCCAGCCCGCGAGCTGCCGCGCGTACTCGTCCCGCAGGGCGACGTCGCGGATCCGCGAGACCACCGGCACCGTGTCGCGGAGAGCGGCGACGCGCCCCTCCGCGGTGTCGAGGTCGTGCCCGGACAGGAGGGTCTTGATCGCGAACTGGAACATCGGGATGCGGCGGGCGATGAGGTCGCGGACCGCCGGATCGCCGGACTTCTGTCGCAGCTCGCACGGGTCCATGCCGTCGGGTGCCACGGAGACGAAGGTCTGCCCGGCGATCGACTGCTCGCCGTCGAAGGCCTTCATCGCGGCGGCCTGGCCGGCTGCGTCACCGTCGAAGGTGTAGATCACCTCGCCGCGGAAATAGGAGTCGTCCATCATCAGTCGGCGGACCAACGCGAGGTGATCCTCGCCGAAGGCGGTGCCACACGAGGCGACGGCGGTGGTGACGCCCGCGAGGTGCATGGCCATCACGTCGGTGTAGCCCTCGACGATCACCACCTGGTGCCCCTTGGCGATGTTCCGCTTGGCGAGGTCGAGACCGAAGAGCACCTGCGACTTCTTGTAGAGCATGGTCTCGGGCGTGTTCATGTACTTGCCGAGGTTGTCGTCGTCGAAGAGCTTGCGCGCGCCGAAGCCGATGACGTCGCCCGCGAGGTTGCGGATGGGCCACAGGAGCCGCCGGTGGAATCGGTCGATGGGTCCGCGTTTACCCTGCTTCGACAGGCCGGCCGCCTCCAGCTCCGAGAACTGGAACCCCTGCCGCAGCAGGGCTTTCGTCATCGTGTCCCAGCCGGCGGGCGCGTAGCCGCAGCCGAAGTGTTCGGCGGCCTTGCCGTCGAAGCCGCGTTCGGTGAGGAAGTCGCGCGCCACCTGCGCGTCGGGCGTCTGCAGTTGCTCGGCGTAGTACAGCTGGGCCGCGGCGTTGGCCGCCACGAGACGCGCGCGAGTGCCGCGGTCGCGTTTGATCGCGGTACCGCCGCCCTCGTAGTTGATGGTGTAGCCGATCGCATCGGCGAGCTGCTCGACGGCCTCGACGAAGCTGATGTGCTCCTGCTTCATCAGGAAGGTGTAGACGTCGCCACCCTCGCCGCACCCGAAGCAGTGGAAGTGACCGTGGTTGGGACGCACATGGAACGACGGTGTCTTCTCGTCGTGGAACGGGCACAGCCCCGTCATGCGGTCAGCACCGGCTCGGCGCAGCGTGACATAGTCTCCGACGATGTCTTCGATGCGCGTCTGCTCGCGGATCGCGGCGATGTCGCGATCGGGGATTCGGCCTGGCACGCAGCCAGTCTAGTGCCGCAGCCAAATCGGTGACGGCGGCCGTCCACAGGCGCGTCCGACCGGCCGGTTCCGCCTGTTGATCATTTCTGTCGGACCCTTCGCCTACAGTGAACCCACCAATCGAACACATGATCGATTCATGGTCGGCCCGAGAGTCCGGCGATGCGATCAGAGGTGAGGAGGATCCATGTGCGAGTTCGATCCCGAGTGCGACGGTGCCGACGACCTGATCGGCGACGCGCTCGCTCAGATCACCGACGGCCGGTGGGCCGTCACCGGTGTGCTGGGCGACGCCGCTCACCCGCCGATCGCGTACACCAGCGGGCTCACCGAGCTCGGCCGGCCGGAACTGGTGATGACCGGTCTGCCGCCGCGACTCGGCGGACTTCTCCTCGACCACGCCGCACAGTCGGTGGTCGGCGACGCCGGGTTCGGGGCGGGATCGAGCGTTCCCGCGCGACTTCGCCGCCCGGTGTCGCTCCGCGCGATCGACGTGATCGACGCGCACCCGATGCGGCTCACCCGAGTGCTGTACGGCCTGCGGTTCGAGGCGGTGCAGCTGGTGTGGCCCGACGACGACGGCCGCTATCCCTGGCAGGCGGGCTACGCGATCCCGGCCCAGGTGCAGCCGCTGCTCGGAGTGCCGATCGCGGAAGCCGCCTGACCGGGGCGGCCGAGCAGCCTTACTTCTCGGCCGCCTTCGCCGCCCGCACCTTGTCGAGGGCGTCGGCCCGCACGACGACGGCGTTGGCGAGGAGCAGATCGGCGGCGACCATCGCCGGGCAGTAATCGGCGAGCTTGGCCCAGATGGCACGACCTTCCGCGTCGAGCACCGGCTGCTTGAGCCGACCGTAGGCCTGCAGGCGGCCGATGGCGGCGAACGCCATCGACTGCATCGACAGCAGCATCCACGGGTTGGCGATGGTGTCGACGCCGTCGAGCGCCTCGTTGCGTGCGGCGATCAGGTCGTACAGTTCGTGCGACGCTCGGCGGACGTCGCGGAGCATCTTGTTCACGTACAGCGGCGCCACCTGGCTCACCGGGTCCGCCATCCACTCGTCGCGCCGGTGGAAGGCCTCGATGGTGGCCGCGGTCCGCATGTCGACGTCCACCAGTGGGCCGGGAACGATGCGGAAGCGTTCGAACAGCACCTCCACCTGGTCGCGACCCATCGCGCCGACGGCGAGGACGTTGCGGTCGAAGACACCGGTTCGCGGATCCCCCATCCGTCCGCTCGCGATCAAACGCAACAGGTCGTCGCCGCCGCGGGTGGCGAGGTACGACTGCACGTCGTCCCGGCCGGGCGCGGAGGCGTCGACCACCGCGGCGGTCGCGAGGGTGCATCCGATGTAGGGATTCGGGTGGGCGCGACCGTAGTCGGCGGGCACGGTGAAGACGCTCTCGGCGAGTCCGGAGCGGATCATCAGGGTCGGGATGCGCGCCGGTGCCACGGGGCTGTCGCCGAGCGCCAGCAGCGACGCCGTGGGATCGACGAGCAGCACGTCGTCGGCGGTCTCGTCGGACTGATCGTTGGAGTCCTCCTCCAGCGCATCGGCAGGCTCTTCGGCCGGCTCGTCATCGGTCGGTGCCGCGAAGTCGGGCGCGGGCAGCGCGTCCAATCGCAGCCAGGCCGCCGTCAGATCGTCGCCGGTGCGGTCGGCGGAGTTCGGTTCCACCACCGTCGCCGTCCGGACGACCAGTGCCACCTCGGCCTCGTCGGAGTCGCCGTTCTCGTCTTCGATCAGCGCGACCAGACTGCCACGCAGCAGTCGCTTCGCGGCCTCCGTGACCGTGCGGGTGCCGATCGAGAACTCGGTGCCCGCCTGCGATTGCGCCTCCCACTCGCGGACGATGTCACCGTCGCCGTCCAGCAGTGCGAAGGAGACGTCGAGGGCGCCCGGGACACGGACGGTCAGCCGGCCTGCGGCGGTGTCGTCGACACCGATCTCGGGCAGCTCGGTCCGCCACACGGCGGGTCGGCCGGGATGCTCGAACCGGATCTCCGCGTGCGGCGGTCGTACCGACAACTCCAGGTCGACGTCGTGACCGCTGACCGTCGTGACGCGCGTGATGTCCTCGGGGCCGAAGTCGAGATCGGCCTCCGCGATCACCAGGTCGGTCTCGGCCGAGAGCTCGGTGGTCGATGTGGTCAGGCCTGCGGCCTGCGGCAGCCGGAACGCCGGATCGTGCGCGACCTCGAGGCCCTCGGCGATCACGACGGTCAGGCGGAGGTCGAGTCCGTACGAGTCGCCGGCCGCGATCTCGTAGCGGCCGACGAGGGGTTCGTCGAGGCCGTCGAACGGGTCGGCCGAGGTCACGTAGTCCGCGGACGCCCACGGGTAGTCCACCAGCCATTCCCTGGTGCCTGCGCGACGCACGCGCACCCGCCACTCCTTCACGTCGTCGCCGTCGTGCACGGGCAGATCGACGAGGGGCCGCTCACCGTAGACGCGTTCGCCACCGAGGGTGGTGACGCCGGTGACCGTCTCGGGCAGTGCGTAGGTCGGCGTCTCGGTGGGCAGGATGCGGCGGGTGCGGCCGAGCTTCCCGTCGCGCTTGACGCGCAGTTCACGGTGGCCGGCGAGGTCGACGACACGCAGTTCCCAACCGTCCCACGGCGCCGGACGACGGTCGGTGACGGCGATCTTCGCGCGGGTTCCGGAGACGAGGTCCACGTCGTGCGGCACCAGGACGGTCACCTCCCCTGCAGGCAGCGACTCGAATCGCGACACGGCACGACCGTCCGCGCCGAACACGACGATGGGGTCGGACGGGTGGAAGATCGGCAGGACACGACGGATTCCGGAGTCGAGGTCCACCAGGACGCTCTCCCGGACGGCCACGGTCACCGGAACGGCCGCCGATTCACCGGCTGGGACCCTGCCCTGCTCGGGAGCTTCGCCGTTCCACACGCGCCACAGCGCATCGATCTGACCGCCGGGGATCAGCACCTGGATCTCGCCGTCGGCGTCGTTGAGCCGCAGGCGCGGGAATCCTACGGTGCACAGGCGCTGCGCGGCATCGCCCTCGAGGAAGGGCTTGGTGCGCAGACGGTCGATCACGGCCGTCAGCACGGCGGGCGGCAGGTCGGCGGTGGTCGGGGTGATCGCATCGAGCGCCCACTCGTCGGGGTGCGCGACGGTCGCGACCAGCAGGTCGGTGATCCGGTTCAGGATGCCGACGGCCAGGGCCGGTGCGTGCTGGAACAGCATCCAGTAGCCGTCGGGCAGTTCTGCGCGCCGGTGTGCGAAGCCGGGTTCGGTGACCCGATCGAGGATCGCGGTGCCGCGCGGCTCGTGCCCGGCCGCCACGTGCCCTTCGACGGCGGCGACGATCGCCGAGACCGTCTCCGCGGTGAGTCCGGCGTGCAGATCGAGCAGCGGGACCACGGACGTCTCGCGCAGTCCTTCGACGTCGCGGAGCCCGAACTGGCCGAGCATGTCGCCGAACAGCTGATCGACGACGGCCTCGAACGACTTGTCTCGGTCCCGACCGATCGCGGCCCAGAACCCGTCCCAGAAGCCGACCTCCGGGGCGCTCGATCGGAGCGTCGCGTGGCCGACGAGCGCGGTGACGGTCAGCGCGGGGTAGCGCATCAGCAGGGCGATGTACGCGCCCGCCGGAATCTCCCCCATGAGCGCGCCGATCTGTTCTCGCGCGGACTCGAGTCTCTGCGGGCTCAAGGTCAACTCGAAGACGAGGTCCGCACCGGCGAACGCCTCGCTCAGTTCAGTTTCGAATCCATTCGCACGATCAGTCACCGAAGCGGTCATTCGAGCTGTCTCACACACCTTTTCGCACTTGTCACAGCACCCGGCGCCAGGACCGAAGGGTATCGGGAGGCGAGCAGTCCGATGACCACCGGGACAGAGGGACGATACCCGGTCTGACCGGCATTTCCCGCACCGGAACCGACGCTCTGTGGTCATGTTCACGCGGCCTTGACGAATCGAGCATCAGTCGACCTATGCCGGACGCCGAGCACTCTACAAAGCGTCGGAGATCATTGACACGTCGGAATATTCCGACATATTGTGGCGAGGTGCCCGACACCGATGCCGTCTTCCTCGCTCTGGCGAATCCCGTGCGCCGACAGGTCCTCGAGATCCTCGCCGCCGGACCGCAGTCCGCGGGCGACCTCAGCGAGCACTTCAGCCTGAGCAGACCGGCCGTCGCCGAGCACGTGCGGCTGCTTCGCGACGCCGGGCTCGTGAAAGACGAGGCACAGGGCCGCAGGCGGATCTACCACCTCACCGCGGAGCCGCTGACCGAGATCAGCGACTGGCTGCACCCGTTCGAGAAGTTCTGGCGAGGCCGCCTCGGCCTCCTGGCCGAACTCGCCGAGGACCTCCACCGCACCGCCGAATCGACCGACAACGACCACCGAACCGGAGACCACTGACATGACCGATCCCTCCCAGACCGCCGAGCCCGAGACCGCGACCATCGAAGTCGATCAGTTCGTGGCCGCACCGCCCGCGACCGTGTGGCGACTGCTGACCGAACCCGACCTCATCGCGCAGTGGTGGGCGCCCGGCGACGTCTCCGCCGAGGTGGGCCACCGGTTCACACTGGAGATGCCGGGATTCGGAGCCCAGCCGTGCACCGTGCTGGAGTCCGACGCCCCGCGCCGCTTCGTCTACTCGTTCACCACCGAGTGGACCCTCGCGTGGACGCTGGTGCCGGAGGGGACGGGCACCCGACTCTTCCTGGCGCACAGCGGCTTCGACCTCGCCGACAAACGCATGAACGACGCCTTCACCCGCATGGGCCCGGGCTGGCGCGACGTCGTCCTCCCTCGCCTGGCGGAGACTGCGAAGACCCTCAGCCCAGCATGACGCCCGGATTCAGCAGACCCTGCGGGTCCAGCGCGGCCTTGATGGTCGACATCAGGTCCATCACGTCGTCGCCGACCTGATCGCGGAGCCAGCCCTTCTTCAACCGACCGACGCCGTGTTCACCGGTGATGGTGCCGCCGAGGGAGATCGCCAGGTCCATGATTTGGCCGAAGGCACGGTTGGCGCGAGCGGTCTCGTCGACGTCGTTCGGGTCGTGCACGATCAGCGGGTGCGTGTTGCCGTCGCCGGCGTGCGCGATCACCGAGATCAGCACGTCGTTGTCCGCGGCGATCGCGGCGACGCCGTCGATCAGATCGGGCAGCGCGGGCAACGGGACACCCACGTCCTCGAGGAGCAGGGCGCCGAGCTTCTCGACGGCGGGGATCGCCATGCGGCGCGCGACCGTGAACGCCTCCGACTCCGCGGGGTCCGAGGTCGAGAACACCTCGTCGCCACCGCACTGCCGGAACGCCTCCTCGATCAGCGCGACCTCCGCCTCACCGGCCGGTCCGGGTGCGTCGGACTGGGCGACGAGCAGCGCCCCGGCCTCGCGGTTGAGCCCCATCTTGAGCATGTCCTCGACGGCGTTGATCGAGGCCGCGTCCATGAACTCGAGCATCGCGGGGCGGATCTGCGAGGTGACGGCCAGGACCGCTTCGCTGGCCGCGCGGACCGTCGGAAAGGAGCCGACCACCGTGCACGCGGCGGCCTGCGGCGGCAGCAGTCGGAGGGTCACCTCGGTGACGATGCCGAGCAGCCCCTCGCTGCCGACGAACATCTTCGTCAGCGGCAGTCCCGCCGAGTCCTTGAGCTGCTTGCCACCGACCCGCATCGCACGGCCGTCCGCGAGCACCACCTCCAGTCCCAGCACGTAGTCGACGGTGACTCCGTACTTGACGCAGCAGAGTCCGCCAGCGTTGGTCGCGACGTTGCCGCCGATGCTGCAGATCTCGAACGACGACGGGTCCGGCGGGTACCAGAGGCCCTTGTCTGCGGCCGCCTGCTTCACCTCGGCGTTCAGCATGCCCGGCTGGGCGACGGCCGTCCGGGTCGCGGTGTCGATCGTCAGCTGGCGCATCTTCTCGGTGGAGATCATCACGGCGCCGTCGACGGCGGTGGACCCGCCGGACAGACTCGTGCCCGCCCCGCGCGTGGTGATCGGCACGCCGGCCTCCGCGCACCAGCGGACCGCGGTCTGCACGTGCTCAGTGGTCATCGGCCGGACCAGCGCCAGCGGCGTGCCCGCATCGGGATCGTTGGCGCGGTCGTAGCGGTACGCCCCGAGGATGTCGGGATCGACGATCACCATCCCCGCAGGCAGCGAGTCGATCAGCTGGGACAGTTCGGGAGTGCTCATGGGACAACGATAGGCATCTCGTACCGCTCGCCGTCGGCCAACCGACCCTTGACCTCCGCGCGGCCCCGGCATAGCGTTCCGTTCACAACAATTTTCCGTGACTCGTGGTTACGCATAATCTTGCGAGTTCGTCGACGGGAGTGCTCATGAAGACCTTTTCGCGTGCCGGACTGACCTTCGACGTCGCCGACTCCGGCGGCAGTCCCGAGAACGGGACCGTGATGCTCCTGCACGGTTTCCCCCAGACGTCGTACTCGTGGCGCCATGTCACGCCGCTGTTGAACGCCCGCGGCTACCGCACCATCGCGCCCGACCAGCGCGGCTACTCGCCGCAGGCCCGGCCACGCGGCCGCTTCGCCTATCGCATCGCCGAGCTGGTCGCCGACATCGAGTCGCTGATCATCCAGTCCGACGCCGGTCAGGTCCACCTGGTGGGCCACGACTGGGGCGCGCAGGTCGCATGGGTGCTGACCGCCACCCGGCCGGATCTCGTCAGCACGCTGACGACCGTGTCGGTGCCCCATCCGGCGGCGTTCGTCGCGTCGATGACGCAGAGCGACCAGCTGCGTCGCTCCTGGTACATGGCCGCGTTCCAGCCGCCGAAGCTCCCGGAACTGCTCATCGACCGCAAGCCCGAACTCCTCGACCGGATGCTCGCCGACACCGGCATGGACGCCGACATGATCGCCGACACCCATCGTCTCGTCGTCGATTCCGGAGCGCTGACCGGCGGCCTCAACTGGTATCGCGCACTCCCCTTCGGCAAGCCCGGCAAGATCGGCAAGCGCATCGTCGTTCCGACCACGCATGTCTGGAGCACCGGGGACACCGCCCTCGCGCGGCGCGGAGCGGAGCTGGCCGGGCGTCACGTCGACGCCGACTATCGGTTGGTCGTCCTCGAGGACGCCACCCACTGGATCCCCGAGCAGAATCCCGACCAACTGGCCGAGATCATCCTCGACCGGATCGAGAACTGAGCGGCGTCAGCCGACGGTGGCGATGACCAGGTCCTCGCCGCCGATCGGGCTGAGCCCGTCGTCGCGGTCGGCGAAGTACTTCGCGTGCAGGTCGGTCAAGGTCATCCCCCGCACGTCGGCGAATCCAGCATCGCGCGCCAGTCCGACGGCGTCGTCCGGCGCCAGCAGACTCAGCCACGGATGGCCCGAGGCCTTCGCGCTTTCGGCCGCGCCCCGCAGGATCGGCTGAATCTCCGGCGGCGCCATTTCGATCGGGCGCGAGAAGCTGAACACGATCGACGATCCGGGTGCGAGCGATGCCGCGGCCCGCGGGGTGTCCGTGATGGCCGCACGGGTCAGGTACATGGTGACGCCGAGCAGGGAGATCGCCGTCGGCGCCGACGGGTCGAGGCCCGCCGCCACCGTTGCGTCGAGCCACGACTCGCCCGCCTCGAAGTCGACCGGAACCAACACCGGGGACGATCCGAACGTCGGCCCCAGTTCCGGGAGGCGCCCGCGCTTCCAGGCCTGCGTCTCCGGGGCGTCGACCTCGAAGACCGTCACCGCGCCCGTCTGCCGCTGCGCGGTGCGGACGGCGGTCGTATCGGGGCTGTCAGTCATGGGCGTCCTTTCTCTCCAGTGCCTTCCATACTCTCCCCAACACGATCAAGAAGTATTTGAAGTCGCTTTCGCCCTGTGCTTGACTTCTCCCAGGTACGGTTCGCACCGTTCCGACGTGGGGGAAGCCGCCGGACTTCTGCACAAAGTGACCACCGAGCGCATGCGCCGGGGCACTTCTCATCAACCGGCTCACTCTGGGGAGAGACATTGAAAGCATTTCGTAGGGCACTGCTGGCCATCGGCGCGGCAGCGATCGCACTGAGCCCGGCCGCCGTCGCGACCGCCGCACCGGCCGCCACCGTCGGCGGAGGCAGCGGCATCGTCGTGAACAGCAAGTCGCTGTGCACCGTGACCACCGTCGGCCACGACCGCGGCGGCCGCCTCGTCGCACTGACCGCGGGACACTGCGGCAACCTCGGCGACTCGATCCGCCTGGAGCGCAACCGCAGTGCGGGCGTCGTCGGCCGCATCGTCACCAAGAGCAAGACCTGGGACGTCGCCGTCGTGCAGCTCGACTCCAGCCGGGTCCGCGGTGTCCGCAGCGTCGGCAAGGCCCGCATCAACGGCGTCGGCACCTACCCGGCACCACTGAACGACGTGTGCAAGTCCGGTCGCACCACCGGCTTCAGCTGCGGCCCCACCCTGCTGCTCGACGGCCCGGTCGCGATCAACTACGTCTGCGCCGCACCCGGCGACTCGGGCGGCCCGATCATCAAGAACGGTCGCGTCGTCGGCATGCTGAACGCGATCATGCGCGTCGCCGGCCCGGGTACGCCCGCCATCGAGTGCATCAGCCCGGCGTTCCCGGTGTACAGCCCGATGGTCGCCACCAAGATGACGGACATCCTGAAGGTCCTGAAGTCGGCGCCGAACGCCGTCGGCTCGGGTTTCCGCACCCTGTAGCACCGTCCAAAACGACGGAGGGCCCCGCGACCGACAAGGTCGTGGGGCCCTCGCGCTACGGTCGTCACCATGGCCGATCACAGCGATTACCGGATCGAACGATCGTCGAAGGCACGCCGCCGCAGGTACACCACCGAGGACGCCATCACCGACGCCGTCCCGTTCGGCTCGTGGCGCGAACTCGTCGACGGGGTCGAAGCCGTCACCTGGCCGCGCAACGATCACCGGCCCGACCTTCGCCTGGAGTTCTTCGTCGACCACCGCGACGACCCGTTGGAGATCTTCGTCCAGCCCGTCGGCGGTGACTTCCGGAAACGGGATCGTCGCGTGTCCTGGGCCGACGTCGCCGCCGATACCGTTCCGTCCGACTACTCACCGGCCGCCGTGGCTGCGTTGACTGCACTGATGGCGGTCCTCGGCGGCCCCGACGCAATCCGCCGGGACGGCACCCTCCCGCTGCACGACGCGGGTCCCGCACTATGGCCTGCACTCGACGCCGTCGACGAGGCGGGGGTGCGTGTCTGGTCCGGTGCGCGGCAGTCGTTCGGCTTCGTCTCGCTGGTCCGCGGCGCGACCATCGTGCACACGGTCGAGAACATCGGCGACGACGGCGTCCTCGTCTCCGCGGCGGTCCAGTTGAGTGGCAGGGCGACCGGCGGCCCCGTCCGAATCATCGGGTCCGGCGCCGTGTTCTTCGGCGAGAACGAGGGGCTGTACCTGTCTCGCTTGGATCGCGGCATCACTCCGCTGGAGAAGGCCCTGATCGAGAGCGAGCGCTGTCTGCACGTTCCCGCTGATCAGGCGCACACAGTGGAACGCGACCTGCCGTCGCACGCCTTCCGGCGCGGTCTCGACGTCGGTGAATACGGACCGATCGGCGAAAGGTCACCGGCTGCGGTCCTCGGCGTCGATGTGAACGACGACGGCGCACTTCTGCGGTGGCGACTCCGCTACCGCGACGTGCACAGCACCTGGTTGCTGGAGCCGGACGCCACCGCAGACCCGAGCACGATGCGCGATGCGAAGGCGGAAGAGGCGCTGTGGATCCGCGTGCGACCGCACCTGGAGTCGGTCGCCGGAGCGCTTCCATCGTGGCAAACCACCGTGCTCGGATTGATCAACTACGAGAGCAGTCGCGTCGGTGACGACCGACTCAGAATCCTGAACTCGATGCGCGCCCGCGCGAGCGGCCAGACCAAGGACCAGAGCCTGCGGAAGGTGCCGGTCGAGTTCCTCACGCTCGACGTCCCGATCACGAGCGAGGAGCTCGCGATGCTGCGGGACACCGTGCTCCCCCAGATCTCCGAGTCCGACGACGTCGAGGTCATCATCACCGGCGAGGAACCGCGACCGGCACTGCGGCTGGTGTGATCGCTCATCGATAGGCGCCACCTCGGCGTTCGCCGGGAATGTCGGACCTCTGCTCTAGTGTTGCGGCCATTCACCCCTTCGAGATCAGGAGGCTCCATGACGGCGACTCTCTCCCCCGTTCAGCTCGACCGTGCCCGCGGCACCCTCGTCGGCGCAGCCGTCGGCGACGCCCTGGGCGTCCCCTACGAGTTCGGTCTGCGACTCGGCAGCACCGCCGTCCCCGAGATGCGTGGCGGCGGCCTCGGCGACTTCGCCCCCGGCGAGTGGAGCGACGACACGTCGATGCTCGCCGCCATCGCGCGCGCCGGCGCACAGCACCGCGAACTCCGATCGACGGCCGCCCTCGACACCGTCGCCGCCGGGTTCCTCGATTGGTATGGATCCAATCCGCCCGACATCGGCAATCAGACACGCGCCGTGCTCGGTGCCACCGCCCGCGCGGCACACGACCAGACTCCGCTGAGCGAGGTGATGACGACCGAGTCGATCGATGTGGCATCCAAGCGCAGGCATTCAGCCGGCAATGGCGCCTTGATGCGCACGGCGCCCGTCGCGCTGGCCCACCTCGATGATCGTTCGGCGCTCGCCGAGGCGGCGGGAGCGGTCGCCCGGCTCACGCATGCCGACGACGAAGCCGTCGAATCGTGCATCCTCTGGTGCGAGTCGATCCGCGTCGCCGTCCTGTCCGGTGGACTTCACCTCGACGCAGGCCTCGAGCTGCTGCCCGCCGATCGTCGCGGTTGGTGGCGCGACCGCCTGACCGAGGCGGTCGGTCAGGATCCGCGCACGTTCACCCCGAACGGCTACACCGTGACCGCGTGGCAGGCCGCCGCGTCGTCGGCCCACCACGCGCCGGGCGACGACCGCTATCGCGATGCGGTGTTCACCGCCGTGCGCATCGGCGACGACACCGACACCATCGCCGCGATCACCGGTGCGCTGATGGGTGCGGTGTGCGGGCTGTCGGGGATCGACGACGCGTGGCGGCAACGCGTCCACGGGTGGCCCGTCGTCGACGGCGCCGAGTGGACTGCGGCCGATCTGATCGCGGCGGCCGACTCGGCGGTCGCATAGCAGGCTCCGCTAGTTTGGGGTGTCAGACGGATTGGTCGACGGGAGGAGGACCGTGCTCGGCAACCCTGGGCGGCCGCTCGTCGCCGGTCTGGATTCCGACGGCGTGGTCAGGCTTCGGTACGGCAGCCATCCGCCCGATCTGCGGACGTCCGCCCACGTTCCGGGACACCTGCTGCTTCCCGGCGGCCTGCCGATCGAGCAGGATGTCGTCTGGGTGTTCCCGAGCCTGGCGGCCGCACCCGTCACCCCGTACGCGGTCCGCGACCTCGCCCGGCAGTCGTGGGCGTTCAGTGTCGGCGCGGTCTTCCATCGCGCGTTCCGACGGCACGTGAATCACAACGAGCAGCCGATCCCGTGGACCGACGGCCTGCGACGAGCGGCGCAGGCCGCGGTCGACGAGTTGTACACGGTGCACGCGACCGACCTGCCGACCGTCGACGTGGTGGCCGGCCTCGAGACGCCGGTCGATCTGTTCGGAGCACCCAGCGAGGCCCTGCTGAACGCGGTGGCCTGGGCATTCGGTGCCGAGCACGCGCTCGCCGACGCATATCGGGACACCTACCGGCAGACCTCGACCGACATCGTCCGCTACCGATCGCGCGAGTCGCTGTTCGCGCAGGAGTGGTCTCTGATGCAGCACCGGCTCCCCGAACTGACGCGCCACTACGTGGCGAGCGCCTACGACATCCTGCAGCTGTGGACCGGCGACGGATCGTCGTGGGCCGACGTGCGGCGCGCTCGCGCGCGCAGTCTCGGCGACGAGCTGTTCGGCCTGTTCCGCGCCCACTGACCCGCCAGCCTGCACAGCCGTCGACGTCCAGAATGTCCGACCGCGGTCGTATCATCCGTGCCATGAAGGAGTTCCGATGACGAATCCGTTCAACAACCCGTTCGGCGCCCACGAACCCGACCGGACACCCAGCCCGCTGCCGGAGTGGCAGCCGATCCATCCCGCCCCGACCGCAGCACCTCGACCGATCTCGGTCGTGTCGAAGGTCTTCGGCTGGATCCTGCTCCTGTTCGGCGCGCTCATCACGATCGCCGCCCTGGTCGACTGGAGCAAACCCGGGATGTCGATCGGCATGACCTTCTTCGGCCTCACCTTCGTACTGGTCGGCCAGACGATGATCTGGCGAACGCTGCCCTGGCGGATCGCCGGTCCCGTCGCCGGCGTGTTGATGGTGATCAGCCTGCTGATCGTCGGAGCCACCTCCGAACCGAGCGCCGATCACGCCGCGGCGCACCCGATCACGGTCATCGGCTGACAGGTCCGCGACACCGTCACCGTACGTGTCATCCGGAGCCATTGTCCGACCCATGGAATACAGTCAATGAGCCCGACAGGCACGACCCCGACATCGCGCCGATTCCCTTCATCGAGGAGCGCCTCGTGACCGAGCCGACCACCGACGTCGTTCCGCTCTGGACCCTTGCGACCCGCCCGACATCGCTCCCCGAGTTCGCGACCGACGGCATGACCGCGAGCCGGGTCGCCGAGCTGCGCAGCGCGCTGACGATGCTGAGCGACGCACCGCTGGTGACCCTCGAAGCGCATCCGTCGTCCGTCGTGCCGGAGCACCGGTCCGGCGGTGTCCACCTCGCGGCGGCCAGCCCGCTGGCCATGCACCTCGCGGATCTGGTGAAGAACACGTCGAAGTCGGCGTCGTCCGTCGCCGCGTCCGGCGAAACGCTTTACCGCATGGTGGTGCCGGCGAAGGTCGCGGCGTAGGCGATCGGCTCAAGCGCTGGCAGCAGGCCCTCAACGGCGTCGGTGACAAGGTGCAACTCGACGACCTGAATCGTCGCATCGCCGGCGTCACAGACACGTCCAGCGAGTTCTATGCGCACCTCGAGCTGGCACGTCTGGCCATCACGTTGCGCCGCCAGGTGATCCTGCTGCAGGCCGTGTCGCACGCGCAGGCCGACCCGGACAACCCGTTCGAGCGGTTCGTGCGTGAGTTGAAGGCCGACCAGGAGGATATCGATGCCCTCGCCGCCGACCTGACGGCGTTCCTGATGCGGCTGTCGTCGCTCCAGTTGGATCGCAGTCACGGTGTGCGCGACTTCGTCTTCGGCTCGTCCGAAGTCGACCGTCTCCTCGACGCGATCGCGCTCCTTCAGGGGCTCGGGAAGCTCGCTCTCCCCGAGGCTCGTCCGGCCGACATCGAGATCGACATCACGCGTCACCTCGACGGGTCGGTCACCGTCTACCCCGCGCTCGAAGCCGTGACCGCCTGACGGGCATCGTCCACTCCTCGACCGACGCACGCCGCGCCCGATGGTCTCGTCGCTGCTAACGTCGCCCGCATGAGTCTCTTCCGCCGCCGCTCGACGCGCAGGTCCGGTCCTGCTCCCGCTGCCGCGGACGCCCCCAGGGACACCGCGTTCCCGGCACTGACAGCAGGCGACGCCGACTGGATCCGAGCCACCGCGCAGCGGGTTCTCGCCGAGAACGGTGTCGAAGCCACACTCGAGGCCGACGGTGCGACCTTCACCGCGTCGGACGGCTACCGGATCACGCTCGACAACGCGTTCGCCACCTGTGCCTCCGCATCCCGCGACGAATGGCTGACGATCCTGGAACGCCACTTCGGTCGGATGGCACGGACCACCACGCTGCCGGGCATCGACGATCTGACGATCGATCAGATCCGCAACCAGGTCCGCACGCGTCTGGTTCCCGACGATGCACTCACCGCGATGGGCATCGACATGGCCGCGTACGCCCGGCCGGTCGCCGACGATCTGGCTGCGGTTCTCTGCATCGACTTCCCCGAGACCATCACCTACGTCTCCTCGCATTATGCGGAACGGTTCCCCGACCTGGACGAACTCTTCCGGTTCGGTCAGATGCACACCGACGCCGAGCCGATCGACAGTGTTCAGGACGTCGGCAACGGAGTCATCGCCGTCGCAGGCGATTCGGTGTTCACCGCGTCCAAGATCCTCAACCTCGACGGGCTGCTCACGCACCTGCGGATGGACGCACCCCGCGGCGTCATCGTCTCGGTTCCCGAACGGTCGACCATCTTCCTGCACCCGATCCGGGATCTGTCCGTCATCGAGACCATCGGGGTCATGGCCTCGGCCGGGGCCTCGTACTTCGAGGATGCCGCCTACTCGGTGTCACCGAACCTCTATCACTGGTATCGCGGCCGGCTGTCGTACATCGGCGGCCTCGACCACGAGACCGACAGCATCGCCATCCGCCCCACCGACGAGCTGACCGAGATCCTCAACGGTCTGGTCGGCTGATCGCGACGATGGCATTGCACGTTCAGATCGCGGCGTACGAATACGGCTGTTGCGGCAGCATCCCCGAACCCGGTGCCGTGATCGAAGGCACCCTGACCGCGTATCCCGCAGCGGACGACGAACAGTCTCCCGTCGACGAGCCGTTCACCTGGGACCGCGACATGCAGCTTCTGCGATTCGACGGCTGGTCGGCACGCTGGGATCCCACCGGTGGTGATCCGACGACCGTGCCCCTCGTGCTGGTCCTGTCCTGGCATGACCGTGCACCCGGACCGACTGTCCGCGGCGTCGTCGACGCGCGCATCCCGGACGAGCGCTTCGGGGTGCACGAGGGTTTCGGGGTGACAGTGCGACTGTCCTCGGAGAGCTGCATCGAACCGACGCCCGAGGTCGTCGCGGCATACGCCGAGCAGGAGGAGCGCGAATCCCGCACCGTGCGCATCACCGGACCGGCGACCGCTTTCGGCGACGTGGCGCCCGCCGTCGACGTCCCACTCGAGCTGAATCTCGACGACCCGAGGCTGAGCATCGAGTTGAACTCGGCGGGCATCAGCGGCGTGGTGACCGGTGTGCCGGCTCAGGTCAGCGTCGCGGTGCAGGCCGAGCTGTGGACCAACTATCAGCCCATCGATCCCGGCTTTCCGACCGAGTCTGTCCCGTACCCGCTGATGCTCCGGTTCACGATCGATCGTGACTTCTGCTGAACCGCTGGTGACGACTTCGTCCCCGTGACACCGTCTTCCGGGAAATAGGTCCGTGAGTCGGCGTCGCGGGGACGAACTCCGCGGTGGTCCGCCTCTCCGCGAGCTCAGTCGCCCGGGACTACGAACATTCGCGTCCCCCTCAGCCCCGGCCGAGGGCGATTTGCCCTCGGCGACCCGTCACGGGGACGCAGATATCCGTAGCCCCAGGTAACCGACCGTGAGACCGGCCACGCGCGCCTCCCCGATACCCTGACCGGGTGCAATTCGACGAGATCGTCGCTGTCCGGAAGAGCAGCGCCGCGTGGCGCCTGCTGCGCGCAGACAACGCCCCGCTGCTGCTGTCGTTTCTGGGCCGCGTCTTCGTCGACGACAACGTCCGCGAGATCTCCGAGTCCGCCCTCGTGAATCTCCTCGACGACGAGCTGTACTCCCTCAACAAACGGCTCGGCCCCGGCACCTACCCCCGCACCCCGAAGGCCTACCTGGACGAATGGGCCGCCGCCGACACCGGCTGGCTCCGCAAGTACTACGTCATCGAGAGCGACGAGCCGCACTACGACGCCACGCCGGCGGTGGAACGCGCCGTCGCCTGGGTCCGCTCCCTGCGGGAACGCGGGTTCGTCGGCACCGAGTCCCGACTGAACACGGTGATCGAACTGCTCCGCCAGATCGTGTACGGCGGCAGCACCGACGCGGAGATCCGACTGGCAGAACTGCACCGCCGCCGCGCGGAACTGGATGTCGAGATCGAGGCGGCCGAGCGCGGCGACTTCCACGTCATGGACGCGACCAGCCGCCGCGACCGCTACCAGCAGTTCGCCGACATCGCCCGCGCACTCCTGTCAGACTTCCGCGAGGTGGAGTCGAACTTCCGCAGCCTCGACCGCGAGATGCGCGAGCGCATCGCCACCTGGCGCGGCACCAAGGGCGAGCTCCTTGACGAGGTGGTCGGCAGCCGCAACGTCATCTCCGACTCCGATCAGGGCCGCAGCTTTCAAGCCTTCTACGACCTCCTGCTCTCCGCCGACCGGCTCGACGAACTCGACGACCTGGTCCGGCAGACGCAGTCGCTCGACGGCCTGCCCGACGACGACGTCCGTCTCACCAACATCCACCACGACTGGCTCGACGCAGGCACCCGCGCGCAGGGCACCGTTCGTCGCCTGTCGGAGCAGCTGCGGCGCTTCCTCGACGACCAGGCGTGGCTGGAGAACCGTCGCGTCATGGACCTGCTCCGGAACATCGAGTCATCCGCGTACACGCTGCGCGACCACCGCATCGACGACTTCGCGCACGAGATCGACTCCCCCACCCCGCAGGTGCACCTGCCGCTGGAACGGCCGCTCTACCGCCGCGCCAGCACCGTCGAGGTGGCCAGCGACGGCATCGAGGAGGGGCATGCCGACGGTGACTCCACCGCCTTGTTCGAGCAGATCCACATCGATCCGGCCCCGCTCATCGAGCACGTCCGCTCCATGCTGCGCCGCCGCGACCAGGTGACGCTCGCCGACGTGATCGCCGAGACGCCGATGGAGCAGGGCCTCGCCGAACTGATCACCTACCTGTCGCTGACCGACGAGGGCTTCACCAAGGTCTTCGACGAGTCCGCGACGGAGACCGTGAGCTGGACCGACGACGTCGGTGCCCACCGCAGCGCGCACGTCCCGCGCGTCATCTACCTGCGCCCCAGCCACGATCCTGACCACCCCGAGGAGAACCGATGAGCCGCCCCGTGCCCCGCGACGAGCTGAACCTCCCGCTCGCGGTCACGTCGTTGATGAAGGGCGTCGTCTACCGCGACACCGCCGAGACCGCGTGGCGGCACGTGCTCGGTTTAGCCGCGCAGATCAGCGACTACGTGGCGACGCTCGGCCTGGCCGTGGTGATCGACGAGGCCGAGGGCTACGCGTTCCTGCGGTCCAAGGGCGACGACGAGCTCGCCGACCTGGGCATCCCCCGACTCGTCGCCCGCCACCAGCTGCCGCTGCACACCTCCCTGCTGCTGGCGCTGCTCCGCAAGAAGCTCGCCGAGCACGACACCACCGACGCGGGCAACCGACTCATCCTGACTTCGGACCAGCTGCGCGAACTCATCACGCCGTTCTTCCCGGTGTCCGCCAACGAGGCGCGCACCGCCGATCAGGCCGACACCGCCATTCGCCGCGTCGTCGACCTCGGCTTCCTCCGCCGCATGCCCGGCCAGGACGGGGAGTACGAGGTGCGCCGCGTCATCAAAGCCTACGTCGACGCGCAATGGCTGGCCGACCTCGACACCCACCTGGCCGAATACGCCGACACGATGACGCAGGAGCAGCGATGACCGGACTGTTCGCCCCCACCGAACTCGAGAGCGCGGCGTCGGCCCGGTCGGGCTTCCGCCTCCAGCGCTTCCAGGTCCTCAACTGGGGAACCTTCGACCAGCGCGTCTGGACGCTCACCCTCGACGGTGAGAACGGCCTGCTGACCGGCGACATCGGCTCCGGCAAGTCGACCCTCGTCGACGCCCTCACCACCCTGCTCCTGCCGGCGCACCGCGTCGCGTACAACAAGGCGGCGGGCGGCGAGTCCCGCGAACGCGACCTGCGGTCGTACGTCCTCGGCTACTACAAGTCCGAACGCAACGAGGTCACCGGCTCTTCGCGCCCCGTCGCCCTGCGCGGCATGAGCAACTACTCGGTGATCCTCGGCGTCTTCGCGAACGAGGGCTACGACGAGACCGTCACCCTGGCGCAGGTCTTCTCCATGCGGCACGACAGCGGTCAGCCCGAACGCTTCTTCACCGTCACCGACCGTCCGCTCGACATCGCCACCGACTTCGCCGACTTCGGCTCGGACCTCCGCGCGCTGCGCAAGCGGCTCAAGGACGGCGACACCCGCATCCACGAGCACTTCCCCGAGTACGGCCGCGACTACCGCCGGTCGCTGGCGATCCGCTCCGAACAGGCCATGGAGCTGTTCCACCAAACCGTCTCGATGAAGGCCGTCGGCAACCTCAACGACTTCGTCCGCGACCACATGCTCGAGCCGTTCGACTCCTCCGGCTGGGTGGACACCATGGTCACCCACTTCGAGGACCTCACCGCCGCGCACGACGCCGTTGTCCTGGCCCGCACCCAACTCGCGGAGCTGGAGCCGCTGCTGGCGGACCACGACAAGTACCGCGGCCACACCGAGATGGCCGCCGAGTTGAAGGACCGGCGCGCCGCCCTGCGCTTCTACTTCGCACAGCAGCGGTTCGACCTCCTCACCGCAGGCCTGGACGTCCACAACCGTGACCTGCACGCCACCCGCACCGCGCTGGAGACCGTCGAACGCGACCTCGCCGATCTGCGGATCGCCCTGCGCGAACTGGAACTGCGGCAGGCAGGGCTCGGCGGCACCGACATCGCGACGCTCGAACAGCAGATCGCCGAAGCGACCCGGCAGCGCGACGAACGCACCCTCGCCTACGACCGCTACAGCACCATGATCGACGACGCGGGCCTCGCCCCCGTCAACGACCGAGGCCAGTTCGACCAGCGGCGCACCGAGGTCGCCGACGCCGTCGCCGCCCTCGACGCCGAGGTCGCCGACACCGAGAACTCCCTCAACGAAGTCCGCTTCAGCAAGCGCGAGTACGACACCGAGGGCCGCCGCATCGCCGGCGAGATCGCCAGTCTCCGCGGCCGCACCACCAATATCCCCGACCGCAACCTCCGGATCCGCGAGCTGATCTGCGAGGGCGTCGGCATCCCGCGCGATGAGCTCCCGTTCGTCGGCGAGCTGATCGGCGTCCGCGAGGACGAGAGCCGCTGGGAGGGCGCCGCCGAACGCGTCCTGCGCGGCTTCGGACTGTCACTCCTTGTGGCGTCCGATCTGTACGACGATGTCTCCGCCTGGATCGACGCCAATCATCTCGGCGGCCGCGTCGTGTACTTCAAGGTGTCCGACCACGTCGCGTCGAAGGGCGTGCCGACGCCGCCGGCGAACGCCCTCGCCCACAAGATCGACATCAAGCAGGGCCGCTTCGAGGCCTGGCTGGAGCGCAGGCTCTTCGAGCGCGCCCGCCACATCTGCGCCGAGACCCTCGACGAGTTCCGCCGTGCCGACGTCGCCGTCACCGTCAACGGGCAGGTCCGCTCCGGCGGCGGACGCCACGAGAAGGACGACTCGCAGCGCGTCGACGACCGCCGCAACTACGTCCTCGGATGGAGCAACGAGCAGAAGATCTCCGCGCTGTTCTCGGCCGGCCAGCTGCTGCAGGATCGCCTCAATCGGGTCGACGGCGAGATCGACGAACTCGAGGAGCGTCGTCGCGCGCTGATGGCGCGCCGCAACGCGCTCACCGGCCTCGACGCCTACCCCAGCTTCGACATCGTCGACGCCGCCTCGTCAGTGGCGCGGATCGCCGAGCTCACCGCCCGCAAGACCGAGCTGGAGCAGTCGTCGTCGGAGCTCGCCGAGGTCACCGACGCGATTGCCGCCACCCGCGAGCAGCTGTCCGCCGCCGATGCGACGCGCGACGGCCTGCGCGACAAGGTCTCTCGCCTGGAGATGGCACGCGGGCAGAGCGAACAGGCCCGCGACGCCGCCCAGCAGGTGATCGGTGACCCCGAGTTCGACGACGCGCAGCCGCACTTCGAGGCGATCGCCGCCGACGTCGAAAAGTACCGCGCTAAGGTCCGCACCGCCGACGACGCCGATGACGCCGAGCTGACCGTCGCCGAGTGCGGCGAACTCGAATCGTCGATGACCGAGCAGCTCACCGACGACTCCGAGCAGCACGCCAGTCGCGCAGGCACGTACGAGACGCGCGTGGTGAATCGGATGTCGGAGTTCAATCGCAGTCACCCGGTGCTCACCACCGAGTTCGACGCCGATATCGCCTCCGCCGACGAGTACCGCGAACTCCATCAGCGGCTCGCCGAGGACGATCTCCCGCGGTTCGAGGCGGAGTTCAAGAACTACTTGAACACCAACGCCATCCGCGACATCGCGATCTTCGCCGCCAAGCTCAACAAGGAGGTGCACCTGATCGGCTCCAAGATCGACACGATCAACGAGTCGCTCGCCGGCATCGAGTACAACCCCGGCCGATACATCCGCCTCGACGTCAATCCGACCGCATCGCAGGAGATCCGCGAGTTCCGCGCCGATCTCCGGGCCTGCAGCGACGGCTCCTTCGAGGCCGACAGCGACGACCACTACGCCGAGGAGAAGTTCCTCCTCGTCAAGGCGTTGGTCGAACGGTTCCGCGGCCGCGAGGGCTTCACCGATGTGGACCGCAAGTGGACCGAGCTGGTCACCGACGTCCGCAACTGGGTCACCTTCGCCGCGTCCGAACGATACGTCGACGGCGACGCCGAGTACGAGAACTACACCGACTCCGACGGCAAGTCCGGCGGCCAGAAGGAGAAGCTCGCGTACACGATCCTCGCGGCGTCACTGGCGTACCAGTTCGACCTCAAGTGGGGCGCCACCATGTCGCGCGACTTCCGGTTCGTCGTCATCGACGAGGCCTTCGGTCGCGGCTCGGACGACTCCGCCCGCTACGCGCTCTCCCTGTTCGCCCGACTCGGTCTGCAACTGCTGATCGTGACGCCGCTGACGAAGATCTACACGATCGAACCCTTCGTATCCGCCGTCGGTTACGTCGAGAACCGCGGCGGCAGCTACTCGCAGCTGCAGTGCCTGACGATCGAGGAGTACCGCGCGCGGCGCGATGTGCGCGACCTGGTGGAGGTCGTCGAGTAACGCTCGCCGACCATGCCCGCACGGTGGCAGGGAGTGCTCCCACCGCGCGGGCCGTCGCCCCTCCTGTCGTCGGAGTTATACGCCGATCGCACCCCCGCCGGAACGCCAGACGGACACGACCGAGGGACGGGGCTGGGAGCTGCCGCCGTCCGGCCAGTGCGATGCCGGGTTGTCTGCCGAGTGGTCGTCCTCTTCGCCGGGATGCTGCACGCAGACGATGACCCGCTTGTCCTGGATGATCGGGCCGCAGGTCTCGGCGCCCCGCGGGACAGTCAAGAACTGTTTCGTCTCACCGCGACGATCACCGTCGAGTGCGACGGCGAACAGGCCGTCGTTGCTCTCCAGCGCGTTGCCGTCGGTCGAGATCCACAGATTGCCATGCGAGTCGAAGGCGACGTTGTCCGGGCACGAGATGGGGCTCACCTTGCTCTTGTCGAAGCCGCCGTAGTAGGTATCGGCCTCCTTGGGGTCGCCGCACACCAGGAGCAGGTCCCAGGTGAGGGACTCACCTGCATGATCGTCGGTGATCTCCAGAATCTGGCCGTTCTTGTTCTCGTTGCGCGGATTCGTGGCATCGACGCCGGGCTTGCCGTCGACTCCGCGCTTGCTGTTGTTGGTGAGCACCGCATACACCTTGCCGGTGACCGGATGCGGCTCGATGTCCTCGGGCCGGTCCATCTTGGTCGCGCCCACCTTGTCTGCGGCTTCACGGGTGAAGACCGCGACCTCGGCGGCCGTCATGCCCTTGATATGCGACGTCGCGGTCCCGTCCGGGGCCACCGTCATCAGCTTGTGCCACGTGCCGGAACCGGCGGCACCGTCGACAGTGATCGGCTTGTCGCTGGAGAACGACGCGACGTACAGGGTGCCCTCAGCGAGGATGCCCATGTTATGCCGCTTGTCGCCTTCCTTGATCTTGCGGCTGGAGACGAACTTGTAGATGTACTCGAAGCGCTCGTCGTCGCCGGTGTAGACGACCACGGTGCCCGCCGCCGGTCCGTCCTTGACGACGTGCACCGTCGCGGCCTCGTGCTTGAGTCGACCGAGTGCGGAGTGCTTCAGCGGAGTCGACTTGGGGTCGGCGGGATCCACTTCGACGACGTACCCGAAGCGGTTGGCCTCGTTGGGCGTCTTCGCGAGGTCGAAGCGCGGCTCGAACTGACCCCACTGGTGGTAGTCCGCATCGTCCTCGAAGCCGTATCGCTCCAGGTGCTTGGCGGCCGTCTTATCGGTGACCTTGCCGGCATTGGAGAAGTAGTTGTTGTAGTTCTCCTCGCCGGAGAGCATCGTGCCCCACGGGGTGATTCCGCCCGAGCAGTTGGCGATGGTGCCGAGGATGACGGTGCCGGTCGGATCCTCGGAGGTCTTCACCAGATCGGTGCGCGCGGCCGGACCGGTCAGGCGGAACGGTGTGCCTGCGGTGATGCGACGGTTCCGCGACCCGATGACCGGCGTGAGCGAGCCGTCCCTGTCGGACTCCTCGACCTCGAGCACGGTGATGCCGTGTGCGGCCATCGCGATCCGCGCCTGCTGCTCGGTCGGCTTCTTCTCGACGTAGCCCCGGAACATGAACTGCTCGGTGGTGTACTCCTGGTTCACCACCAGATATGAGTGTCCGGGCTGGTCGGCGATCGGGATCAGTCCGGCGAAGTCGTTGTTGAATCCGAACTGTGCGGCCTGCGCCTCGGGCGTCTGGTTGTCGAAGTCGAACTCGGGCGCGCCCGGGATCACCGGATCGCCCCAGCGGATCACCACCTTCTGGTCGTACCCCTTCGAGGTGATGAGCGCGTCCTCGGTGTTCGGCTTGACGATGTCGAACCGCATGCCCTCGTAGGGTCCGTCCGAACCGGCTCCGGCGGTACCGCTGCCACCGGCGGTGCCGTCGGTTCCGTCATCACCGCAGGCCGCGAGGATCGACGTTGCGCCGACCGCGACGACGGCGCCCATCGTGCCGCGCAGCACGGCCCGACGCGACAGCGCCGTGCGCGCGACATCGCGGAAATACTCGTTGTCGCTCGTGTTGGCGGGCTCATGCCAGCACGCCTCGCCACACTTGTATCGACAGGTGACGCGCGCGCGTGCGGAACGACCGACGTCGGCGCCTCCCACGGCGAACAACTGCAACGGAATACGCATTCGGGTGAGCCTCTTCCCTCGATCCGGCCGCCTACTGACTGGGCGGGTACTGGGCCGACTCTAAGATCCTCGGTTCGCAGTAGGCGATCGTCGGGGTGAACACCGCGCGAACACCACACTGCGCGCAGATGTTCCCCGGCCCCGGCTCCTCACCGGGGAATGTTGCCTACGGTAAGCAATAAGGTTTATAGTTACTTACCGCAACTAAGGAGGACCGGTGGTCGACGACGAACAAGCGCGGCGCATCCTGACTGCGGCGATCGAGCTGGCTCGTGTCTTCGAGATCGCCCGCAAGCGCCGTCTGACGAGCGGTATCACCGGCACCAAGATCGGGATCCTCAAGCACTTGAAGAGGCACGACGCCCGGCTGACCGAACTCGCCGAATGCCTCACCGTCTCGCTCCCCGTCGCCTCACGCGCGGTCGGTGCGCTGGAGACGGAGGGTTACGTCATCCGCCGCACCGATCCGGAGGACGCCCGCGCCTCGCTTCTGTCGCTCAGCTCGGCAGGCGTCGACTACATCTGCACGCGCGAGTCCCAGTTCATCGCACATTTCGCCGCACGCCTGGCGGATTGGTCCGACGAGGACGCCGCTCAGGCCGAGGCCGTGCTGAGCCGCCTGCGGGATCCGATCTTGGCCGCGTTAGAGCCGCTGCCCGAGCAGCAGTCCGCGCAGACCACGACGTGACATTCCGCCCTGCACTCTTTTGAAAGGTCCGTTGTTGACCGCCCAGCCCCTCACCGGTACGACCTCCACCGCCCCGCGCGAGTACACCCACAGCGAGATCCTCGGGGTCATGACCGGCCTGCTCGCCGCCCTCTTCACCGCGATGATCTCGACGACCATCGTCGCGACCGCGCTGCCCACCATCATGGGCGCTCTCAACGGCACGCAGCGCCAGTACACCTGGGTCATCACCGCCAGCCTCCTGACCATGACCATCAGCACCCCGATCTGGGGCAAGCTGTCGGACCTGTTCAACAAGAAGGTCCTCACCCAGCTGTCGATCGTCCTGTTCGTCGCGGGCTCGGTCCTCGCCGGGTTCGCGCACGAGGTGTGGCTCCTGATGCCGGCCCGCGCCATCCAGGGCATCGCCATGGGCGGCTTGATAGCGACCGCACAATCGGTGATGGGGTCCATCATCACGCCGCGTGACCGCGGCAGGTACAGCGGCTACATGGGCGCGGTCATGGCCGTCGCGACCGTCTCCGGTCCCCTCCTCGGCGGTCTGATCACCGACCACTTCGGCTGGCGCTGGACCTTCTTCGTCTGCGTCCCGCTCGCCGTCATCGCCCTGATCCTGATCCAGATCAAGCTGCATCTCCCGCACACTCCGCGCGAGAACGTGAAGATCGACTACCTCGGCGCGGTGCTGCTGTCGATCGCCGCAGCCCTCCCCATGCTGTGGGTGACCTTCGCGGGCAACTCGTACGACTGGATCTCCTGGCAGTCGGCCGCGTTCGTCGGCGGCTTCCTCGTCGCCACCGCACTGACGGTGGTCGTCGAACTCCGCGCCGCCGAGCCGATGCTCCCGCTGCGCGTGCTGCACAATCGCGCCACCATCCTGATGATCCTCGGCAGCATCGCCGTCGGCGTCGCGATGTTCGGCCCCAGTGTCTTCCTGACCCAGTACTTCCAGCTCGGTGACGGGTTCTCCCCCACCAAGGCCGGACTGATGACGATCCCGATGATCGTCGCGCAGATGCTCAGCGCCACGATCTGTGGTCAGATCGTCAGCCGCACCGGACGTGTCAAGGCCGTCATGGTGGTGGGCGGCGCCACCATGCTCGTCGGCCTCTTCGGTCTCGGCTTCATCGACCACACCACGGCGTACGTGAACGTCGCGATCTTCATGGCCATCGCAGGCATCGGCATCGGCGGTCTGATGCAGAACATCGTGCTCGTCGTGCAGAACACCGTCGACGTCACGGAGGTCGGCGCGGCCTCGGCCGCCATCGCGTTCTTCCGCTCGCTCGGCGGCGCAGTGGGCGTCTCGGTGCTCGGCGCAGTCCTGACCAGCCTCGTCGCCGACAACGTGACCAAGGGCCTGACGTCAGCCGGCATCCCCGTCCCGAAGGAGTCGGGCGACACCAGCCTCGACATCAGCATCCTGCCCGCGCCCGTCCAGGACATCGTCCACCACGCCTACTCAGACGCGTTCGGCCCGGTGTTCATGATCTCCGCGGCCACTGCGATCGTGACGTTCGTCTGCGTGCTGCTCCTGAAGGAGGTGCAGTTGCGCACCACCATCGCCAAGGAGCCGGCGAAGACCACTCCGCAGGACACCGCTGCGACCGACGCCTCCGTCGCTGAGGACGTCGAGGACAAGGCCCAGACCACCGCCCCGGCGCCGAGCGTCACCATCGGCGCGGAGGAACCGGTCGATCTCGACGACAAGGGCGACCCGCTCCCGGCCCGGACCTAGGACCGGCCTAGGCCGACTCGGCCGCCCCGCAGATCTCCGCCGGGCACCCGTGCCAGGTGTTCGACGCCTCCCGGATGGCGTGCAGCGCCACCGGCCGGGTGTACCGGCGGCTCAGCGGCGTGAACTTCTCGATCGACCGCGAGACATGGTCGTGGAAGAAGCTACACACCTCCTGCAGGGCGAGCACCTTCTGCGCCACCTGCCGCAGTTCACGGTCCGTGACCCACGGTCCCTCGCCGTCGATCAAATTGTCGATGTCGGCCTCGCGCCACTCGCAATCCGGGTTCCCGCATTCGCACGGATACAGCGGGCGGCTCACCTCGGGTTCCACCGCGATGCGGGGCGTCGACGGTGCCGGTTCAACAGTCGTGGTCATGACTTCGTCTCCTCCCTCGGCAGTCGATGCCGCTGCCGATGCGGACACTGTGGCACGAGCCTCTGACATTTCCGGGTGCCGTCCCAGCACCGGTCGATCAGGCGAGCGGTCGATCAGGCGAGTGAATTCAGGTAGTCGTTCATCGCACGACCCAACTCGTCGGTGAACGCCACCAGCGTCACCTTCTCCACACCGGTCTCGGCGCCGCGGATCGTGTCGATCGCCGCCGCGATCGCATCGGGTATCGGCCAGCCGTACACGCCCGCGCTGATCAGCGGGAAGGCGACCGTCGTGGCGCCGAGCTCGTCGGCCACGGCCAGACACCGTCGGTAACACGACTCCAGCAGTCCGCGATCGCGTTGTCCCGCGCTGTAGTTCGGGCCCACTGTGTGAATGATGTGCCCGGCATTGAGCGCACCCGCCGTGGTGTAGCCGGCGTCGCCCACCGCGAGTCCGTTCGGGAATCGGCGGACGCAGTCTTCCAGGACCGACGGCCCGCCTGCCCGGTGGATCGCACCGTCGACTCCCCCACCGCCGCGCATCCGCGTGTTCGCGGCGTTGACGATGGCATCCGCCCGGACTCTGGTGATGTCTCCGACCACGATCTCGATGTTCCGCACATCCTCATTGTCGTCGATCTCGGAAATAAATCACCTGGGCGAGGTCTACTGGCCGGTATCCGCCTTTTCTGCCCCTATCGGTGATTCATTGACGAACAGACACCGTCACTTGCCCAGAATCTTCGAGATCGGCTTCGCCAGCGACGGCATCACCGTCGGATGTCTGCGATCGGGGTCGCTGACGGCGACGAGCGCCTTCTCCGGAGCCAGCCGATGCTTCTTCATGTAGCCGAGGAGCGAGGAGATGAGGTCGCGTGACGACCGCAGCTGTTCCAGCGACGGTGCACGCGGGTCGCTGAACGGCTCCAGGCGGTTGATCTGCGCCGACAGCTCGCTCTCGGCCATCATCACGCGTTCCCACAACCCGTCGTCGAACTCCTCGCCGACGTTCTTGAGCGCGTGTGCCACCGCCACCTGGATCGCGATACTCGTCGGGTCCAGCACGACGGCCTTGGGGCCGGGGCGGGCGGTCGCGGCCGCCGCGGCGACCATTCCCGCGGTCCCCGCGATGCCGCTGAGCATGGCGAGCCCGCCTGCCGCCGCGATGCTGGCCGTGCTCGCGGTCGCGAGTCCGCCGGAGATCGCGGCCACGCCGACCGCCCCGACACCGCCCGCGACGGCCAGGCCGACGGGACCGGCCGCGAGCAGTGCGACACCGGCAGCGGCGAGCGCCCACCGCGACCGCGGCCCCAGCCAGCGAGCACGACGGTCGAGGTGCGCATTCACCGATTCGACGGCCTCGCACACCTGCTCGGCCGTCTCCGTCGAGTAGCCGAGATGGTTCATGATCGCCGAGATCGCGCCGAACGCGGCGTCGCCGGTGTCGATCTCGTACGGCGACACCAGGTTCGAGTACGCGAGGACGACCACGCGGCTGATGACCTCCGACAGGTCCCAGATCCGCGGCAACCGCGGCAACTTCCCCTCCGACAGGGTCGTCAGTTCGGGCGGCAACTGATGGGTCTCGGCCTGTTCCAGCAGGTCCGAGACATAGAGATCCCGCACCACGCTCAAGGCGTCCTGATAGCGCTCGCGCGTCGCTCGTTTCGGGATGTGCAGGCCGACGGCATCCGCGAAGTGCAGGGTCACCAGGACCGTCAGTTCGTTGTCGGTGAGCCTGCGTGCGGTGCTGACGCGACGCGCACCGTCCGGCCCCGGATGCAACGCGCGGTCGACCAGCGTCGCGATCGCCGGCTGGGAGAGGTAGTCGAACGCACGGTGCGTGCTCGCCCCGCGGACGGAGAAGTCCTGCGCACCCGGGAAGATCGTCGCCAGTCCGCGACCGGCGGTGACTCCGTCGAGGGGGTCCAGAAAGTTCGACCAGTCGTCGACCCGGGAATACGGGAATCGTTTCAGGATCCGCTGGCTGTTCCGGTACAGCGCGGGGGTGCCTGCCGGGCTGCCGACGGTGATGAACCGACGGACGTGGACGGATTCGGGGAGGTGGTCCAGCAGGTCGATCGCAATGACGCTGCCCAGGCTGTGCCCGATGAGGACGATCTCGTCGACGTCGCCGTCCAAGTCGTCGAGGATCCGCTGCAGGACGGCGCCGCGCAGCCCCTCGTCGGTGAGGTAGTTCTTCACCTGTTTGAGGACGTCGAGCGGCGCCGAGTCCAGGAGGGACTCCTGCAGTCCGTTGACGACCGAGTCCGGCAGGCGCCCCAGTCCGAAGGCCCGGACCTCCTGGAAGTCGCGGACCAGCAGTTCCACCTGTCCCTGGCGTCGTTCGAAGGCACGGCGGGCGTCGCGATCGTCGACCACCGTGTACGTGATCGGCGGATGGACCGACTCGATCTCCGGCACCTTCAGCAGGTCTCGGTACTGCGGCGCGATGATCTCCGACTCGTCCACCGGCCGAGCCTGGATAGCGACGAGGCCGCGGTTCAGTCCGTCGAACCAGCCCGTCGCCGGGTCGCCGAGACCCACGCCGTGCAGGTAGAGAATGCGCACTGCGACCTCCCCTGGGCTGTGCTCGACGAACTGCGGACTACCGAATGATATCGGCGCGGCTACCGTCCGAACATCTTGCCGAACGTACCGCCGTTTCCGGGCCTCCGTCATCGTCGCCGTCGGGATCGCTGATCGCCGGAACGACGGCGTCAGGAACCAACCCGTGTTTCTTCATGTAGTCGAGCAGCGACTTGATGACATCACGCGCGGCGTTCAGGCGTTCCAAGGAGGCCGACTTGGCGTCGCTGTACGACTCGAGCCGGTTGATCTGCGAGGACAGCTCCCCCTCGGCGAGGGTCACCCGCTCCCACAGTCCCCCGTCGAACTCCTCTCCCACCTTCTTCAGGGCGTGGGCGATCGACACCTGGATCGCGATGCTCGTCGGGTCCAGCACCACTGCGTTCGCGCCGGGGCGCGCCGTGGCAGCGGCGGCGGCGACCATTCCACCGGTTCCCGCCAGGCTGCTGAGCATCGCCAGCCCTCCGACCATGCCGCCGGGACCGAAGGCCGCCAGCCCGCTCGTGATCGCCGCGGCACCGGCAGCCCCTGCGGCACCAGCCATCGCGATGCCGATGGGGCCTGCCGCCAGGAGCGCGACACCGGCTGCCGCAAGCGCCACGCAGCATCCCCCGGTGTCGATCTCGTACGGCGCCACGGCGTTCGAGTATGCGAGCACCACGACGCGACGGATGGTCTCCGACAGGTCCCACACACGCGGCAGCGTCGGCATCCGACCGGAGACGAGTGTGGCGAGTTCCGGTGGCAGCTGCTCGGTCCCGGTCTGCGCCGACAATTCCGCGATGTACAAGTCGCGGACCACGGCCAGCGCATCCTCGTACCGGTCCCGGGTGTCCTTCTGCTTCTTCGGAATGTGGCTGCCGACCACATTCGCGAACTCGAGGGTGACGAGGACCGTCAGCTCCTCATCCGACAACCGTCGAACCATACCGCTGCCGCTCGGCACCAACGCCGTCCCGGGATTCACCACCTGCCTCCGAGAGATTCAGCGCGAAATGGCAATTTACGTGAATACTAACGATCGCCTCTGACACGAACTTTGCGTCACCTGTTCAGGCGACGGACCGATTCACCGCATCCCAGCTGCCAGCAGCGCCGCCTGGTCGGCCAGCGCGATCGCCAGGCCGCCCGCGGTCGTCGGGTGCAGCGGCGCGTTGCCCTTGATCGACTGGATGAACGGGTCCGGCGAGCACAGTCCGTGACCGGCGAACGACGGCTTCGCTATCGGGAACGACGCCGCGTCCGCGCCCTGTTCGAGCACGGTGTTCATCTTGTCGAGCCACCCGTGCAGGAGTTTCACCTTCTCGTCGGTGATTCCCAGATCGGCGACGCAGTCGGTGTCGTCGGGCAACGGATCGTAGTAGGTGTTGACGATGACCTTCGGCGGATTCTTCAGCGCCTGCAGCCGGGTCAGCAGGACCAGGTAGTCGCGGGCGAAGGACTCCAGCTTCTGATCGAAGTAGGCCTCGGAGGCCTTGCCGCCGCAGTCGGGAAGGGCGGCGCACAGTCCGATCATGTGCGACCACCCGACGTCGTTGGCCCCGACGCTGATGATGAGTGCACTCGGTGCGGCGTCGAGGGCGGTGGTCAGCTGAGGCGGCAGCATCTCTCCGCCGCGTTCCTGCCGACTGAGGATCCCCTCGCGGATCGTCGCGCTGCTGCACGCCAGGTTGGTCACCTGCCAGTTCGACGCGCGACCGAGCGCGACGGCGAAGGCCCCGCTGGTGCGTTCGCACGCAGAGTCGTCCTTCGTGGGGTTCGTGAGCGGCGGATTGCCGATGCCCGCGGCGGTGGAGTCACCGATCACCACCACGTGACCGGCCTTCGCGGACGGCAGGTTCCGCGGCATCTGGCCGGGGACGGTCGCGGCGCCGACCAGTGATTCGATGGAGCTGATCGCTCGCAGCTGATCCACCGAGTTGACCGCGGTCACGACCACCGCTCCGACGTTCGCGGCCGCCGCGACGACGACGCCGAGCACCACCATCACGATCGTCGCCCGACGGGATCGTCGTTGCCATCCAGCGACCGCTCCTATCAGGATCAGCGACACCGCCGCCACGATCAGGATCTGAATGATGAGGTATCGACGCCAGCCGTCGACCAGGGCGTTCTGCAGTTCGTCCTGCGCGGCCTTCCGCGCCGCGTCGTTCCCGGCAGGCCCAACCAGGTCGGCGAGCTCCGAAGACAACTGCAGATTCGTCAGCTCCAGGCGCGGACGGATCGGACCCGGGAAGTCGATCGCGGTGTCGAGCTTCTGCCCGAACAGATCGACCTCACCGGGTCCACTCCACGACATCGACGGTGCGGCCGCACCGACACGGACCGTCTGTCCGACGGCCTCCACCGACTGCATCGGCGTCAGCCACAGGGACACCGCGATCGCGATGACGGCGATGACCATCACCGCGACCACGTCGACGATCCGTTTCCTCATGCCTTCGAGGATGACACGTTCAACGAGGCGTCATGCGGTGCCCGCGGGCCCCGCTTCCACCGGGTCGTCGCCGACCGGATCCGCATCGTCCTCGAAGGCGGCATCGGTGCCGGCGGCCGCGTCGTCCTGGGGAACGCTCTCCTCGACACGTTCGCTGACTTCCAGCTGGAAGTCGTCCCAGTCATCGCGGTTCGCACCGATGACGACAGCGGTCTCGAGCATCTGCCCGCCCTTCTTCTCGCGCAGGATCAGCGGATCGCTCCGCAGATCCTTCGTCAGCGAGATGCACAGCAGCAGCAGGATGATCGCCAGCGGCAACGCGGAGATGAACGTCAGGTTCTGAATGCCCGACAAGGCGTCCTCACCACCGATCACCAGCATGATCGCGCCGACCACACCGGTCGCCGCACCCCAGAACACGACCACCCAGCGGCTCGGCGAGATGTTGCCTCGCTGCGACAGGGTGCCCATCACGATCGACGCCGCGTCGGCGCCCGACACGAAGAAGATGGCGACCAGGATCATCACCAGCACCGAGGTGATACCGGTCCACGGCAGATCTTTCAACACGTTGAAGGTGATGCCCTCCGCCGTGCCGTCGCCGAACGGATCGTTGCCGTTGCGCTGATCGGCGATCGCGGTGCCGCCGAAGATGACGAACCAGATCAGGCTCACGATGCTCGGCACCAGGATGACGCCTGCGACGAACTGACGGATGGTCCGGCCACGGCTGATGCGCGCCAGGAACATGCCGACGAAGGGGGTCCAGGAGATCCACCAGGCCCAGTAGAAGATGGTCCACGAGGAGAGGTAATCGCGCATCGCGTCGCCGCCGGTCGCGCCGGACAGCGAGATCATGTGCGGGAAGTCCTCCAGGTAGCTGCCGATGGTCGTGGGCAGCAGATCGAGGATGAACACCGTCGGACCGACGACGAACAGGAACACCGCCAGCAGCAGGGCCAGCACCATGTTGATGTTCGACAGCCACTGGATTCCCTTGGCAAGACCCGATACCGCTGAGAGGATGAAGCAGCAGGTCAGGACCGCGATGATGACGACCAGGACACTGGTGCCCAGGGTCTCGATCCAGCCGGCCTCCTTCATGCCGGTGCGGATCTGGAGCGCGCCCAGACCCAGCGAGGCCGCCGAGCCGAAGAGCGTCGCGAACAGGGCCAGTCCGTCGATCACCTTGCCGCCGACGCTGCTGGCGCCGCGGTGCCCGAACAGCGGGACGAACGCCGAACTGATCAACTGCGGACGGCCGCGGCGGAAGACGCTGTAGCCCAGTGCCAGGCCGAGGATCGCGTAGATCGACCAGGGATGCAGACCCCAGTGGAACATCGACGTGGCCATCGCGGTCCGGATCGCGGCCTCGGACTCGGCGGCCGTCGTTCCCGGCGGCGGATCCATGAAGTGCATCAGCGGTTCGGCCATGCCGAAGAAGATCAGGCCGATGCCCATGCCTGCGCTGAACATCATCGCGATCCAGGACACGGTGCGGAACTCGGGCTTCTCGTCGTCGGCGCCGAGCGGGATCTTCCCGTACTTGCTGAATGCCAGCCACAGCACGAACACCACCAGCGTGGTGGAGACGATCACGAAGACCCAGCCGACGTTCACCAGCAGCCAGTCGAGCAGGCTCTGCGCGCTGCTGGCCAGCGAATCGCTGGACACGAAGCCCCACGCGATGAAGGCGACACACACTGCGGCGACGGTGCCGAAGATCCACCAGTCCATACGCGCCGGGCCCTGGTCTGGTGCCGCCCCGACCTTCGAAATCAGATCGGGGACTTGGTCGTCGCCCCCGTTTTCACTTTTTGTCATAAGGTTTTGAACCCCTCGTCGTCGACAGTTCGAGGTCAGGATTACATGCGAGGCGACAGCGCCCTCGGCCTCGCAGCCGGACTCACGTTCACCGACTCCGATGCGGCGCACCGTGCTGCACTCGACGCTCCGGCCTCCCCGGTCGGGGCATCGACCGACTTCGATCGAGCGAAATCACCGTATCAGTCGAGCAGGTGATGCCCGCGCGGTGAGTGTGACCTGGGTCCCTTTTTTCCCCGACCGAACCGAACGTGACCCGAGAGGTTATGACAGAGTGTTCACGTGGCTCTTCCTCATAACGACATCGATCCTGACGGCCTGCTCGAGTACTCGGTGGTGTTCACCGACCGCTCGCTCAATCACATGTCCAAGCGATTCATCGGCGTGATGCAGGAGCTTCTCGGCATCCTGCGCGAGACCTACAGCGCGGGCAGCGTGGCCGTCGTCCCCGGCGGCGGAACCTACGGCATGGAGTCGGTGGCGCGTCAGCTCGCGACCGGTCGACGAGTCCTCGTCGTCCGCAACGGCCTGTTCTCGTTCCGGTGGTCGCAGATCCTGGAGACCGGCGGCATCACCGATCAGGTCACCATCTGCCAGGCCCGCCCGGCCACCGATGAGCACCAGTCGCCGTGGTCGCCCGCCCCGATCGACGAGGTCGTCGCCGCCATCCGCGAGCAGCGCCCCGAGGTCGTCTTCGCCCCGCACGTGGAGACCGCATCCGGCATCGTGCTGCCCGACGAGTACCTGCGCGCCGTCGCCGACGCCGTCCACGAGGTCGGCGGCATCTTCGTCCTCGACTGCGTCGCCTCCGGCTCCCTCTGGGTCGACATGGAGTCCGTCGACGTCGACGTGCTGCTCACCGCCCCGCAGAAGGGCTGGAGCGGCACCCCGTGCGCGGCGTACATCATGTTCCGCGACCGCGGCCGCGCCGCCGTCCTGGAATCGACCACCACCAGCTTCGCGCTCGACCTGAAGAAGTGGCTGTCGATCAGCGACGCCTACGTCGAGGGCAAGGCGCCGTACCACGCCACCATGCCGACCGACTCCCTCACGCACAACACCGCACTGATGCGCGAGACCGTCGGCCTCGGTCGCGAGGAACTGCGCAAGCGTCAGATCGACCTCGGCACCCGAATCCGCGAGCTGCTCGCCGCCAACGACATGCCGTCCGTGGCCGCCGACGGCTTCGACGCCGCCACCGTCGTCGTCGCGTTCACCGACGACGACGCCCGCCACACCGGCGCCGCGTTCAAGGAGGTCGGTCTGCAGATCGCCGCCGGCGTGCCGCTGCAGTGCGGCGAGGGCGACGACTTCTCCACCCTGCGCATCGGTCTGTTCGGCCTCGACAAGCTCAACGACGTCGACGGCACCGTCGAGCGTCTGCGTGCGGCTCTGGCGAAGTCGAACACGTAGTCCTTCGTCGTCGACCGCCTCGCCGCGCAACTGCGGCCGGGCGGTCGACTCGTCTCCGCACCGTCAATTCGCTGCGACTTGCGAACAATGCTCTCAACAGGTGTTTTACGTCCGCGCTCAGCTGTTCTCCGGCCCCCGCTATCGGGGTAGCGTCAACAGGTGAGGCCGACGACGTTCCGGTCGTCGTCTTCGCACCCACCGAGCATCTGGAGGCACCTCATGAACCACCGCGCTCTTCGTCTACTCCCTGCCGCGGGGCTCGCCGCCGCAGCCGTTCTCGGAGGAACGGCGGCCCCAGCACAGGCAGCGACGCCGGAGTCGCTGACCATTGTAGGCGACCTGGAGATCGCTCCGGGAATCCACCTGCTGAACATCGACGCCCACGGCACCACCGACGAGTCAGGACACACCACCGGGACATACACTGCCACGCTGATGAACGGGATGTCGAAGGTGCCGTTCCAGATCAAGGGACCCGTCACCTGCATCGACACCGATAAGGACTCCGCCGCCCTGGTGTACCCGATCTCCAACACGAACCCGAACCTGGTACCGGCCGCACTGAAGGACGCCTTCGCCGTCAAGATCTCGGTTCGGAAGGGCACCACCGATCACGTGGGCGTGATGGGTCCCGCCCCCACGCAGTCCTTCCACGGGTGCACCCCGGGGGCGACGCCCTTCGCGTTCCGCGGCGACATCACGATCGAGTAGCCGACCCAGGGCCAGCAGCCGACGCGCACGCAGGTCGGCTGCCGTCAGTCGCGCAGGTCCACCCATCGGGTGCCGACGCTCTCCACCACTCCGGCGCCAGCGGTGACCGACGCGACCGCGACCTCCGCATCGTGGAGTGCCGTCGTCGCCAACAGCAGGGTCGCCCGCGCGCCGTACTCGGTGCCGAGCACCTCGATCCCGCGGCGGCGCAACTCGGCTTCCACTCGACCGGCGTCCGAGTGCGGGAGCGCGACCTGTGACAGCAGCCGCTGCTCGCGACGCACCAGCGGTGCCGATGCCAGAGCCAGCGACACCGCATCGCCGTAGGCGCGCGCCAAGCCGCCCGCACCGAGCAGCGTCCCACCGAACCAGCGCACCACCACGGCCGCCACATCGCTGAGGCCGGCGCCCTGCAGGACGTCCAGCATCGGCGATCCTGCTGTTCCGGACGGCTCACCGTCGTCGTTGGTCCGCGTGGTCTCCCCTCGCGTGCCGAGGACGAACGCCGAGCAGTGATGCCGTGCGTCGCGATGGTCACGGCGCAGTTCCGCGAGCAGGTCCCGTGCCGCTGGCTCGTCGTCTACGCGGCGCAGCACGGCCATGAACTTCGATCGCTTCACCTCGATCGTGTCGACGACGTCCGCACCGCCCGCCAGGGTGAGGTACGACCGCACCGCGGATTCGTCGTCGCCTGCCTGATTCACCATCCCGCCATTCTGCCAAGCTCGCTCGGCGACCCCGACGCACGCCGAATCGCGGGTGTTGGACCCGCACCGACGATCGCGACCGTGACGAGTTGCCGAGCACAGTCGTCGAGCCGGTGGCCTATTCGCCGGCGGCGCGCCTCACCACAGTCCGCCCGTCGCGTCCACGACGGCGCCGGTGACCCAGCGAGCCTGGTCCGAGGCCAGGAAGGCGACCACGTCGGCGATGTCGTCGGGCGTGCCGAGCCGCCGCAGCGCGGGCATCGACGACATCGCCTCGATCGCCTTCTCAGCGGTGCTGTCGCGGAGTCGCTGCGTGTCGGTGGCGCCCGGTCGGACCACGTTGACGGTGATACCGCGCTTGCCGAGTTCCTTCGCCGCGGCACGACTGCCGGCTTCGAGCCCGGCCTTCATCGCCGCGTAACTGACCTGCCGTCCGGGTGCCAGATACGCGGCGGCCGACGACACCAGGATCACGCGGCCGCCGTCCACCACGCGCCGTCCGGCGGCGGCCAGGGTCAGCAGCGCCGACCGCAGATTGGTGGCGTAGTCGTCGTCCAGCGACGCCTCGGTCAAGTCGGTGACGCGGGTGAAGTCCCACGCGCCCGCGCAGTGCACCACGGTGTGGATCGGGCCCAGCTTCTCTGCGGCGTCGAAGGCCTCAGCCACGCCGTCCTCGTGACGGACGTCGGCGCCGCAGACCACGGCACCGGCACCGATCGACGCGGCGACCGCCTCGGCGCGATCGCGCCGGTCGCGATACCCCACGACCACCGCGTGCTCGGCCGCGAGCCGCTGTGCGACGGCGGCACCGATGCCGCCGCCACCTCCGATGACCAGTGCCGATGTCATGCCGCACCGCCTTCGACGATCGCCTTCAACACGTCCGGCCCGCCCTGGACCGCGGTCCGCTGCAAGTAGTGTTCCACCGCGCGCAGCCCGCCGAGCTCCTCGCCGCCACCGGCTCGCCCGGGACCGCCGTGGATCGCCTGCGCGACGGCCGCACCGTGCCCGGTCGACTCCCCCGCACTGTTGCGGTCCACGACGACGATCCGCCCGTGCCACGGCGCGGCCGCGAGGACGACCTTCGAGGCGAACGCGGCGTCGTTGGTGATGACGCTGGCGGCCAGGCTGCCGTCGCCGCGGGCGATGAGCCCGGCGAGCTGCTGTGCCGACTCGTACGGGATCAGGGTCGCGACCGGCCCGAACGCCTCCACCTGGTGGAGTTCGTCGCGTTCGGGGTCGTCGGCGCGCAGCAGGATCGGCGAGATGAACGCACCGCCCTCGAAGTCGGCGCCGTCGGCGAAGTTAGCGGGCACGGCCGTTGGATCGCCGAACACGGTGGTCGCGGCACTCTGCAACCGCGCGACGGCGCCGCGGACGTCGTCCCGCTGCCGCTGATTCGCCAGCGCTCCCATGCGGCTGGTCTCGTCGGCGGGCGGCCCCACGACAACCTTCTGCAGCCGGGCGACTGCGGCGTCGGATACGGCGTCGACCAGCGCGGCGGGCACGAACGCGCGACGGATCGCGGTGCACTTCTGGCCGGCTTTCTGCGTCATCTCGGTGACGAGGATCTTGACGAAGACTTCGAACTCGGGGGCGTCGACGGTCACGTCGGGGCCGAGGACCGAGGAGTTCAGGGAGTCGGCCTCGGCGGTGAAGCGAGCTCCCGACGCCACGACCGCCGGGTGGGTCCGGAGCGCGGCCGCGGTGTCGTACGAGCCGGTCACCGCGAGGGAGTCCTGCGCGGTCAGCTGGTCGACGAGTCCGTCGGGTCGCGCGCAAACCAGCGACAGCGAGCCCTCGGGCAGCAGCCCGGACTCAACCATCGCGCGGACCACGGTCTCGGTCAGGTAGGCCGTGGCGCTGGCCGGCTTCACCACACTCGGGACGCCCGCCAGGAACGCGGGCGCGAACTTCTCGAGCATCCCCCAGACGGGGAAGTTGAAGGCGTTGATCTGCACGGCGACGCCGGTGCGCGGAGTCAGGATGTGCGCGAGGCCGAAGGTGCCGCCCTTGCCGAGCGGCTCGAAGTCGCCGTCGGGCACGACGTTGGAGTCCGGCAGTCCACGGCCGCCCTTGCTGCCGTAGACGAACAACGCGTTGATGCCGCCGTCGACGTCGACCATCGCGTCGCGTCGGGTGGCGCCGGTCTTGAGCGAGACCTCGGTGAACGCGGGGATCCGCTCCGACAGGTATTTGCCGAGCTGCTTGAGGATGGCGGCGCGACCGGTGAAGGTCAGCTTCCGCAGGGCGGGGCCGCCGACGGCGCGGGCGTAGTCGAGGACGGGCGCGTAGTCGAGCGGCTGCGCCGAGATGCGGACGATAGGGTCGCCGGTGGCGGCGTCGACGAGGAGGGTGCCCTCGTCGGTCGGCTCCACCCACTGGCCGCCGATGTAGCTGTTGAGGATGTCGGTCATGGGGTCACGGTTCCTTCTTCGGTCGAGGGGTCAGGGCGTCTCGGTGCGGCACTCGTCGAGCGACACCTCGGCGAGACCGCCCGGGTAGCGGCGGCGGGCGGACTGGTATTCGCCGACGCCGTAGTCGATCCACGGGGTGCCGCCCTCGGTGATGCGGACGATCTTCGCGGGTACGCCGAGGGCGACGCCGCCGGGCGGGACCTCGAAGTCCTCGGTGATCAGCGCCTGCGCGCCGACCACCCCGCCGGTTCCGATGACCGCCCGATTGAGGGTCACCGAGCCGGAGCCGATGAGGCAGCGGTCTTCGACGGTGCAGCCCTCCAGGTGCGTGTTGTGCCCGACCACGCAGTCGTCGCCGATCACCGTCGGCCACTCCTCGGTGGTGTGCAGGACGGTGCCGTCCTGGATGGAGGTCCGCTTGCCGACCCTGATGGATCCGAAGTCGGCGCGCAGCACGGCGTTGGGCCAGACACTCGCGTCCTCACCGATGGTGACGTCGCCGATCAGGACCGCATCGGGGTGGACGTAGGCGGTCGGGTGGATCTTCGGGGCGACGCCGTCGAGCGAATAGCAGGTCATGATCGGCCCTCCGACTTCCGGCCGCGTCGGTCCAGGAACGCGGTCATCCGATCGATCTTCTCGGCATCCTCGAACAGCAGCGCCTGGATGGCGAGCTCGATCTGCGGATGCGCGGCCTCACCGGCGTCGGCGGCGAGCTTGGTCATTCGCAGCGCGATCTGTGAACTGCGGCCCATGTTCTCGGCGATCCCGCGGGCGGCCGCAACCAGGTCGTCGGGGTCGACGACCGACTGCACCAAGCCGAATCGCAGCGCCTGATCTGAGTCGAGCCACTGCCCGGCCAGCAGCACCTGCTTGGCGATGGACTCCCCCAACAGTCGGACCAGACGGAACGTGGCACCCGCGCCGGCGATGATCCCCAGGCCCGGCTCGGGCTGCCCGAACACGGTGCGCGGCGTGGCGACGCGGATGTCGCACGCGTACGACAGCTCCGCGCCGCCGCCGAGCGCGTATCCGTCGATCGCGGCGACGGTCGGCATCGGCAGCTTGCGGATCCGCTCGAACAGGTTCACGTTGATGCCCGCGAGGGCGTCGTCGCGGCGCCGGTCACGCAGCTGGGCGATGTCGGCGCCGCCCGCGAACACGCCGTTCGTGCCGCCGGTCAGGACCATGATCCGCGGCCGCTGCTCCAGGATCGCGCAGACGCGATGCAGTTCGTCGATCATCTCGGCGTCGATCGCGTTCTTGGTCTCCGGCCGGTCGAGGGTCACCTCGACGTGGTCGCGGGACTCGTCGAAGATCAGCGTCTGAAACTCGCTCACTGCTCGCTCCAATCGAAGAAGCCGCGGCCGGTCTTCTGCCCGAGGTCGCCGCGTTCGACCATCTCGCGCATCAACTGCGGCGGCTCGAACCGCGGGCCCAGGCTCTCGCTGAGCTGGGTGGCGATGTGGAAGCGGACGTCGATGCCGACGAGGTCGGTCAGGCGCAGCGGCCCCATCGGATGCCGGTACCCGAGGACCATGGCGCGGTCGATGTCCTCGGCCGACGCGACGCCGTCCTCCACCATGCGGATGGCCTCCAGGCCGAGGGCGACGCCGAGGCGGCTGGTGGCGAAGCCCGGCACGTCGCGCACCAGGATCGTCTCCTTCTCGATCTGGGCGCCCAGGGCCTGCGCGGCCGAGACGGTCTCGTCGGACGTGTGGTCGCCGGCGATCAGCTCCAGCAGCGGCATGGCCCAGACCGGGTTGAAGAAGTGCATGCCGATGAAGCGGTCGGGGTGCGCCAGCGCCTCGGCGAGGAGGCCGATGGCGAGGGCGCTGGTGTTGGAGCCGATGAGTTTCGGCTCGCGCGCCTCGATCTTCCTCAGCACCGCGTGCTTGAGGTCGACGATCTCGGGGACGGCCTCCACCACCAGGTCGAGGCCGACGTCGAGGTCGTCGATGTCGGCGACCACGCGGAGAGTGTCCGCGACGTGCGCGGCCAGCTCGGCGGTCAGCTTGCCGCGGGCGACGGACTTCTCGGCGCGCTCCACGATCTGAGTGCGCAGTCCGGATCGACGCGGCTCGTCGGGTTCGACGATCGTGACGGTGGAGCCGGCTGCGGCGAAGACATAGGCGATGCCGATGCCCATGGTGCCGCCGCCGACGACCCCGATGGCTCCGGAGGACTCACTCATCGGTGGTCTCCTTCCGAGTAGAAGTGGATGTTTCCAAGGTGATGCCCGCGCGCGGGAAGACGCGGGAGGCGTTGCCCGCGACGACTGCGGCAAGCGTGGCCTCGTCGAAGCCGAGCCGCCCGAGGGCATCGACGTTGGTGCGCGGGCCGGGGACGCCCGGCCAGTCGGTGCCGAAGAGCATCTTGGACGCGATCCGCGGCAGCGAGGCGCCGTAGTAGTCAGGCAGCTTCTTGGGCGGCAGGCCGGCGAGGTCGATCCAGACGTTCGGCTTGGCCTGCACCAGGAAGGCTGCGGCCTCGTACCACCAGCCGCGACCGCCGTGCGCGAAGACGAAGTTCACCTCGGGGAAGCAGTCGATCGCGTCGAGGTACAGCTCCGGATTGCCGTACTTGTTGCGCGAGCCGGGGAAGCTGGAGGTCCCGGAGTGGTAGATCACCGGGATCCCCAGCTCCGCGCACTTGGCGTAGACCGGGAACAGCTCGCGGTCGCCGGGGTCGAATCCGGCGTGGACCGGATGCAGTTTCAAGGCGACTGCACCCAGGTCCACCTGTCGTTGCAGCTCCCCCACCAGGGGGAAGTGCAGATGCGGGTTGATGTTGGCCACCGGGTGGAACCGCTGCGGGTTGTGCTGCACCAGGGGCAGCAGGTCGTCGAACGGTTGAATGCCAGTGGCGCGCGGGCTGTACTCGCTGAAGAGCATCACGTGATCCACGCCCTGCTCGGCGAAGAGCGCGTCGAGAGCTGCGGGCTCCGGGTCGCCGTTCTCGCGGTAGGCGCTGCGCCAGTCGTGGTCGCGCGAGAAGGTGTCGGCCCAGTCGAGCCACGCAGGCCGCAGTGTGGACAGCCGCGGCGCGTGCACGTGAACGTCGACGACGGTACGCCCGCCGATCATGCCAGGACGCCCTGGGCGATCGGCTGCGGTGCGGCGACGGCCTCGGTCTCCGATGCCGGCTCGACGGCGTGCATCAGCCGCTCGTAGGCCAGGTAGTAGATCGGCAGGGCCGACAGGAAGGCGAGCCAGCCGACGATCGGATTCAGCGACGCGTTCTCGGTGACGAGCGAGAGACCGAGCACGACCTCGAGCGCGATCAGGAAGACGAAGGCGCTGATGATGGCGACGTTCTTGATCTTGATGGCGGGGATCACGAGGAACAGCGACGGGATGACGAGTGCGAACGACCACCAGCCGCGGGCGCTGGTGCTGCCCAGCTCGCTGACCGAGAGGACGTGGAAGCCGATGAGCCACAGGCCGTAGGTCAGGAGCAGGTTGCCGAGGTAGTTGTCGCGGCGGAGGATCGCGATGATGCCGCCGAGGGTCTGGCCGATGCCGCCGACCAGCAGACCGAAGACGAGGGCTCCCTTGGCGTCGTGGTCGAGGACTTCCGCGACGAAGACCCACGACAGGGCCAGGCCGAAGGTGAACAGTGCGGCGCCGCCGGGATCGCCGATGATGTGGGCCAAGCCGACGGGCTGGCGCTGTGCGGTCTGAGCTGACATGTGGTTGCTCCTAGGAGGTGCTTTCGACGATCGAGTCGAAGGGAGGGGCTGAAACACGGTGACTGGTGCTCGGTGACTGTCGTCCAGGCTGCGGTGATGTGGACCACGGATCTGAACCCGAGTGACAGTTACTCTACATTATTAAAGTTCCACGTAAAGGTTTCGTAGTAAATAGCCTTCTTGCTGCCACTTCATCGCACGTCAGAACGCGAACGGAAGCCCGAGTCGTGGATTCCTCGAAGAAAGTTCTACAGATATCTAGACGTGACGTAGGATTTATGTAGAATGAAATTCAACGTCGCACAGCCTGGCGACAAGTCATCCCCCACCCCGAACGAGGAGACCAGCGTGACGATCCAGAACGACCGCATCGGCCAAGCCCCGACGCCCACCGGCACCTTGAGCCCCATCGACTACACCGAGCGGATCCCCAACAACGTCGACCTCGCCAGCGACCGTCGCCTCCAGCGAGCCCTCGAGCGCTGGCAGCCGAAGTTCCTCGACTGGTGGAAGAACCTCGGCCCGCAGCTGCCGACCAAGGACGTCTACCTGCGCACCGCCATCGCCGTCGGTCGCGACGGCTGGGCCCACTTCGACTTCGTCCCCATGGAGCAGTACCGCTGGGGCATCTTCCTGGCCGAGGCCAAGGAGGACCGCAAGATCAACTTCGGCAAGCACAAGGGCGAGCCGGCCTGGCAGGAGGTGCCCGGCGAGTACCGCGCCGAGCTGATGCGCCTCATCACCGTTCAGGGCGACACCGAGCCGGCCTCCGTCGAGCAGCAGCGCATCCTCGGCATGACCGCTCCCAGCCTCTACGACCTCCGCAACCTGTTCCAGGTCAACGTCGAAGAGGGCCGTCACCTGTGGGCAATGGTCTACCTGCTTCAGGCGTACTTCGGCCGCGAGGGCCGCGAGGAGGCCGAGCAGCTGCTCAAGCGCAACTCCGGCGACATGGACGCTCCCCGCATCCTCGGCGCCTTCAACGAGGAGACCACGGACTGGCTGCAGTTCTTCATGTTCACCTACTTCACCGACCGCGACGGCAAGTACCAGCTCGGCACCCTGAAGGAGTCGGCGTTCGACCCACTGGCCCGCACCTGTGAGTTCATGCTCAAGGAGGAGGCACACCACATGTTCGTCGGCACCACCGGCGTGCAGCGCGTGGTGGAGCGGACCGCCGAGCTCATCAAGGAGCACGGCACCCACGACATCTGGCAGTACGGCGGCATCCCCCTCGAAGTGATCCAGCAGTACCTGAACTTCCAGTACTCGGTGTCGATGGACCTGTTCGGCTCCGAGCAGTCCACCAACGTCGCCGCGTACTACACCGGCGGGCTCAAGGGTCGCTGGCAGGAGACGCGCCGCAAGGACGATCACGAGCTCACCGACAGCGAGTACACCGTCCGTCTCGTCGAGAACGGCGAGATCGTGGAGAAGCAGGTCCCCTACCTCACCGCGCTGAACCTCGACCTGCGCGACGAGTACACCGCCGACTGCGAGAACGGTGTCCGCCGCTGGAACCAGGCGCTGGAGGACGCGGGCCTCGAAGAGCGCCTGAGCCTGCCGCACGAGGGCTTCAACCGCCAGGTCGGCAACTTCTCCGGCCATCGCATCAGCCCTGACGGCCGCATCCTGTCCGACGAGGAGTGGGAGGCCAAGGTCGACGACTGGCTGCCGTCCGCCGAGACCCGCGCCAAGGTGGCCGCCCTGATGGTCCCGGAATACGAGCCCGGCAAGTTCGCCGGCTGGATCGCCGCGCCGCAGGCCGGCATCAACGACATGCCCGTCGAGTTCGACTACGTCCGCCTGGCCGAAGAGGGCCTGGCCTGACGGCCGGCGCCTCGAACAAGGACGTCGTCATGACCCTGCAATGGGAACGCGAGTCTGCGCCCACCTGGGACGCGGACAAGCAGCGCATCGTCGGCGGTGCCCCGGAGGGCGCCTTCGACCTCGCCTACGCACCGGACGCTCCGGTGGCCGGCGAATGGTGGGCCGTCCGCGACGGCGACGCCGTCGTCGGGTACGGCTGGCTCGACATCGCGTGGGGCGACGCGGAGATCCTGCTCGCCACCGCACCCGACGCCCAGCGTCGCGGCGTCGGCGCCTTCGTCCTCGACAACATCGAGGCCGAGGCCGCCAAGCGCGGCGTGAACTACGTGTACAACACGATTCGCGCGGGTCACCCCGATCGGGTGTCGCTGCGCGAGTGGCTGGAGTCGCACGGTTTCGAGGGCGGCGACGACGGATCCCTCCGCAAGCGGATCACGAGCGGCTCCCCCGCTCCCGCCGCCCATCCGGTCCCCGCCTTCGACGCCTCCGTCGACCGAGGCCCCGGCAGCGAGGAGTCCGGCGGCTACGTGAACCCGGAAGATCACCGCTACTAGCGGGCACGACCAACATTTGCGTCCCCCTCAGCACCGCCCAAGGGCAAATAGCCCTCGGCGACCGCTCAGGGGGACGCAAATGCTTGTTCCCCAGGTTGATCGAGTTCGCCGACGCGAGCTTGCGAGCGCTCGTCGAGTATCGAGATCCGCCGCAGGCTGGGTCACCAACGACGCCTCCGACAACCCCCTATTCCGGCACCCACTCCACCCAGGCCCGCTGCGCTTCCGCATGCCATATGTCGTGGCACTCATGGAACGTGGCGGCCGCGGCACGACCGGGCCAGTCCTCGGGGAGCAGGCTCTGCGGCAGGTCGGGATCCAGGAACGGGAAGCGTCGCCACGACTGCACCAGCCGTACCTGTGCGACGAAGGCCTCAGCCCCGGTCAGCGGCTCGGGCTGGAACACGGACAGGAACTTCCGGTACTGCTCGGCCACGGTGTCGAGCTCCCAGGCGGCGCCGATCATGGCGTGCAGGTCGCCGATCTCGGCCCACGTGCCGGTCCAGACGAAGGCACTGGACCGGATCCCGAGACCGTCGAGCACGGCCGCGACCTTGTCCGCCACCCCGGCGTCCGGCACCACCCACAGTCCGGGGGCCGGTGATCCCATGCCCAGCCAGGTCAGCTGCGTGCGGAGCTGGTGGCGCAGTTTGCGCTGGGTCTCGGGCACGGCTACCGACATCAGCAGCCACTGCGAGTTCCACTCGTGCGCGTCGGCGAGGAACGAGTAGATGCGTTCGGTGCCCTCCCGCAGCAGTTCCCCGCCGGCGTCGGTGAGGCTCCACCGCGTCCGACGACCCGCCCGCTCGGACGACAGCAGCCCTTCGGCGGCGACGCGCGCGGTGGACTGCCGCGCCGACTTCTCCTCCACCCCGAGGGCGGTGAATGCGCTCAACAGGGTCGACGTCCACACCGCCTCGCGACGCGGATACGCGAACTCGCCGAGCATCGTCAGCAGCAACGACCTCGCACTCGCGTCGCCGAGCTCGTCGCGAAGCGTGGCCTGATCGAGGCTCGAATCAGCGGTGTTCAACACGATTCCCCCATCCGTTCCCGGTGTCTTCTCCGGCGGCACTGTGGCCACGGTTGACCACATTACCGCAGTGAACATGCACGTCAGACACCACCTTTCTGGTTTTATTCCACAAACTCTTGACGTTCTACAGCATAAGTGTAGAGTGATTCATGTCGCGCAGTCCGCGTTCTACGACCAGTCCCACAGCCCCGGGGCAGAACCGGTCGCACACAGAAATTCACAAAGCGGGTTCCAGCCCCGAGCCCCGACGCAGTCCCCACTCCGACGCCGATTCGAAGAGGTAATCCAGTGACAGTCACCGACACCCACGCCGCAGCCCCGGCCGACGACCACGCGCCGTCGCCCGCCGTCGACTTCGACACCGATCCCTCCCAGTACCGCCACTGGCGCCTCGAGACCGACGGCCCCGTCGCCACCCTGGTCCTCGACATCGACCCCCAGGGCGGCATCGTCCCCGGCTACGAGCTGAAGATGAACTCCTACGACCTCGGCGTCGACATCGAGCTCTACGACGCCGTCCAGCGACTCCGCTTCGAGCACCCCGAGGTCAAGTCGGTCGTCGTCACCAGCGGCCTCGACCGCATGTTCTGCGCCGGCGCCAACATCCGGATGCTGGCCGCGTCGCCGCACTCGTGGAAGGTCAACTTCTGCAAGTTCACCAACGAGACCCGCAACGGCATCGAGGACGCGACCGCCAACTCCGGTCAGACCTACATCGCGGCCGTCAACGGCACCGCCGCCGGCGGCGGCTACGAGCTCGCCGTGGCGTGCGATCAGATCGTCCTGGTCGACGACGGCTCGTCGGCCGTCTCCCTCCCCGAGGTCCCGCTGCTCGGCGTCCTACCCGGCACCGGCGGCCTGACCCGCGTGGTCGACAAGCGCAAGGTCCGGAAGGATCGCGCCGACGTCTTCGCCACCCGCTCCGAAGGTGTCCGCGGCGAGACCGCCGTCAAGTGGGGCCTGGTCGACGAGGTCGCCAAGGGCTCGGTCTTCTCCGAGACGGTCCGGCGTCGCGCCGACGCCGCCGTCGCCGCGTCAGGCCGCCCCGACGACGCGACCGGCGTCGCGTTGACCCCGCTGAAGCGCACCTCCACCGACACGTCGATCGAGTACACGACCGTCGCCGCCGCGCTCGACCGTGACGGCTCGCGCGTCGACATCACCATCACCGTCCCCAACGAGGTCCCGCCGGCCGACGCCGCCGCGGCGGTCGCGCAGGGTGCCGAATACTGGCCGCTGCGTCTGACGCGCGAGCTGGACGACCTGATCCTGCGGCTGCGCACCAACGAGCAGTTCCTGGGCACCTGGGTCTTCCGCGTCGTCGGCAGCCACGAGACCGCCCTGGCCTACGACGCGCAGCTGCGCGACCTGGCCGACGACTGGTTCATCAACGAGGTCAACCAGTACTACAAGCGCACCATGAAGCGCCTCGACGTCACCAGCCGCAGCCTGGTCGCGGTCATCGAGCCGGGCAGCGCGTTCGACGGCTTCCTCGCCGAGATCGCCCTGGCCTCCGACCGCCAGTACATGCTCGAGGGCGTCTACGAGGACGTCGACCCCGACGCCGAGCCGGCCACCGTCACCCTGACCGCGTCGAACTCCGGCCCGTTCCCGATGGGCAACGGCCTCACCCGCCTGCAGTCGCGCTTCTACGGGCACGACGACGAGCTCGCCGCCGTCGAAGCCACCCGCGGCACCGCGCTCTCCACCGAACAGGCCGACGACCTCGGCCTGGTGACCATGGCCCTCGACGACATCGACTTCGCCGACGAGCTGCGCATCATGTTCGAGGAGCGCGCCTCCCTCTCCCCCGACGCCTTGACCGGCATGGAGGCCAACCACCGCTTCGTCGGCCCGGAGACCCTGGAGACCAAGATCTTCGGTCGCCTCACCGCCTGGCAGAACTGGATCTTCATCAGGCCCAACGCCTCCGGCCCGGAGGGTGCGCTGCGACGCTTCGGCACCGGTCAGCGCGCCGACTACGACGAGAAGCGAGTGTAATTTCGATGGCTCAGTTCAACGCTGCGGACTTCCTCGTCCACGCCCAGGTCCGTGCCGGGTTCGCCGACAAGAACGCCGTCGAAGGCACCCGCTCGCGCACCTACGGTGAGCTGTCGGGCGACGTCGCCCGCATCGCCGCCAACCTCCGCGCCCTCGGCCTGCACCGCGACGACCGCGTCCTGTGCTTCATGGTCGACGATGTCGAGTTCCTCACCACGATCCTCGCCGCCTTCCACGCCGGCCTGGTCGCGGTGCCGATCTCGACCATGTACAACGGCCACGAGCTCTCGGAGATCCTGATCGACTCCGGCGCCCGCGTCGTCGTCGGCAGCGCCGAGTATGCCGACGCCGTCAACGAGGCCGTCGCCCTGGCCCCCGAGGTGGAGCACCTGGTGATCACCGACGGGTTCGTCGCCGACGTCTCCGGCCGCATCAACGTCATCGAATGGACCGACCTCCTCAACACCCCCGAGCACCCGATGGACGTCCCGGAGGACACCAGCGAGGACGCGTGGGCCCTGTGGCTCTACACCTCCGGCACCACCGGCAAGCCGAAGGCCGCGATGCACCGGCACGCCAACATCCGGCACGTGTACGAGACGTACGGTAAGCAGGTCCTGCGGATCACCTCCGACGACCGCTGCCTGTCGGTCGCGAAGCTCTTCTTCGCGTACGGCATCGGCAACTCGCTGTTCTTCCCGCTCGCCGCCGGCGCCACCACCGTCCTGGAGCCGCGTCGCCCCACCCCGGACACGTTCGCCGAGCGGGTGCAGGCGTCCAAGCCGACCCTGTTCTTCGGGGTCCCGACCTTCTACAACGGTCTGATCCACAGCGACATCGCCGACGACACCTTCGCCTCCGTCCGCCTCGGCGTCTCGGCCGGCGAGCCGCTCCCGGCCGCGCTGCAGATGAAGGTTCTGGACCGGTTCGGTTTCGAGATCCTCGACGGTCTCGGCTCCACTGAGGCGCTGCACATCTTCCTCTCCAACGACCCCGACGACATCCGCCACGGCACCACCGGCAAGCCCGTCCCGGGTTGGCAGGTGGAAGTGCGCGACGAGTCGGGCGCGGTGTGCGATGTCGACGTCCCGGGTGAGTTGTTCATCCGCGGCGAGAGCCTGGCCCTCGGGTATTGGCGCCGCACCGACGCGCAGCGCTCGGTGTTCCTCGGCGGCTGGATGCGCACCGGTGACACCTACACCCGCGACGCGGAGGGCGTCTTCCACTGCATGGGCCGGTCCAACGACCTGCTCAAGGCGGGCGGCATCTGGGTCACCCCGTCCGAGGTGGAGGCCCGCCTCCTCGCGCACCCGTCGGTCATGGAGGCCGCCGTCGTCGGCGCCGAGGACGAGGCCGGGCTGGTGAAGCCCGTCGCCGGCGTCGTCCTCACGCCCGACGCCGAGCCCGTCACGCCCGCCGAACTGATCGCCTGGTGCCGCGAGGGTCTCGCCTCGTTCAAGGCGCCGCGCGCCATCCGCATCGTCTCCGATCTCCCCAAGACCGCCACCGGCAAACTGCAGCGCTTCCGCGTCCGCGAGCAGCTCGCCGACAGCCTCACCACTCCCGACACCGCACTCGAAGGAGCACACCGATGACCGATCACCGCTTCGACCTGTTGATCGTCGGCGCAGGCCCCGTCGGCCTCTACGGCGCCTACTACGCCGGTGTCCGCGGCCTTTCGGTCGGCGTCATCGACTCCCTGTCCGAGCTCGGCGGCCAGGTCAGCGCCCTCTACCCGGAGAAACTGATCTTCGACGTCGCCGGCTACCCCCGCATCAAGGGCCGCGACCTGGTCAAGGAGCTCACCGAGCAGGCCGCGTCGGCCGACCCGGTGTACCTGCTGGGCCAGGAGGCGCAGGAGCTTACCGAGAACGCCGACGGCACCTTCACCGTCTCGACCTCCGGCGGCGACTCCCTCACCTGCGGCGCCATCGTCCTGAGTGCCGGCATCGGCACCTTCACTCCGCGCAAGCTGCCTGCCGGCGAGGACTTCCTGGGCCGCGGCCTGGAGTACTTCGTGCCCGACCCCGCGCCGTACGCCGGCCGCAACGTGGTGATCGTCGGCGGCGGCGACTCCGCCCTCGACTGGGCGCTGATGCTCGAGGAGTACGCGAGGTCGGTCACCGTCGTGCACCGCCGGAAGATCTTCCGCGCGCACGCCGCGACGGTCGCTCAGGTGGAGGCGTCGTCGGTCCGACTCATCACCGACGCCGAGGTCAGCGTCCTGGAGGGCGACGACCATCTGCAGCGCGCACACGTGCAGACCAAGGGCGTCGACGACGTCGAGGTGGTCGACTGTGAGCACGTGGTGGCCGCGCTCGGCTTCCTTGCGAACATCGGACCGCTGCGCGAGTGGGGTCTGGAGTTGAAGGACAACCGGCACATCGTCGTCGACTCGGCGATGCGCACCACGCGCCGCGGGATCTACTCGGCCGGCGACATCACCGAGTACGACGGCAAGGTCCGTCTGATCTCGGTGGGATTCGGCGAAATCGCCACCGCGGTCAACAACGCGGCGGTACACATCGATCCAGAGGCTCAACTGTTCCCCGGCCATTCGACCGACGAGCAGCCCGCCCCTGCTGCCGTCTGACAGCCCAATTACATATCGGGTTCCTGGGCGCGAAGCGTTCAGCGAACCACTTGCCACAGAGAGGAGTCGTCATGCCGTATGTGATCGCCAGCCCGTGCGTCGACGTGATGGACAAGTCGTGCACTGAGGAGTGTCCGGTCGACTGCATCTACGAGGGTGGCCGCAAGCTCTACATCAACCCCAAGGAATGCATCGACTGCGGTGCCTGCGAGCCGGTCTGCCCCGTGGAGGCCATCAGCCAGGATCGCCGTGTGCCTGACGAGGAGTCTGCGTTCATCGCCGACAACCGCGCCTTCTTCGAAACCGTTCTGACCGGCCGCGACGAGCCTCTCGGTGCTCCCGGCGGTTCCCACAAGGTCGGCCCCCTGGGCGTCGACACACCCATGGTGGAGGGATTGTGACTACTCCGATCGGGCGTCCGGCCCGCGAACTCAGCGACGAAGAGCTCGAGCATCAGGGCAAGCAGGCCCACGAGACCCGCAACTGGGTGTTCCTGCACGGCACGGCCGCGCAGTTCGCCACCCACACCGCGCGCATGCTGGAGCTGGAGCAGGAATACGTCCGCCGCTACCCCAAGCGGACGTGGCAGGGCTCCGGCGGCGCCCCCACTGCCCCGGGCGACGAGGTGGAGCAGATCAAGGCCGCGATCGCCGGCATCGTCGCGCAGCTGCAGTCCCTGCTGCAGATGACGCCGGTGACGGCCGACGAGCACTCCGGCGCCGCGCCCGACGACCCGATCAAGGCGCTGCTGCAGGCGATCGCTGACAAGCCCGACGGCCGTATGAACAAGCTGGCGGTCCACCAGTTGGCCCGCGAGCTCGGCATCCCCCGCGAGAACCTGGCGAAGCTCTACAAGGAGGTCCCCCACCTCCTGGAGACGGAGAAGTCCGACCGCGTGATCACGGACGCCGGCAGGGCTGCCATTTCCGCTGGTTGAGCGAGCGAAGCGAGTCGAAACCCCCACGCTCCTCGAGTACGCCCGCGAACGTAGTGAGCGAGCACATCGAGAGAGCCGCAGCTTCCCAAACAACCGAAGATCACGAGCGTTCCCAGTGACCAACCCGCAGTCACTGGGAACACTGCTGCCGCCGCTCCGTCGCCCCCAGGTCTGCCGAGTGCCGCCTGCGAGCTTGCGAGCACGCGGTGTATCGAGGCGACCGCGACGAACAGTGGTTCCCTCCGCCATCCGCTGGTTGAGCCTGCCGAAGCGAAGCGGAGGCAGTGTCGAAACCCGCAACGCGCGATCTGATCCAACAACTGAATGTCAACATCATTCTCAGCGACCAGCTGGCCATCCGTAAGTCACGCTGGCGGACGGAAGTGTCTGGTTGATCCTAATCTTGTCGGTACGTTGTGGTATTTAATCCTCGTGACGAGAGGACGTACCAGGCGATGAGCGAGAAGAAGCCGTCGACGGCGGTTGCAACCGATTTCGGGGTTCTTGATACCGCGATACGACAGGCCTCGAAGGTAGCGGAGTCGGCCGTCGGCAAACTTCGGAAGCAGTACCCGGACGCATCGGACGAGGTGCTGATCCGAAGGCTGGAAACGCTCTTCATCACGACTGTGACAAGCACCGGGACCGCTACCGGAGCAGCGGCAGCGGTGCCGGGGGTGGGCACCGTTGCGGCTCTTGCGGCAGCTGCAGGCGACGGCAGCTACTTCCTCGTCGCCGCCACATCCCATGTCTTGGCAGTTGCCAACGTCAACGGAATCCACATCGAGAACTACGAACGCCAGCGGGCCCTAGTACTGATGGTTCTTGCAGGAGGGAGTGTCGCGGGCGGCGTCGGCAAGGCCGCCGGTCGGACCGGGGCGCATCTCGGTAGCAAGGCAGCAAAGGCCGTTCCGATTGAGACGATCCGACAGATCAACCGAGTACTGGGCCCCCAATTCGTGACTCGCTACGGCACGCAGCGAGGCATCATCGTCCTCGGCCGAGCTGCACCGTTCGGGATCGGTGCAGCGATAGGTGGCGGAGGGAACTTCCTGCTCGCCAAGGGGATCGTCAAGGCTACGCGGCGAGTGTTCAAAGAGTCGGAGGACGAGTGAGTTCGCTCCACATCGGTGCCGCCGGCGAGCTACTCGTCCAATATCGACTCCTGCGGCTCGGCATTGACAGCGCCCGGCTCACCACTGACTCGGGCGTCGACCTGGTCGCATACTCATCGGAAGACAACACGGCTCGGACGATTCAGGTCAAGTCCACGGACAAGCCTGTGCGGGCTGGCGGCAAGGGCGCACTCGCCCTCGGCTGGTCCCTCCCAGTCGACTTGCACGCTGAACTGCTCGCCACAGTTCTGCTCAGCACTGACACAGTGTGGCTGTTCACACGCGACGAAGCGCGTGAACTCGCTAGCCCACGGGCGAGGGACACCATGCTGCTGAACTGGTATGTCGATCCGACAGTCCGCGGCAACCTCGCGCAACACCAAGTCGAGGCGCACAGAATCGAGCACAAAGCGTCCGTTCTGATCGGCTGAGGGCGACAGCAACCACCACATAATAGGTTCGGGCGTCGCGCGAGAGCACGAATTGCTACCGTCGCCCCATGGACGGGGAAGAAGCGTTCACCACTGCGATCGAGTTGCTTCGCGAGCACGGGCCGCTGAGCGAGGACGAGTGGATCGATCTCCTGGTGAAGCACGAGGTCGACGAGGACACTGCGACCGAGATCGTCGTCGACGGCGACCATCCCGCCGTGCTGCTTCTGGACAGCCGGCTGGCCGTCGTCGACGACCTCGTCGACCGGCTGCATTTCACTCACCGACTCACCGCCGACGAGATCGCGTCTGACATCCTGCTCGACACGATCGACCTGTACCCGATGACCGGCCGGGTCGCAGGGCTGACCGTAAGCATGCATACCGACCCCGACCTGTTCGCCGAACGCGGCCTCGACCCGGCACCCGATCAGTCCGGCATCGTCACCGAACGCGGAACCCTCAGCGAGTACCAGCCGGGCGACCTCGTCGAAGTCACCATCCGCTTCAACGCCGATCCCAACAAGGCGCAATCGCACGCCCACCTGATCGCACTCGAAGCGCGCCGCGAAATGCTCGGCCTGCCGGTCGCCGACATCGAGGTGACACCCGCCGACAACCCTGCCGAGGTCGACGTGACCGACGCCGTCGAGGAAGCACTCGCCGCCGGCCGCGGCGGGATCGTCTACTTCGACACCGTCGTCTGGCACCTGGTCGTGACGAAGGGCTTCTTCACCGAACCCACGCTGCCGCTGTCCGAACTGCTCGACACCGCGGGGTACATCGTCGCCCACGACTTCGTCGCCCGCGCCGGGACCGACGTCGACGACATCCTGGATCAGCAGCGCACCGCTCACATCCGCGAGGAGTACCAGCTGCCGTCCGCGCACGCCGCCGACGTCGCCCTCACCATTGGACGCCTGGTCGTCCGCACCGAGACCGAGCAGGATGAGCTGATCGAGAAGCGCATGCAGGCGGACCCGCACTACTTCGACGTCCTCGGCGACGACCGCGCTCACATGCCGGTGGTCGAGGTCGTCGTCAGTCGGATCAACCAGGCGCGGGACCGCTCCGATGATGACGGCAAGAGGGCGGTTACCGGCTTCCGTCGGGTCTCAACGACGCTCCTCCGGCACGTGTCCACCACCAAAGCGAAGGCGGGTGCCCTGTACCTCGCGGCCCGAGGCGCCGCGATCGACGGCGATCTCGAAAACGCCGAGAGACTTCTTCATGACGCCGCACGTATCGATCGCGACGCCTTCGCGCCGCGTTTGATGCTCTCGTCGCTCACCATCCTCAGGGATGACTTCACGCGGGCGCAGACGCTCCTCATCGAGATCGGAGCCTACGAGGGCGACCCGGTGCTCGACACTGTGAACGAGATCCTGGCGAACACCGGACCGGAACCCGGACGAAACGAACCTTGCTGGTGCGGGTCGGGTCGCAAGTACAAGTCCTGCCATCGGGGCAAGCCCCCGGTCAACGAGGAGCAACGCGCTTTCCTGGTGAGTCTGAAAGCCGCGGAGTTCCTCGGCTGGTCGGGCGGCCTCGATGCGGTCGAGTCCCTGCACGACCTCCGCGTCAGTTTCATCTCCGATCCCGACGTCTTCGACGTGCTCTCCGAAGACCGCGAACTCGCCATCGACATCATGCTGATCGAGGGCGGCGCTTACGCCCGACTGCTCGACGTGGCCCGCGACTACCTGACCGAAGACGACGTCACCTACATCGAGGGAATCCTCGAACGCGGACGGTCGGTCTTCGAGATCGAGGACGTCGAACCCGGTATCGGGATGACGCTGCGCGACCTCCGCGACGACCAGCGCTACCAGATCAGCGAGGAACGCGGGAGCAGCGCCGTCCAGCGCGGGACGTTCATCTGTACCCGCCTCGCACCGAAGGGCGACACGTTCACCGCTGTCGTGACGCCCGATCCGGTTGCTGCACACGATGCGCCGATTCTGACCCAGATGCTCGTCGACGGCATCCCGCCGGTCGAGCTCATCACCATGCTGAGCAGCCGATTCATCCAACAGTCCGCGCTCATCGACGACCTCGCCGAGAACGGCGCGCACCTCGCCTCACTACGCCTCACGCAGCCCGAGGCGGTGAAGGCATGGCTCGACGACAACCTCGAATGGTCCGTCGACTGCTGGATCATCGAGGACGACATGAATCTCCGGGGCCAGGTGCGTCTCGAAGTGATCGACAACGCGACCACAGCGAAGATCATCGCCTTCGCCGAAGACGGCCTCGAGTCGATCATCGACTCGATCGTCGAGGTCGATGCGGACGCGACCGTCGTCGACGAGCGTCACCTCACCGCCGACGAACTCGCGGACGAATTGGAGGCGGCGGCCGAGCCGAAGGGACCGCACTTGAGGTCGGTCGACTAGAACAGAGCGAATCGAGGGTCGCACGGAGCACCATGCGACCGACCTCCATGCCACACTCGTCTTCATGTCGACTCCACCCCGGATCAGTCTGGCGCGCCACCTGAACGACCAGCGACCCGAAGGCTCGTTCAGCACGCAATTGACGGCATCACCGGACGCCCTGGACATCCGTGTCGAGGGCGTCGGCGCTCTCCCCGCTCGCATGTACGCCGCTGACGCGAAGAAGCTGAAAGCCGTCGCCGGTCCCGCACATTTCGGCCGGGGCACGGAGACCCTGCACGACACCGACGTCCGTGACACCTGGGAGATCACCGCAGACAAGGTGACGCTCGGCGGCGTGGAGTGGGACGCCACTCTCGGACAGATCCTCACCGAGGTCCGCGACGACCTCGGACTCCCGTACGGTTCCACCCTCACCGCGGAACTGCACGGACTCCTCGTCTACGGCACCGGCCAGTTCTTCGCGCCGCATCAGGACACGGAGAAGGCCGACGCGATGGTGGCGACGCTCGTCGTCGTCTTGCCATCGGCACACAGCGGTGGCGAGCTCGTCGTCGCGCACGCCGGGCAGACCCGACTGCATCGTCCCGTCGACAGCCGACTCACGTTCATCGCGTTCTATGCCGACTGTCGGCACGAGATCCGACGCGTCCGTTCCGGTCACCGGATCACTCTCGTGTTCAACCTGCTGATCTCGGACGCCCAGGTCGGAGAGTCAGCGCCCGACGACGTCCTCGCAAGCCTGATCGCCGATCACTTCGCCACCCCCGCCCAGCCCCGGTGGCCGCAAGAACAGACGACGACGCCGTCGCGGCTCGTCGTTCTCCTCGATCACGAGTACAGCAAACACGGCCTCTCGCGCGGCCAGTTCAAGGGGCACGACGCCGAGCGGGTCTCAGCGATCCGGGCGGCCGCCGAGCGCACCGACTGCCGCACCGCGGTCGCGCTGACAAAGATTCACGAGACGTGGAATGAGGGATACGACGGCTATGCGGGCGACCTCGCCGACACGGAAACCGTTCTGAGCTGGTGGCAGCCCGTCGACGAGGACTGCGAGGAGATCGCCCTGCGCGTCGCCGAGTCCGAGATCTGCGCCCCAACGCCGACAGTGTCGCTGAACCCGTACGAGTCCGAGTACACGGGCAACATGGGGAACTACGGCAACACTGAGGAGTACTGGTACCGCCGCGCCGCGGTCGTAGTGTGGCCGCAGGCGCGCGACTTCGCAGTCCGCGCCGAAACCGATCCCGTCCGCGCGCTCGAGGACATCGCCGAACGGCTCCACGATGCGGATCTTGCGATGCGGACACAGTCCGCGATCGACGCGCGGGCGGTGCCGCTCTTCGTCAGACTGGCTCCAGCCGGAGCATTCTCGCCGTGCCTGAAGGTCGCCTCCAGCGTCGACGACACCGACCTCGCAACCCGCTTGCTCGAGCCGTTCAGCATCGCAAGTCTCCGGACCGACGACGCCCCGCACCTCGCCCGCGCCGCGCAGCGTCACGGTATGTCCTGGGTGTCCGAGATCGTCGCATCGTGGCTGTCGAGGCACTCCTTCGCCAGCGAACTCCACGACGACTGGACGCAGGCGACTCTGCCCGCCCTGTGTGACCGTCTGCGCGCGGAGGGAGCAGCCGACGTCGCCGACCTCGTCGCGACTCGCTTGCACGCGATGTTGCTCGCGTTCGTTCGCCGTTCGAGCAGCGCCGGCAATCCGCCGAGCAGGCGTCAGGACGGCTACCGGCACTCGGCTCCGACTGCCGCGGTGATCCTCGCCGAATGCGACGACGAAGCGCTGGCCGAGTTCCGTTCCGCAGTGGCCGAGAACCCGCGAGACGTGACTACCCTCCTCCTCGGCATCCTCGCAGCACTCCCCCAGGACGACCCGATCGCGATTGCCCTCGCCGAAGACACGACAGTCCTCCTGGAACGCCGAATCACCGAACTCACTCGACGGCACGCCGACTGGTCCATCGCGTTCGACGGGTGCGGATGCGACCTCTGCGGTCGCCTGGAACGGTTCGCGCGCTCGTCCGAATCGACGCGCACGGAGTGGCCGTTGAAGAAGGACTTCCGGCTGCACCTTCACCGCGAGATCGACAATGCAGAACTCCCAGTCGACCACACGACCATCCGCACCGGGCGCCCCTTCACTCTGGTCCTGACGAAGAAGAAGGCACTGTTCACCCGAGACGCCGCCGCGCGACGGCAGGCGACGAAGGATCTCGCGTGGGTAGCCGCCCGCCGATGACCTGACGCGACGGTGATTGTCCGACCCTTCTGCTTTCCTGTGCTGTTACCGCGAATGCGGGACGTACCGCGCCAGCGGTGCAGGCACCACAGGTAAGGCCCGACATGATCACGCGCGCAACGATTCTCACCGGCGACGCCGACTCCCCGGTCGTTCTGCACGTCCCGCAGTGCCCACCCGCGCCGGCTGCGGAGTTCACCCCCCGGATGCTCCTCGACGGGTCGCTCGACACTGTCGCCGACCGGATCGTCCACCATGCGCGGAAGCAGTCACGACGACGGCCTCACGCTGTGCTGAACCGGCTCCCGCGGTATCTGGACGATGCCGTGCCGGAGGCCGAGGAGAATGCACGTCGCGGCTGCCGCACCCAACTATGCAGTCACCACCACGTGGCCGTCGCGACCGCATCCGACCCCTACGTCGCCCTGCTACGCGGCATCATCGACGAGCGGATCGCGGCGGTCGGCCACGCCACCGTCATCGAGATCCGCACGATGTCCGTTGCGGCGGCAGATCCGATGCGGATCGTTCTCGGCGTCGACACCGGCATCACCCCGTCGTCACTGATCGACGCCGCCGCGACGGCATTCACGGGCTACGCGATCGACACCTGCCCGACGTCAGCGATCACCCGACGCGACGAATCCACGCCCGCCGGTGACAGCGCACAGGTCCAGACGCTCACCGTCACCATCGACTCGGGCGCCGTCTCCCCGTCCGAGATACACGGACTCGGCGATGCCCTCGCGACACTCGCGGACGGCGTCGGCTCCGCACTACCTGCGCCGACCAAACTCGCCCCACACCCGCACGATCGTCCTCCGATCAGACGAACGTCGGATCCGCGCGTATCGTACCTATTCACGAGTGACCCGTCCCACTTAGATTTACAGGTGGACATCACCCCGGACTCGATCGCGCGGTTCACCCAAACGGACGCATCCCGTCGAGCCCGATCCCGTCCGGGCCGTACCCTGCCGACCGTCTACCGAGGAGCTCCCCGTGGTTGCTGAACCCGTTCTCGGACACGAAGCGTCCACCGAATCCCTCCGGCTCGAGGTCATCGCGAACCCCGTCGCGAACCTCGCGCTTCTGCACAACCACGTGCCGATCGTGCAGCGGATCCAGGTCACCAACGTCTCCGACAGTGACCTCACCGAGCTTCGAGTCACCGCAGAGCTCACCGGCCTCGCCGACGGGTCCGCGCCCGAGTGGTCCGCGGAACTGCCCCGACTCGCCGCGGGGACGTCGCACTCGTGGGAGTTCCTCCACGACCTCGCGCCGTCGCGCCAGCACCTCGAGAGCCTGAACGAGGCGTACGACGCCCAGATCTCGTACGCCGTCACCGCCGACGAACAGAAGCTCTCACTCGATGTGCCCGTCCGCCTCCTCGCGCACAACGAGTGGTTCGCCGCCGCCTTCTGCTACGAGTCACTGGCCTCGTTCGTCCAGCCCAACACCGCAGGCGTGCACGCCGTTCTCAGCGAGGCATCGGACATCCTCGGCGCCTCCACCGGCGACAACTCGCTGCAGGGCTACCAGGCCGGCACACAGCGCGCAGGCACCATCGCAGCGGCGATCTACGCGGCACTGTGCGTGCGGAACATCCGCTACATCAACCCGCCCGCATCGTTCGAGAACACCGGCCAGAAGATCCGCAGCCCGCAGGACGTTCTCGATCAACGGTTCGGCACCTGCATCGACCTGACCGTCCTCTACGCCGCCTGCCTGGAGCAGGCCGGTCTGAATCCGCTGATCTGGATCGTCGACGGCCACGCCTTCGTCGGCTTCATGCGCGAGGAGTCGACACTCCCTCGCCCGGTCCTCGACGAACGCAACAGCATGCTGAACCTCGCCGAGTCCGGTCGCGCGGTGATCCTTGAAGCGTCCTTCTACGGCGGCGACAACGCCCCGACCTTCCGCGAAGCCGTCGACGCCGCAAAGGCGCACCTGCAGCAGCCGTTGGACCTGATGTTCATCGTCGACGTCCGCGCCGCGGGCAACGCAGGCGTCACCCCGTTCGTCGCCGGCGTGCAGACCGAGCAGCAGATCGCCGCCGCCGAAGCGTCCAAGGCCGCCGCCACCCGCGACCTCTCCCTCCCGGACGCGCTGATCGTCGAACGGGACGACGACCAGGTCCTCGACCTCGCCGACACCGCGCCCCTGCGCGTCAAGAAGTGGAAGCGCGCACTCCTGGACCTCAGCACGCGCAACCGGCTCCTCAACATGCGGCCGTCGCGCGAGGTGATCCCGCTCGCCCTTCCCGGGCAGGCGCTCGCCCTGGCCGACGACCTCGTCCACGCGGGCAAGAAGCTCACCATCCGGCCGAGCGACGACTTCAGCGGCGTCCAAGTCCTCAGCGGCATCCGCTCCCCGTTCGAGCTCGGCGAGCAGGTCCTGGTCGACGTCCTCGCCGACCGCCGCGAGGTGTTCGCCATCGTCACCGAGGCGAAGTACCTCTCCACCATGAAGCACCTGCAACGCACCGCGCGCACGCTGTACGAGGAGACCGGAAGCACCAATCTGTACATGGCGTTCGGTTCGCTGGTGCACACCACCACGACCGGCCGGGAGGCCAACGCGCCGCTGTTCCTGCTGCCGGTGAAGGTGGTCGGCGGCACCGGGAAGAGCCGGTACGAGATCATCGTCGACACCACCGGCATCGCCCTCCCCAACCACTGCCTCATCGAGTGGCTGCGGGTGAAGCACAACGTCGTCATCGACGCCCTCAACACCCCGCCGACCGACGACTCCGGCATCGACATCCCCGCAGCCCTGAAAGCCGTGCGCGCCGCCCTGCTGAAGAACCGTCTCGACTTCCGAATCGACGAGACGGCCGCCGTCGCCATCTTCAAGTTCGGCACTCTCGGCCTCTGGCAAGACCTCCAGCGCTCGTGGGACGTCCTCGAGAAGAGCCCGCTGGTCCACCACCTCACGCACACCGCCGGCGAGACCTTCGTCGACCCGGAGGCCACGTCCGACGACCCGCTCACCGCGATCCCCGTCCACGAGACCACCCACCCGCTGCCCGTCCACTACGACGCGTCGCAGCTCAAGGCCGTCGAGCTGTCGGCGATGGGCCGCACCTTCGTCCTTGAAGGCCCGCCCGGAACCGGTAAGTCGCAGACCATCACCAACCTGATCGCCCGCAACCTCGCGGCCGGTCGGACCGTTCTGTTCGTCGCCGAGAAGCAGGCCGCCCTGCAGGTGGTGAAGCGACGCCTGGAGGCTGTCGGCCTGGCGCCCTTCACGCTGGACCTGCACGGTTCAGCGCAGAAGAGCGACAACATCCGCAAGCAGTTGAAGGACGCACTGGAGTTCAAGCACGGCTACAACCAGCGCACCTGGGACACCGAGGTCGCCACCTGGCGCACCTACCACCAGAAACTCGACACCTACCCGTCGCTGATCCACGACCGCAACGCCGCGGGCGACTCCCTGTGGAGCGCCGCACAATCGGTCGCCGACAGCGCGAACACCCCCTACGTCGAGCTGCCGACCGTCTTCGTCGCTACCGTCACCGCCGCGCAGCTCCAACGCATCCGCGACGCGCTCCGCTCCTTCGGCCGTACCGCTCACCCGTCCGACACCGTCCCCGACAGCCCGTGGGTCATCGGCGCCGAGGTGGCCGACGACGCCGCTCTCAACGCCGCTGCCGATCGTGCGGCCGCCGCGCTCGCCCGCCTCACCGCCGACCCGACGGCCGACCGCATCGCCCGCGCGCTCGGTGATCCGGCTGCGATCGACGTCCTGGTCGCGCACGCCCGCACCGAGTTCGGTGCGCCCGTCGTGACCGTCGCCGAGCTCGCCCGTTTCAACAGCCCCGCGTGGCAGGCGCAGTACCAGCACGCCAGCCGGCAGTTCGCGACTTTCGTCGACCGCACCCGCCAATTCACGGAGCGGTTCATCCCGACCTTCCTCACCTCCGGAGACGCCGCGGGCATCGCCGCCCTCATCCGCGAATCCCAGCGCGGGCTGTTCAAGCGCAAGAAGATCGAGGAGGCGACCATCGCCCTCCGCGGTGTGCTGCACCCCGGCGTCGACCTTCCGCTCGACGACGCGCTCCCGCTCCTCGACTCCGTTCCCGGCCTCCGCGCCGAACACGAGAGCCTCCGCCAGACCGTCGCCGACGTCTTCGGTCCACACCTCCCGTACCTGTGGGATCCGCTCAGCCTCGACGCCCAGGGATCGCTCGCCGCGACAGTCGAACGCCTCCGCGCCGTGTTCCAGTTCGCCGAGCAGCATTCACGCGAGTGGGAAGTCCTCCGCGCCGAGCCGTCGCTCTCCCCTTCGTCGCTCGACGCTCTCATCGAGGCCACCACCGGCTGGCGCCAGTGGGCCGGTGCGCTCGGCGCCACCCCGGCGACCCTGCAGCGTTGGCAGCGCGGGCGCCCGTGGGTCGACGCGTGGGAGCAGACCCAGCAAGCGTGGTCGTCGGACATCAGCAGCCGCGGCATCGACGTCGTCCGCCGGTACGTCACCCTGCAGAATCAGCTCGAACCGCTCCGGCAGTCCGGGCTCGACGCCATCGCCGACGATCTGCTCGCCGGACGGATCCCGTCGGCGGAGGGCGAGACCCGGTTCCTCGCCGGCCTCGCACATGCGTCCCTCGCCGAGCGCACCCAGCACGGCGGCCTCACCCAGTTCCTGCACACGCAGCAGGACGGAAAGGTCACCGACTTCGCGGCCTCGTCGAATCGGATCCGCGAACTCCAGCAGGATGCACTGCCCGCCCAACTCGCCGCGCAGCGCCCCTTCGACCCCGACCGCCTCAAGGACAACTACGGCGAACTGCAGCGCGCGCTCGCCGGGAAACGCAACGCGGCGTCAGTCCGATCGCTGGTCCACAAGTACGGGCCCGAGATCCAGGCGGCGACGCCATGCTTCCTGGTGAGCCCCACCTCGCTCGCGCAGTATGTGCCGCCGGGCTCGATCATGTTCGATGTCGTCGTGTTCGACGAGGCGTCGCAGGTGACGGTCGCGCAGTCGGTCGGTGCGCTCGGTCGTGCCAAGTCCGCGGTCATCGTCGGAGACTCGAAGCAGATGCCGCCCACCATGATCGGCGTCGCGTCCGGCGGTGACGCTGACGACGAGGATGAGGAGGAGACCGTCCCCGAGGACCTCGAGAGCATCCTCACCGAGTGTGTCGAATCCGGTGTGCCGCGGCTTCCGCTGACCTGGCACTACCGGAGCCAGGACGAGTCGCTGATCGCGTTCTCCAACGAGATGTACTACGAGTCCAAGCTCGCCAGCCTCCCGAGTCCCGGCCACAGCGACGACGCGGGCATCCAGTGGCGCCGCGTCGACGGTCACTTCAACCGCGAGGACAAAAAGAACGACTACCGCACCAACCGCGTCGAAGCCGACGCGATCGTCCACGAGGTCACCCGCCTCGTGCACGCGACGCCGCCCGAGCGCAGCATCGGCATCGTCACCTTCAACCGCCAGCAGCAGGATCTGATCCTCAACCTCCTGGAGGAGACCGGAGACGAGACGATCCTCGAGCTGCTCGGCGACGACGTGGTCGACGGCCTCTTCGTGAAGAACCTGGAGAACGTGCAGGGCGACGAGCGTGACGTGATCCTGTTCTCCACAGCCTTCTCCAAGCGACCCGGCGAGAAGCAGATGCCGCTGAACTTCGGTCCCCTCACCCGGGTCGGCGGCGAGAAGCGCCTCAACGTCGCCGTCACCCGCGCCAAGCGGAAGGTCGTGGTCTTCAGTTCGTTCGACCCCACCGACATCGACCTCACCCGCACCCGCTCGGTCGGCATGGCGCATCTGCGCGGCTACCTCGAAGCTGCCGCTGCGCACACCAGCGGCGCCGACACCTTCGACCCGCGGACCGCAGACTCGCTGCAGACGCAGATCGCGGACGTGTTGCGCGACAGCCGTTTCGAGGTGCAGCAGAACTACGGGATGTCGGACTTCGTCGTCGACATCGCCGTCCGCTCTCCCCTGTCCGAGCGCTGGCAGGTGGCTGTGATGCTCGACGGCCCCAACTGGAATCGTCGCGAGACCGTCACCGACCGAGACGTGATGCCAGACCTGCTGCACGACCGCATGGGCTGGAGCAGCGTCCTGCGGATCTGGCTCCCCGAGTGGCTGAGCGACCGCGACGCCGCCGTCGAACAGGTGCGCGCCGCGATCGAGACGGCCGAGGAGGAACGGCTCGAAGAAGAGGCGGCCGACGCTGCCGACTCGGCCGCACCACAGCAGGACGGTGCGCAGCTTGAGCAGCCGTCCGGCGCCGCGGATGTTCCGCCGGAGGTGCCCACGTCGCCTGTCGCCGAGGAGTCTCAGGCCCCGACGGCGACCACGCCGTCCGCGAAGCCGACTCCGGTGCCGCCGGAGTTCGCTACTTCATCCGACGTCACGCCGCTGCCTCCGCAACCGGCCCCGGGCACGCCCGCTCCCGAGCACCGCCTCGTCGCCCGAGTCGCAGAACCTCCTGCGCCGCCTGCACCCGCCGACGCCATGATCGTCACACCGTCGTCGGCCGGTCTGCCGCCGATGGTGATCGCGTCAGCTCCGGCGTCCGATGCCGTGGCCGCGCCCGCACCGATTGGCCCGCCGGTCAAGGAGAAGTACCGTACCGCGCCGACCATGCCGCTCGGCACGCGCGATCAGCTCGACGGCACTCCCGACGCCGCGCTGCGCGAGACGATCCTCACCGCATTGCTGGAGACCGTCGACATCTGCGGCCCGATCGAGTTGGGGTCGCTGTGCGGAAGCATCGTGCGGCGGTTCGGATTCGAACGCGCCAGTTCGTCGCGCCGGCAGATCGTCGAGGCGATCCTGCCTGCCGAGCTCGTCCGCGACGGCGAGTTCGGAGCCTTCGTCTGGCCCGCGTCCCTCGATCCGGCGTCGTGGAGCACGTTCCGTGTGCCGACCGGTAGCAGTGGAAAACGGTCGCTCGACGAGATCGCGCCCGAGGAGCTCGTGAACGCGCTCGTCGCTGCCGCGAAACGCAGTCCGGGCGACGCGGAGAGCGTGATCCGCGCTGCCCTCACTGCGTTCGGTCAGAAGAAGCTCACGCAGGGCGCGAGAGATCGGGCATCGAGATGCCTAAGTCTTGCGGTAGCCAGCGGACGCGTTGCGTTCAAGGACGGAATCTTCCAAAAGCCGACTCCGGTTTAATGACCGCCGCTCGCGTCACTCCCGCTCCCAGCCCATCGCACGCTCAACGAGATACGGGTTGTGAACCGCCCGCTGCGTGGAGGGACCTACGCGGCACATACGCAGCGCGACCGTTGAGGCTGCTCGCGTAACGCGAGTGTCATCGAGTAGATCCTCCAGCGCATCCAGATCCGGCGCGTGAAGCAGGACCACCCCTGGACCGAACGACGCATGCGCCTCGTAGTTGATCCGAATGCCGGGGTGCTGACGAATCAGCCGCACCACTCCCAGGTCCTCGTCGCAACCCAGTTCTACTTCGTTCGCCGCGACGAAGCCCGAAACGTGTCCAGTCTGTTTGTTCCGCGTGATCGTCAGCGTTTCCGGCCGCGCGATCGAAAGGCAACAGAGGACCGACCACCGCTCCTTCTCGCCTCGTGCACCGCGAAGTGACTTCGGCATGCAACTGATCGCCCAGCTCGCGTACTCGGTCCGAGCCGGAAACGGCACACACCGTTCGAGGTAGGCACGGACGATCCGCAGTACCTGCTCCGCTTCAGACAGGTTGATGAACGCATTGAACGCCTGGCCGCGGGCTGCGGTGTGCTGCCGCTCCACCCTTTGGGCAACCGCGGAATCGTCGGCGTTGGCGGAAAGAGGCTGCGCCACCCATCGGTCGATCTCGTCCGCTGAGACAAGTTCGGAGAACGTCCTCGACACCTTGATCGGGTTAGCCATCTCCATCGTGTTCCGCAGAATCAACCCATCGTTCTGTGCCGCATGGATCAGCGCGCGTTCATCGCGTCGAAGACTGCGCTTTGCTGAGTCTCGGTTCCTGCTGATCAGTGTCTGTGCCGCTGCATCGGATCGAATATAGAAGGCCTCGATGTCGGAGTATGTAACGGAATGCTGTGCGAACCTCCCAACGAAGTCGATCGTTTCGCCGATGTATGCCTGCCCATCGGAGAAGGAGAGTAAGTAGTGGCCGGCTGCACTCGGACCGTCGGCGGAGAGATGGCTGCGCACCGCATCCCGATCAGGGAAGGGACCGTCGAATCCCTCATCGGCAAGCCACCGCGCGAGGCTCGCCTTCCGCCGGGCAAGTTCGTCCGCATCTGGTTCCGGTACAGGATGGAACGCGCTTGCCGGCAGCATCGACGCGGCGACATCTTCACCATCGGAGTGCTTCGTCGGTGCCCCGTTGGCTTCGTCCGGCATAACCCAGTCGGGCGCCAGCTCTAGACCCAAGATGAAGACATCCTCGGGGTGGAACGGCTCCGTGATCTCAGCGCCGAGCCGCCCCGACGTTCCGAGTTCCCAGTCCGCCCCATCGGTCGGCCTGACCCATTCAAATTTCAAGGCGGCCCCGGTCGGCAGAGCGAAGTACTTCCACGACCGCGCAGCCAAGTCACCGGTTCGCACCGATCTCGGCCTTGCGATAACGCTGCGGCGTGAACAGTCTGACGTGGCTTCAACCTGCCACCCCAAACCCAGCAGCGTGTAGGCAATACTCGGTGCAGCCTGCGGAGGCAGATCTCCCAGGACACCACGTCGTGGAATGTCTCGCCCATCGACGATCCACCCATCGTGATCATCCCAGTGCGCGACAAGTGTCGCCTCGCTGCGCCCAGTCCACAGCCCGGGTCGATCCTCCGTTGGGCCCAGCCGGAGTGTCACGGGCTCGCACCTGTCGAATGCTGCCTCAAACAGGGCAGGCATCGATGGATCCTCCGTCACCAGCACTGAATCGTCCGCAAGTTCTGCAGGCAGCACTTCATCCCCTTGCTCGACCACCGCCGCCGCAGTTTCATCACTCATTGAAATCCTGCTTTCCCCTCATCGAGAGTCCGAAGCACCATTCGCCCGTCGTACCGTGTCCTAGGATCGTTTCGTCGCTTAACAGGGTTTTCTCCCACGAACAACTGACGTTCGTCGCGGCCGGTCATTACTGGATACGCGTCGGCATCTTCAGCGGCGACAATCCGAGTTCCTCATCCGGTTCATCGATGCGTGACAACCTGTCCAGAATCGGCAGCACGTCCTGGTTCTCGAGCCTGCCGAGTGCCTCATCCTCAATCCGGACAACAGCTCTGGGTGCCAGTCCCAGTGCTTTCGCGGCTTCCCGAACCGAGTGCGTCGGCCCACCGTCGATCCCGAAGCGGAGAAGCAATACCTCGATCTGCTGTGCCGACAGGATCGACATGCACGACAACAGCAGGTCGAACGTCGCAAGGTCCGCGTGAAGCCCGCCGGCAAGCATGCAATCGCTGACTATCCCCGTACGCACCGGATCGACAACGTCCTGGCCCGCAATCACAGCGGTGAGCGCCTGCACACGGGGCATCGCACGCGCGGACTCAACCTCTGACATCGATTGCCCGAGCCAATTCGCCAACTGTCCAACAGCGTCTCCGGCCGGGACGTCAAGGGTCTGGTCTGCGATCTCCGTCAACTGTTCGAGGAACGATTCGTGCGCACCTCGCGCTGGATCCTCGATCGTGCCCTGGATGTATAGGACGATGAACGAGGCGGCGCGCCCGTCCGGCTTGGGCCGGATGATCCGACCGATGCGCTGAATCATCTGTCGGCGAGAAGAGCTGGCCGCCACGATGATGCCGACGTCCGCTTCAGGTACGTCGATTCCCTCGTCAAGGATCTTCGGGGCAGCGAGCGCCGTGACGTGGCCGTCTGAGAATCGGCGCAGCAACCTCGCACGCTCGTCAGACGTATTCGAACTGGACACCGATTCCGCATACACACCGGCGGTAGCCAACGCGTCCGCCGCGGTTTGCGCGGACGTTTTCGTCTCCGAGAAGACCAGCGTCCGGCCTGCGCCTGTCAATACAGAGCCAAGATTGTGGAGAACCTTTAGTTTGGCCTGACTGCTGGCCAGGAGTTCGCGCCGGGCGGAGAACGCATGCAGGTACGCGCCCGCCGATCGTGACGCGCGGTAGTCCCCGTCCTTCGCGAGGTCTTGCACATCTTGGAGGAACAGCCCGAACGGCTCGTCACGGCATCCGTACTCTGAGATCAACTTCCAGCGCTCACTAGAGAGCGTGCTTTCGATCTGCCGATACTTCGAGTACTCCATCGCGGAGAACTGCACCGGCACAGTCATGACACGGACTGGAGCGATGATCCCGTCAGCTCGCGCTCGCCTGAAGTCGCATCCGGTGATCGCCACACCGAAGAATGGAAGCAGTTTCTCTTCCACCCCACCATCCGAACGCTCCAGCGTTGCTGTCAGTCCCAATCTCTCACTGAAAGATGTCCGGAGCGCGCGGGAGAAGCTGTCCGAGCCATACCGATGGACTTCGTCAGCGATGCACATGGTCGGGCCATCAGGTATCTCGAAGTTGTCTCGGTACGCGGACTGCACCGTCGTGATCAGTACGTCGACGTCGCCGAAGCGGTCGCTATGCAGGTGCCCGCGACGACCGATGCGGACAGTCCCCAGGGTGCGACGTGCTGCGTGATACCACTGCTCGACAAGGTCGACTCCCGGCACGATCACGAGCACCCGGACGCCGCGGCCGAGTGCATCCGCAGCGGCCGCGAGTCCAAGCGTCGTCTTGCCGGTACCCGTGACGGCCTCGACAATTGCGCACCGATCGGCTGCGATCCACCGGTCCAGTGCTTCACGCTGCCATTCGCGCAACGAAAGTTGGGCATTGCTCACGGCCGCACCCACGTCTGTACCCCTCCATCTACGTTGCGAAGCAGTTCTCCCCGGATCACGAGGTCGTCGAGGATGTCCTCGAACTCGTCACCACTCAACCGTGTGATGGTCTTCGCTCGCTCGATGGTCAACGGCGCGCGGCTGGCGGCCGCTTTCAACAGAACCCTCGCAGACGCAGCTCGAGCAGGATCGAGTTTCTGCACCATGCGGGCTGCCTTCCGAAAGCGGTTCGTCACCGCAGCCGGCACCGCCTCCGGCTCGCTCGGCTTCTGCACTGAAGGCTCTGGCAGAACACCGCCCGTGTCCGGTTCCGTCGACGGACTCTTAGCCAAGTCGGCCAGAAGTTGCTCCAACCCATGACGGACAAGCCCGAAATCTAGTTGCAGTTCATCGGCGATGTCGTACGGATCATCAAGTCCTCGCGAGAGGCAGTCCGCTAGGAGCGCGCGCAGTTCTTCGCCTCCCGACGGCACGTCGCTTGCGGAGACCACTACCCACCCCAAAGGGACTTCCCAGTCCGGTGCTGGCGCGACGTCGTCGACTCCAATTTTCTGGGCCATCAGTCGATCGCCTCCGCTACCAGGTCCGCAATGGGTCGCCCATTGACCTTCCACTCACTCCAACCGTCACGAGGGAAGGGCACGTCCAAGCCAGTCTCTGCGACTACCGCGATCGCAGCCGAAGTCGGATCTAGGAACCTCCGACCGGCAAGCACCCCAGTCGTGATCGTCAGTCTTCCCGTCGAGGTGTCGCACACTGCACTCGCGCGGCGGTCACCGACCTTCAACGTCGCCCGCACGATCGAGCCGACCACTGCCGGCCATTCTCGCGCCAATCTCATGACGCCAGAGGTGTCCGAAGACTTCTCGTGTACGGGCTCGGCAGCGACGGCGGAGCCTGCTGCGGAGACGGATATCTTTGTGGCGGCCGCCGCCATGGCGAATGAACGCTCGTCGGCGTCAGCTCCGACAGCTGATTCGTCATCAGGCGTTGGACTGTCTGCAAATCCCAGTACATCGAGCAATGCCCTCGTTCGCGCCCCGCCGATGCAGAGCTCGAGTGCGTACTCATCGAGTTCGAGCTTGTCGCGACCGGATACTTCGTCGCGCGAGGCGATTGCTTGTAGCGCGGCGACGATCGGCCGATGCCCTGACTTCCCCTTCGCCGAAGACCACTTGACCACAACTGCGTGGTCGTGAACCTGAACCACCGTCGACAGTCCGCGGACGGCTTCCAGGACTTCTTCGGTCGCAGTCGTTCTGGAGTTCAGCGGTCCACGTCCGCCGCTGGTTCCAGCAATCAACTCATCCACGGTCGCAACACCCACGAGTCGATCAAGGCAGTCAACAACGGACCGCTTCGACCTGTGCGGGCGGTGCGGTGCTTGCTCTGCGTCTCGGGGCTCGGAGTTTCTCCGTTCTTTGCCCAACCGGGCTTCCCTCGCAGGATTGACGACGGGAATGCCGATGGTCTCGGCCCACGTCGTCAGTCTCTGGTACGCCCCGTACTCCAACCGAATCGTTGCAGTGTGCGGCACCGATTTCTTCGACGGGACCGGGCCTCTTACGTTCAGCCGGACCGAGTACGAGCGCGGATTCTCATGCTCGGAGACTGACAGGTTCTTTATCTGCGCGATCATAAGTCGGTGGGCGGCCCCCTCGTCAGTCCGGGTCATCCAGATGTGCTTACGATCTGCAACCAATGCGCCATTTCGCCCTTCGAACCGCCGCAAGTCTTTGAGTGCCGACACCACGTTCTCCTCGTCCGCGATCCAGTCCCTGTTCAGCCGGGGAATCGGAACTTTTGCAAGTTCGAATGCAGTGTTGCACGCCACTACGACAATCTAGGCAAGTCCCCTAAAGGGGTGACAGGCGAGGGTGCGCGTCCCGGTCTTCCTGCTCGACGAGCACCAGGTGGCGCGGCCGGGCGAAATGGGGTCGCTGGAGCAGATCACCGAGTATGCGGAGTCGTCAGGCCTCGAGGTGGTGCACATCGCGCTCGAGTCGCAGTTCCGGTGCGGCGGCAGCGAGGAGTACATCACCTGGGCCCAGCGACTGCTGGGGCTGGACCAGTCGAAGCCACTCACCCAGTGGTTCTGCAGACGCCTTCCCTCAGCCCAGTCGGCTCACCCCACCTACGACGAACCGACTATGTCACGCGCCACCGACAAAACGGCAGACGCACCCGGATCACCCTCGTCATGTCCCGATTGTCGCGTCGGATAGGTTGAAGATCAGCCCTGCACACGGAGGAGACAGCCACCCCATGCCCATGCGCGCCGACCTCAATCTCGCCCCCGGCTCCATCGTCGTGGTGCGGGACGAGGAATGGCTGGTCACCTCCGCCGAACAGGGCTCCGACGGTTGGCTGGTGCGGGCCCGCGGACTCTCGGAGTTGGTCGCCGACACCACCGCCACCTTCTATTCGAGCCTGGACGCCATCGACGTCCTCGATCCGCGCGACGCGCAGGTGGTGGCCGACGCCTCGTCCGGCTACCGCGACTCCCGGCTGTGGCTGGAGGCGCTGCTACGCAAGACGCCGTTCCCGTACGGCGATCAGACGCTCACCGTCTCCACCCAGATGCTCGCCGACTCCCTCGGATATCAGCGGGCAGCCGTCGCGAAAGCCCTTGACCCACAGCACATCCGGCCGCGAATCCTGATCGCCGACGCGGTGGGCCTGGGTAAGACCCTCGAGATCGGCATGATCCTGTCCGAACTCGTCCGCCGCGGGCGCGGTGAGCGGATCCTCATCGTCACCCCCAAGCATGTGCTCGAGCAGATGCAGCACGAGCTGTGGTGCCGGTTCGCCCTCCCCTTCGTCCGGCTCGATTCGGCCGGCATCCAGAAGGTGCGGCAGAAGCTGCCGGCCACGCGGAACCCGTTCACCTACTTCAAGCGGGCGATCATCTCCATCGACACCCTCAAGAGTCCTCGCTACAAGGCGCATCTGCAGCGTCAGCACTGGGACGCGGTGGTGATCGACGAGTCGCACAACCTCACCAACGTCGGCACCCAGAACAATGAGCTCGCGCGCGTCCTGGCACCGAACACCGAAGCCCTGATCCTGGCCTCGGCCACCCCGCACAACGGCCGCGAGGAGTCGTTCGCCGAATTGCTGCGGCTCCTCGACCCCACCGCGGTCGCCGCCGACGGCACCTTCACCAAGGACGACGTCGCGGCCCTACTGATCCGCAGACACCGCCACCATCCGGAGGTGGCCGCGGAGGTCGGCAGCGACTGGGCCGAGCGCGCCGAACCCGTACATCTGCTGGTCACGCCGTCACCGGCCGAAGACGCGGTGGCCCACGAGCTGTCGCAGACATGGCTACACCCGAGCGCCGGACGCTCCCCCTATTCGGGACAGACCGCCGCGCTGTTCCCGTGGACGCTGGCGAAAGCGTTCCTCTCGTCCCCCGCCGCACTGGCCGAGTCGATCAAGCAGCGTCGCACCAAGCTCGACGCCGCAGTTCCCGAGCAAGCCGCCGAACTCGCCGCACTCACCACCCTCAACGAGCTCAATGCGCAGGCCTTGAACGACGACGCCGGGAAGCAGGCCGCGCTCGTCAAGCGACTCAAAGACATCGGCGTCGGCAAACGCTCCACCACCCGCGCGGTGGTCTTCGCCGAGCGCGTGGCCACCCTGCGCTGGCTCACCGAGCATCTGCCGAAACAGTTGGGTCTCAAACCCGAGAACGTCGCGATGCTGCACGGCGGGCTCTCGGATGTGGAGCAGCAGGAGATCGTCGACAGCTTCAAACTCGAGACCTCCCCCATCCGGGTGCTGGTGACCGGCGATGTGGCCTCCGAGGGCGTGAACCTGCACGCCCAATGCCATCACCTGATCCACTACGACATTCCGTGGTCGCTGATCCGCATCGAGCAGCGCAACGGCCGCATCGACCGGTACGGGCAGCAGCATCCGCCGGTCATCTCGTCGCTGATCCTGGAACCCTCGGACGCGGAGTTCTCCGGCGACCTGCGGGTGCTCTCGCGTCTGTTGGAGCGGGAGAATCAGGCGCACGGCACCCTCGGTGACATCGCCTCACTGATGGGACAGCATTCGGTGACCGGTGAGGAGAACGCGATCCGCGATGTCCTGATCGGCGCCGCCACCCTCGACGAGCAGATCCGCGAAGTCGACGACGTGGCCGCCGGTGACGATCTGGACGCGTTCTTCGCGCAGTTCGACTTGGACGAGACCCCCGACGACGATCCGGCCTCCGCTCTGCCGCAGGCCCCGCGACAGAGCCTGTACACCGACGACCTCACCTTCCTCGACGAAGCCCTCAAGGCCGCCTTCCACGATGTGCCGCACGCCAACCCGGCGGCCGGCGGCGTCGACTGGACCATCCATCCCCATCATGCGATCGCCGAATTGACACCGCCGCGCGATCTGCGGCAGCGCCTGGGCCAGTTGCCGCAGAACTATCTGCAGCACGGCAAGGTCCTCGGACGCTTCACGCTCGCCACCTCCCCGGAGGTCGGCGGCGCACAGTTGGCCGCCGCGCGGGAAGGCAAGGGCGTGGCCAATACGACGTGGCCGGAGGCACATTTCCTGGGTCCGCTGCATCCGGTGCTCGATTGGGCCAGCGACCGCGCGCTCAGTGCCCTGGGCCGCAACCAGATCTTCGTGATCCGCGGCGACGTCGACTCCCCGACCGTGCTGCTGATGGGCACGCTGATGAATCGGCGCGGCCAGTTGATCTCGCGGGTGTTCTCCACCGCCGAGTTCCCGAACCCGAGCAATCCGTCGTTCTGCGTGGTCGAGACCCGCGAGAGTCTCGCCTTCCTCACCGAGGAGACGGGACTGCGACCGGGATCGGCCAATCCCGGGCCGGTGGCCGACGTCGAACGGTACGGGACATTGGTACCGATCGCAGTGGATGAGGCGACGACGGCGATGCAGTTGGTCCTGGGTGCACAGGAGGCGGCAGCCACCGAACGCCTGGATCGGTGGCGGGCCCGCGCCGACCGGTGGCGCAGCGGCGCCGAGCAGCTCGATCTCGTCGGCGGGCAACGCAAGAAGGTCGATACGCTCTCGCGCCGGATCGCCGAGGAGCAACGGCTGGCCGATTCCCTGGCCCCCACCCAGCAGTTGGTGCGTCCACTGCTGCTCATCGTTCCCGCCCACCAGCACTCCGGAGAGGACCAGTAGTCGTGGCGTCTTTCGATTCCATCGTCATCGGCGAGGCCTGGATCAGCGAGCATTACTTCACCACCGATTCGGCCAAGGAGTCATTCCACGGCAAGGTGCTGGAGCTGCGCAAACTGTGGGATGCGGAGAAGAAGGCCGACCGGGCGACGGTCCGCGACAGCCTGCTCGCCTCCGCCGGCGCCCTGCAGACCGCGCTCGCCGGGCTCGCGGAGAATCCGGATACCGCGCCGCAGGCGCACACCCTGATCCGCACGGCGTTCGGGTACCCGTCGACGCTGGGCACGTTCACCGCCGAGCGCGCAGGCTCCGAACTGGAGATTCCGAACGCCACACTCGGTGATGCGACGAGTGTGCTGTTCCTGCAAGCGGTTCCAGTCACCGCTATCGAGGATCTGCTCGATCCGGCAACGGGTCTGCTGATCTCGCCTGCCGTGGAGGACGGTAAGCCGATCGAGTCGGCGTCGAAGGCGGTGTCGGCGGCGTTCCGCTCGGATGCACCGCCGGCATTCGTGGTGGTGCAGGCCGGGCAGTGGCTGCTGCTGGCCGAGGCCGAACGCTGGGCGGAGGGCCGGTATCTGGCCGTCGACCTGCTGGTGGTCGCCGAGCGCCGACACGAGGCGCGCGGCGGCGAAATCGACCGTGTCGCCGCGATGTTCGGGCGGCAGGCGCTGCTGCCGGACGCGGACGGCAACATCTGGTGGTCGGGGGTACTGGCCGATTCGGTGAAGCACACCGTCGGGGTGTCGAAGGACCTGCGCGAAGGCATCCGCCTGTCGATCGAGATCATCGCCAACGAGGTGGTGCGGCGGCGCACCAAGAAGAGCTTGAGCCTGGACGGGATCGACGGGCAGGACCTGGCCAAGCATTCGCTGCGGTTCCTGTACCGGATCCTGTTCCTCCTGTATGCGGAGGCGTCCCCGGAGATGCGGGTACTGCCGACCGGCGCCGCCGAGTACGAGGAGGGCTACGGCCTGGACCGGCTGCGGGAGTTGACGCTCACCGAGCTGACCTCGGCGCGGGCCCGCACCGGCACACACCTGTACGAGTCGCTGGCGACGCTGTTCCGCCTCGTCGACGAGGGCCACACACCTGCCGTCCGAGCCGATGACGCCGACGATCCGGCACCGGGTCTGGAGTTTCAGCCGCTGCGTGCCGACCTGTTCGCGCCCGCGTCGACGGCCCTGATCGACGAGGTGGGGCTCGGCAACGAGGCGATGCAGCAGGTACTCGAACATCTGCTGCTGTCGAAGGAGTCCAAGGGCCGCCGGGGCGGCGATCGCGGTTTCATCTCGTACGCGGAGCTGGGCATCAACCAGTTGGGTGCGGTGTACGAGGGCCTGATGAGCTATACCGGTTTCTTCGCCGAGGAAGACTTGTACGAGGTCGCGAAGAACGGTGATCCCGAGAAGGGTTCGTGGGTGGTTCCGGTGGACCGCTCCGATCACCTGGATGAGAAGGACTTCGTCCGCGCGGTCGACGAGGCGACCGGCGAGGCGAAGCCTGTCCTGCACCGCAAGGGCACGTTCGTGTTCCGGCTCGCCGGCCGCGAGCGTCAGCAGTCGGCGTCGTACTACACGCCCGAGGTGTTGACGAAGTTCGTGGTCTCCCAGGCCCTGGAGGAACTGCTCGATCAGAACGATGAGCGGACCACGCCCGAGCAGATCCTGGAACTGAGCATCTGCGAGCCGGCCCTCGGCTCGGGCGCATTCGCCATCGAGGCGGTCCGCCAGCTCGCCGCCGAATACCTCAAGCGCAAGCAGGAGGATCTGGGCGAGCTGATCGACGCCGACCAGTACCCGATCGAGTTGCAGAAGGTGAAGGCGCACATTGCCCTACACCAGGTGTACGGCGTCGACCTCAACGCCACCGCCGTGGAGCTGGCGGAGATCTCGCTGTGGCTGGACACAATGGTCGCGGGCCTGCAGGCCCCGTGGTTCGGTCTGCACCTGCGCCGCGGCAACTCACTGATCGGTGCCCGCCGCGCGGTCTACGCCCCGAACCTGCTGACGAAGAAGCAGTGGCTCAAGGCCGTCCCCCGCGACGTCCCGCTGACCTCCCGCTGGTTGAGCCACGACGAACGAAGTGAGGAGTGTGTCGAAACCATAGGCACCGGCATCCACCACTTCCTCCTCCCCTCCGAGGGCTGGGGCGCCGTCATCGACACTACCGAAGCCAAGAAGTACGCGCCCGACAAGCGCGAAGAACTCCGTTTGTGGCGCAACGAAATCCGCAAGTCCCCGAACAAGGCGATCGTCAAACGCCTCACCGCCCTCGCACAGCGAGTGGAAACTCTCTGGGACTTCACTCTGCGCCGCTTGATGATCGCCGAATCGGAGATCCGCCGCGACATCCACCTGTGGGGCTCGGATCCTGTCGACCACACCCCCGCAGTGACGCGCGAGGACATCGAAACCGTCCTCCGCGACCCGAACGGCGCCTACCTACGCCTGCGCCGAGCAATGGACGCGTGGTGCGCAATCTGGTCATGGCCGCTGACCACCGATATCGAACCGCCGGACTGGGATCACTGGGTCGGTGGCCTGGAAGCCATTCTGGGTGTGTCACCGAAGGCCGGGAAGTTCGAGAAATACGGTCAGACCAGCCTCGCCGGCGACATGAACTGGCAAGAACTCGACGTCGCAGAAGACACCGACCGCACCTTCGCACAGGCGCAGCCGATCGAGAAGGCACTCAACGCATTCCCCTGGATGACGGTCGCGGCCGAGGTTGCAGACAAGCAAGGCTACTTCCATTGGGAGCTGGACTTCGCGCCGGTCTTCACCCGCGGTGGGTTCGATCTGCAGGTCGGAAATCCACCCTGGGTGCGACCAGATGTCAACATTGATGAATTGCTAGCTGAGGGCGACCCGTGGTGGCAACTCAAGACGAAGTCGACTCAGATCGAGGATGCTGAGCATGTCGAGATCGCGCTGAACCTCCCCGGGATGCGCGGCTTCGTTTTGGACTCCATCACCGAGACTTTGGCTGTGCGCGCCGCGTTGTCGTCTGCTCAGCTGTATCCGCTACAGGCGGGCCTGCGAGCGGACCTCTATCGCTGCTTCATGGAATTGACGTGGCGAAATGCCAAATCGACAGGTTCGGTCGGCCTCATCCACCTCGAATCCCACTTCACCGACGAGAAGGCCGGCAGCCTCCGCGCCGAGACCTACCGACGACTGCGGAGACACTGGCAGTTCATCAACGAACTTCAATTGTTCGAGATTCAGCACCAGAAGAGGTTCGGTGTGAACGTCTATGGTCCGACGCGTGAACCCAACTTCGTCCAGGCAGCGTCGTTGTACCATCCGGACACCGTCACCCGGTCACTCGAACATGACGGTTCAGGAACCGAACCGGGGATCAAGGATCCTGATGGAAACTGGGATCTTCGTCCCCACGCCGCTCGCATCGTTCAAGTTGATGTGGGGACTCTCCGGTCGTGGCACGCTGTCCTTGAGACTGACGATGTCCCGATCAACCAGACCCGCATGGTCTACGCCGTCAACCGATCCTCGGACGCGGTTCTCAACAAGATGTCGTCGGCACCGCGGTTGGCTGCACTCGATCTCCGCTTCTCCGCAGGCTGGAACGAAACAACCGATCGCGCAAAAAAGAGGTTCAAACCTGCTTGGGGCCGCGCGGAGTCATGGGGTGAGGTGATTCTCCAAGGACCTCACCTCTACGTCGGAAACCCATTCTACAAGAGCCCCAACGAGACGATGCGGAATCACCTCGACTGGACCGCGGTCGATCTGGAAAGCCTCCCCGCTGACGCCGTCCCGATCACATCCTACAAACCCATGGGCGACCGCGACCGCTATGACGCGGCTTACACGCACTGGCAAACCGAACCAGAGGATTCCGTATCGGCCCGTCAGTTCTATAGGGTTGCCTGGCGCAATCAGGCCGCGAACACCGGTGAGCGCACCCTAATCCCCGCCATCATTCCACCCGGCGCTGCCCACGTCGACGGCATCTATTCCGCGGGCGCACCCGATTCAAACATGACGATCATCCCGTTGCTGAACGCCTTCCTCTCCAGCCTCCTGGCCGATTTCAGCGTCAGATCTGCACCAAAGTCCAACATTCGGGCGAACGTCGCCGAGCGTATGCCGTTCGTAGACGACGCAGCCGGACGGAATGCTCTCATTCTACGGGCTCTTCGTCTGAACTGTCTGACGGACGCATATGCAGAATTATTTTCCGCCACTTGGCATAGTAACTTTCTTGAAGATTCATGGACGGACAGTCATCCCGTATTGATGGAGCGGCCTCTCGCCGTACCCGAGTCGGCCTGGTCGCCAGCCGTACCGCTCCGACGGGCCATCCTGCGTAGGCAAGCATTGCTGGAGATCGATGTCCTCGTCGCGATCTCGCTCGGGATCACCGTCGAGGAACTCTGCACAATCTATCGCACACAGTTCCCGGTGCTGGCAGGGTACGACCGCAAACAGGTGGCTTTCGACGCGAATGGGCGCACTGTGCCTACGCGGGTACTACAGGCGTGGAGAAGGTCGGGTGAGCCGTCCCAAGGGTTCCAGCAGGCTGAGATGCACCCGGGGAGCAAGATCTGGTATACATACCGGACGCCATTCATATTCTTGGATCGTGAGCAGGATATGCGGACTTCCTACGCGGAGTTCGTTATACGGCTCAAGAAAACTTGATGGGCGCGCCTTAGGTCATATTCGCGGTCGTAATTAACTGGCGAGGGCAACTTCAAGGATTTGCCGATGCTTTCTTGATGACCCGACTGGACTGTTACGCCCTGCAGCAGCCGACCGCGCGCGTCATACCAGTCACGCTTTCGATCGTATCCAAAAAGCACCGGGAACTGCGTACGGTACACGGATGCGAGCTCATCAGCAGTAATGCCGAGTGCAATTGCAACAAGCGCGTCTATTTCAAGAAGGGCCTGCCGTCGGTCTGACGCACGGCGGAGTGGAGTGGATGTGTTCCACCGATCTTCAGCGACACCGAGCGAGCCACCTACTACCCGCCTCTCATCGCAGGTCCAGGCGTCGTCAGCGAACTCGCTTGAGAAGCAGGCGGCCCATAGCGGTGCATACTTCTCTGTGAGGCAGTTCAGCCGCAATGAACGAAGCATGATCGATTTTGCAAGAGGGCTGCCGCGATCGCCTCCATCAGCTAGCGGAAGTCGACCTACTGTGGCAGCAGGAATTGTCGACTTCGGCGCGACCCGGATCGCAAAGTCTAATAGTAGCGAGGACATGCAGCCAGCAACCAGTGCGACATCTGTGGGTTCCCAATTGTAGCCGATCGAGAAGAGCCCGTGAACGTGGGCAGTGCCGGGTGGAATGATGGCGGGGATTAGGGTGCGCTCACCGGTGTTCGCAGCCATGTTTCGCCAGGCAACCCTATAGAACTGACGAGCCGATACGGAATCCTCTGGTTCGGTTTGCCAGTGCGTGTAAGCCGCGTCATAGCGGTCGCGGTCGCCCATGGGTTTGTAGGATGTGATCGGGACGGCGTCAGCGGGGAGGCTTTCCAGATCGACCGCGGTCCAGTCGAGGTGATTCCGCATCGTCTCGTTGGGGCTCTTGTAGAATGGGTTTCCGACGTAGATGTGAGGCCCTTGGAGAATCACCTCACCCCATGACTCCGCACGCCCCCACCTGGCGCTATAATATCCCTTTGCCTTTGTCGCATTGTTCTCCATCCAACCCAGCGAGAACTGGAGACCCAATGTCTCAATGCGCGAGGCCGCAGCGAGCTTGGCAAGCACTTCGGCAGAGGATCGGTTGACGGCGTAGACCATGCGGGTCTGGTTGATCGGGACATCGTCAGTCTCAAGGACAGCGTGCCACGACCGGAGAGTCCCCACATCAACTTGAACGATGCGAGCGGCGTGGGGACGAAGATCCCAGTTTCCATCAGGATCCTTGATCCCCGGTTCGGTTCCTGAACCGTCATGTTCGAGTGACCGGGTGACGGTGTCCGGATGGTACAACGACGCTGCCTGTCGAAAGGCCGGCTTCCTGCGTGAGGCATAGACGTTCACCCCGTATCGACGTTGGTTCTGGATCTCAAAGAGCTTGAGTTCGTTAATGAACTGCCAGTGTCGTCGCAGCCTCTGGTAGGTCTCGGCGCGGAGTCTGCCGGCCTTCTCGTCAGTGAAGTGGGATTCGAGGTGGATGAGGCCGACCGAACCTGTCGGTCTAGCGCCGGATACGCCTGCAGGTTCACAGTCGTCCCATGGCAAAGAGATTAGATATTCCCCCTCGATGGGCAGCTGAGGTGGTGGCTTGGCAGCCAGCGATGCACGCAATGCGACTGTCACCGCAGACCATCGAACTGCGGTGCTACCACGTGCGCCGACTAGCTCGTGCCGACCTTGCGCCAGATCCATGGAGTCTGGAACGCTCCGCACTCCTAGATTGGGCGGGCGGCCACGAATGGAGTCGCGAAACCGCACGTGCCATCCGATCCTCGTTCCGCAAGTTCTGGGCCTGGGGCGTTACCACGGGGCGTACAGACGACAACATCGCGGAAGTCCTACCACTTGTCAGACCTGAGCAACCTCGACCCCGGCCGGCGGGGAAGGCCACTGTATCGACCGCGATCAACACCTCGGACCACAGAGTGGTACTCATGCTCCGCCTCGCAAATGAGCTTGGCATGCGCCGCGGCGAGGTTGCTCAAGTGCACCCCGGAAACGATCTCGTTTGGGACGCCAACGGCTGGTCGCTAGTTGTACATGGCAAGGGAATGAAGCAGCGCATCTTGCCTGTTCCCGATGATCTGGCGTCAGCATTGCAGAGCGTCGACGACGGATTCCTGTTTCCCAGCCCCACAGGCGGTCACCTGTCAGCGCACTGGGTTGGGACTCTGGTATCGCGCGCGCTCGCTGACGGAACCACAATGCATCAACTCCGTCACCTGTGCGCGACTGAAATCCACAACGAGACCCATGATGTGCGGCTTGTCCAGACGCTCCTTGGACACGCCTCACTGGCGACGACCCAGCGCTATCTGGCGGTCGACGAGTCCCGCATGCGTGACGCACTTGTCCGCAGAGCGAAGGAGTGGTACGCAGATTGAGCGCCTGTAGGTTGCGCAGCGTCGCCCCTTCAACCGGGCACCGCAGCCCTGCAAAGGTGCGGCGCCCTCCATGAGGCATGATCCAGATAGCACTCATCTAGCAGGAAGGGCGGCAACATCCGTGGGGGTCCTACTGCCGACGATTCAAGCCAACCACTTGCGCGAAGGCCTCACCGACTACCTCGCGACCACCTTCGCCCTCACCGACCCGGATGCGCAGGGCGCGCTGTCGGACTTCGTCGGCCACCCTGACACCGGCATGTTCAAAGGCCCCTACGTGCGTCTGCGTCTGCCGTATGCGCCCGCCGGCGGCAACTGGAGGATGCACCTGGACTGGTGGCCGACGGGGTTCACCCCCTACGGCCACCAGGCCGCCGCCTTCGAGCGGTTGTCATCGAAGTTTCACGCGCGTCCGCAGCCCACCCTCGTCACCACCGGCACCGGCTCCGGTAAAACAGAGGCGTTCCTGTATCCGATCCTCGATCACGTCCTACGCGCCAAGGCTGCCGGCGTCACCGGGATGAAGGCGCTCATCCTCTACCCGATGAACGCCCTGGCCAACGACCAAGCCGAACGCCTCGCCCGGCTCATCACCGAGCATTCAGAGCTGTCCGGTGTCACCGCGGGCCTCTACACCGGTGAGCAGTCCACCGGTGGGCGCACCAAGGTCACCGATGAGGGTCTGATCACCGATCGCTCCCTGATGCATTCGGCACCGCCAGACATCCTGCTCACCAACTACAAGATGCTCGACCACCTGCTGCTGCACCCCGACCGCGCCGACATCTGGCGCCTGTCCGCCGACTCGCTGCAGTACGTGGTCCTCGACGAGTTCCACACCTACGACGGCGCCCAAGGCACCGACGTTGCCATGCTGCTGCGCCGCCTCGGCCTCACCCTCAAGGCCCACTGGACCGACGCCTCGCCCGTCACTGACGCCGACCGCACCCGCCCCCTCGGCCGCATCACCCCCGTCGCCACCTCTGCCACCCTCGGCTCCAAAGCCGAACCCACAGCGATGCTGGGCTTCGCCCACACCGTCTTCGGCGAAGCCTTCGACGCCGACGCGGTGATCGGCGAAACCCGGGTGACCGCCGACGCCTGGCTCGCCGACCGCGACCCCGCCCTCGGCCGGGATTACCAGCCCGCACCTCTGATCGTCACCGAGTCCGTCGACCGCCTCGACGCCGTTGCCGCCGCCTCCCCCACCAACAGTGCGCTCGCCGCTGCGGTGCTCGCCGAATTGTTCGAGCGGGCCGGGGTTTTCGAGCGCACCGAACTGTTCGAGACCACCGACCACCTCGACGCCGACCGGCGCCTGACCCCCGCCGACCTGCGTCGCCTCGACGCCGCCGAACAACTGCACCTGCTCAAAACTCATTCGCTGCTGGCAAAGGTCCTCGCCCACGCCGTCGACGCGATCTCGCTGGCCGACCTCGCCGACGCCGTCTTCGACACCCCGACATCCCCGCGCGAGCGGCCCCGCATCCACCACGCTCAGCAGCGTTTCCTCGACTATCTGTTCGCCGCGCTCTCACACCTGCGTGCCGAGGTCGGGCGCGCCGCACTGAATGTCGATGTGCACCTGTGGATCCGAGAACTGTCCCGGATCGACAGGGCCGTCACCGCCGTCACCGCCTACCGGTGGTCCGACGACGGCATCCACGACGACGCCGACGTGATGCACCTGCCCGCACTGTACTGCCGGCACTGCGGGCGCTCCGGATGGGGTGCCCGCCTGGCGCCCACCGGCCACACCCTGGATGTGACCGACGAATCCATCCGCGCCGACCACGCCGCCGGCACCTCCCGCTTCCGCGCCCTCATCTCAGCACCCGCCGAAGCCCTGCTCACCGCCACCCGCGCCGAACAGGTGGAGGGCCTGCGATGGTTCCGCATCGACGACCGCGAAATCGTCGACACCCCACCCGATCCCGACAGCGCAGAACAACTCGAAGGCAAAGTGCTGCCGGTCCTCGTCCTGACCGGCGATGCCGTGGAGGAAGCCTCCCAGAACGACATGTGCCCGGCGTGCGGTGCCGCCGACGGCATCCGCTTCCTCGGCAGCGCAGTCGCCACCCAACTCTCGGTGACCCTCTCGAACCTGTTCGGCGACGCCCGCCTCGACGCCGACGAGAAGAAGACGCTGATGTTCACCGACAGCGTGCAGGACGCCGCGCACCGCGCCGGCTTCGTCCAGGCCCGCTCCCACACCCTGAGCCTGCGCTCCACTCTCCGCAGCGCCATCGGCGACCAGGCGCTCACCCTGCCGGAACTGTGCGAGAGAGTCATCGCCCGCGCCGGCGACGACCCGGCCCGCCGCTACCATCTGCTGGCCCCCGACATCGTCGACCACGATGGATTCACCCCGTTCTGGAAACCGGATACCTCCACCGCGGCCCGGAAGAAGGCCGCGGGCAAGGTGCTGCGTCGCCTGCAGTTCGACATCGACATGGAGTTCGGGCTGCAATCACGGCTCGGCCGCACCCTCGAACTCACCGGCAGCGCCGTCGCCGAAGTCGACCTCGGCGGCGCCGAACGTCCCGCCCGCCTCGGTCGCGCCGCCCTCAACGCCGCCGAACACCAGCTCGCCCTCACCGCACCCGACTCCGCGGCCATCACCCGCTGGGTGCGCGGCACCGTCGAACGCGTCCGCACCCGCGGCGCCATCCACCATCCGTGGCTGCGCACCTACGTCGAACGTGACGCCAACCGCCGCTGGGTGTGGGGTGCTCGCCCCAAAGGCGAAGGCATGCCCGCCTTCCCGAAGGGCCGCCCCGCCGCCGCCTTCCCCGCCGTCGGATCCCGCTCGGTCCCCGAAGGATTCGACGCCATCACCGCCGTCTCGTCCTGGTATGCGCGGTGGGCCTCCCAATGTCTGGACGTCTCGCCCTACGACGGCAGTTTCCTGGCCCGCTCCCTGTTCTCGGTCCTGGCCGAACAACGCGTCCTGTCCGCAGTGCTCACCGAGAGCGGACTGACCGCCTACGGGCTGCCCGCGGCCGCCATCACCGTCACCGCCCCCACCGACGACGATCTCGCCGCCGGTCGGCACCTGCTGGTGTGCGCGGTGTGCCAGACGCCCACCCCCGGCAGCGTCACCGCCGTCGACCAACTCGACGGCGCCCCCTGCCTACTGGTCCGCTGCCCCGGCACCCTCGTCCGCGCCGCCAAGGGGCAGAACTTCTACCGTCGGCTCTACGACGGTTCGGAGATGAAACGCGTCGTCGCCCGAGAGCACACCTCGCTGCTCCCGACGCAGACCCGCCTCGGCTATGAGACCGCATTCAAACGCGGCGGCGCCGACCCGCAGGCCCCCAACGTCCTGGTCGCCACACCGACCCTGGAGATGGGCATCGACATCGGCGATCTGTCGACGGTGATGCTCGGCTCGCTGCCCCGCACCGTCTCCTCGTATCTGCAGCGCGTCGGCCGCGCCGGGCGCCTGACCGGCAACTCGCTGGCTCTGGCGTTCGTCCGCGGCCGCGGCGAGCACCTGCCCAAACTGTACGATCCCACCTCGGTGATCCAGGGCGAGGTCCGCCCGCCCGCCACCTTCCTCACCGCCGAGGAGATCCTGCAACGCCAGTACATCGCGCACATCATCGACCGCCTGGCCCGCGACCCGGGCACCGTCGCCCCCCGCGGTGCCCGCGCCGTCCTCGGCAGCTTCGACCCCGGCAGTTGGATGGCAGCCCTGCTGACCGCCGTCAGCACCGACGCCGACGCCCTGGTCGACGGATTCCTCGCCCAGTTCGACGATGTCCTCGACGCGCACACCCGAGACTCCCTGCGCGCCTGGGCCACTCCCGGCGACGACGGTGCCCCCAGCCCCCTCGCCTCGGATCTGCAGGAGGCGGTGCACCGCTGGAACCGGGACCTCACCGAGCTCACCGCGCGACGTGACACCGTCCAAGCCGAGATGCCCGAATTCGAACGACGGGCGGCATCGCCGGCGGCTACCGACGACGACCTGCGCGATCTACGGACCGCGAAGGGTTCGCTGCGGCTGCTCGGCGGCCAGATCCACGACCTCACCGACGACTACTGGATCTCCGTCCTCGAACGCTACGGTGTGCTGCCCAACTACACGCTGCTCGACGATTCGGTGACCCTCGACGTCGGCGTCACCTGGATCGACCCGGACACCAGCCAGTACATGGGTGAGGCCACCAGCTATCAGCGCGGCTCGCGCGTCGCACTCACCGAACTGGCGCCCGGTGCCACCTTCTACGCGCAGGGGCTGGCCGCCCGGATCGACGCCGTCGACCTCGGGGCCGGCGAGTCGAACATCCAGACCTGGCGGCTGTGCCCGCAATGCGGGTGGGCGGGCATCACCCTGGCGGGGGAACAGCCACCGACCATCACCACGTGCCCGCGCTGCGGGACCGGCGCCATCGCCGACGTCAGCCAGCAGTTGCCGGTGGTGGAGATGGCGCGGGTGTCCGCGGAGGTGCGTCGCGACGAGGCGTCCATTACCGATTCTCGCGACGAGCGGCACAAGGAGTCGTTCACCGTCATCACCGCCGCCGACATCGACCCGGTCAACGTCGGCCGGTCCTGGCATGTCGGCGACCTCGAATTCGGTGCCGAGTATCTGCGCCGCCTGGATGTGCGCTGGCTCAATATGGGGCGGCGCACCTCCCAGGGTGCCACCCGCACCGTCGCCGGGCAGGAGACCGCCACCGGACTGTTCCGGGTGTGCTCGGCGTGCGGGCAGCTCGACAAGTCCGCCGGCCGCAACTCGCGCTATGAGCATCGCAGTTGGTGTCGGCACCGCAATGCCGCCACCGAGCACGTTCGGGAGATCGCGCTGGCCCGCACCCTCCGCACTCAGGGGGTGCTGCTGCATCTGCCGAAGGCGTTGGAGTACGACCAGTTCGCCCATCCCAGCCTGTCCGCGGCGATCCTGCTGGGATTGCGGCAGGTGATCGGCGGTTCCCCCGAACACCTCGACGTCGCGACCATCACCGATGCTCTGCGGTCCCCCGACCAGCGGGCACTGCTGATCCACGACACTGTGCCCGGCGGCACCGGGTATCTCGCCGAGTTCGCCGACCCCGCGAAGGTGTGGGCGGTCCTGGCCGCGGCACGCACCGTGGTCCGCGACTGTGACTGCGCCGACTACGACCGGCTGGCCTGCCACAAGTGCCTGCTGCCGTTCGCGCCGCCGCACGAGCTCGACAAGGTGTCGCGCCAGACGGCGCTGCGGGTACTCGACCAGTTGCTCGGCGTCGACGACGGCGCCGAACCCGATGCCGCCCGGTGGCTCGACGCCGTCACCGCCGAGGCCCCCGCCGCTCGGGTCGGCAGTGAGGAGTCGCCGCTGGAGAAGGAGTTCTACGTCGCCTTCGTCGACCGGCTGCGCACCATGGGCGCCACCGTGAAGGAGTCTCCGGGCACCTACGGGCCGTCGGCGACGATCGTGCTGCCGGGCAAGAAGATTCGCACTTGGAAGCTCACTCCGCAGGTGCATGTGGCCAACTCGAAACCCGACTTCGAACTCGCGACCAACGATCCCGACGTGCCGCGGATCGCGATCTTCGCCGACGGCCGCAGGTATCACGCCGTCCCCGGCTGCAATCGTGTCGCCGACGACGCCGCCAAACGCGCGATTCTCCGCGGCAGCGGGCATCTGGTGTGGTCGTTCGGGCATGAGGATCTGCAACGGTTCATCACCGGTGAGTCGGTGGTGCCGTCGTGGTTCACCGAGAAGGGGGCGGCGAATGCGATGAAGGTCGGCGGTCTGCGGCCGGCGATCGTCCGACAGCTCACCGCCGACCCGATCACCGTGCTGCTGGCGTTCATCACCGATCCCGACCATTCGGCGTGGCAGGCGGTGGGCCGATCGTTGCCGATGATGTTCGTGCGACCCGACAACCGCGGCCCCGGTGATGCCGACGCCCTGGCGACCTCCGCACTCGGCCTCCTCGACGGCGAGGCAGCAGAGTTCGGTGTAGGCACCGACATGTGCTGGTGGTCCACCGACGGTCCCCTCGCCGTCACCGCCGCCATGCGCCCCGGAACCCGGACGCTCACCGCGGTTCTCGCCGTCGACGATCGCGACGAGAACCTCGAGATTCTCGACGGCCACGCCTGGAAGGAGTGGCTGCGGCTGTCGAACTGGTTCGGGCTCAGCGACGATTCCCGCATCACCACTCGCAGCCTCCTGACAGCCGACGGCAGCGGCCCGGCCGCCAAACCCAAGGCCGACCTCAGTTCGGAGTGGCAGGCCGTCTACGACTCCACCGTCTCCGACGAGGAGAAGCAGTTGGTCATCGCACTCGCCGCCGCCGAGCTGCCGGTGCCGACCCTCGGCTATGAGACCGACGACGGCGACGTCCTCGACTTCGCGTGGAGCGATCACAGACTCGGCGTGGTCCTCGACCCCGACGACAGCATCACCCATACGATGTCGGAGGCGGGGTGGACACTGTGTCCACCGAGCATTGATCAGATCGCGACCGCGTTGAAGAATGGAGCCACCCGGGCATGAAGGGCAGTATCAGCAGAATAGTCGAGCTCTTCGACGGAAGCAGCAAGCATCTCCTGATTCCGGTCTACCAGCGCAACTACGACTGGAAAATCAAGCATTGTGCCCGCCTGTTCGACGACCTCGTCGACATCATCCGTCAAGACCGCGAGACGCACTTCTTCGGCGCGATCGTCGGCCACCCCGAGACCTCGTTCACCTATGTGGTCATCGACGGCCAGCAACGGCTAACCACCACCAGTCTACTGATGCTGGCGTTGGTCCATTGCCTCGACGACGGCACAATCAGGTCGAAAGACCCTAATCTGGCGTCCGACATCCGCGAAAGCTACTTGGTTCTCAAGAGCAAGAACGACGCCGTCAAGTTCAAACTGAAGCCCGTCAAAAACGACAACGACGCGTACAGCCGCCTCCTGCGCGGCGATACCCCGATCGAATCATCCACGATCACCGCGAACTATCGCTACTTCCGCGAGCGGATTTCGCAGGGAGAGTTAGATGGCGACCAGATCTGGGAGGCCATCTTCCGACTGCAGGTGATGGCACTGGACTTGGAGAAACAGGACGACCCCCAGCGAATCTTCGAGAGCATCAACTCGACCGGACTCGAGCTCAGCGAGGCCGACAAGATCCGCAACGTGGCGCTGATGCACCAGCCGAGCCACGAGCAGGAGGACCTGTACGAGAACTACTGGAACCGCATCGAGACCGCTGTCGAATACCGTACCGACTGGTTCATCCGCTTCTACCTCGTATCGAAGACCGGCAAGACGCCGCGCCAGGATGCGGTGTACGAGGCTTTCCGCAACTTCCAGAACAGCTCGACCGCAACCACCCGCGAGCTGTTGTCCGAGATGCGCGACTATGCCGAGTACAGCCGCGAGCTGAACACCGCATCAACCGGTATCACACAGGCCGATCGGCGCCTGCGCCGTCTCAACATGATCAAGCATGATGTGACGCTGCCGCTCACCATGCCACTGCTCGGAGAAGTGAAGGCAGGGACGGTATCACCTGCCGATTTCACTGCAGTCATCGAGATCCTCGACGCCTACCTGTTCCGCCGATTCGTGTGCAGTGTTCCCACCAATGCGCTCAATAAGATCTTCGCCACGCTCTACTCCGAGATCCACCGCCTCCGCGGAGCCGATGACAGGTTTTCCGACGTTCTCATCTATTCGCTTCGCCGACGGGGAACGTCCGGAAGGTTTCCCGCAGACGATGAATTCACCGAAGCCTTCACCACCCGCGACCTCTACCACATCAAGGGCGAGAACCGAGCCTACCTGTTCGAGTGCCTCGAGAACAATTACTCTAACGACACTCATGACATTGCGACTGCACTCGAGAATCAGTCGATCAGCATTGAGCACATCATGCCCCAGACCCTGAGCTCGGCATGGCGGCAGGATCTCGGCGACGACGCCGAAGAGGTCCATGCGCTCTGGCGGAACCGTATCGGCAATCTGACCGTTACCGGCTACAACTCCAGCTACTCCAACGACCGATTCGCGGACAAGAAGAAGCGCGACAACGGATTCGACGAATCGCCTTACCGACTCAACGCGTTGCTCAAAGAAGTCGACCAATGGACGGCCGCAGAGATGGAGACTCGCACCCAAACATTGACCTCCGTTGCTGTTGGATATTGGGCTCTGCCGTCGACCACGTTCGAACCTCACATCCCGCCGATGCCGTCGGTTCCGATGGGCGATGACGAATCCTTCACCAATCAGACCATCGCTGCGTTCGACTTCGGTGACATCCACCAGACCGTCAGCAGTTGGAAGGATGCCCTCGTGCAGGTGCTCCGAGCGTTGGTCGATGAGCATCGCGAGGAGATCTTCGCCTATACCGCCGACGTAAACGACATGACACTGATCGGCGACTCATCTGACGTCCCCGCCGGGCAGTCGTTGATCGTTCCCGGGCTAACCGTCCAGTCCTCGACCTCGACGCACACCAAGCTGACCGTACTACGCAAGCTGTTCGACCACCTCGAGATCAGCACCGACGACCTCCTGTTCACCCTGCGCAATACAGACTCCGGCACGCCGGAATCATTGGAAAGCGAACCCTCCCCGTATGCAGAGCTGACCAAGTTCACCCCAGAGCTCGAACAGCTCACGTCCCCTGCCGTGACTGAGGAGGAGACTCGTCAGGTGCGCGCCGACTTCGCTGGCGCATTGACCGCGTTCAGTCTTCCCGACCCGAAGATCACGTTGCCGGGGCACACACTGCCCGATGTGGAGGCTCCCGATTTCACTGGTTCGGCCTCTCACGAGGAAGTACTCGCTGCTCTTCGACTAATGACGGAACTCGAATCGATGCTGCCTGGCCAGTTTCATCGACTGATCGTCTCCGGAGTCATCTGTCGTTGGCTCGCTGTACTGTCCGTGAACGGAGCTCGGTAATGGCAAACCTCGTCCTCGCGTCCAACAGCAAGTCGATGCCGAAACTCGACGGCTCCATCCGAGCCAAGGTGTGGGCGTTCATCGAGAAACTCAGTGCCGATCACACGGCCCCCGGACTGCACATCGAGCCGCTCAAGAGCGCCGTCGACAAACGGGTGCGCACCGGTCGGGTTGATCTGCAGTATCGCGCGATCCTGTTCAAAGTCAACGACAAGCTCGGCGACGACCCGACGTTCATCTACATGGGCACCTGGCCGCACGACGATGCCAACAAGCTCGCCGAACGCTCCTACCTGCAGGTCAATCCCATCAACGGAGTCCTCGAAGCCGTCATCGGCAAACTCGACGGCAATGACGATCGCAAGAAGCGAGTCGTGCTCCCCGACCACGATGGTGGTCTGGACCGTGCGCTCACCACTGAGACGGCGCCGGGTTACCTCGCCGGGCTCGGGTTCACCCTCGACGATTTCACCGAAAGGCTCGGCATCGATCCGCAGATCGCCGCCGACGCACTCGCAGCCGCCGATGAGAATGCACTGATGGATGTCATCGCGCGGGCAGTGACATGGCAGGCCGATGCCCTGCTCGAACTCGCCACCGGGATCGGCATCGACGAGTTGCGCGCCAAGTACGCACTCATCGACGCCACCACCGACGAGGAGCTCGACGAGGAGCTCGACGAGGATCGAAGGATCCTCAAGGCGCTCGATCAGCCGGCGTCGAAGATGCAGTTCCGTCTCATCGAAGACAACGAGGAACTCCGCCAGGCCATTGAGAGCGACGACTTCGCCGCCTGGCGGGTGTTTCTGCATCCCGAGCAGCGCAAGTACGCCGAGAAGAAGACCTACAATGGCGCGTTCCGGCTGTCCGGCGGGGCCGGTACCGGCAAGACTGTCGTCGCCGTTCACCGGGCGCGCAACCTGGCGCGCGAGAACCCTGATGCGCGAATCATTCTCACCACCTACAACAAGACACTGGCCGAAGCGCTGCACGGCGATCTGTTGGTGCTCGACTCCAAGGTGCCGATCGCAGCGCGTCCGGGCGACCCGGGCGTGTACGTCGGCGGAATCGACGCCCTCGGCTACGCAGTGCTCCGCCAGGCCGACAATCTCACCGAGGCGGCGCAATCAGTTCTCGGATATGCCGGTGTCGACTCGATCAGTTCACGGACGCGGTCGTCCCTGTGGCGTGATCTGCTGGCCGAGGCGTCGACCGATCTCCACCCCAAGCTGGCCACACCGACGTTCTTGGAGAACGAGTATGTCGCCGTCGTGCTCGCCAACCGGGTGACCACACTGGAGCAGTATGTGAAGGTGGCGCGGGCCGGTCGCGGCGTGCGGTTGAGCCGACCGCAGCGGATCGCCGTGTGGAAACTCGTCGACACGTACCGCCGACAGTCGCGGATGGACGGAACCCTCAGCTACGCAGAGGTTCTCGCGTTGGCCGCCGAATCTCTACGGTTGCGGACCGAGGCCGGTGGCGGACATCTAGTCGATCACATCGTCGTCGACGAGGCCCAGGACCTGCACGCCACACACTGGGCCCTGCTGCGCGATCTCGTCGCCGAAGGTGCCAACGACCTGTTCATCGCCGAGGATTCGCACCAGCGCATCTACGGTCAGCCGGTGGTGCTGGGGCGGCTCGGCATCAAGATCGTCGGCCGTTCCAAGCGGTTGACGTTGAACTACCGGACCACCGCCGAGAATCTGCACTTCGCGGTCAGCATCCTGCAGGGCGCCGAGTATCGCGACCTGGAGCAGGGCGATGAGTCGACCGCGGGCTACCGTTCCGCGCGCCGCGGCCCCGTCCCACAGTTGGTGGAATGTGCTTCGGTGGCCGACGAACTCGACACGGTCGCCGCCCAAGCGCAGGCGTGGATCGGCGACGGTGTCACTCCCTCGTCGATCGCGGTGCTCGCCCGTTCGGAAGCCACCCGCGATCAGTTCGTCCGCGCGCTCGGCGAACGCGGTGTGCCGGCGCGGGCCTTGGAGAACAAACCACTCAACGGCGAGCACGTGCGTGTCCTGACCATGCACCGATCCAAAGGCATGGAGTTCTCCCGCGTGGTGTTGGCCGGCATTGACGACACCCACGTCCCCTCGTCTGTGACCCTCAAGTCCGTACCAGAAGAGGAACGCACCGAGGCCCTACTGCGCGAACGGTCGCTGCTGTATGTGGCGGCCAGCCGGGCGCGCGATGAGCTCGTCGTGACGTGGAGTGGGACGAAGTCGGGGTTGCTTGGCAGTCCGATCACCGATCAGGGTTAGCGCATGCGATGTGTCTGCGGCTACTCGCCCCCGCCCGCGCTGGCGTAGCGGACTACCTCGGCGTCATGTCCGACATGCGGATACCGGCCGGCGTCGTCGACGTTGTCGGCTGTCGAGATATCGCTCCGCCACGTCCCCAGCGCATAAATGTAGGAGACGAACCGCCCCGGCAACACAGTTCAGCCCGAGCGTATGGATCACCTGCCGGACGGGTAGATCGACGACAGTCGTCCATCCAGCGTCCCCGACGGCCAGCCCGCGCGGAGACGGTGGGTGCAGTCGTCGAAGATCATCTGGCCGCCGGCCCGCTGAATGACCCCGTCAACGCCACCACCCGCCACGCATTCGGGTGTTCGCAGCGTTCACGGTCACGTCCGCGTCGACGCGGGTGATGTCTCCGGTGATGATCGTCAGGGGGCGGCATCGGTTCGTTTTGGCCTCCCTTCGGCATACGCGCGGTATGCGTCGCTACCGCAACGAGACCGCCGTGATCCGCAAATGAAGTTCCTCCACCCGCGGGCGTCAGACTTCAACGCCTGATAGGCGTGTTCGGCGCTCCGGGCCCGACCGAGTCCGGGCACATCGAAATCGCAGCGATAGAAGTTCGACAGTACAGAAGTACTCGCCCCGGAATCCGGTGATCGCGTCGGTCATCACCACAAGGTCTCATCCCGGTCCGACAACGCCGGACCACTGATGACACCGGGCGGATGGGGCGGGCTGCCAACGCAGGGCTGCTCCCCTCGTCCTCACCGCAGATCATGTGTCGACACGACACACAGATGGTTCGGCCCCGCTCGGTATCTTCCGCAAGGTCTCGTCGCGATCGCTCGACGGCACCGTCGACGGTTCGACCGTACGTCCGCGCCCTCGTCGCGAGCGATCTGTTCGAGACCGAACGCCGATGTCAACGAGGTCGGCGAGACTGTCGACCTCGACCAGCTGGTCGGCGCACACCCGTGAGCAGATGGAACCGACCGTCCGGCAATTCAGGCGAAGGCGAACACGGTCGTCCCGTCCGGTCACCGACCACGACACCTCGACCGCCCCGCGTAGCGTCATCACCTGGCCCGGCAGTGCCGAGTTGGTACTCGTATCAGTTGTCGATTCAAAGAGATAGTCTATAATGCCTTCGCTCAACATCGAGTTCGACGGTGCCGAGCATGCCTAGTGTCGGCAGCCACCTCGCGGGTGATGACCTCGTCGAGGGCGACGCCGTCGTTGAAGCCGATGGTGCCGCACCGGATGTCGAACTTGGCGGCAGGCTGATAGAAGACGATCACGGCGTCGTCCTTGGCGTACGACGGGAAGCCGTACCAGGTCTCGGCCGCCAGGTCGGGGCCCTCCTCGGAGACGATGACGCGCAGTCGTTCGGCGATGGTGCGGTCGGTGCCGGTCAGATCGGCGATCGCCGCCAGGCACGCCTCGTACTCGCGGGCGCGCTTGGCCGCCCCTTTGACGCCCTTCGTCGCCTTCAGCTCCGCGGCACGTTGGGCCATCGCCGCCGCTCCTGCTCCGAGAATCCCACTCCGCTGCTCATCGCCTTCTCCTCACTGTGCCGTGCGCGGGCGAGTCGTTCACCCCTTGCCGAAGGCCCTACGAGCGCACCGCCCCCGACGCTTCTTCATTCCTGATCGATCACCGATTGTTCGGTTCGGCTGCGCTGTCGGCCGAGCAGCACGGCGACGGCGACGGCCGCCGCGAAGGCGACACCGGAGGCGCCGAGCAGTGCGGCGTTGAGCCCCTCGGTGAAGGCAGCACGCGCCGGCTCGATCACCGGGTCCCCGATCTTGGCCGCCGCGGTGAACGACGACCGTGCGGCGTCGGCGACGGCGTCGGGCACCGCGGGCAGATGCAGTTGAGCGCGGTAGACGCCGTTGAGGATGCTGGCGAGGACTGCGATGCCGAGGGCACCGCCGAGTTCGCGGGCCAGGTCGTTGACCGCCGAGGCGACGTTCTGCAGGCGCGGCGGGACCGCGTCGGTGATCGCGGTGGTGGCCGGCGGCATCGCCAGCCCGAGGCCGGCACCGAGCGGGATCAGACCGGCGGCGATCGCCGGGTACGAGCTGGCGGCGTCCAACTGCGAGAGGACGGCCAGGCCGACGCCGAGGGCGAGCAGGCCGAGCGTCCACGGTCCGGGGACGCCGAATCGCTCCGACAGCCACGGGCTCAGCCGCGAGGCGGGCACCATTCCGAAGGGCATCACCAGCAGGCTCACCGCGGCCTGCAGCGCCGAATCGCCGCGCACCAGCTGCAGGTACTGCATGAGCACGAACATGAAGCCGAATAGCGCGAAGAACTGCATGGTCAACGACAAGGCACCGGCGGCGAAGTGTCGGTTGCCGAACAGCCGGGGGTCGAGCAGCGGGTGCTCGCGGGTGAACTCCCAGGTCACGAACCCGGCGATCAACGCCACGCCCGCACCGAGACCGGCGAGGGTGAGGGCGCTGGTCCAGCCGTTGACCGGCGCTTCGATGACCGCGTACACCAGGGCTGCGACGCCGGCGGCGGCCAGGACGGCGCCGACGACGTCGATGCGCGGGGCACCCGGTTCGGCAGATTCCGGCACCAGAACCAGCGCTCCGACGAGCGCGACGGTGACGACCCCGGCGTTGAACCAGAACACCGACGGCCACGACCACCGCTCCAGCAGCAGCCCCGAGGCCAGCATGCCGATGACACCGCTGGCTCCCGCGACCGCCGCCCAGATGCTTACCGCCCGCGACCGCCGCTCGGGCGCGAAGGTGCTGGTGATCGTCGACAGCGTCGCAGGCATTACCAGCGCCGCCCCGAATCCCATCACCGCACGCAGGGCGATCAGCATGTCGGGGCCGGAGGCCAGTGCGGCGCCGACTGCGGCCACCCCGTAGATCGCCAGACCGATGATCAGCGCGCGACGGCGCCCGAACCGGTCGCCGAGCGCTCCGGCGGGCAGCAGCAGCGCGGCGAACACCAGGCTGTAGGCGTCGATGATCCACGACTGCTGCGTCTGGTCGGCGCCGGAGGCGATCGCCATGTCGGGCAGGGCGACGTTCAGCGACGCCATCGCCGAAACCACCACGCCGAGGGCGAGGCTGGTGACGGCCAGAATCGGGCCGGGGCGCACCGTCCGGGCCGGAGCGGGGGCCGCCGCGGCGGCCGTTCGGCCGGTGAGCGGCGGCGGGGTGTGTGCCATGAGTGCAAGGACCTCCTGATCGATTCATCGGACCCGACCACGTTCGCTCGCCACCGACTAATATCTCAACCGTGATGAATTCCGGGGGCGGGCGGGGACGACGCCCCGGCGGCCCGGATACCCGCGGTCAGATCCTCGACAGCGCTCGTCGCCACTTCCTCGCCGACGGCTATCGCAGCGTGACGATGCGACAGATCGCCGCCGACGCCGACGTCGACCTTGCGCTCTTGTCGTACTACTTCGGGTCGAAGAAGGGACTGTTCAGCGCGGCCGTCACGGCGTCTGCCAATCCGGCGGAGGTCATCGCCCGAGCCCTGGACGGCGATCCTGCTCAGCTCCCCCAGCGCGTGCTGCGTGACCTGCTGATTCTGTGGGACGACCCGGTCACCGGTGCGCCGCTGAAGACGATGCTCGCCAATCTGTCGCAGGATGCGGCATTCGCCGATCTGATCCGCCAGATGCTCGAACGCGAGTTGATCGCCCGGCTGGCCGACCGCCTGTCCGGCGTCGACGCCCGCAGGCGCGCCGCAGCCTTCTGCACACAGATCGCGGGGATCGTCGTCACCCGCTATCTATTACGGCTGGAACCGGTGGCGTCGATGCCGGCTGATGAATTAGTGTCGCTGTTCGTTCCGGCCCTGCGCGACAGCCTTCAACCGACGCCCCGAAGGCCGCCGACGCGCGGACGGTGACGCGACCGAGCCATCCAAGCAGCCATATATCGCACACCTGTACGAGGAATCGTCAGCAGGATGTGGGACAGCAGTCCTGAACCGCACCACCGTCCTGAACCCCAGCACCGTCCTGAACCCCAGCACCGTCCTGGGCCCCAGCATCATGCTGAATCGTCCGCATTCGCGAAGGAGGCCCGCCATGCCTCCTCGTCGACGTCCGACCACCGAGCCCTCGGTCTCCGAGTCCCTGACCCCCGACGATCTGACCGCGCTGGCCGCCGCGGTTGCCGAAGGGCGCCGCGCGACGGTGTATCTGCGCGAAGGTACGCCGAGCCTGAATCTGGTTCCCGGCAGTTCGGCGCGGGTGATGTCGGTCTCGGGCAGCACCGTGGTGGTCCGGCCGCGCGGGTCGACGACGAATTGCCGTACGAGGCGGACGAATTGCGAATGACGAAGAACCCGTCCGCGGCACCGGAGCCGAAGAGCGCGGCGCCAAAGGCCAAGGCCGCTCCCCCGCGCCGCACCGCGACACCAACAACGTCGGCACCAACAACGTCGGCTCCGACGACCGCACCCACCACTCCGAACCCGACACCGGCGACCGCGAAACCCGCTTCCGCAGCAGCGTCGACGGCGGTGCCGACCAAGCCCCCGGCGAAGAAGAAGCCCCCGGCGAAGAAGGCGGCCCGCGCGAAGGCCACCGGCTCGAAGGCCGCCTCGGCGACGGTGACGCTGTACGGCTCGGCCGACAACGAGTGGGCGGTCGCCGCCACGCGCGGCGCACGCAAGCCGAACCGATCGCGGCCGGTGTCGGCGGAGACCGTGGAGGCCGCGGTCCGCGAACTCGGCGACGAGCAGACCGTCGACGCTGTGATCACGTCGACGCACGGTTGGCGCAGGCGCGCGAGGCGTTGGCCGCCCTGAGTGAGCCGCTCGGGGTTCGGTCGGCCGAGAACTCAGTAAAGTGGGTTCTGTCCGCGCAGTTCGACGATGGCGTCGATAATCTGCGCATCACGGCGCATGCAGCGACTGGGGCCGCGATTGGCATGCTCGAAGTACGTGGACCGGGCGATGGGCACACCATGTCCAGTGAGCACACGGCACATCGAACGACTCCTCAGACAAGACCATGGGCACCCGCCCGGTTTCCCTGGCGAGTGCCGACGAACACGCGCGATCAGCGGTGTGGCCGGTCGATCTCGGCCGCGAAAAGAGCCGACGCAGCCTTCAGGATCGGAGTTGGCGCGCTTGAGTTCCGCATCCTCCTTCCGCAACCGCCGGATCTGTTCGACGGCATCAGAAGGCCGCCGTCGGCGACGGCGACACCGTCGGCATCTTGCAGACCCACTGCCGCACCGCCTCACCCGATCCGACGCCGAGCAGAGCGGCGGTCTTGGTCATCGCCGCCCACTCAGTGAACCCCCCTGCTCCACCAAGTCCGTCACGTTCGCCACCGGGTCCCGCTTCAACTCCGCCGAGTAACGCTTCGACCCTCCCGCCATGAGGTTCATCCTTCCTTGACACGAACCCTCTGGAAACCCCGAGGGCCCACTTTTAAACACGGCCCGAACCGTATTTAATAGAGAGTGGTCGGCCGCACGTCTTCACCCTCCCCGCCGGCCACCACCTACGGAAGGACTCCCCACCATGCCGGACACCGTGGTCATGGCCTCGAACGAGGCCGATGCCAACACCGTCAACGAGCACAGCCAGGAACTCGCCTCACTGGTGGGTCGCGTGACGGCCCTGGAGACCGCGGTGGTCAACGCCGCACGCGGCGACACCGGCCTTGACGAAGCGACCACCGCACTCTCCGACTTCGCGGCCAAAGACCTCCGGCCCCGACTCGAAGTCGCCAAGACCGTCCTGTTCCCCGCCGCCGCGAAGGTCGACCGCGCCCGACTGCTCGTCGAAGGACTTCTCGGCGAAGCGCACGTGATCGGGCAGCTGCTCGACCGCGTGACCGGTCCCGTCGCCGACCCGGTCCAGGCCGCCGCCGACGCCCGAGGACTCCGCGTTCTCCTGGAAGTATTCTTCGGAAAGGTCTCTGACCTGCTACTCCCCGCTCTCGCCGAGGACAGTGCGACGTCGCTGACCGACATCATCCCCGACAACCCACTTCCCGACGCCGACGAACCGGCACAAAGCCACGGCCATGCGGGCTGCTCGTGCGGTGAGCACGACGACTACGAGCCCGAGCTCGATGTTCGCGAGATTCCCCACGCCATCCGGCACGCCACCGTTTTCGGCGCCTTCGACACCGTCGCACCCGGCAACTCGATGATCCTGATCGCCCACCACGACCCGATCCCACTGCTGCACCAGCTCGCAGACCGCAGCGGCGGCCGCATCCAGGTGGAGTACGAGGAGCGCGGGCCGGAAGCCTGGCGTCTGCGCTTGACGCGCGTCTAGAAGCCAGAGGCGACGGTCGCGCACCGTGCTCAACACCCCGCTCAACGTCCATCTCATCGAAGGCGCACCGCAGTTCCCCGTCGTCCTGCATGTGCCGCACGCGTCCCGCACCATCCCGCCGGAACTGCGCCGCGATTTCGCCCTCGACGACACTGCGCTCGTTCGGGAGCACGACGAGTCCGCCGACACCGCAACTGATCTCATCGCCGCGGCGGCGCGGCTGCAGCTGTCCCACGACGCGCAGCCCTGGTCGTTCGTCAACGGTTTGTCGCGGCTGGTGGTGGACCCCGAGCGCTTCCCGGACGAATCCGAACCCATGAACCGCCGTGGACGCGGCGCCGTGTACCACCGGTCGTGCGCCGACACTCCGCTGCGCACCCCGTCGGCCACCCCCGACGACATCCTGATCGACACCTATTTCCGTCCGTACGCTCAGGCGATGGCCGATCTGGTCACCGACCGCATCCGCGCCACCGGGCGAGCGATCGTCCTCGACATCCACTCGTACCCCATGCAGCCGTCGTGGTTCGAGGACGCCGGTCAGGCGCGGCCGGCGATCTGCCTGGGCGTCGATGAGCACCACACCCCGACCTGGCTTCATCGGGCCGCGCAGGAGTCGTTCTCGTCGTTCGGTGAGGTGGCCGACAACAGCCCGTACGCGGGCTGTTACGTCCCGCTGGACCGGTACCGCTCCGATACATCGGTCTCGGCTCTGATGATCGAGATCCGGCGCGACCTGTACCTGGACGAGAACGTCGCTCCCGTCCCCGACCGTGCCGCGGCATTGGGAGGCGCGCTCGCCGAGCTGATCGAGAGGATCGCTGCGCACTAACCGGGCTCTGCGTTCACCCCTGCACACGCTCCGCGGCCGCGTGCTCGGTGACCGCGGTCTGCCGCACCCACCGATGTCAGACCGCCGAGATATCTTCTCGCCATGACCTCAGCATTCGAGAACAACGGATCCGACCTCGGCCCGGGCATGCTCGCCATCATGCATCTCGACACGCTCGACGACCCACTCTCACCCGCCGAGCGCGCGTACCTTCTGGGGAACGATCCCGAGGCCATCGCCGCGGCCTCCGAGTTCGACGCCGCTCAGGAATCGCTGTGGAGCCAGCGTGCGTTGGCCGACGCGTCAGCCGACCCGGAACTCGGACAAGTGAATCTCGGCGAGGCGCGGTCGTGGGCGATCAGCGCCTCGCAATCGTCACGGGCGCACGACTTCGTCCGCAGTCGCAAACCCGCCGCGACCTCGTTCTCGTTCACCGAGGAGCTCACCGAGATCCGCCGGCACGAACGCGCCTGGCTGAGTATCCACACCGCGTGCGACTACCCGTGGAACAAGACCGAGGAATGTCCCCTCCACGGGGCAGAGATCATCGCCGGCCGGCAGCGGCAACATGAGGCGACCCTCGCCCTGCGCGAGGCGGTGCGGGCTGCCGTCGCATCGTCCTCGACCGAATTTCAAACCCGATCCGATCACACGACCGTGCCTCACCTCACCAGATCCTCTGCGAGCAGCGCGGCGACGGCCTCCTCCTCGACCGCGAGCCCGTGCTCGGCCATCGCGACGGAAAGGGCGGGATCCCACGCGGACTCGGCGCGGTCGTCCGACAACCCGATCGACGGCGCATCCGGCCCGATCGCCTCAAGGTAGTCCTGCACACCGTACCGCCACGGCGACCACGGAACCTTCGACGCCACGAACTGCGCGATCCGCAGGCCGGCCCAATCGAAGTCGCCGTGATACCGGCACCGCGCACCCCTGCTCGTGAGGATCGCGAGCACCTCCATCACCGCACTGCTCGGCTGCCCCTCGGTACACACCAGCACCGGGCTCCCGGCCCAGGCTTCTTCATCGTCGGCGGGCCCCGCACCGGCCTGCCCGTCGCCCGCCCGCGCAACGCCACCGCCGCGACGCCAGCCCTCCGACACCAGGTCCACGACGCTCGGATTCTCGCAGACGTGCACACTCTCGTGTGCGCCGAGCGGGTCGACGCCGCCGGACCGCACCTGGTCGAGTGTCAGGACCAGTGGACTCCGCGCAGCCCGCATCGCTTCCAGCGCCGCCGATGTCGCCGCAGCATGATCGGCCACACCCGCCCGGCCGCGGACACCGAGACACAACGCCGTCGACGACAACCCAGACATCACCACGCCCGCATCACCCCACACCTCGCGGGTCGACGCGTCCGCCGCGGACTCGAACGCGGCCGCGACCACGGCGCTCGTCAACCGGCCGAGCGGCCGCGCCTGATCGAGCGCATGGGCGTCGCCGAGCACGCGTCGCGCCAGCATCGCGAGCAGCACACCGTCGGCAGGCAGATCGTCGAATACGGCCACGACGGCCTCGACCAGACCGGCGCCGACGGCCGCGTCCGCATCACGCCCCATGCGCCGCGCCTCCGACTGCGCCACCCGCTTCAACTTCCCTGCCGCACACCAGGACTCCCACCACGGCCCGACTGCCGGAAAGCGTTCGACGACGGGTGCGATCCGCTGTGCGACGGCGGCCCAGCGAGCGTCGTCGGCCCGCCGCTGCGCGCTGCGATCGACCACCGGACCGCTCACGCTGACGACGAGGTCGGCGAGTCCGGCGGGCCAAGGACCGCGGCGCAGCATGGTTTCGACGTCGTCCAACTTCACCGAGAGCGTCACGCCCGACCGCCGCGGTCGACCGATCAAATCGGCCATCGCCGTCCGCTGCTGCGGCGTCGGATGAGGCAGCCGAACAGTCCCCGAGAGGGGTTCTCCGGCGACGGCTCCCGGCAGTCGGTTGCGGATGCGGTCGACGAACCACGCGAGCTCCGGCGCGCGCAGCAGCCGCTCCACGGAGCCGCGGTCTTCTCGCACCATCGCCGCCCCCTCAGCCGAACAGGGTCGCGTCGTCCGCGTCGACCGCCACCGGGTGCCCGGCGCGGGCGGCGGCGTCGACCTCCGGCATCGGCTCGCGGGAGATCCCGTCCCACCGCCAGCGCGTCACACCGACGGCGTCGACTCCCTCCACCCGCGACAGTTGCGCGATCGACAGCCCGGGAACCTGCGGGTAGCAACCCCATTCGCGCTCACTGGTCATGACGACGTCCAGATCGAAGGTCGCGAGCAGGCCGAGGGACTTGGCGCGCGAATCGTCGTCGACACCGGCGAACGCCTCGTCGAGCAGGATCAGTCGGGGCGCGAGGCCGCCCGCCGAGTTGTAGTGCGCGGACGCGGCGGCGAACAGCGGAATCGAGACGACGAGCGCACGCTCACCACCCGAGGCGGGACCCGACGCCGAGCGCCACTCCCCGTTCTGGCGGCGGTCGATCGCGAACCGGTGCCACTGCCGGTAGTCGAGCGCCTGCGCCAGATGCTCCTGCCATCCGCCCGCCGGGTCGGCGTCACGCACCTCGGCGATCTGGGCCTGCAGAAAGTCGCCGACCGCAGACCGATCGTCGAGCGTCCATGTGGCATCCGACCTGTTCAGGATGGCTCGCGCGGCGGCGAGACCCGCCGGACCGTCGGCACGCTCGCGCCACCGCACCCGCAACTGCATCCCGGTGGACGTCTTGCGCATCGCGAGCTCGTCGTTCATCCGGTCGATCTGTTCCTCCGCGGTGGAGATCAGTTCATGCAGATGCGCGGCGGCCTCATTCACCAGGCTGTTCTCCAGAATCTCCCGCTCACGCGCGCTGAGGAGCCGTTCACGCGCGTCGATGTCGAGGCTCAACCGCTGCGCGAGGACGTCCACGTCGACGTCCTCGTGGTTGTGCCGCACCCGCGCGACCAGGATCTCGCCGCGCTGCTCCATCGACGTGACGTGCCCGTGCACCGCCATCTGCGACGTCAGCTCGGTCCACGCACTCGACACCCGTTGCTGCACGCGAGCCCACTGATCGTCTTCTGCCGCAACGGAGTCGAGTCGCTGATCCACGGCCCGCGACAGCAGGACGGCGGCGCGCACGCTCGGATCGTCGACATCGTCGGAGTAGTCGAAGTCGGGTAGAGCGACGCGCAGCAGACCGGTCTCGATGAACAGCCGCAGTCGCTCGATCGCTCCCTCGCGCGTGGCCGCCGACTCCTCGCGGCGCGCCGTGAGATCGACGACGCGCTGGGCGAGAGTGCCCGACTCGGCGGCCGCCGCCAACTGGGCGACGCCGAGCCGATCGAGTTCGCTCGTCGCAGCGTCCATCTCGGTCGCGAGTGTCGCCAGTCGTTCCTGCAGTTCGGCGACCGTCGCGCCGACGGTCGCGAAGAGCTCGTCGTAGGTGGCGCGCAACGCGATCGCCTGCCCGCCGATCTCCTGCTGCTCGCGGGTGTGCCGTGCGCTGAGGTCGGCGGTCTCCGCGGCACGACGACCGGCCTGCGCCAACTCCGCCTCGGCGAGCGCCAGCATCGTGGCCGACGACCGCAGGGTCACCAGGCGCACGTCGTAGTCGGCGATGGCGACGTCGAGCACGTCGACGTCGGAATCGACCGCCGGCACCGACAGCTCCGCCGCCTGCTCGTGGAGCACCTGCGCTGCGGACTCGGCCCGTTCGACGGCGGCCTCCCACTCGACGCTGATCTCCGCCAGCCGCAGTTGCGCGGCATCGGCCTCGCGCTGCGCCGCCGCCACCCGACCGTGCGCGGACCGGACGTCGTGCTCGGCGGCCGACGGATACCGGCCGCGTTCGACGAGGATCTGCTCGCCGGCCCGCTCAGCGGCGGCGACACGCTCGGTCGCGGCGGCGAGACCGTCGGAGATCCGGTCCAACCGACGCCTCAGCTCCGCCAGCTGCTCGCGCCGGTACGCCTCGCGGGCGCCCGCGCCCACGAACTCCGCACGCGGCTTTCGCCACTGGCCGCGGGCGGGGCCGGCGCCCCACCGACCCGTGCCGTCGATCCACAGCGCGGCACCGGAGTCGGCACCCCAGCCAATCCGATCCAGCACACCGTCGACGGTCGCCGCGGAGACCTCGCTGTCCGGCCCGACCGCCGCCACCAGCGCCGACCCCGCCGACGGCACGACGACGGTGCCGACCGAACCGAGGACGACGTCACCGTCGGCCTCCACCGAACCGTCGGGGTGGATCCACGCGTCGAGCAGTCCGGCCGACGTGAGCGCCGCCTCCACGCCGGCGCGCGCGTCGTCGCCGAGGTCAGCCGCGAAATCGGCGACACGCCACAGCGGCGCACCGGGCCGCTCACCGCGATCGTCGGCGCGACCGGGTGCGGCGGACGGCGTCAGGTCGTCGCCCGCCTCCAGCCGTGCGATCTCGGCGACGGTGTCGTCGCGCTGGCCCGTCAACTCGCGTTCGGCGCTCTCGGCGTCGGCGAGGTCCCGGTGGATCCGCTCGGTGGCGCGCGCCGCCGAGCGGTCGAGTTCGGCCCGCACCGGGGACTCCCCGTCGAGGCTCTCCGCCCACACCTGTGCGTGGCCGACGAGTTCGTCCGGCTCGGCGTCGAGGCTGATCAGGCTCAGTCCGGTCGCCATTTCGCGGACCGCGTCACGGTACGCCTCGACGGCCGTCTCGACGCCCGCGACCTCACTGTGGAGCGCCTCGGCGCGCCGCGCGAGGTCGGACTCCGCGGAGTCGAGTCGGCTGCGCTGCTGGGCGGCCGCGGCGGTCGCGCGGTCGGCGTCGCGGATCAGTCCGCGCACGTGCCGGATCTGTTCGCGGCGTCGATCCAGGGCGCGACGCGCGGCCTGTTCGTCGTCGACCACCGACGGATGCTCGGTCGCCATCCCCGCCGCGGCGGCCGCAGTCAGCGCAGCGGCCGCGTTCCGCTGGTGGGCCTCGGCCGTGTGGGCGTGACGTTCGGCGGTCTCCTGGGCCGCGGCTTGATCGCGCTCGGCGCGCTCGCGGGACTGGGCGGCCTGGGTGGCCGCGGCCTCGGCGCGACCCTTGGCCTCGTCGGCCGAGCGTGCCGCGCGATCGAGGCTGTCGGCGTCCTTCATCTCCGGGCTGGCCCGCAGCGCCTGCTCCTGGCCGCGCAGAGCGCCCAGACGCTCCTGCGTCTGTACCTTCTCCGCGTCCAGCCGCGCCTCCGAAGCGAGCGCGGCCGCGCGCTGCTCCTGCGCTTCGTGCAGTTCGCGGCCCACTCCCTCGTACGCCGAATGAGCCAGCCGCACATCGGTTGTCGCTCGTTTGGATGCCACCGCGGAGTACCCGCGATAGTGCCGCAGGAAACCCTCCGCCGCGGTCAATGTCTGACGGGCGGCCGCGATGCCGACGCGCTCCTCGTCCAACGACCGGAACGATTCGGCGACGTCGGCGATCAGCGCCTGGCTCGGCGGCGCGAGGGCTTCGGTCAACGCCGACGACAGCGCCTTCTCGTCCGGCCGCTTCGACAGTTGCGGCTGACGCAGTTGGATCAACAGGTCGATCAGCGCGCTGTACCGGTCGGCTCCGAGACCGAACATCGCCTCGTCGACCGCACGGCGATACTGCTCCTGCGTGGTGTAGACCTGACCGCCCGAACCCGGTTCGAGCGCGTCGCGCAGCCGGTCCGGAGTCAGGACGGTGCGGTGCTCGTCGACCAGCAGCAACTGCTCGCCGATCCGCTGGGACGTGACGAAGAACCACTGTTTGACGATGCCGCGACCCGACGCCGCTTTGAGCCCGATGCCGATCGTCGTGAAGTGCTCCACACCGTCGTCGTCGATCCGCCCGAACTCGGCCCACGTGTAGCCGGTGCGTTCCGACTGCGGGTGCGCACCGCCCAGCAGCAGATTCCAGTCCATCTTCTTCTTGGGGTCGGCGTCCGGCTCCACCCGCCGCGACACGATCGACCCGTCGAGCAGGAACGGCAGCGTCAGCGCAAGCACCTTCGACTTGCCGGTGCCGTTGTTGCCGCGCAACAGCAGTCGGCCGTCGTGGAACCAGAACTGCTCGTCGTCGTAGTAGAACAGGTCCACGAGCCCGAGCCTGAGCGGCTGCCAGCGCGAGAGCGTCGGGCTCGGGAGGGAGTCCGGAACCGGTGTGCTGCGGACGGATTCGGTCATCGAGACTTCCTGTCGCGGGTGGGCTTGCTGCTGTCACGGATGGTCGGGGCGCTCACCGCGAAGCGTCGGAGAGCGGGCAGCGACTGCACGACGGCGCCCGCGCCGACGCCGGTGACGGACACCAGACCGAGGCCGACCAGGCGGTCGAGCGCCTCGTCGGTGAGGATCACCTCGGCACCCGGCTCACGGGTGGACTTGCGCCAGTACGACGAGTGGTCGGTGGCGAAGCCGCGCATCACCCGGTGCAGCGCACCGACGGTCGACGACCCGGCGGACGCCAGATGCTCGGCGAGCAGCAGCGTCGCATGGCCGTCGGTCCCCTGCTCCGGCATGCGCAGGTCGGTGAGCTGGTCGTCCGGGTCCACGAGGGCCACGCCCTCGGCGCGCAGTTCCGCGACGAGTCCGGTGGCCGCGACGAGACGGTTGGTCAGCGGCACCCGCTGCCCCGTGAGGTAGGCGCGCTCGGCATCGGGCAACTCGTCGTAGTAGACGACCGGGTCGCACAGCAGGCGACGGGAAACAGCTTGGCGCAGGAGACGATTCGATTCTTCGTCGGTGTACGCAGGCGGCGGCTCGTGGAGTGCTTCCTCGATCCGGTCGATGTTCGGCGAATCCCCGAGCGACGAGGCGATCAGGCCCGGTGAATGCCTGCTCGAGAGCATCGTCGAGAGCATGCGCCGGTCGACGTCGTACAGCGCGTCACCGTCGGCGGACACGTACGACTCCTCGTCGCCGGCGACACGGACGAGGACACCGTATTCGAGGAGCACCCGGATCGCGGCGACGAGATCGGACCGCTCCGCGCGCGTGCCGAGGGTGAATTCGATGCTCTCCAGTCCCGGTTGCCGCGCGGCGAGGACTAGATCACCGGCGAGTTTGCCGAGCGATGTCTGCAGGTCGGAGCGTTCCAGAACGGCCAGCGACAAGCAGAGCAGGACGTACCGGCGGCGGGTGAAGGGTGGATCGCCCTTCTTCGCGCGCGCCGGATGGCGCTCGGCGATCGCCGCGGCGGTCGGGCCGACCGGCGCGTACGAGGTCAAGAGGCGAATCGTCTCGCCGTCGACCACCAACCGCCAGCCGGTCTCCGCCGCGAACCATGCGCGCACGGCGTCGGCGTGACGTCGGGCCAGACGGAACAGTTCCCCGTCGCGTTGCGCGGACAGGACCGGGCGGGCCAGGAGCGCACGCACCACCCGGATGCGCGCCTCGGCGTCCCTGGCCTCGAGCACGTCGGCGACGCCGGTGCCGCGCTGCGTCATCGTGCCGCCGCCGGTTCCGCCGCCTGCCGACCGAGTAGTGAGCCGACGGCGGGGGCGATGTCGACGAGATGATCGGTGCCGACGAGGTCGCCGTCGGGCGTGCTGATCGTCATCTGGCCCGCGCCCTCGATACGGGTCAGCGTGATGACCAGTTCGCCGTCGGACGTGTTGACCTGTGCGTGCGTGCCCGTCGGACCGATCGCCGACAGCGCGTCGCCGAGCAGCCCGAGGAACAGGCGAAACGCCTGCGGGTCGAGGGTCCCGAACTCCGACATCAGGCGCGGCCCGTCGGTGAGGATCCGACGCCGCGCCTGTGCCGTCTGCTCGGACTCGGCGCGCGACTGCGCCGCCAGCATCGCCTTGGCCGCAGTCCGGTCGGCGACGCGCGATGCCTTACCGCGCCGCTCGTAGGATCCGGTGCGACGCAGTTGCGGACTGATCTCCACCGGTGGCGCCTCTGCCCACGGCACGTTGGTCGGCAGTTCGGCGTCGGCCCACGCGTCTTCGGTTGCCGTGGTCACGCTCAAGTGGCGGACCGGTGTCAGGCCGAAGGCGCTGCGCCACAGTCGATGCCGATCGCCGTCCGCGGGGAGCGTCGCGAACCAGGTGGCGAGGGTGAGGAAGTCGTGGGTGCGGTCGGTGCGGCCGCCCGCCTTCTCGTGCAGCGCTCGGACCACCGAGAGCAGCGCCGGGATCGCGGCGCGGGCGCGCGAGCGCAGGAGACGTGATTCGCTCTCGCGCTCGCGGGTGCTGACGAACCAGTCGGTCAGGCCCGACCACTGTCGCAGCCAGACCGACCGTGCCGCCTCGTACGCGGCGTCGGCGTCGCCCGGTGCGGCGTCGATCGTCTCGCGGGCGGCTGCCGTGTCGGCGAGGAAGTCGACGGCGTCCGGCGGAATGGCCGCGAGCAGTTCGCTGATCGCCGCCCCCTTGGTCAGCAGGTCGCCGATGAACCGCTCGAGGTACTCGATCAGTTGCTCCTTGTACGCCAGGAACGCTTCGACGTCGGCATCGTGCAGGTCGATGGTCCGCTGGATGGAGCCCATGAAGGCGACGGCGTTCTCCGCCAGCTCCGAGAACCGATCTCGCAGGCCGCGCAGCGTCTGATGCAGCAGTGCCGGGTCGGCGTCCGCGCGCGAGGCGGTATCGGCGACCGTTTCCCGCAGGGACGTCAACAGCACGACGATGTCTTCCAGCGCCACCGACTGGAGGGCTCCTCGTGATCCGAGGGCCGCATCGTATTGTGCGAGCGCGCGCTCGGCCGCCTCACCTTCGCGCGACAACTGGTACAGCATGCGCCGACGGTAGAAGTCCGCGAGCGCGGTGACGCGGCTGGAGTCCGCGAACGCGAGGACGTTGCCCCATTCCGGTCGTGCCAGCCGTTCGAGGGCGTCGCCGATCGTGTCTTCGTAGACCAGTTCGCCGCCGTCGGCGGAGACGGCGGCAGCCACCTGATCCGGTCGGACGTGGACGGTGAAGCGTTCCTTCTCGCTCATGAGCGCACGCATCACGCGCCGGTACAGCGGCGCGTTCGGCGCACTGAGGTATGCGAAGGGCCCATACCCGTCGAGGGGGAGGTCGGTGCCTTCCGTTGCATCGCCCACGCCGTGCGTCATGCCACCATGGTGTCATCTCCGTCTGACATCACCGGTACCCAGTGCTCGCTGAACTAGCCGTCACCCAGACGCATTCGCCTTCGGGCCTGTTGACGACCCGCGGGACCCTCGATGAGACTCTCGACCGGCGAGGCCGGCACGGCATCACCCGACGCTCGGCCACGGCGAGTCCCGCACCAGAACCCGGCATCGTGGGATGTGCTGCGGTTACGGCACCCGGTACGTCCACTCTCGGCTGCTGAACTTCGACGCCACCAACTCGCGCGCCTTCGTCAGCTCAGCCTCGGTGTAGGCGGCTTCGCGCGTCGCGTAACGGCTGCGGAAGTGCTGGAGGAAGGCATCGATGATGTCGGCGCGCGCCATGCCGGTCTGGGAGCGCATCGGGTCGACGCGTTTGCCGGAGCTGGTGATGCCCTTGTCGGACATCTTCTCCCGTCCGATCCGCAGGACTTCGGTCATCTTGTCGGCGTCGATGTCGTACGACATCGTCACGTGGTGCAGCACCGCCCCGTCGACGATCCGTTTCTGGGCGGCGCCGCCGATCTTGCCGTGCTCGGAGACGATGTCGTTGATCGGCACGTACCGCGCGGTGATCCCGACGTCGGCGAGGGCGCCCATCACCCAGCGGTCGAGGAACGCGTACGACTGCTCGAAGCTGAGGCCGTCGACCAGCGAGGTCGGCACCACCAGCGAATAGGTGATGCAGTTGCCGGGTTCCATGAACATGGCGCCGCCGCCGGAGATCCGCCGCACGATCCCGATGCCGTGCCGGGCCGCGGCCTCCTCGTCGACCTCATTGCGCACCGACTGGAACGAGCCGATCACCACCAGCGGTGAGTCCCAGTCCCAGAACCGCAGCGTCGGCGGCCGGATGCCCGCGGCCACCTCGCGGAGGAGCACCTCGTCGAGCGCGACGTGCATGGCCGGCGGCAGGACGACGGGTTCGATGACGTCGAAGACGTGGTCGTACCAGCCGGTCGCGTGGCCGAGGGCGCGACGGATCGCGATCCCCACCGACGTGGACGTGAAGCCGATCATCGACGCATCGTCGGGCAGGGCCGCGTCGATCCGCTCCCCCAACTGCGTGGCCGACGCCGACATCGGCGCACCGATCAACGCACCGGTGATGACCTCGAGGGCGTCGTCGGGTTCGAGGAAGAAGTCGCCGGAGAGCGCGACGCTCCTCAGCTGATCGCCTGCGATCTCGACGTCGACGACGACCAGCTTGCCGCCGGGGACCTTGTATTCACCGTGCACGCGATCCAGCGTATTCGAGGTGCCGCCTGTGACGTTTCGCTGTGAATGCCCGCACCGAACCGCCGACCGCGCGGCCTGACGGCGCATGCCTGACCGAACCCCGTCGAACAGATCACCTCGGACCGCTACCGTTACGCCATGGCCAGCATTCTGATCGGTGTTCTCGCCGCTGTCATCGGCGCCCTGTTCTGTTTTCGCGGCGTGGTCGCCATGCGCGTGGTGATCGCGATCTGGGGCGCGTTCGTCGGTTTCACCGTCGGTGCCGGCCTGGTCGCCGCGTTCACCGGCGACGGCTACCTGTCGACGGCGCTCGGTTGGATCGTCGGCGTCGTCGGCGCGGTGCTGTTCGCGTTCCTGGCGTACCTGTTCTACGTGGTCGGCGTGATCCTCGCGATGGCGTCGATCGGTTTCGCGATCGGCACCGCGCTGATCGCCGCCCTCGGCGTCACGTGGAGTTGGGTGGTGGTCCTGGTCGGCGTGATCGCCGGCGTCCTCCTCGCCGTCGCCGCAATCAAACTGAACCTGCCGTCCATCCTGCTCGTGGTGCTCAGCGCGGTCGGTGGTTCGACGGCGATCGTCGGTGGACTGATGCTCATCGTCCGCACCATCTCCCTCGACGACTTCAGCCGCGCCAACGTCACCGCGACCATGGGCCACGGCTGGTGGTGGTACGTCATCTACCTCGTGCTGATCATCGCCGGCGTCCTCGCTCAGGTGAAGGTGTTGGATCGGGAGAAGTCGCTGCAGCAGCAATGGTGACGCACTCCCTGACGGAGGCGCGACGACGGCATCGTTCAGGCCTATCGGCAGGTCGCTGCGGATCAGCGAGTTCGACTGCGACGGAGCGGACCAGACCCCACTGCTCGGACCTGCACTCTCCGGGCTTCTCGATACGCCGATTCCCGTCGTTGCAGCACAACACACCCGAGTTCGCACACCTGTGCGAAGGAGTCGGCTCGGTGTGCGAAAGTAGAGGAACCATTTCGTCCATGGGAAGGGCCCGCTCATGCCTCCGCGCCGTCGTCCGATCACCGCGTCTTTGACTGCCGACGACATCGCCGCTCTCGCCGCAGCACTGGCCGACGGTAAGCGTGCGACGGTCTACCTGCGTGAGGGAACGCCGAGCCTCGGCCTCGCCCCCGGTGCCTCGGCACGTGTCGTGTCGATCGACGGCACCACCCTGACGATCAAGCCGACCGGCGTCAACGACGAACTCCCCTACGAGGCCGACGAACTGCGGATCACCAAGGCCGCTCCCCCGGAACCGGAGAAGCCGAAGAAAGCGGCACCGGCCAGGAAACCCAGACCTGCCGCGCCACCGGCCCGCAAGCTCGCCGCGACGCCGACATCCGCCGCCCCGAAACCTATGCCGACTGACGGCAAGCCCGTGGCAGCATCCGCGAAGAAGGCGCCGACGAAACCCGCCCGCCGCTCCGGCGCCAAGAAGCCGCCCGCGTCCGTGACGGTCACGCTGTTCGGCTCGTCGGACAACGAGTGGTCGGTCGCGGTGACCCGAGGCGGCCGCAAACCGACCCGATCACGCCGCGTCCCACCGGATTCAGTGGAATCTGCAATGCAGGAGCTCGGCGACGCCGCCGCGCTCGACGCCGCCTCGTCGGTCTTGAACGCGGCTCGCGAGGAAGCACAGCGACGAGTCGAAGAGTTGAGTCGAGAGCTGCAGGCGGCCCGCGAAGCGTTGGCCGCACTGGAAGGCTCCGCCGACTGAAGCCAGTCGGCCGCCGTCTTCACCGGTCACGGATGCTGTGACCCCCGAAGCGCGACGGGCACAGCTGACCCCGCTGCGTTACTCCCCGGTAACTCCTGGGAGTGTCCCGGCACACAGACCCTCAAACCCTGAGATGATCAACATATGCGTTCGACGTGCAGCCTCTACATCGACACCGGATACCTCCTCGCCTCGGCCGCGACCCGCGTATCCGGAACCTCGCTGCGCGCCAGCATCAACGTCGACTACCCGTGCCTGATCAACACCCTGATCGACGCCGCAGAGGAGCTGTCAGGCCTGCCGATCCTGCGCGTGCACTGGTACGACTCCGCGCGGCACGGCGTACCCGACTCGCAGCAGGAACGGATCGGCGAGCTCGCCAAGGTGAAACTGCGCCTCGGCCGCTTCGGCTATGACGGCGAACAGAAGGGCGTCGACCTCCGCATCGGCCTCGACCTCGTCACCCACGCACGCAACAACACCTCCGACGTGTTCTTCCTGGTCTCCGGCGACGACGATCTGACCGAAGCCGTCGAAGAAGCCCAGGTCCACGGCGTGGAAGTGGTGGTGCTGGCGGTGCCCGCGACGGGCGGGAAGTCGCACGGCGTGAGCCGCCACCTGCTCCGCGCCGCCGACGACCTGCACACCATCGACGGCACCGCGATCGACAAGGCCGTACTGAAGGTGGAGCGGCAGACCGCCCCGCCTCCCGAGGAGCCGGTCACTGCGAAGCCCGGCCCGATTCCACAGAAGCCGGCCGCACGAACCCCGCTCGATGTCGCCGCTGCCGCCGCCGCTGCTCGCAACGCTCCGGCCGCACCGCAGCCGTCGGGAGTCCTCGCGTACAGCTCGACCACCGGTTCGGTGAGCCATGTGATGCCCGAGTACGACCTCGCCGAGGACGACGCCACGATCGACGGCGTCGTCGACCGCGTCCTCGTCGCCTTCCGCGAGAGCGCGACGCCCGAGCAGTTGCAGCAGCTCAAGCAAGCGCGGCCGTCGATCCCACCGGACATCGACCGCGCGCTGCTGCTCGATGCGTCCGAGGCGCTGGACCGCTACACGGTCGACGAAAGCGTCCGCTACCGTCTGCGCGCCCGGTTCTGGGAGATGCACGACGAGAAGTAGGCGGACCGCGCGTCTGTCCCGACGAGTCTTCAAGCACCTACCGCTGAAATCAGGCGTCTCAGCGTCCTCCGACGGCAATCTCGGGCTGTTGCAGTTTCGGAATTGACAATCGCGTTCCTCTCGTCGGCCGACTGGATACTCGGTCGTCGGGAGGGGCTGGTCCTTGCATTCGCCCTCTCAGGCGTTGGCCAGGTGGCCTCCGGTGATGGCCTTGTGGATGTTGTTGACCAGAGCGTGGAACGCGAATTCCGAAGCGGCCCGGTCGATTCCACGACTGGTGAATCGACGGAACCGCAGATTGTGCTTGGCGTGCCCGAACGGTGTTTCGGCGATGTGACTGCGCTGGGAGTACAACGCTCGCCCCTCCTCAGTGGCCAATTCGTAGGTCATCTTCTCGATCGGAGGAGCATCCCCGGCAGGCGGACTCAACTTGCTCGTGTCGCGTGGCAGCTTGTGTGATTTCGCGGTGGCGATCAACCGCTGAGGGCCGGCCGCAGTGATGTTGTCTTCGGAGAGATAGCCCGCATCGGCGAGCAGGGTCCCGATCTGAGCAGGGCCGGACTCAGGCCCGGGCGGCCGATGGGCGGCCAGGATCGCGGCGGCCTCGACGGCTTTGCCCATCATCGGAATGAACGTGGGTGCATCGATCGGACCGTCGCCGACGCTGGTGGCGATGATCAGACCGTCGGCGGTGGTGACGGCCTGGCAGTTGTAGCCCTGTACCCAACCGCCGCCTCGCAACGGCATCGGCCGCGACTGCGGGTCGGTGATGTTGCCGAGGTTGTCAGTGGTGGCGCGATGCGGTCTACCTGTCGCACGATTGGTCAAGATCCGCCGTTTGTACTCGCGCTGTTTCTGGCGTTCAGCATCCTGCTTGGCCTGCCAGGCCTGCGTTTTCGCGTGCGCCTTGGCGAGGCGATCGTGGGCATCGCGAACCCTCTTGGTGTCCTCGACCGGCACCGGCGGACGACCCAGCCCACTGGCGGCGTGACGGTCGATCTTGGCCTGTTGCCGATCACGCGCCTTCTGCACGCCGGCTTCGGCGACTGCGATGCGCATCTCGATCGGCGGAACACCGCCACGGCGAGAACCGTTGGCCCAGTCCTGTTTCCATTGCGCCACGAATTCGGCCCGCTCGGCGTCCTCGCCGGCCCGCTTGGCTTCGAGAGCGTCGAAATCGATCGGTGTGGACTGCTTGTCTTCGGCCGCCTTGTTCAACGCCCGAACATGCTCCAAGGCTGCATCGATGCGTGTGAGGCGATCAGATTTGAGCAGCTCGTCGGGAACGGACTGGTCATCATCGTCGTCGGCGTCGTTGGCCGCATGCTCGGCATCAGCCTCGCGAGCGGTTTCTGCGAGCTTGTCCCGCAACGCGGCCAACTCTGCCTCGCGGGCCTTCACCAACGATTTCTCGGTGCGGTTCTTCGACATCGAGGCGTTGGAGGCGATTTTGACCCCGTCCACGGCGACCACGCCGACCTTGCCCATCCCGAGCTGAGCGCACGCGGCCAGCACCTGCGTGAACAGGGCCGGCACCACCGGTGAGGCCTGCGCCCGGAACCGCGCGATCGTCGCGTGATCGGGCGGATCGCCACCACAAATGACCCGGAAGGCGATGTCCCGATGGCACAGGCGCTCCAACGTCCGCGACGAACGTTCCCCGTGCGCCCACCCCCAGATCAGCAATGTCAGCAGCATGTCCGGGTCATAACCGCGGCGCCCGACCCCACCGGTCTTGCGCAACGCATGCAGCCCCGAGGTATCCAAGCGCTCGACCAGCGAGATCACCAACCACACCGGATCCTCGGCCGGTAACCACTCCCGCATGCTCGGAGGCAACAGAAACTGCTGATCGCGGTCGACCGCCCGATAATCCTTCGCCACGCCACCATTATCGCAGGTCAGAGTCATATTCCGTGCAGATTTACTGACAAATCTCGTAAATCAAACTGCAACAGCCCGATCTTCCCTCGGAGGACGCTGAGAGGACTGATTTTTGCACTACCCGGCCGACGCACGCCAGCACAAAGGCCGACGCATCTCGTTCACAGACCGGCATCACCGCGGCGGCATGCCGGGCGGCGGGCCTCCGGTGCCCGGCCCAGGCATCGAACCGGCGGTCGGCGTGGTCCGCGTGTCGACGCCCACGCGCAGCGTCGCGGTGTAGCCGGCACCGGCCGACCCGGTGACGGTCGCCAGCTGGTTCTTGGCGCCGTCGTCGGAGAACACCGTGTCGGAGGTCAGCGAGACCCCCGCCAGGTTCGCCGCCGACCCGGCGTAGTCCGAGAGCCGATAGACGGTGTCGCAGATGTCCTTCGGGAGTGCGAGCTGCGAGGTGGCGACAGCCTTGGTGTGGTCGGTGATGTCGCCGACGGCGGGATAGACCTCGAAGTGGATGTGCGGCCATCGTCCCTGGTAGCAGCCGGGGACGATGGAGGTGAAGGTCACCGATCCGTTCGCGTCCGCGACCTGGACCCCGCGGAGGAACGACTCGTTCTCGACGCCGCTGGAGTACATCGAGTACCGCCCCTTGGCGTCGCAGTGCCAGATGTAGACGGCGGCGCCCTTGTAGGGCGCGTTCTTCGCGATGCCGGTCAGTTGCAGGGCCACGGTCAGCGGGACACCGGCGACGGCGGCACCGCCGCCGAGACTCTTAGTGATGTCGCGCCGGACGATGCCCGACCGGGTGAGGACGTCGGGTCCGTTGGAGCCGTCGCCCGGATAGGGACCGGCGGTCTCGTCGGGGATCTCGGCGAGGTCTCCGGTCTGCGCGGCGGTCGACGCGGCCGTGCTGGAGGCGCCGCCGTCGGACGATCCGGCGCCGCACGCCGCGAGCAGCGCCGTCCCGGCGCCGATGCCGAGGACGCCGAGCATGCGGCGGCGAGTCAGGAGGGTCTGGATGTCGAACGCGGCGCCCTGGTCGACGATGTCGTCGTCCGGGTGATGCAGTCGCCGCCCCTCGTAGGTCGGCCCCTGCGGGGTCGGTGTGGGTATCGGGAATCCTGGCATGGCACGTCCTTGTGCTGTCGGGTGCGGGTTGCTGGATTCGATCCTCACCGACGAACCGGACAGAAGGCTCCGCGGTGGCTGGGAGGTTGCTGTGGACCCAGCCCGGGACCCGGTGGCTTCGATACCCGACGTTGCTCGCAAGCTCGCATCGGCGGACTCGACCAACCTGAAATCAGCAACCTCGATGCCGTCGCCTGTCCCCGATCACCGCGGCTGCTGCCGCACCACGTTCTTCTGGATCTTCCCGGTGGCGGTCTTGGGGAGGGCGTCGACCACGACGACGCTCTTGGGCGCCTTGAAACCCGCGAGCCGTTCGCGTGCCCAGGCCTGGATGGTCTCGCCGTCGACGCCGTCGGTCGCGACGACGAACGCGGTCACCACCTCGCCCCAATGGTCGTCGGGAAGACCGACCACCGCAACCTCGCTGACCGCCTCGTGTCCGAGCAGCACGCGCTCCACCTCGACCGAGGAGACGTTCTCGCCGCCGGTCTTGATGATGTCCTTGGCGCGGTCGGTGAACCAGACGACGGCCTCGTCGTCGAGGTAGCCGATGTCGCCGCCGTGGAACCAACCGTGCGCGAAGGCCTCGGTATTGGCGGCGGCGTTGTTCCAGTAGCCCTCCATGAGTTGCGGTGCCCGGTAAACGATCTCACCGACTTCGCCGGTCGGCAGGAGGGTGCCGTCGCCGCCCATGATGGCGATATCGGTGCTGACGGTGGCCGGTCCCCACGAGTTGTCCTTGACGCCCTGGTGACCGGACCACTGGAGTTCGGACGCCGGGGTGGTCTCGGTCTGGCCGGAGCCGAGGATGAGCGCGGCCTTCGGGAAACGGGCGCGGAGCGCGGTCAGCAGTTCGGCCGGCATGGGTGCCATCGCGTACAGGCCGGTGATGAGGCTGTCGGTGTCGCCGTCGGCGAGGGCCGGCTGCTGCAGGAGCGCACCCCACATCATCGGCAGCATGGTCAGGTGTGTGACGGCCCGCTCGGTGAACACGTTCGCGAGTGCGGCGGGATCGAAGCCGCGGAGCAGGACGACGGTCGCGCCGACGGTCAGCGACGGCAGCAGCAGGGCGTCGAGCGCGGTGACGTGGAACAGCGGCAGGACGATCGGCTGGACGGCGGGCTCGGTATCCGGTCGGAGGCCGAGTCCGAGCGCGGAGCTGAGCGCCGAGACCTGCACGGCCACGTGGGAGGTGACGACGCCCTTCGGGCGCGACGTGGTGCCGGAGGTGTAGAGGCAGTGGACGATGTCGCGGTCCTCCACGATCACCTCGACCGACGACCGGTCGGCAGCGAACACGTCATCGTAGGCGACGGCCGCGACACCCGAGACATCGGCGGGTGCGGTGCCAGAGACGATCACCTCGGTGACGCTGGGACCCTCGGCCTGCGCGATTGCCGGCCCGAGGACGCCGAGGAACACGTCCTCGGTGATGACAGCGCGGACGCCGCTGTCGTCGAGCTGGTAGGCGATGTCCGACGCCGACAGCAGCAGGTTGACGGGCATGGCGACGACGCCGATCTTGGCCAGGGCGAAGAAGCTCGCCACGAACTGCCAGCTGTTCTGCATCTGGATCGCGACGGCATCGCCGCGCTGGTAGCCGCGGTCCAGAAGTCCGCGGGCGAGCGCGTTGGCGCGAGCGTTCAGCTCGACGTAGGAGACCTCGTCGGCACCGTCGACCAGCGCGATGCGCTCCCCGTAGTGCGCGGCGCTGCGCGTCAGCAGGTCGCCGATGCAGACGCGGTGGGTGAGGTTGACGGTCAGCGGATCGACTCCGGACAGGTCGGGGCGCATTCCGGACATCGGACATCTCCTAGCGGTGGCTCTCGTGGGAACACTGCCGACCGTAGTCGAAAAACAAGCGCGCTCGACTGTTTTTTCGAAACCGGTCTCGATCACCCAATTGACCAGGCATTCCACCTCCCAGCGACGCCTCCCAGCAATCGACGGTCACCGCCGCAAAAGCGGCGACCGCACCGACGCGACTACCCTGGAGGAGATGACCACCCCCGACTGGACCGCCGATCAGGTAGACGCGATACTCGCCGTCTTCGACTCGCGGACCCTGCAACGCGCGCGGCCGTACGCCGCCACGGGGATGATTCTGGACATCGAGTGGGACGGCACGACGCTGAAGGGCGTCTCCCGCGGGTCGGGCGCGCAACGGTACAACTGCCGCGTCCGTGTCGACATGAAGACCAAGCACGTCTCCGCCAGCTGCACCTGCCCGGTCGCGATCCGTTGCAAGCACTGCGCGGCCCTCGTGATGGCGGCGACCGGCGGCGGTGATCCCGAGGCCCCGGCCAAGCAGGAGGCCTCTCCCCTGACGCTGTCGCGGTGGCGAACCCTGGTGGACGAGATCACCAGGTCCGCCGCGCCCGCGGCCGCGAAGCCCGACGGGCCCGAACTCCAACTGGGACTGCAGTTCTCGATCCACCGCAACCGTCGCGGCGCCGACGACCTCACGATCCGCCCGCTCACCGTCAACGAGCAGGGCCGCTGGGTCAAGACCCGCCTCATGTGGAAGAACCTGGTGTCCGGTGCCGTCGCCGACCGCCACCCCGCCGCGGCGCTCGACGTCCTCACCCGCCTCGGCACCTCCCTCGCCGTCAACACCCCGAGCGCATCGGTCCGCGACGACATGTCGCTGCTCCTGGCCACCCCGAAGGTCTGGGACCTGCTCGACGACGCGCACGACGCCGGCGTCGCCTTTCTCAACGGCAACACCGCCAAGCACAGCCGCGTGATCTACGGCGACCACCTCAGCACCCGACTCCACGTGTCCGGGCAGAGCGCAGGCGTGCACGTCTCGCTGGAAGTCCTGGTCGATGGCGATCCGCTGCCGGAAGCCGCACGACGTTCCCTGTTCCCCATCGGGCGACCGCGCGCCCACGGCGTAGCGCAGGAGGTGGGCGACGACCTCTACGTGGGCCGCATCCCGCACCTGACGACCACCGAGTCCATGCTGCTGGTCAGCGGCGTCCCCCTCGAGGTGAGCGACGACGAGCTGTCCGACTTCCAGGCCGCCCTCCCGACCATCACCGCCGACCGGTCGATCGTCGTCGACCCCGACGCCTTCCCGTCCTCGTCGCTGACCGGCCCGTTCCCGATCCTGCGGATCCGGACCGGCGACGCGCCCGCGGCGGCGTGGTCCATCGGCTACGAGTCCGACGGCGAGCTCCACGAGTTCCCGGCGCAGGGGCCGCTGTCGGGCCGGTTCCGCACCGCGCGGACCGAGCAGGCGATGTGGGATTCGGTGGCTCCCGAACTGGAGATGGTGGCGCGCAGCAGTCACCGCTGGGTCGAGACCGCGGCCGCTCGCTTGGAAAAGCAGCTGCCCAGCTTCCGCGCCGACTACCGCCGTTTCAACCGCATGTACTCGGTCCTGCGGCAGCTCCGCGGGCGCTGCACCGTGCCCGACGCATTCAAGTCGATCCCCGAGTACCGGACCATCACCGCCCCGCTGTCGGAGCTCGAGGTCGCCATCCTCTGCGCCGAGACGCTCCCGAAGATCACCGAGCTGGGCCGCGTCCGCGTCGAACTCGAAGGCACCCCGCCCGACTACCGGCCCGCGCAGGCCCCGCCGGTCCTGAGCTTCGCCGGCGACGCGCAGAGCGACTGGTTCGACCTCCAGGTGACCCTCGACGTCGACGGCCACAAGATCCCGATCACCACCATCATCTCCGCGCTCGCCTCCGGTGAAACGCACATGGTGCTCGACGACGGCACCTACTTCTCGCTCGAGATCGCCCAGTTGCAGACCCTCCGCGACCGCCTGGAGGAGGCCCGCGAACTCGGTGAGCTCGACGGCGACCGCGTCCAGACGCACACCCTGAACGCTTCCCTGTGGGACGAGCTGCTGGAGCTCGGCGTGGTCGACGAGCAACTCAAGGAGTGGCGCGCGCGGATCGCGCAGTTGGCGGCCGCGAAGCCGCCGCACCCCGTCGTCCCGCCGGAGGGTCTGCACGCCGACCTGCGTCCGTATCAGCAGGACGGCCTCGACTGGCTCAGCTTCCTGTGGGACAACGGACTCGGCGGCGTCCTCGCCGACGACATGGGTCTGGGCAAGACCGTCCAGACGCTCGCACTGATGCAGCGGACCGTCGACGCCACCCCGAACGCCCGCTTCCTGGTCGTGGCACCCACCAGCGTCACCGCCAACTGGGCGGCCGAGGCCAAGCGGTTCACGCCCGGCCTGAACGTCGTCACGGCGTCGGCCACCGAGAAGCGGATGGGCTCCAAACTGTCCGAACGCGCCAACGACGCGCAGATCGTCATCACCTCGTACGCGCTGATGCGGATCGACTACGACGCCTTCGCGGCCGTCGACTGGGCGGGCATCGTCTTCGACGAGGCGCAGTTCCTGAAGAACCACAATTCGAAGACGTATCAGGCCGCACGACGGCTCGACGCTCCGTTCAAGCTCGCGATCACCGGCACCCCGATGGAGAACCGGGTGATGGAGCTGTGGTCGCTGGTGTCGGTGGTGGCGCCGGGCCTGTACAGCTCGCCGAAGCTGTTCAAGGACCATTTCGCGGAGCCGATCGAGAGCGGTCAGGCGCCCGAACGGCTGGAGGTCCTGCGCCGTCGCCTGCGCCCGATCATGCTGCGCCGCACCAAGGGGCAGGTCCTCGTCGACCTGCCCGAGAAGCAGGAGCAGCTGCTGCCGATCGAGTTGGAGCCGAAGCACCGCAAGATCTACGACACCTATCTGGCGCGCGACCGCCAGCAGCTCCTCGGTCTGCTCGACGACTTCGACGGCAACCGCATCCAGGTGCTTCGCGCACTGACCCGGCTGCGGCAGTTGAGCCTGCACCCCGGGCTCGTCGATCACGAGCACGACGCGGTGAAGGCCGCGAAGATCGAGTACCTGTCCGAGCAGTTGCCCGTCCTGATCGACGAGGGGCACAGCGCCCTGGTGTTCAGCAGCTTCACCGGCTTCCTGAAGTTGGTGGCGAAGGCGCTCGACGACCAGAGGATCGCCTACAGCTACTTGGACGGCTCCACGCCGATCGGCAAGCGCGGTGCGCAGATCGGGCAGTTCACAGACGGCACCACCCGCGTGTTCCTGATCAGCTTGAAGGCCGGCGGCTTCGGTCTCAACCTGACCGCCGCCGACTACTGCTTCATGACCGACCCGTGGTGGAATCCGGCCGCCGAGAACCAGGCGGTCGACCGCGCGCACCGCATCGGCCAGCACCGCGCCGTCAGCGTGTACCGGATGGTGTCGTCGGGCACCATCGAGGAGAAGGTCATCGATCTGCAGAACCGCAAGCGGCAACTCTTCGACGCCCTGATCGACGACGGTGCCGCCTTCTCCGGCGCGATCACCGCCGACGACGTCCGCGGATTGCTGAGTTGAGGACGCGGGCCGACGCCCCGCCCTTGATCGACTCCCGCGGTCATTCAGCCGATCGAGGGCTCGACTCTCCGAGTACGTAACCAGCGGTTTTCTCCGATACAGTCCGCATTGATGAAGAAGGTAAAGGGAATCGGCTACATCCTGATCGGGCTGATCTTGGGGACGGGAATACTCATCTTCGGCGTGCAGGAGGTGAGCTCTTCGGATGTGACGTGCAGCAGCAAGGTGATGTCGCCGGGTGACACGTGCACCACCACCAAGTCGGGTCGTCGTGGCCGCGGTGGTTCCAAGACCCGAACGTACGACGAGCAGCGCAGCCACAATCGCACCATCGGCTGGTCGAGCATCGGCGGCGGGTTGTTGCTGCTGATCGGCGGGACCTGGGTCGGCGTCACCGAGGTCCGCGGGGCGAAGCGGGATCCGCGGCAGGAACAACTGCAGCAGGAGAAGGCGAGGCACCTGGCGGAGTATCCCGGTGTGCCGCAGCAGACGCCAGCCTCTCCGGTCGTTCAGAATGCCGCCGCGCCCGCTGCTCCACAGTACCGGCCCGCGCAGCAGGCCCAGTACCCGCCATCCCAATACCCGCAGACCCAGTACCCGCAGGCCCCGTACCCGCCGGCGCAGCAGGCCGTGCCGCGACCCGCTCAGCCTCGACAGGGCCCGCCGCCCGGACAGCCGGCGCAGGACCCGCGCTACGGTCGCCCGGCGCCGACTCCCCCGCCTGCCCAGAACCCGTACCAGCAGTATCCATACCAGCAGAGCCCGTACCCGACCCCCGGTCGTCCGTATGACGTTCCGCCGCCGAGTCGGCCGCCGCACGGTCGCTGACGGCCCACGCACAACGCCGCCGTCGCCTCGGTGCGACACTGAGTAAGCAACCGCTCAGCCGACCCGAGGACTCGATGACCACCGCGACGGACCGCCGACATCTCTGGATCGTCCTCACGGTCCTGTTCACGGTCGGCTGGGCGACGAATCACTTCGTCGCGATGATGCCCGTCCTGCACGACCGCAACGGCATCAGCGACGCCGCCCTCGAAGCCGCGTTCGGGATCTACGCCGTCGGCCTGCTTCCCGGATTGTTGACGGGCGGCGGGATCTCCGACCGCGTCGGTCGCAAGCCGATCGTTCTACCCGGCGCGGCGGGTGCCGCCTTCGGCAACCTGCTGATGCTGGTCTGGCACACCGAGCCCGGCGTGCTGGTGGGGCGGTTCGCCGTCGGTCTCGGCGTCGGTCTGGCCGTCAGTGCCGGCACCGCGTGGTGCGCCGATCTGGGCGGCAAGCGCGGCACCGTGTTCGCGGGCGCCGTGTTGACGTCCGGTTTCGCGGCGGGTCCGCTGGCCTCCGGGTTGATCGCGCAGTTCACCGACAGCGTCGCGGTCCTCGCGCCGTTCACCGTGACCGTGGTGATGTCGCTGTTGGCTGTCGCCGCGGGGCTCACCGTCCCGAACGTCCGCCGCACGGTGACGCACGACGACCATCTCGTCGACTCCGGCACCGTCCGGAGCCTGGCTCGCGCCCTGTGGACCGGCATCCCGATGTCGCTGTGGGTGTTCTCGGCGATCACCCTGTCGATCGTGACGATGGCCGGTCGGATGACCGCCTTCAGCGGCCCGTGGGTGCCGGGTGTCGCCGCGGTCCTGTCGCTGGGGTCGGGTGTGGTGACGCAGGTGATCGCACGCCGCAGCATGTGGGGACCGCGAGCCGGTATCGGCGGCGCGCTCCTGGTGGCCGCCGGGCTGATCACGATGGCCGTCGCCGGTTCGGATCCGAGCCCGCTGCAGTTCATCGTCGCGTCGGTGCTGCTCGGCAGCGGCTACGGCCTCTGCCTCCGCGAGGGTCTGCTCGACGTCGAGACCTATGCTCCCGCCGCGAAGCGCGGCCTGGCGATCGGCGTGTTCTACGTTGGAACGTATCTGGGCTTCGGGCTGCCGCTGGTCCTCCGCGGTCTGGCGCCGTCGTTCGGCATCGTGGCGCCGATGATCGTGCTGGCGCTGATGGCCGTCGCGTCGGCCGCGATCCGCGGCGTCCAGCTGCGGACCGGCGTCCTCGACGGACGGTAAGTCAGTTCGGCGCGGTCCGCGTGCGACCGTCGTCGGTGCGGTAGCTGAGCGCATAGCTCGGGCACCGGTCGATCACCGTCACGAGGTCCTCGACGCTCGCCTCTTCCGGAGTGATCCACGGCCGCTTCTTCGGGTCGAAGACGCCCGGCAGCCCCATGACGCATTCGCGCGCGTGCTGGCAGCGCGTCGCCTCCCACGTGACGACGATGCCCGGCACCGGGTATTCCTTGATCGATTCCGACTCAGCCATGTCTGTGTCCTTCCCCCGAGGCGGGCGCGTGCCCCGACTATAGGGACCCGCGAAGACTTGCGTATGGATTCGTACCTCCCAGCGACGATTTCATACGCAAATCCAGTCGACTCAGTACAACCAGGTCGCGACGCCGTTGTGACCCGAGCACGCTCCTCGCCCAGTCCGTGAGTCGTGCGTCCCATCGTTGCAGATGGCACCGGTGCGACCGTTGGAACCAGGGTTCGCTGGAGGCGTGTACGCGGGCGGCGTGTACTCGGGGGTCGGCGTCTCGTACACGGGGGCCGGGCGCGGAGTGTGCGTCGTGCGCGGCGCAGGCGCCGGACGCCCCGTGGTTGTGACGTCGACGGTCTTCGTCACCGTCGCCGTGTGAGTGGTGGTCGACGTGGGCTTGGACGTCGTCGTGCTCTTCGACGTGGTGGGACGCTTCGACGACGTCGTGGTCGAGGTTGTCGGCTGCGAGGTGGACGCCGTCGTGGCGAGCAGCGGAGTGACCTTGTCGACCGGCTCCTCTGCGGGCTTCGGTGACAGTGCGCCGCCGATGAAGAGCAGCACCACGGCGATCGGTGTCGCGATCTTCCAGGTCAGGAACCGCCAGACGATTGCAGCCCCGGCGAACGCGAAGGCCAGTCCGATCAGGACGCCACCGAAGCCGCTTCCCGCGGGGATCGATGCGATCGCACCGATCGCACCGAAGGCCAGCAGCACCCAGCCGATGACCGTCACGATGCGATTCTTCGGCGCGGGCACAGCCGTCGGAGCCGGATCGTACGGGGCGGGCGAGGATTGAAACGGGTTCGTCGCCGGAGAATCTTCGCACCGACGACCTCGTATCGATCGTTCGAGCGATAGACCTCGTCAGCCCAGCGTCGCCTGCACGTCGGCGCCGGAACGGTCGAGCCGTTCCAGCCGCCCCTCGGTCATCGACGCGATCTGGTCGACGACGACGCGCATGCGCTCATCGTCGTCGGTCGCCTGCTTCCAGCGGACGGCGAACATGTGATCCAGCCCGCCCGGCGCGGTGACCAGGAGCATCTCGGCGACGCGATGGATGCGCTCGCGCTGGCGGTCCTGCTTGGCGCGGTGGCGGGAGTCGGAGAAGATGAAGCGCAGGGCGAGGGTCTTCAACACGGCGACTTCCGCGGCGACGTCGTCGGGCACCGACAGGTCGGCGTCGTAGCGACGGAGCGGTCGTTGCCCTTCGACAGCGCGGGTATGGGTGACGGCGGTGGTCGCGAACCGGCCGATCAGCTCGCTGGTCAGTCGCTTGAGCCGCACGTGTGCGTCGAGCGAGCCGTCGAACGCCCCGAGCGACGCGAAGATCTCCATCGCCGAGAGACGCTGGGCGGCGTCGACGAGTGGTTCGGACGTCAAGCCACTGAAATAGTGCATGCCGAGTTCGGCGAGGGCTCGTTGATCATCGGGCGACGACAGCTGCCGCAGATCGATTCGACCACCGATGACACCGTCCTCCAGATCGTGGACGGAGTAGGCGACGTCGTCGGACCAGTCCATCACCTGCGTCTCCAGCGGCCGCTTCCCCTCGGGAGCGCCGTCGCGCACCCACGCGAGCGCGGGCTCGTCCTCGATGTAGGCGCCGTACTTGGTGCCGGGCGCCTTGCGCGACCACGGGTACTTCAGCGTCGCGTCGAGCGAGGCCCGGGTCAGGTTGAGTCCGGCGCTGGTGCCGTCGGCATGGAGGATCTTCGGTTCCAGCGAGGTCAGGATGCGCAGGTTCTGGGCGTTGCCCTCGAATCCGCCGTGCTCACGCGCCACCTCTTCCAGGGCGCGCTCCCCGTTGTGCCCGTACGGCGGGTGCCCGATGTCGTGGGCCAGGCCCGCCAGTTCGACGAGGTCGGGGTCGCAGCCCAGACCGATCGCGATGCCGCGACCGATCTGGCCCACTTCCAGCGAATGGGTCAAACGCGTGCGCGGGTTGTCGCCCTCGCGGGGGCCGACGACCTGCGTCTTGTCAGCGAGCCTCCGGAGCGCCGCACTGTGCAGAACACGCGCGCGGTCGCGGGAGAAGTCACTGCGGTGATCGGCCTCCGGGTTGTCCCGGGTGGCGAGCTTCTGCCCTTCGACGACCATCCGTTCGGTGTCGTGGGCGTCGTACATCGCCACCGCGGGGTCGCCCGCGGCTCGATCGGAGTCGGTCAACTATTCGGACCAACCGCGCTGCGACGCGAGGTCGAGGATGCCGGCGCGAACCGCGAGGATCTGACGTGCGGTCAGATCGGGGGCCGCGTCGAGCAGGAGTTCGGTGATCTCGTTCGAGAGGCGGCCGCCGCTGCGCGGGCGACGCGGGCCGCGGTCGTCACGGCGGTCGTCACGACGACGATCGTCGCGGCGGTCGTGACGATCGTGGCGGTCGCCGAAGCGGCCGCGGCTGTCGTCGCGACGATGCGCGCGCTCCGCGGCGGGCGACTCGCCCTCCGGAGCCTCCTTGGTCACCTTGACGTTGAGGGCCTTGGAACCCCGATCGGTGTCCTCCACCTCGAACTCGACCTCGGCACCCGGACGGAGCAGGCTCTCGTCGATACCCACGTCGTTGATGTGCAGGAAGACGTCGTCTCCGCCCTCCGAGGGCGCGAGGAATCCGAAACCACGGTTGGTATCGAAATGCACAACCTTGCCGCTGACAGCCACCACAAACTCTCTCTCTACAAGCACGCCCACATCGCGAACCCCTTGCCCGCGCGACGAACTCTGTCCACAACTATGCCTCATCAGGCGTGGCAGACCCACCTGAAATGCCTGGTCGTGATCGGAATTTCAATCAGGAGGCCGCAGCGACGGCCATCGCGCGTGCGGAAGAGACGGCTTCGGCCCCCGCTCGGATCACGAACGGGGGCCGAAAGCACAGTGGAGGTTTACTCCGGCGAGACACTCTACTAGCCGGTAACTACGGTGGCCAATCGGGGTCCCTCAGGCCTGCTACTTGGTCGTGGCGATACCCAGCGACGGGAAGAAGAAGCAGGTGGCGTCACCCTTCTTGATGGTGCCGTAGATGGCGGAAAGAACTGTGCCGGAACCGGTCTCGACCAGGCCACCGCGGACGCCGTTCGACGGGAGCGCATCGAGAACCGGCTTCAGCGCCTTCTCGGCTGCTGCCTTCGCCAGCGGTCCCGAGAGGAGCGGGATCTTCGCTTCCTCGATCCGCTTGGTCAATGCCTTGACCAGAGTGTCGGCGAGACCGTCCATCGGCTCACCGATGTTGCCTTGGAAGGTGTTGACGTTGAACCACGCCACCTGCATGCCCGACTTGCTGCCGGTGTCGTCGAAGGTGCCGACCGGAACGAAGCCGTAGAGGACCTCACCCTTCTTCACGGCATTCAGATCAATCCCACCGATGGTCACATCGCCGACCAGCGGTGTGTTCGGACCGGGCATCGCGCCCCCGAGGGCCGGCGCCAGGGTGAAGTCGGTGCACGCGCCGAGAGTCGGCGTGAAGGGTGTGATCTTCAGTTTCTCCAACAGCGCGTTCGCTGCGGCGATGCCGTCGATGACGCCGGCTGCGTCAGTCGGCTTAATGTTGTCGAGTGCGGTCTTCGCGGCGAGCGCCTGACCGGTCGGAGCCGCGGGCGCGGCCTGGGCGGCCGGTGCGACCGCGCCGCCGAGCAGGGCGGCCGATGCGACGACGGATGCGAGTGCGAGACGAATCTTGCCGGTCAAGACAACCTCCGGGTATAGACATACTGAAGTGACAGTTGTTGCTGTTGTTTTGTATGAGTATGTCTGGAGATTCGCGCGTTACCACTTTCTGAGACCAACCTGAGACCGACACGCCGACCGACTCCACCGAGACGGAGGCACGAAAGCGGCGACGGACCTCTGCTCTTACGTCAGAGATCCGCCGCCTTCGAATTCCCCCAGCATCAATTACCGGAGGATTTGCCCTTCACCTTCCCGACGATCCACAGCAGGATCACCGAACCGAGGATCGCGGTGAACAGCGTGAACCACCAGCCGCCCTCCGCAGTGTTGAACCAGAAGCTCAAGATGAACCCGCCGAGGAAGGCGCCGATGATGCCGATGACGATGTTCATGAAGAAGCCGGAACCGCTGCCCTTCACGATCTTCCCGGCGATGAATCCCGCAATGGCGCCGATCACGACGTACGCGATCCAGCCGACGCTGGTCAGCGTCGTCGACCGTGCGAGAACCTCGCTCGCGATGGTGACATCCATGAAACCCTCCCCTTCTCCGCTGTGTCGGTCGCCTCACACTACGACTATCGGCGTCGTCATTTGAACAGATGGCGGAATGCGTTACCGCGACGCAATCGAAGCTCCACAGAGCGGACACGGTGGTGCGCAACATCGCGCCACGATCCCCAAGTCGATCGCGCCGACGCAAGCATCTCGTGGCATAGTGAGGACAAATGAAACATGTTCTAGTTTCCGGCGGGGGTCGGGGCAAAGGAGTCACCGATGACTGAGGTTCGTAGCGAGTTGGGCACCAGGCTGCCGTCGCGCATCCGACTGCCGGAGGTCGACGTCCCCGACGGCCGCATGGTGGACCTCCCAGGCCGCGGTACCACCTACGTCACCGACACCCCGGGTCCGACGCCGGACGCACCGCCGATCGTCCTTCTGCACGCATTGACCACGACGGGCCTGCTGACGTGGTTCCCGAGCATCCCGACCCTGGCGAAGAAGTTCCGCGTCATCACGCTCGACCAGCGCTGGCACGGCCGCGGCATCAAGTCCGACGAGTTCTCGCTCCGCGACTGCGCCGACGACGCCGTCGCCCTGCTCGACGTCCTCGGCATCGAGAAGGCGATGTTCGCCGGCTTCTCGATGGGTTCCCTGGTGGCGCAACGTGTCTGGCGTCAGCATCCGGATCGTGTCGGCGGCCTGGTGCTGTGCGCGTCCACCGACATCTTCCAGAGCCGCCCCAGCGAACGCGCGTTCCACAACGGGATGGACAGCATCGTCTCGCGGATCCCCGGCTTCGGCTCACGCAAGCGCGCCGATCGGGTGCACGCGGCGCAGGTGGACCCCGCGGTCGACATCAACCGGTGGGCGCTCAGCGAGTTCCGCTCCACCTCCCCGATCGCCGTCGGCAAGGCCGTCGGCGTCATCGGTCGGCATCACACGCGTCCGTGGATCGGGCAGATCGACGTGCCGACCGCCGTCGTCGTGCCGCTGCACGACCGCGCGATCCCACCCGCCCGCCAGATGGCGATGGCCCGGCGCATCCCCGGCGCCACGCTGCACACGGTGGACGCGGGGCACTCGTGCTGCGTGATGGACGCCGACAAGTTCGTGCCGGTGCTGGCGCAGGCGTGCAGCGAGGTCCTCGCGCGGTGGAAGGACCGAACGCAGGCCTGACGCCTCAGACGCGAGATCACCGCGGACTGGATGTTCCAGCCCGCGGCGATCTCGATGCGCTGCGCTTACTCGATCAGCATGGAGCGGCGTCGCTTACTCGGTCCCCGTGGGGGTCCGCTTACCCGACCCCCGTGGAGGGGCTGCGCTTACGCCCCGACTTCCGCCTTCAAGTGCGCGAGTTCGCTCGGGAACTTGGCGACCAGCTTGTCGGGGTTCCGAACGCTCTGATCGCAGGCGATGATCCCGACGTGGATGACGCCGTTGTTCGACAGCACCGTGATGTTGAGGCCTGCGCCGTGGAAGACGGGGCCCAGCGGGTACATGCCGTCGATCCGGGCGCCCGCGAAGTACAGCGGGATGGGCGGGCCGGGCACGTTGGAGATGACGAGGTTGTGGATCACCGGATGCTTCTCGGCCAACCGCATGCCGGCGTAGGCACGCACGGCGAGACCGAAGGTGCGCGGCGCGGCGAACTCGGCCCAGTCCTGCAGGGTGTCCGCGGAGATCGCGTTGTGGTGCTCCTTGGCGTTCTTGTTCTCCTCCGCCATCGCCTTGAGCCGCTCCAGCGGATCGGCGATGTCGGTGCCGAGGTGGGTGAACAACGCCGAGACCTTATTGGCGCCGCCGTCATGCTTGGACTCCCCGCGCACCGACACCGGCACCGTCGCCAGCAACGACGACTCCGGCAGCTCGTCGCGGTCGGAGAGGTACTCGCGCAAGGCACCGCCCGCGATCGACAGGACGATGTCGTTGACGGTGGCGCCGGTGGCGCGTCGCACGGCCTTGACGTCCTCGAGATCCATGTCTGCGGTCGCGATGACGCGGTCGCCCGTGATGGTGCCGTTGAACGACGTCCGCGGCGCGGTGAGCGGCGGTGCCATCGCGGTGCCGTGGCGGGCGCGTCCGATGGTCTCGGTGATGAGTCCGAGCGACGGCCCCAGCATCTTCGGGATGGTCAGCGGCCGGGCGAGAGTGTTGAGAACACCGCGGCCGAACAGTTCCAGCGAACCGGGGTCGCGACCGTCCATCTCCAGGACGTCGAGCGCCAGCGGCGGAGCGTCGGGCTCCAGGCTGCAGAGGTACGAGATGAGGTTGGCACCGGACGCGCCGTCGACCGTCGCGTGATGCATCTTGGTGAAGACGACGAGCTTCTCGCGACCGTCGGAGTCGCGGTAGCCCTCGATGACGTTCATCTCCCACAGCGGGCGACCGCGGTCCATCGGCAGTCCGGCGAGGTGTCCGCACATCTCCATGAGTTCGGCGTGCCCGGCCGGCTGCGGCAGCGCCATGCGGTGCAGATGGTGGTCGACGCTGAAGTGGTCGTCGTGTACCCAGACGGGGTGGCCGAGGTCCAGGGGAACCCGGCGCACCTTGCGGGTGAACTGCGGGACCTTCCGCACGCGCTCGTCAAGCGTCGACCGCAGCGTGGCATACGAGTATCCACCCGGCATCGTGTCCGGATCCAACACCATCACCGCGCAGACGTGCATCAGCTGCGAGGGGGACTCCAAGTACAAAAAGCTCGCATCCAAGCCGCTCAATCTCTCCATACGAGCAGGATAGCGCATGAATTAGAACTTGTTCTAGTTTGCAGCGCGAGGTTGGCGGAGGTCACATTTCCGGCGTGATCACCGTCGTCGCGAAAGCGCCACCGAGCCTTGGGTTCTGCGCTTTCACTACCCTGGAATCCGTGGGAACCCGGTATCAGCACATCGTTTACGGAGACGCCTCTCTCCTCCGAGAATACGACTCGGGCGGCCCGCGCGGATACGGTGCGGGAATCGATTCTCCCGACGAGGGACCGCAGGAGGTGACCGAGCGGGAGATCCGAATGCTCACCACCGCCTTCGCCTTCCACATGTCGACGGTGACGCCGTCGGGCTGGCCGTACGTGCAATACCGCAGCGGCCCACGCGGATTCGTCCATCATCTCGGCGGTAACCGATTCGGCTTCGCCGATTTCCGCGGCAACCAGCAGTTCGTCTCGGTCGGCAACATGAACCACGACGACCGCGTCGCCCTCTTCGTCGCCGACTACCCGCTCCGTCGTCGAATGAAGGCGTTCGGCCGGGCGACGACCGTCGAGGCCGCCGACGACCCCGATCTCCTCGACCACTTGCGTCAGGTGGACGGCGGGCAGATCGCCGCGCAGTGCGAGCGGAGCGTGGTGATCGAGATCGAGGCCTTCGACTGGAACTGCGGGCGCAGCATCGTGCCGCAGTACACGAAGGAGGAGGTGCGCGAACGCGTGCAGCCGTACATCGATCAGATCCACACCCTGCAGGACGAGGTGGCGGCGCTGAAGAAGCAGCTGGCTCAGGGCTGACGCCGCCCCACCCGCACCCACACGCCGTCGTCCTCCACGATCCGTGCCCGCACCCCGAACACCGCGTCGACGGTCTCCGCGGTGATGGTCCGGTCGGGCGTGCCGTTCTCGATCACCCGGCCGTCGGCGAGGACGACGACCCGGTCGCAGAACATGGCGGCGAGGTTGAGGTCGTGCAGCGCGATGACCGCCGAGGCGTCGGTCCGGCGGACGTGCGCGGACACCAGTTCCAGCAGGCTCAGCTGATACTTGATGTCGAGGTGATTGGTCGGCTCGTCGAGGAGCATGACCCGCGGTTCCTGCACGAAGGCCCGCGCGATCTGCACCCGCTGTCGTTCCCCGCCGGACAACGCGTTGTACTGCGCGTCGAGCAGACTCTCGATCTCGGTGTCGCGGGAGACGGCTCCGATGATCTCCGCGTCCCGCCTGGATCCGGCGCTCCACGACCTCCGGTGCGGCGTCCGACCCAGTTCCAGCACGTCGAGAACGGTGGGGTTCTGGTCGGTGACCGCGGCCTGTTCGACGACGGCGATGCGTTGTGCGACGGCGCGCCGCGGCAGCGCACCGATGGCGACGCCGTCGAGCGACACGGTCCCCCGCGTCGGTCGTCGCAGACCGGCGAGGAGCCGCAGCAGCGACGACTTCCCCGACCCGTTCGGCCCGATCAGCCCGACGATCTCACCGGGCGCCACGTCGATGTTCACCCCCGACAGGATGGTCCGTCGCCCCAGGTCCCAGCCGACCTCGCACGCCTGCAGGTTCATCGACGCCCCTGCCTGATGAGGACCAGCACGAACATCGGCACGCCGACGATCGCGGTGATCACGCCGATCGGGAGTTCGCGCGGCGCGATCACCACGCGCCCCACGACATCCGCCCACACCAGGAACAGCGCTCCCATGATCGCCAGCGTCGGCATCATGACCCGATGCCGCACGCCGACCACCGCCCGGGCCGCGTGCGGCAGCACCAGGCCGACGAACCCGATCGCGCCGGACACGCTGACGATGACCGCCGTCATCAGCGCGGTGACCGTCAGCAGGACCAGCCGGATGCGGGTGACGTCGATGCCGAGGGCCGCGGCCGCGTCGTTCCCGAACGAGAACGCGTCGAGCGCCCCCGCGGTCAGGACGCACACCACGAGCCCGATCGCCGTCGCCGCACCGCAGACGGCCACCTCCGTCCACGACGGCGACGACAGCGAGCCGAGCAACCAGAACAGCACGCTGCGCGTCTGTTCGGCGTCGGCCGACGAGTACACGATGAACGAGGTCAGCGCCGAGAACAGTTGGGTGGCCGCGATGCCCGCGAGCACGACGCGATCGGTGGTGCCGCCCGCGAGCCGGGCCAGCACCAGCACCACGGCGAAGGCGGCGACCGCACCGAGGAAGGCGCCGCCCGCCATGCCGATGACACCGGCACCCACGCCGAGGAGGATCACCGACACCGCGCCCACCGATGCTCCCGACGAGACTCCGAGGACGAACGGGTCGGCGAGTGGATTGCGCAGCAGCGACTGCAGGACGCCACCGCACACCGCGAGTCCGGCGCCGCAAACGGCGGCCAGCACCGACTGCGGCAGGCGCAGTCGCCAGATGATCGACTCATGCAGTTTCGACAGCCCCGAATCGCCGCCGAACACCTCGGCCCGCACCGACCGCACCACGTCCGACAGTCCCAGGCTCGACGGCCCGATGGTGATCGCGAAGCCGATCGACAGCAAGAGCAGCAGCAGACCGCCGAGCCAGAGCCCGGCGACTGCGGCGGGCCGCGTCCGGATCACCGTCACTTGCTCAAACCGAGCTTCGTCAACCCGTCGGCCACGTTCTCGACCCCGTAGGCGGTGCGCAGCGACGGGTTCAGCTCCGCGCCGGCCGCGATGATGTACCGCTTGTTCTTCACCGCATCCATTTCCCGGGTGACCGGGTTGGACTCCAGGAACGCGATCTTCGTGCGCGCCGACTCACCGGACTGGATGTCCCGCGTCAGGTCGCCGATCACCAGGACCTGCGGGTTGCGGGCGGCGACCTCCTCCCAACTGATCTGCGGCCATTCGGCGTGCGTGTCGTCGAAGACGTTGGTGAGGCCGAGCTCGCGGGTGATGACGCCGGGCGCACCGCAGCAACCCGCGATGTACGGCGACTCCGAGTCCGAGAACCAGTACAGGACAGTGGTGCCCTGCGCGTGCGTCGAGGCGGCCGCTGCCCTGATGCGTTCCTTCAGTCCGGCGACGACCTCGGCGGCACGGTCCGCGGTTCCGGTCAGGGCTCCGAGCTGCGTGATCTCCTTGTAGACCAGGTCCATCGTGAACGCGGAGGTGCGGGTCCCGTCGCCGCCGGTGTCGGACTGCTTCCCCTCACAGTCAGAGGGCGCTAGGTAGGTGGGGACGCCGAGCTCGGTGAAGCGTGCGCGGGGCGCGGTGCCGCCCTTGTCGAAAGTGGACGTGAACGAGGCGGTCACCAGGTCCGGCTCTTCGGCGAGCACCGACTCGAACGACGGCCAGTCGTCGGAGATGCGCTTGACCTTCGCGTTCTCGGCCGCGAGCGACGGCAGGATCGGGTCGGTCCATGTGGCGGTGCCCGCCATCCGATCGCCGAGTCCCAGCGACAGCAGCGCTTCGGTGGTCCCCTGGTTCAGGGAGACGATGCGCCGGGGCGGCGCGTCCACGGTGACCGTCTGGCCGCAGTCGACCAGCGATACCGGGTAGCCGGCGACGGCCGGGGTGGTGGACGGGTCGTCGGCCGATCCGCAGCCGACGAGCAGGGCGATGGAACTGGAGAGAGCCGCGGCGCCGATCAGCGCACGGCGAGAGTGGTACTGCATGGTGTCCTTCGGGCCGCGAGCTGTAGAACGCGAAGCTCGTCTGCGATCCCGCGGGGTTCTGGGCCCGCGCGAGCCAGCAGGTCTTCGGACTCGAGGTCTACCGCTGTCGGACGTCTTCCCAGATGCAATCCAGTGACATGTGCCCGGAGCGTCGCTCTCACCGCTGCGCGTCAGTCCCGGATTCCCACCGGATTCCCTACCCGACGAATCGGGTGCGCTGGCGGGGCCATCATATCCGGCGGTCGCGGCCGAGGAGAATCCCGCCCGGTTACTCGCGGGTGCGTTCGCGGTACCACCAGATGCCGAGGATCGCGAACCAGATCGGCAGCACGACGGCCATCATCGTCCACTCTCCTTTGCCCACCATCATTCCGGCGGCGATGATCATCAGCACGCCGCTCAAGATCATGATGAGTTTGGGATTCACGGACGGTCCTTCCGGTGGAGCGTGTCGGGTGCGGTTCGGTGCCCATTAGATCAGCCTCGGTGGGCGGCCGCGTCGTAGACTCTCATCCCATGGCACTGCTTCATCAGGCGACGATCACCCCGACCAAACTCGAACTCGTCACCGAGTACCTCGACAGCGTCCCGTGGGGCGAGGCCGGCGAGGTCGAGATGCTCGGCGGCTACCGGTTCGACGACCCCGACGGCGAAGTGGGCGTCGAGGGACTGCTGGTGGAGCGCGCCGGTCGCCCGCTGCACATCCCGGTCACCTATCGCGCGGCCCCGCTGCCGGGCGCCGACGAGTACCTCATCGCGACGATGAAGCACTCGGTCCTCGGCGACCGCTGGGTGTACGAGGCGGCCGCCGACCCCGTCGCCGTCGACTGCTACACCCGGGCGCTGCGCGGCGAGCAGCCGCAGGCGTCCCTCGAGGTCCGGATGGCCGACGGCACCGTGGTCCCGCGCGACAACCCGATCCGACTCCGCGTGGAGGGCGACGCCGCGACGCAGGCCCTCGCCTTCAGCGACGACCTCAGCTCCCCCGTCTCCGGCAGCGCCCGCCTGATCGCGTCGTGGGACGGCGGCGAAGGGATCGTCGCCGCGCTGCGGTAGCACTCAGACGACGAACCCCCGCAACCGTTCTGACGAACCGTTGCGGGGGTTTCGAGTCGTTGCGGTCAGCAGCCGATCAGCTTGCCGCCGAGGTACTCGACAACCTTGTCGAGGGCGACGCGCTCCTGGCTCATGGTGTCGCGCTCACGGATGGTGACGGCCTGGTCGTCGAGCGTGTCGAAGTCGACGGTGACGCAGAACGGCGTGCCGATCTCGTCCTGGCGGCGGTAGCGCTTGCCGATGCCCTGGGCGTCATCGAAGTCGACGTTCCAGTGCTTGCGGAGCTCGGCGGCGAGGTCGCGGGCCTTCGGCGACAGCTTCTCGTTGCGCGAGAGCGGCAGAACCGCGGCCTTGACCGGCGCGAGGCGGCGATCGAGCTTCAGCATGGTGCGGGTGTCGGTGCCGCCCTTGGCGTTCGGCACCTGCTCCTCGGTGTAGGCGTCGCAGAGGAAGGCCATCATCGACCGGCCGAGGCCGGCTGCGGGCTCGATCACATACGGCGTGTACTTCTCACCGCTGGCCTGATCGAAGTAGATGAGGTCCTCGCCCGACGCCTCACTGTGCGTCTTGAGGTCGTAGTCGGTGCGGTTCGCGACGCCCTCGAGCTCGCCCCACGGGTTGCCGCCGAAGCCGAACTTGTACTCGACATCGACAGTGCGCTTCGAGTAGTGCGACAGCTTCTCGGCCGGGTGCTCGTAGCGGCGCAGGTTCTCGGGGTCGATGCCGAGATCGACGTACCAGTTGTAGCGGGCCTCGAGCCAGTACTCGTGCCACTCCTCGTCCTCGCCGGGCTTGACGAAGAACTCCATCTCCATCTGCTCGAACTCGCGGGTGCGGAAGATGAAGTTGCCGGGCGTGATCTCGTTGCGGAAGCTCTTGCCGATCTGGGCGATGCCGAACGGCGGCTTGCGACGCGCGGTGGTCAGCACGTTCTTGAAGTTGACGAAGATGCCCTGCGCGGTCTCCGGGCGGAGGTAGTGCAGGCCCTCCTGATCGTCGACCGGGCCGAGGAAGGTCTTGAGGAGACCCGAGAACGCCTTGGGTTCGGTCCACTGGCCCTTGGTGCCGCAGTCGGGGCAGACGATGTCCGACATCTGCACCGAGTCCGGGTCGTCGATCTTCTTCTTCAGCGCGTAGGCCTCCTGCAGGTGGTCCTGGCGCTGACGCTTGTGGCAGTTGGTGCACTCGACCAGCGGGTCGGTGAAGACCTCGACGTGGCCGGAGGCCTCCCACACGCGGCGCGGCAGGATGACCGAGGAGTCCAGGCCCACCACGTCGTCGCGCGAGGTGACCATGCTGCGCCACCACTGACGCTTGATGTTGTCCTTCAACTCCACGCCGAGGGGGCCGTAGTCCCAGGCGGAGCGGGTACCGCCGTAGATCTCACCGCACGGGTACACCAGGCCTCGCCGCTTGGCGAGGTTGACGACAGCATCGACATTGGACTGGACAGCCACGGTTTACAGATCTCCACGACGTAGGGGGTTGGGACGTTGAGCAGTGCGCGACGGTGGTCGCGCACGTCGTTCTACAGGGTAGTCGGTTCGGCGCCGGTGGTGTGCGGCGCGTCGAACGAGCTCGGGAGAGGCTGGGATCAGGAGAGCTGGAGCTCGACGTACGGGATGTCGTCGATCCCGAGCCCGGTCGACTCTTCGATCACGCCGGCGAGTTGGGCGTACGCCTTCGGGTGGTCGTGCCGGTAGCGGAGCAGGACCTCCGCCGACTCCTCCCTCGACAAGGTCCGCGCCGTGGCCGGGCGGGCGCGGTCGAAGCCGATCCAGACTCGGCAGTTCGGGTCGGTCTGCAGGTTGCGATACCACTGCGCCTTCTCGCCGAAACCCGACGCGATGATGATGCGGTCCTTCGCCGGTCGGTCGACCTTCTCCAGCGCCACATAGCGCGGCTCCCCCGACTTCCTGCCGGTGTGCTGAAGCAGGAGGAGTCGCCGGCCGAAGAGGAATCCCAGACCCGCTTTGAACAGCGGGATCGGCGAACGGACGAACCATCGCGTCCGCAGGGCCTTCGCACCGATGCCGGTCATGATTCCACGGTACGCGGGCGGTCCAGCACGAAGGCAAATGAAAACCAATTCCCTTAGGATGGGGTGGTATCTCGGGAGAAGGAGCAGCGATGGACCACGCGGTGATGTCACCGTCATTGATCGCCGATCGGCAGGCGCACAGTTCTGCCAGCGACCTGCTGCGAGCGCTCGCTTCGCCGGCGCGGGTCTCGATCGTCATGTCGCTGCGCGACCGTCCGATGTGCGTGCACGAGTTGGTAGACGAACTCCAGTTGAACCAGCCGCAGGTGAGCCAGCACTTGAGCGTGTTGAAGAAGAGCGGCGTGGTGCTCGGCAGTCGCCGGGGACGCGAAGTGGAGTACTCCCTCGCCGACGACCACGTGGCCCACATCGTCGTCGACGCCGTCATTCACGCCACCGAGCATCAGACGGCGGCCGTGCCGTGACCGCACAGAAGCCCGTGGTCGGGCAGCGGTCCACCAAGCAGCGCGCGGCGATCGCCAGCCTCCTCGCCGACGCGAAGGACTTCCTGTCCGCGCAGCAACTGCACGACCGCCTGCGCGACCGCGGCGAGTCCATCGGCCTGACCACCGTGTACCGCAACCTGCAAGCGCTGACCGAGAGCAACCAGATCGACGCGATCTGGGACGGTTCCGGCGAGACGCGCTACCGCCACTGCTCCACCGATCACCATCACCACCTGGTCTGCCGCACGTGCGGCACCACCGTGGAGATCAAGGCCGACAAGGTGGAGAGCTGGGCCGACGCCGTCGCCACCGAGCACGGTTTCTCCGACATCTCCCACACCGTCGAGATCTTCGGCGTCTGCGCGGAGTGCTCGGCGAAGAGCTGAATCCCGAACGTTTCAAACTCTCTGCAATCTTCGTCCCCGTGACGCCCACTGTCGGGCAATATGTCCGGCAGCCGGTCTCACGGGGACGAAGTTTGCGCTGCCGATCAGGCCCGGCCGCAACAGACTTCGCAGCCGCTCGGCGCGTCGTGGAACCGGGTCGGCGCGCGCAGCGTCTAAGCATTATGGGCGAATTCGGCGTACATCGAAAACCGGAACTGAAGGCGCTGGGACTGGACGATGCGGCGATCAGGAGGGCGCAGGCCGCAGGCGACCTGGAGCGACTGCGATCCGCCTGGTACGCCGAGCGGCTTCACAACGCCGATGTGGCGGCTGCAGTGCGCGCGGGCGGTGTCCTCGGATGCGTCTCAGCACTCAGACTGCACGGCTTGTGGGTGCCACCAGGCTATTCCGATCTCCACATTCGAAGAACCAAAGCGCTCCGCGGACCGGGCGACCTGATCGGCTGCCGCCCATTTCGAGGTCGCCCACTGCCGGCGACCTCAGCAGTCGATCCTGTCGTGTACGCACTGGCGTGCGCCGCGCGATGCATGACCGCAGAGGACTGGATCGCGGTGTGCGATTCGTACCTCAACCTGCGCGGCGTCCACGTGGACGAGTTGCGCGCAGACATCGCGCCCTACGGAGGAGCCACTGTCGACGCGCTGCTCGGATAAGGTCGACGGCCGATCCCAGTCCGGAACCGAAAGCATCGCCAGGGTCCGGCTCCGCGCGCTCGGATTCAACGTTGTCGTGCAACCCAAGATCGATTACCGGATCTACGAAGGCCACCCGGACCTACGGATCGGCAAGTTGTTGATCGAATGCGACGGTGCGAAATTCCACTCGAAGGAGAAGGATCGAGAGAACGATTACACCCGAGATCGCAAGGCGTTGATCGAGGGATGGGAGTCCATGCGAGTCTCGTACCACCAAGTGATTCACAAAGACGAATGGGATGAGTTCGTCGAGGACGTCCGCGCATTCACCAACGAAGGCAGACACCGTTTTCGCGATCGACGGTCACTGGATGCACTGAAACGGTCACAGGAGATCTACCCGGACGAGGGCTACTGAAATCTTCGTCCCCGTGACGCCTACCCCCGGGCAATACGTCCGACAGGTCGCGCCACGGGGACGAACTCTGCACGCCGATCCCATCGTCAATCGATAGTTGACGATTGTCTCGCGTCAACCTACAGTTGACGCATGTCTGAGAACACCCCCATCACACCCACCGTCCGACTCGACGACCTCATCGCCGCCATCAAGAAGGTGCACGACGATCCGCTGGAGCAGCTCTCCGACGCGGTGCTCGCCGCCGACCACCTGGGCGAGGTCTCCGACCATCTCATCGGCCACTTCGTCGACCAGGCCCGCCGCACCGGCGCCTCGTGGACCCAGATCGGCGCGAGCATGGGCGTCACCAAACAAGCCGTGGCGAAACGGTTCTCGCCGAAGGACCCCGGGACCGGCGGCGACCTCGACGCGTCGCAGGGCTTCAACAACTTCACCCCGCGGGCCCGCAACGTCGCGGCCGCCGCGCACAACCACGCGAAGACGACCGGCAGCATCGAAGTGACGCCCGCGCACCTGCTGCTCGGCCTGCTCGACGACCGCGAGTCGCTCGGCGTCACCCTGCTGACGAAGCTCGGCGCGGACGGTGATGCGCTGGTCGAGGCCGTCGAGAAATCACTCCCGGCCCCGACCGAGACTCCCGAACTGATCCCCTACGACGCCGGCGCACGCAAGGCACTGGAGCTGACGTTCCGGCACGCGCTGCGCCTGGAGCACAGCTACATCGGGACCGAGCACATCGTCCTGGCACTGCTGGAGGTGGAGAACGGAACCGGTCCGCTGAGCGACGCCGGCGTCACGCCCGAGGCATTCGAAGCTCAGCTGGTCGACATCCTCGCCTCGTTCCACACGGTGAAGGAGGACTAGTGAAGCGCTAAGCGCTGCCGAACCGGCGGTCGCGCTTGGCGTATTCGAGGCAGGCGGCCCAGAGGTCGCGGCGGTCGAAGTCGGGGAACAGCTTCTCCTGGTAGACCATCTCGGCGTACGCGCTCTGCCACAGCAGGAAGTTCGACAGCCGCTGCTCGCCGGACGGGCGGAGGAAGAGGTCGACGTCGGGCATGTCCGGCTCGTCGAGGTACTTGGCGAAGCTCGCCTCGGTGATGCGGTCGGGGTCGATCTCGCCGCGGGCCGCGCGTCGCGCGATCTCCCGGGCGGCGTCGGCGATCTCCGCACGACCGCCGTAGTTGACGCACATGGTGAGGGTCATGACCGTGTTGTTCTTGGTCAGTTCCTCGGCGATCTCGAGTTCCTTGATGACGCTGCGCCACAGCTTGGGTCGACGACCGGCCCAGCGGACGCGGACGCCCATCTCGTTCATCTCGTCGCGGCGACGGTGGATGACGTCGCGATTGAAGCCCATGAGGAACTTGACCTCCTCGGGGCTGCGCGACCAGTTCTCCGTCGAGAAGGCATACGCCGACAGGTGGGTCACGCCCATCTCGATGCAGCCGCAGACGGCGTCCATCAGGACGGCCTCGCCGCGCTTGTGGCCCTCGGTGCGCGGCAGTCCACGCTCCTGCGCCCAGCGACCGTTGCCGTCCATGACCAGCGCGATGTGCTTGGGCACCAGCTCGGCGGGGATCTCCGGCGGCGTCGCGCCGGACGGGTGCGGATCCGGCGGCCGCACCGCGACGGGGGCGGGCGCGGACTTCGCGCGGCGGATGAGACGGGCCATCAGCTCCGGCCTTTCATGCGGTCTCGACGACTGCGGGTTCGGGGGTGGTCGGGCGCTCGATCAGCCTATGCGGCGCCTGCCGTTCGATGAGCGGCAAGGTGCGCAGCTGGCGCTCGAGATGCCACTGGAGGTGCGCGGCGGTGAGGCCGGTGGCCTGCCTGCGCTGGGAGTCGGTGGCGGCGGCGACCGCATCCCACTCCCCGCGCGCCAGCGACTCCATCAGATCCAGCACGCCGAGCGACGGGGTCGCCGCGCCCGCGGGACGACAGTGCACGCAGACTGCACCGCCGGCGGCGACGTGGAACGCGCGGTGCGGCCCGGGCTGCGCGCAGCGCGCGCACACCGTGAGCGCGGGCATCCAGCCGGCCGACGACATGGCGCGCAGCAGGAAGGCGTCGAGGATCAACTGGCGGTCGCGGCGGTTCTCGGCGAGCGCTTCGAGGGCGCCGACGGTCAACCGGTGCAGATGCTGCGCGGGCGCGCGTTCCTCGCCGGCCAGACGTTCGGCGGTCTCGAGGACGGCGCACGCGGTGGTGTACCGGCCGTAGTCGGCGACGATCGCGTCGCTGAACGCGTGCAGGCTGTAGACCTGCGTGATGATGTCGAGGTTGCGGCCGGGATAGAAGTGGACGTCGACGTGTGCGAACGGTTCGAGTCGCGCGCCGAACTTGGAGCGGGTCCGACGAACACCCTTCGCGACGGCGCGGACCAGGCCGTGCTCGGCGGTGAGGAAGGTGATGATGCGGTCGGCCTCGCCCAGCTTGTGCTGGCGCAGCACCACCGCTTCATCCTGATAGAACCTCACCGACCCATTGTGTCACCGGGTGCCGACAACTCCCAGCGGGCACGCGGGGAGTCAGGATGCACCGACGAACGCCCGGAGCTCCTCGGCGAACCGTTCCGGCTGGTCTTCGGGAATCAGCGTTCCGGAGTCGGCGATCTCCACGAGCGTCGCGTTCGGGAACTCGTCGACCATCTGCCGCGCATGCTCCACCGGCATCAACCGGTCGTCGGTGGCCCACAGCAGCAGGACCGGCCGATCGAACGAGACCACCTGTCGATGCCAATCCAGCAGCACGTCCGACGACGGCGTGCCGGTCACGAACTTCCGGAGATCGCGGCGGATGTCGGCGTCGTCGAAGGCGTGACTGAACCAGTCGTCCATCACGGCGTCCGGGATCCGCCCGTTCAGCAGGCCGCCGTACGCGGGCTTGCCGTGCCGGAACAGGGACAGCTGCGTCAGCCGGGTGAGCAGCCAGGTCCCGCCGGGGATGCGGCAGAGCGCGGCGGCGGGGCGAGCGGACTTGGGCGGGAAGTTGTCGTACGCCTCGCACGACGCGAGCACCATCCGGCCGAGCCGTTCGTCGCGACCCTCGGAGACGAGGAACTGGCCGCCGCCCCAGTCGTTGAGGATCAGGGTCACATCGTGCAGGTCGAGCGCCTCCATGAAGTCGGCGATGATCTGGCATTGTCCGGCGTGACTGAGGTCGGCGGACGGGTTCATCGCCTGGCGTTGCGCACCGAGCGGCCAGGTGGGAGCGATGCAACGATAATCGTCGAGCAGCGGGATCACCCGTCGCCACTGCGTCCGGTTCATCAGGAGCCCGTGCCCGAACAGGAGCACCGGACCGTCACCTCCCGTGTCGAGGTAGTCGATGGTCCCGGCGTCCAGTTCTACGCTCCCCATCTGTCGATGGTCGCGCACATCCGCGCCGATGTCGAGTGATCGGACTACGCTCGAGATCTCACCGCCCGCAGGCGACAGGAGTGCCCATGACCGCAATGATCGCGTTGGGCCTGGCCTCGCGCAGCATCCTCTCCATCGACGTCGACGACGGGTCGGTCCGCACGATCCTCAGCCGCGACGGCGCCTACTGCCCCGACGGCGTCGCGGTGGTCGGCGACACCGTCTATTGGACGACGATGGGCAAGCCCGCGATCCGGCCCGACGTCGAGGGCGAGGCCAAGTACGACTACTCCGCCGCCGACGGCGGACTCCACGCGATCGGACTCGACGGTTCAGGCCGCCGCGATCTCCTCCCGTCCGGCACCATCGTCACCGGCAAGCAGCTCGTGTCCGACGGGACGCGGCTGTACTGGGGCGACCGCGAGGGGCGCCGGGTGTCGTCGTGCCGACCCGACGGGAGCGACGTCGCCGACCTGATCGTGAATCCCGCCGAGCCGGACCGGATGGCCGAATGCGTCGGCGTCGCGGTGGCGGACGGCTATCTCTACTGGACGCAGAAGGGGCCGTCGAAGGGTGGGCGCGGCCGGATCTTCCGGGCCGGTCTGGCCGTGCCGGACGGGCAACCGCCCGAGTCGCGGACCGACGTGGAACTGCTGTGGGACTCGCTGCCCGAACCCATCGACCTCGCCGTCGCCGACGGGCACCTGTACTGGACAGACCGGGGCGCAGAACCCAACGGGAACACGCTCAACCGAGCTCTGCTGCCGATGGTCGGGCAGCCCGGCGCCGAACCGGAGATCCTGGCGCGCGGCCTGCAGGAGGCCATCGGCCTCGCGGTCGACGCAGCAGCGGGCGTCGTCTACGTCTCCGATCTGGGCGGGACCATCCGGGCGGTCGCGCTCGACGGGACCGGCGACCGTGTCGTGGTGGATCTGGGCGAGAAGGTGACGGGCGTGGCGCTGACCTAGAAGCCCAACCGCCCCAACTGCTTGGGGTCGCGCTGCCAGTCCTTGGCGACCTTCACGTGCAGGTCCAGATAGATGCGGGTGCCGAGGAGGCGTTCGATCTGCGCGCGGGCCGTGGTGCCGACCTCCTTGAGGCGGGAGCCCTTGCGGCCGATGATGATGCCCTTCTGGGAGTCGCGCTCCACGTAGAGGATGGCGTGGACGTCGACGATGTCGGAGTCCTCGCGCGGGATCACCTCTTCGATGACGACGGCCAGCGAGTGCGGCAGCTCGTCGCGGACGCCCTCGAGGGCGGCTTCGCGGATGAACTCGGCCATCAGGACCTGCTCGGGCTCGTCGGTGAGCTCGCCGTCCGGGTAGAACGCGGGGCCCTCCTCGCAGAGGGAGACCAGGACGTCGCCGAGGACGTCGAGCTGCTTGCCGGACTTGGCCGAACACGGCACCACCTCGGCGTCGGGCCCCATCAGCTTCGACAGTTCCAGCAGCTGCTCGACCACCTTGTCGTGGCCGACGCGGTCGATCTTGGTGACGATGCCGACTTTGCGGGTGCGCGGCGTGGTGGCCATGATCTCTTCGATGATCCGGCGGTCGCCGGGGCCGATGGCCTCGTCGGCCGGGATGCAGACGCCGATGATGTCGACCTCGGAGTAGGTCTCGCGGACCAGGTCGTTGAGGCGTTTGCCGAGGAGGGTGCGCGGCTTGTGGAGTCCGGGGGTGTCGACCAGGATCAGCTGCGCGTCGGGCCGGGTGACGATGCCGCGGATGGTGTGCCGGGTGGTCTGCGGCCGGTTGGAGGTGATGGCCACCTTGTCGCCGACGAGGGCGTTGGTGAGCGTCGACTTGCCGGTGTTGGGTCGCCCGACGAAGCACACGAAGCCGGAGCGGAAGGTACCGTCGCGGTTGGTGTCAGCGGTCTTGGTCACGGGTCAGTTCTCCTTCACATGGCCGGCGGGATCGGTGACGATCACCGTGGCGGCCGGGGAAATCTCGTGCAGCAGGGCGATGCCCGCGTCGTCGGCGCTGCCGCCGAACAGCAGACCGGCCTCGAAGCCCGGTGCGCCGGAGGCGAGGGCCGTCGCGGCCGCCACCTGCAGGGCGGTCAGCGTCAGATGGGTGCGCTCGACGGGGGCGCCGGCATACGTACGACCGTCCGTGTCGCGCACGGCGGCCCCCTGCCCGCCGCCGGTGCGGCCGGCCGCGCCGCGCGCCAGGATCAGCAGTTTGGCGTCTTCGTCATCGAGCGTCATGGGTGTCCCCTTCGGTGGTGTCGGCCGCGGCGACGGCCTTCTTGCTGCGCCGCACGACGACGGTCGTGATCCGCTGGCGGCCGAGTCGGTTGGGTCCGCCTTCGGCGGTCATCCGCAGGCCGTCGACCTTCACTTTGGCGCCGGGCAGCGGGACGCGCCCGAGGCGCAGTGCCAGCAGGCCGCCGACGGTGTCGACGTCGTCGAGGTCCAGGTCGATCTCGACGCCGAAGAGCTCTTCGAGGTCCTCCACCGGCAGTCGGGAGGAGACGCGGTAGACGCCGTCGGAGATCTCCTCGATGGGCGCGATCTCGTCGGTGTCGTACTCGTCGGAGATCTCGCCGACGATCTCCTCGAGGACGTCCTCGATGGTGACCAGGCCCGCGATGCCGCCGTACTCGTCCACCAGCAGCGCCATGTGGTTGCGTTTGGCCTGCATGTCGGCGAGGACGTCGTCGAGCGGTTTGGAGTCGGGCACGAACTCGGGGTCGCGCATCACGTCGCCGACGGTGATGCCGCTGGCCGCGTTCGACAGTTGCGGCAGCAGGCGTTCGACAACGTCCTTGAGGTAGACGACGCCGAGGACGTCGTCGGGGTTCTCGCCGATCACCGGGATGCGGGAGTGCCCGGACCGGACGGCCAGGCTCATGGCCTGCGCGGCGGACTTGTCGTTCTCGATCCAGATCATCTCGGGCCGCGGCACCATGACCTCGCGGGCGTCGGTGTCGCCGAACTCGAAGACCGACTGGATCATCCGGCGCTCGTCGGCGTCGACGACGCCGCGCTCCTGCGCCATGTCGACCACCTCGCGGACCTCCACTTCGGTCGCGAACGGGCCGTTGCGGTAGCCCTTGCCCGGTGTCAGTGCGTTACCGGTGAGGATCAGGACGCGGGTGACGGGCCGCATCAGGACGCCGACGGCGGTCAGGATCGGGGCGGCGACCAGCGAGATGGAGTAGGCGTTCTGCCTGCCGAGCGTGCGCGGACCGACGCCGACTGCCACGAACGAGACGACGGTCATCGCGACGACGGTGACGGTGATGCCCCATCCGCTGCCGAGGGCGTCGACGCTGACGACGGCGACCAGCGCGGTGGCCGCGACCTCGCACAGCACGCGCAGCAGGACGGCGAGTCCGACGTAGGTGGCGCGCTGGTCGATGACGGCCTTGAGTCGTCGAGCACCGGCGCGGCCCTCCTTGAGGAGGTCGTCGGTGCGGGCGACGGAGACGGTGGCGAGCGCGGCGTCGGTGGCGGCGAACGTTCCCGCCAGGATCGTCAGCAGCGCAGCGACGCACAGATAGACGATGTCGCTGAGCATCGGCGACATTCGCTAGCGTCCCTCCCGCTCGGAGAATCCGATGTTGTCGAGCAGTCGGGTGTCGCGGGCGGCCTGCTCCAGGAAGCGTTTGCGGTCGTCGCGCGCCGAGTACCAGTCGGTGATGATCTGGCCCTGCAGACCGAACATCTCGCGTTCGTCCTCGGGTTCGGCGTGATCGAAGCCGAGGAGATGCAGGACGCCGTGGACGGTGAGGACGGCGAGCTCATGCTCGAAGCTGTGGCGCTGCGACTTGGCCTGCTCGGCCGCGAACTCCGGACACAGCACGATGTCGCCGAGCATCGCCGGGCCGGGATCGTCGGCGTCGGGGCGGCCGCCCGGGGTGAGCTCGTCCATCGGGAAGCTCATCACGTCGGTGGGCCCGGGGAGGTCCATCCACTGCACGTGGAGTTCGGCCATCGAGTCGGAGTCGATCAACTGGATCGAGAGCTCGGCGCCCTGGTGCACCTCCATCCGGCGCATTGCGAAGCGCGCGGCCTCGATGATCAGCTGTTCGGGGACGTCGATCCCCGATTCGTTGAAGAGTTCGATGCTCATCGGCGACGGCCCCCGCTCGACTGGCGCAGTCCTTCGCGCCTCATGGTCCGGTTCCCGGCTTCCTCGGCGCGCCCGTAGGCCTCGACGATGTCGGCCACCAGCTTGTGGCGGACGACGTCGGCGCTGGTCAAGGTGGCGAAGTGGATGTCGTCGATCCCGTCGAGGATGCGAGCGGCCACCCGCAGGCCCGACTGCTTGCCGCCCGGCAGGTCCACCTGTGTGACGTCGCCGGTGACGACGATCTTGGCGCCGAACCCGAGGCGGGTGAGGAACATCTTCATCTGCTCGGCGGTGGTGTTCTGCGCCTCGTCGAGGATGATGAACGAGTCGTTGATGGTGCGGCCGCGCATGAACGCGAGGGGCGCCACCTCGATGACGCCGGCCTCCATCAGCTTCGGAATGGCCTCGGGATCCATCATGTCGTGGAGGGCGTCGTACAGCGGCCGCAGGTACGGGTCGATCTTCTGGTGCAGGGTGCCGGGCAGGAAGCCGAGCTTCTCCCCCGCTTCGACGGCCGGCCGGGTCAGGATGATGCGGCTGACCTCTTTGGCCTGCAGCGCCTGCACGGCCTTCGCCATCGCGAGGTAGGTCTTGCCGGTGCCCGCGGGGCCGAGTCCGAATACGATGGTGTTCTTGTCGATCGCGTCCACGTAGCGCTTCTGATTGAGCGTCTTGGGCCGGATCACCTTGCCGCGCCGCGACAGGATGTCGAGGCTGAGGACGTCGGCGGGGGTCTCGGCGTCGCCGGAGGCCAGGATCGACAGGCTCTGCCGCACCAGGTCGGGGGTGAGGGTGGTGCCGCCGCGGACCACGCGGAGCAGTTCTTCCATCACCCGCTCGGAGGCGGCGACGTCGGCGGCCGAACCGGACAGCGTGACGCGGTTGCCGCGGACGTGAATCCGGGCGGGCAGCTGCGTCTCCAGCATCCGGAGGTTGACGTCGGCGGACCCCAGAAGTCGCACCGCCAGGTCCTGCGGAACCTCGATATTCGAACTCACCACGGCGTCTACGGATTCGTCGCGGTTGTGGTCAGTCACTAAGTTTTCTCTCCCGAGGTGGTGCGGTCGGCGGTATGGGTACTTCTCTCGAGTCTATCGCCGCAGGTGCAACGGTGCGACCGGGTATCGGTGCGGGTCATATTCCGAGTACCCGCAACGTCTGCCTATGGGCGGCGCTCTTGAGGTCGAGGAAGGCGTTGTGCCCGCCGTCGGGGATCTCGTACAGGGTCGCGCGCTGCCCGCGGTCGGCGGCGTCCGCGACGTAGTGGCGGCTCATCTCGATGGGGACCGACTCGTCGTCGACGGTGTGGATCGCGGCGACGAGCGCGTCGAACGGTTCCTGCCTCGCGGGCGAGGCGGCCGCGTAGCGTTCCGGGATCTCGGCGTAGGTCCCGCCGAGGAGCCGCTGAACCGACGGGCGGTCGGTGGCGCCGACGGTGAAGTCGAGGACCGCTGACTGCGGGATCACCGTCGAGACGGCGAATCCCCTGGTACGCGCCTTCAACTGGGCGACCGCCCACACGGCGAGCTGCCCGCCCGCGGAGTGGCCGACCACGGCGACGTTCTTGCGGTCGCACTTGAGGCCGTCCATCGCGAGCTGGTCGGAGACGGGACCGTCGAGCGCATTGATGGCCGCGACCACGTCGCGACCGGTGCCGGGCCAGCCGCCGCCCTCCTCCTCCACGCGCCGGTACTCGACGTTCCAGACGACGGCGCCGCGGCGGGCGAGGTCGACGGCGACCGCGGAGTACACGATCAGCGAGTACTCGTTGGACCAGTAGCCGCCGTGCACCAGCACGACGACGGGCGCGCACTGGCCGGGCGCGGTGTTGGGCAGGTAGAGGTGACCGTAGGTGCTGTCGTGATCGCCGTAGAAGATCTTCTTGCGCCGCATCGTGTCGCTACCGGCTCCACCGGTCGGTGACGGCGCCGAGCGCGCCCAGCGCGACGGCGCCGGCCGCCGCGGTCCGCAGGACTTCGGGGCCCAGGACCACCGAGCGTGCACCGAGTGCGGCGAGATCGGCGATCTCGGCGTCGGCGAGTCCGCCCTCGGGGCCGATCACGAAGGCCACCTCACCGACGTCGTCGAAGCGGATCGACCGGAACGGAACGGCGCCGTCCTCGTGCAGCAGCGCGACGACGCCGCCGTCGGCCACCACGCGGGCGGCGAGGGCACGGACGTCGGTGGTGTTCGCGAGGTCGGCGACCTCCGGGATCCACGCGCGACGGGCCTGTTTGGCGGCGGTCGCGGCTGTGGTGCGCCATTTCTCGACGCCCTTGACGGCCTTGGCTCCGCTCCACCGGGCGATGCTCCGCGACGACTGCCACGGCACGATCGCGTCGACGCCGGCCTCGGTCATCAGGTCGACGGCCAACTCGCTGCGTTCGGCCTTCGGCAGAGCCTGGACGATGGTGACGACCGGCTTGGGCCGGGTCTGGAACTCGACCCGTCCGGCGCGGACGGTCAGCTTGTCCTTGCCCGCGACGTCGACCACTTCGCATTCGGCGGTGGTGCCGCGGCCGTCGCCGAGGATCACCGACTCCCCGGCCTTGATGCGGGTGACGGTGACGGCGTGCCTGCCCTCCGGGCCGCTGAGCAGCGCCGTGTCACCGGCGCGCGGGACCTCGTCGACCCAGAAGAGCGGGGGTGTCATCGGCCGGCGAACGCGTTCCGCAGCTTGGAGAACAGTCCGCCGTTCTCGGCGGCCTTGGACTTCGCGGTGACGAGTTCGACGTCCTCGCCGAAGGCTTCGCGGAGCTTGCCCAGCAGTTCGGACTGGTGGCCGTCGAGCTTCTTCGGGACCACCACCTCCAGGTGGGCGTGGAGGTCGCCGCGCACACCGGAGTTCAGATGCGGCAGGCCCTGGCCGCGGACGCGGACGACGGTGCCGGGCTGGGTGCCTGCGTCGACGGCGACGGTCGCGGTGCCGCCGAGGACGGTGTCGACGGTGATCTCGGTGCCGAGCGCGGCGTCGACCATCGGGACGCGGACGGTGCAGTGGAGGTCGTCTCCGTCGCGGACGAAGACGTCGTCGGCCTTCTCGGAGATCTCGACGTAGAGGTCGCCCGCGGGGCCGCCGCCGGGGCCGACCTCACCCTGCGAGGCGAGGCGGACGCGCATGCCGTCCTGGACGCCGGCGGGGATCTTGACGGTCATGGTGCGACGCGACCGGACACGGCCGTCGCCGCCGCACTTGAGGCACGGATCGGGGATGGTCTCGCCGACACCGCGGCACTCCGGGCACTCGCGGACGGTCATCACCTGGCCGAGGAACGAGCGCTGCACGGCCTGGATCTCGCCCGCACCCTTACAGGTGGCGCAGGTGACGGGCTTGGAGTTGTCGCGGGTGCCCGCACCGTGGCAGGTGTCGCAGAGGATCGCCGTGTCGACGGTGATCTCCTTGCGCGCGCCCGCCGCGATCTCCTCGAGGTCGAGCTTGACGCCGACCAGGGCCGGTTCGCCGGGGCGCACGCGGCCGCGCGGTCCACGACCGCCGCCGAAGCCGCCGCCTCCCCCGCCGAAGAAGGTCTGGAAGATGTCGCCGAGGCCGCCGGCACCGAACGGGTCGCCGCCGAAGCCGCCGCTGGGGCCGCCCAGCGGATCGCCGCCCGCGTCGACGATGCGACGCTTCTCGGGGTCGGACAGGACCTCGTAGGCGGTCGTGACTTCTTTGAACCGGTCCTCGGCGTCGGGGTTGACGTCGGGGTGCAGCTCGCGCGCCAGCTTGCGGTAGGCACGCTTGATCTCCTGGTCCGACGCGCCTCGCGACACGCCCAGGATTCCGTAGTAGTCACTAGCCACGGTGAGGTAGTTCCTTCACAATCACAGACATCAGTTATCGATCGGCGAGGATCTCGCCGACATACTTTGCAACCGTCGCAACGGACGCAATTGTTCCCGGGTAGTCCATCCTTGTGGGACCGACCACTCCGACACTGCCGAAGACAGTGCCCGAAGCACCGTACCCGGTCGAGACGACCGAGGTGTTCCGGAGGTTCTCGGTGTTGGTCTCCTCACCGATCTGCACGGTCACCTGACCGGTGCGTTGGGTGTGGGCCAGCAGTTTGAGGACGACGACCTGCTCCTCGAGGGCGTCGAGCACGATGTCCATGCCGCCCATGGACTGCGAGAAGTCCGCGGCCGACCGCGTGAGGTTGGACGTCCCGCCCAGCACCAGGCGGTCCTCCCCACGTTCGACGAGCGTCTCGACGAGGACGGTGGCGATGGTGATGACGACCGCGTGCAGCTCGGGCGGCGCGGAGTTGGCGAGTTCGGCGACGGCCGCCGACGCGTCTTCGAGGCGTTGACCGTCGAGTGCGGCGGAGAACATGTCGCGCACCAGCGTGAAGTGGTCGTCGCTGAGTTCGGCGGCCAGGTTCACCATCCGCTGTTCCACCCGACCGGTGTCGGTGATGACCACCAGGAGCAGTCGGCTCGGCGTCAGCGACACCACTTCAAGGTGGCGGACGCGCGCGGTGGACAGGACTGGGTACTGGATGACGGCGACCTGGCGGGTCAACTGGGCGAGGAGCTTCACCGAGCGGCGGAGGACGTCGTCGAGGTCGACGCTGTTGTCGAGGACGGACAGGATGGCTCGACGTTCGGCGGCCGACAGCGGTTTGATCTCGCTGATGCGGTCGACGAACGTCCGGTACCCCTTGTCGGTCGGGATGCGACCGGAGCTGGTGTGCGGCTGCGCGATGTAGCCCTCGGCTTCGAGGACCGCCATGTCGTTGCGAACGGTGGCACTGGAAACACCCAGCTGGTGGCGCTCGACCAGCGCTTTGGACCCGATCGGTTCCTGCGTGTCGACGTAGTCGGTGACGATGGCACGCAGGATCTCGAAACGCCTGTCATCTGTCGACGACGACAACTCGACACCTCCGCTCACGAGACTTTGCCTACAGTGGATACGACCATTCTACGAAACCGACGGAAAGACCAGGGCGGCGATGATCTTCAAGGGCGTGCGCGACGGCAAACCGTACGCCGAGCACGGTCTCACGCCGCGGGAGTGGGCACAGATCCCGCCGCGCCAATTCCGGCTCGACGAGCTGACGACGGTCACCACCGTCCTCGCGCTCGACAAGCTGCTGTCGGAGGACTCCACGTTCTACGGCGATCTGTTCGCGCACGTCGTCCTGTTCGAGGGAAACATGTACCTGGAGGACGGACTGCATCGCGCGGTCCGCTCCGCGCTCCGGAATCGGACGATCATCCACGCGAGGTTGCTGGACTTGGACGAGCGCCTCGCGGCGGGGGCGGTCGGACCGGCCGTCGGGTCCGGTGAGTCGCCGGTCGAGACGACGTCCCCCATCCCGCCCGTCGGCCGCGCGGTGCATCCCAGTCGCCGTCGTCGCGGCGGCGCACACCGGTTGGATTAGGCCCACCCTGCTGGTCGAGTGAGCGACGAAGGAGCGCATCGAGGCCGCCGCAGGCTGGGTCAGTCCACCAGGATGTCGCGCGTGATCCCGTCGGCGAGCAGACGGCCGGCGTCGGTCAGCACGTAGCGCTCCCCGTCGGAGACCAACAGCCCCTTCGCTACGGCGTCGTCGGCGCGTCCGCGCTCGTCGACGCTCAGCTCGGCGGCCGCGAGCCCGTCACGCATCCGCAACCGCAGCATGACGGCCTCGGTGTGGCGATCGTCGTCGGACAGGATCTCGGAACCGCCGATCGGGAGCGAGCCGGCTGCGAGCGACGCCGAGTAGGTGGCCGGATGCTTCTGGTTCCACCAGCGCACGCCGTTGACGTGCGAGTGCGCGCCGGGGCCGATGCCCCACCAGTCGTCGCTGCGCCAGTAGGCCTCGTTGTGGCGGCAGACCGAGTCCGGGATCGGCATGCCCACCGAGTCGGCGCGCGCCCAGTTCGACACCTCGTACCAGCTCATGCCGGCGGCCGTCAGTCGGGCGTCGATCATCTCGTAGCGGGCGGCGAGGACGTCGTCGTCGGGCATGGGGACCTCGCCGCGGCGCACCTTGCGGGCGAAGCGGGTGCCGTCCTCGACGATCAGCGCGTACGCGGACACGTGGTCGACGGGAACCGACAGCACGGCGTCGAGCGACGCGTCGAGGTCCTCGTCGCGCTCCCCCGGCGTCCCGTAGATGAGATCGAGGTTCAGGTGCTCGAAGCCTGCGGCCGCCGCCTCGCGGGCGGCGTCGAGCGCGCGGCCGGGCGTGTGCGTACGTTCCAGCACGCGGAGCACGTGGGTGGCGGCGGACTGCATGCCGAGCGAGATCCTGGTGAATCCGGCCTCGCGAAGAGTCGTGAAGAACTCCGGCGAGGTGGACTCGGGATTCGATTCGGTGGTCACCTCGGCACCGGGAGCGAGCGTGAAGGAGTGACGTACGGCACCCAGGAGGTCGGCGAGACCGTCGCCGCCGAGCAGCGACGGGGTGCCGCCGCCGACGAAGATCGTCGAGACGGGTCGACCGGAGTCGAGGAGCGACGACGCGTGATCGAGTTCGGCGCGGACGCCTTCCATCCAGCTCTGCGGCGACGACGAACTGCCGAGTTCGCCTGCCGTGTACGTGTTGAAGTCGCAGTACCCGCAGCGCGTCGCGCAGAACGGGACGTGGAGGTACAGGCTGAGCGGTCGGGTGGCGTCGGCGCCGGAGAGGGCCGCCAGAGCATCGTCGGAGAGCTCTTCGGGGGCGCGTCTGTCAATCACTCATCCATGATGACGCACGTCCTGTCAAGAGTATTAATCTCAGCGTGAAATAAAATAACCGCAAGTAGACGGCTTGGCCTCGGCCATGGCACCATGGCTCTCGTGACTTCCTCAGGAGTGTGGCTCGCCGAACGGCGGCACATCGATCTCAAGCGCGTCTGCAGCGCATTCTGTCGGCTCTGACCGACGGTTCGACCGCAGCGGTCACCCGCTGACCAGTCCCCACCCAGTCCGCACAGCCCGCGGATCCCTGAGGACGCCGACACCCGTCACACCTGATTTCAGCCCAACCGTTTCGTGCTGCCCGCTGGGCGGTGCGCTCAGGAGTTTTGATGACGATCACCCCGCCCCAGACCACCGCGCCGGCCACCGAGGCGCCGCGGAAGCGTGCGCGTCCCACCAAGCGCAAGACCGAAGCGCAGTGGGCGCTCGGCTACCGGGAGCCGCAGAACCCGGTCGAGCAGTTCAAGAAGGACGACCACCCGCTCAACGTCCGCGGCCGCATCAACGACCTGTACGCCGAGCTGGGTCACGACGCGATCGACAAGAACGACCTCCGCGGCCGTTTCCGCTGGATGGGGCTGTACACGCAGCGCACCGAGGGCTACGACGGCACGTTCACCGGCGACGACAACGCCGACCTGCTGGAATCGCAGTACTTCATGATGCGTGTCCGTGCCGACGGCCAGATCCTGGATCTGGACCGACTGCGCACCATCGGCGGCATCTCGCGTGACTTCGCCCGCGACACCCTCGACATCACCAACCGGCAGAACTTCCAGTACCACTGGATCGAGATCGAGAACGTCCCGGAGATCTGGCGTCGCCTGGGCGAGGTCGGCATGCAGACCACCTCGGCCTGTGGCGACTGCCCCCGCGGCATGCTCGGCTCCCCCCTCGCCGGCCTCGCGGTCGACGAGGTCCTGGACGCGAGCTCGGCGCTCGACGAGATCGTCCGCCGCTACATCGGCAAGCCCGAGTACGCGAACCTGCCGCGCAAGTACAAGACGTCGGTGTCGGGTCTGCAGGACCTGCCGCACGAGATCAACGACATCGCGTTCGTCGGCGTCAACCACCCCGAGCACGGTCCGGGCCTGGACCTCTGGGTCGGCGGCGGCCTCTCGACCGTCCCCCACTTCTCCGTCCGCTTGGGCGCCTGGGTTCCGCTCGAAGACGTCCCCGACGTCTGGGAGGCCGTCACCAGCCTGTTCCGCGACTACGGCTACCGCCGCCTGCGCAGCAAGAACCGTTTCAAGTTCCTCGTGAAGGACTGGGGCCCGGAGAAGATCCGCGAGGTCCTGGAGACCGAGTACCTGGGTCGCAAGCTGCTCGACGGCCCCGCACCCGAGCCGGTCACCAAGGTCCGCGACCACGTCGGCGTGCAGAAGCTGAAGAACGGCAAGTTCGCCGTCGGCGCCGCCCCGGTCTCGGGTCGCGTCTCGGGCACCATGCTGCTGCAGCTGGCCGACGCCGTCGAGCGGGCCGGCGCGAGCGAGGTCCGCACCACGCCGTACCAGAAGCTGATCGTGCTGAACGTCGACGAGGACAAGGTGGACCAGCTGGTCGCCGACCTCGAGGAGCTCGGCCTGCCCGTGAACCCGACGCCGTGGCGTCGCGGCATCATGACCTGCACCGGCCTCGAGTACTGCAAGCTGGCGTTCGTCGAGACGCGTCGTCGCGCCATCGCCCTGCTCCCCGAGCTGGAGGAGCGGATGGCCGACCTGAACTCGCAGCTCGACGTCCCGGTCACCGTCCATCTCAACGGCTGCCCCAACTCCTGTGCCCGCATCCAGACCGCGGACATCGGTTTCAAGGGTCAGCTCATCGAGCAGCCGGACGGCACCAAGGCCGAGGGCTTCCAGGTCCACCTGGGCGGCAGCCTGGGCGCCGACCTCGGCTTCGGTCGCAAGGTCCGCCAGCACAAGGTGCTCTCGGCCGACCTCGGCGACTACATCGAGCGCGTCGTTCGCAACTACATCGCCCAGCGCGAGGAGAACGAGCGCTTCGCACAGTGGGTGGCCCGCGCCGACGACGCGGACCTGCAGTGAGGAAGTGAAATGACAGTCACCGAAACCAGTACCGGCTTCGACACCGACGAGCTCAGGGCGATCGCGGAGAACGGCGCCGCCGAGCTCGGCCCCGACGCCAGCGCCGAGCAGCTCCTCCGCTGGACGGCCGAGACTTTCGGCCCCGACTTCGTGATCGCCGCGAACATGCAGGACGCGGTCCTGATCGACGTCGCCGACAAGGCGATCGAGGACAAGGCGACCGTCGGCGGCAAGCTGAAGGCGCTGTTCCTGGACACCGGCTACCACTTCGCGGAGACGCTCGGCACGCGCGACGCCGTCGCGCAGGTCTACGACCTCGAGCTGCTGAACGTCACCCCGGAGAACACCGTCGCCGAACAGGATCAGCTTCTCGGCAAGGACCTGTTCAGCCGCGAGCCGGGCGAGTGCTGCCGCCTCCGCAAGGTGGTTCCGCTGCGCGGTGCGCTGAAGCCGTACCGCGCGTGGGTCACCGGCATCCGCCGCGTGGAGGCGCCGACCCGCGCCAACGCGCCGCTGATCTCGTTCGACGACGCCTTCGGGATCGTCAAGATCAATCCGCTCGCCGCGTGGAGCGACGAGCAGTTCCAGGAGTACATCGACACCCACGGCGTCCTGGTGAATCCGCTGGTCGACGAGGGCTACCCCTCGATCGGGTGCGCACCCTGCACCGTCAAACCAGCCGCCGGAGCCGATCCGCGCAGCGGCCGTTGGGCCGGCAGCGCCAAGACAGAATGCGGGTTGCACGCGTCATGACCATCACTGAAAGCACTGACCTCCAGACCACGAACGCCTCGTCGTTCACGACGTTGGACGCTCTCGAGTCCGAGGCCATCCACATCTTCCGCGAGGTGGCGGGCGAGTTCGAGCGACCGGTGATCCTGTTCTCCGGCGGCAAGGACTCCACCCTGCTGCTGCACCTGGCGCTGAAGGCCTTCTGGCCCGCCCCGCTGCCGTTCACGCTGCTGCATGTGGACACCGGCCACAATCTCCCGGAGATCATCAAGTTCCGCGACGAGATCGTCGAACGCCACGGCCTGCGGCTGAAGGTCGCGAGCGTCGAGGAGTACCTGGCCGACGGTCGCCTGACCGAGCGTCCCGACGGCATCCGCAACCCGCTGCAGACCATCCCGCTGCTCGACGGCATCAGCGAGGGCCGCTTCGACGCGGTGTTCGGCGGCGCCCGTCGCGATGAGGAGCGGGCCCGCGCCAAGGAGCGGATCTTCTCGCTGCGCAACGCGTTCGGTCAGTGGGATCCGAAGCGTCAGCGTCCGGAACTGTGGAACCTGTACAACGGTCGCCACGCTCCGGGTGAGCACGTACGCGTGTTCCCGCTGAGCAACTGGACCGAGCTCGACGTGTGGCGCTACATCGCCCGCGAGCAGGTGCTGCTGGCTCCGCTGTACTACGCGCACGAGCGCGAGGTCTACGAGCGCGACGGCATGTGGATGACCGCCGGCCCGTGGGGCGGCCCCCGCGAGGGCGAGACCGTCGAGACCCGCATGGTCCGCTACCGCACCGTCGGCGACGGCTCCACCACCGGTGCCGTTCTCTCCGACGCCACCGATAACGAGGCCGTGCTGGCCGAGGTCGCCGCCTCGCGACTGACCGAACGCGGTGCCACCCGCGGCGACGACCGCGTCTCCGAGGCAGCCATGGAAGACCGCAAGCGCGAAGGATATTTCTGATGAGTGACCACAACCTCGCCCAGCGCGACAACGCGGATCTGCTCCGCATCGCGACTGCGGGCAGCGTGGACGACGGCAAGTCGACGCTCGTCGGCCGCCTGCTCTACGACACCAAGTCGGTGCTCGCCGACCAGATCGACGCCGTCACCAAGGCGTCGGTGGACCGCGGCATGGACACCCCCGACCTGTCGCTGCTGGTCGACGGCCTGCGCGCCGAGCGCGAGCAGGGCATCACGATCGACGTCGCGTACCGCTACTTCGCGACGCCGAAGCGGTCGTTCGTCCTCGCCGACACCCCCGGCCACGTCCAGTACACTCGGAACACGGTGTCGGGCGCGTCCACCGCGCAGCTGGTGATCCTGCTGGTCGACGCCCGCAACGGCGTCGTCGCGCAGACTCGCCGCCACGCCGCCGTGATGGCGCTGCTCGGCGTGCCGCGACTGGTGCTGGCCGTCAACAAGATCGACCTGGTCGAGAACCCGGCCGAGGTCTTCGCGGCCGTGTCGGCGGAGTTCAAGGAGATCACCGGGGCGCTCGGCTACGTACCCGATCAGGTGCAGGAGATCCCGGTCTCGGCGCTGCTCGGCGACAACGTCGCGATCCGCTCCGAGAACACGCCGTACTATGACGGCCCGACGCTGATCGAGCACCTGGAGACGGTGCCGAACGAACTCGACCGCGGGAACGTCGGCCTGCGCTTCCCCGTGCAGTACGTCATCCGCCCCCGGACCGCGGAATACCCGGACTACCGCGGGTACGCCGGCCTGGTGTCGGCGGGCAGCGTGTCCGTCGGCGACGAGGTCGTCATTCAGCCGTCCGGCAAGCGCACCACCGTCGCGAAGATCGACACCGCCGACGGCGAGTTGGAGACCGCGCACGCGGGCCGCAGCGTCACGTTGCTGCTCGCGGACGACATCGACATCTCGCGCGGCGACCTGATCGCGTCGGCCGCCGATGCTCCCGAGCCCGCCCAGGAGTTCACCACCACGGTGTGCTGGTTGGCCGAGAAGCCGCTGCGTCCGGGCGCCCGACTGCTGCTGAAGCACGGCACCAAGACCACGCAGGCGATCATCGGTTCGCTCGACGCCACGTTCGACGAGCAGAACCTCGCCCTGGTCGACGCGCCGGAGTCGTTGGAGCTCAACCAGATCGGCCGCGTCTCGCTGCTGACCGCGGAGCCGATCGCCGCCGACGACTACTCCGTCGACCGCGACTCCGGCAGCTTCCTGCTGATCGAACCGCAGACCGGCAACACCCTCGGCGCCGGCCTGATCGGCGACGCATTGGAGTCGCTGAAACTGTCCGCTCCGGCCCTGCTCTGATGTCGGCCCCGCTCTGATGTCCACGCTTCTGCTCGTCGCGCACGGCAGCCGCGATCCGCGCTTCGACATCACCGCGCGCCGCGTGGTCGACGCGGTGCGCGTCGCACTGCCGGGCGTGCGGGTGGAATTGGCGTATCTCGACCTCACCGCTCCCCTGGTCGCCGACGTGCTCGCCGACCTCACGGGGGAGGTCGTGGCGGTGCCGCTGCTGTTCGGCGACGGCTTCCACAGCAAGGTGGATCTTCCCGCCCTGATCGCCGACGCCGCGGCGGCGAATCCGTCGCTCCGCGTGCGGCAGACACCGGTCGTCGGGCGATACTCCCCCGTGCCGGCGCTCGCCGACCGACTCGTCGAGTCCGGCCTCTCCCCGCGTGACGGCGTGCTGATGACCGCCGTCGGATCGTCGGATCCGGGCAGCGACGCCTCGGTGATCGAGCGCGGCCACGAACTGTCGGGCGTGATCGGACTGCCGGTCCACACGCTCTTCGCGACACGCTTCGGGCGCGACGGTGCTGCCGTGCGCGCCGCCGTCCGGTCGTTGGCAGCCGCCGGCGCCGAGCGGATCGCGGTGAGTCCACTGTTCCTGTCGGCCGGTCTGCTGAGCGATCGCGTGGAGCGCTACCTCGACGCCATGAACGTTCCGATGATCGTCGCCGGTCCCGTCGCCGAGCACGCGTGCCTGATCGGTGCGGTGACGCGGTTGTACGCCGCGGCCGCCGTCGACTCGGTGCACACTGTCGTCTGATGGCCCTCCCCGGCTTGTCGAGTGCCGCCTGGGAGCGAAGCGAGCAAGCGGTGCATCGAGACGATCGTGAGTTCTGCTGGGACACAGACGTTCTCGTCGATTCCCACCCCGCTCGCCGATCGTGCGACCGGAATTTCTACGCCGACGCCATCAGCAGCGCCGCGAGCACCGGATTGTGCGCGTCACGCTCCTTGCCGATGCTGGCGGCGCGCATACCGATCAGGGCGGCGGTCGCCGCCGCCCGCGTGACCGCGGTTCCGATAGGCGTCGCCGACGCGGCGAACATCGTGCTCGCCGATGTCTACCGGACCCGCCTGATCGCGACACTGGACCGGAAGCACTTCGAAATTCTGCGACTTCGAGACGGAACTGCGCCGACATTGCTCCCGTGACAACGCAGTCGCCCCGTCAGCCCTTGATCCGCACCTTGGCACCACCCCAGGCTGCGTCCCGAAGCTCATTCTTACGAATCTTGCCGGTCGAGGTCTTGGGAAGATCGTCGACGAACTCCACTTCGCGCGGCGCCTTGTACGAGGCGATCTGGCTCTTCACGTGGGCGATCGCCTCGGCTTCGGTGAGCTCAGCGCCCGGCCGCAGGACCGCGAAGGCCTTCGGGCGCTCGCCCCACTTCTCGTCGGGGACACCGATGACGGTGACGTCGAGGACCGACGGATGGCTCAGAACGGCCTGCTCCACCTCGATGGTGGAGATGTTCTCGCCACCCGAGATGATGACGTCCTTGGCGCGGTCGAGGAGCTGGACGTACCCGTCGGGGTGCATGACCCCCAGGTCGCCCGAGTGGAACCAGCCGCCGGCAAAGGCCTCCGCCGTCTTCTCCGGATCCTCGTAGTAGCCCTTCATCACCACGTTGCCGCGCATCACGATCTCACCCATCTGCACGCCGTCGGGGGCGACGTCGACCAGCGAGCCGTCGTCGGCCTGCTCCGACAGCACCACGCGCAGGCGATCGGCGGTCAGCATGCCGACGCCCTGGCGCGACATCTTGACCGCCAGTTCGTCGGCGGACAGGTCCGACCATCCGTCCGACGGCTCACAGACCGAGTACGGACCGTAGGTCTCGGTGAGGCCGTAGACGTGGATGATCTTGATGCCGAGATTGCCGATGGCGCGGATGATGGTCGGACTCGGCGGCGCGCCTGCTGTCGCGATCGACAGCGGGCGGTCCATCGCGTGTGCTTCGCCCGCGGTCGCGAGCGTGGTGAGCACGGTGGGAGCGCCGCTCATCTGATTCACCTTCTCGGTGTCGATGAGGCGCCACATGTCCTCACCGCGCACCGCACGCAGACAGATGTGCGTGCCCGCGACGGAGGTCAGGCTCCACGGGCCGCACCAGCCGTTGCAGTGGAACATCGGCAGCGTCCACAGGTACCGCGAGTTCGCGGTGAAACCCTGCGTCATCGCGTTGCCGAGCGAGGCGAGGTACGCGCCGCGATGGGTGTACATGACGCCCTTCGGCTTACCCGTGGTCCCGGACGTGTAGTTCAGCGTGATGACGGTGTTCTCATCGGCGACCTCCCACGCGATCGGGGTGTCGTCGCCGCGGGCCAGCAGCTCGTCGTAGCGGGTGCCGGACCCGGTGTACGTGCCGTCCTGCTCCGGCGCCTGCACCACTTCACCGACGGTCTGGAAGTCGATGTCGGCGACGGACGCGAGGAGGGCCGGATCGCCGACGAGGAGTTTGGCACCGGAGTGATTGCAGATGTACTCGACCTCGGCGGGCGCCAGGCGGGTGTTGATCGCCACGAGGACGCCGCCCGCGAGCGGCACCGCGTAGTGCGCGACGAGCATCTCGATGGAGTTCGATGTCAGGTAGGCCACCCGCTCTCCCCCCGCGATGCCGGACGCACGCAGGGCGTTCGCCAGTCGCGTGGCCGTCGCCGCCAGGTCGCCGTAGGTGATGCGGCGGTCGCCATCGACTGCGGCCTCCTTGCCCGGGTGCACCTCCGCGGCGCGTTCCAGGAACCGGAGCGGCGTGAGAGGAGTGTCGAGTCCGGAACGGGTAGGCAGCGTCATGATGTGACCTCTTCGAGATTCCTGGTTGCAGTGTGACGAGAACATCATAATCCCATGGCACTCAGTGCCATGGGGGTTCGGCACGTTGTGCGACGAGCGGTCGTCTCACTGCGACGTGCGGTATCCACGCTCACACTCAGTGCCGTCGGTCGAGCTCCGGGACCTTGGTGGCGCGGGCGAAGATCTCCTCACCGGCGACCAGACCGAGTGCGTTCTGGTCGCCGCGCGTGATCTGGGCCAAGAACTCGTCACCGGTCGCCGCGGCGATCAGCTCCACTCGCGTCTCGAAGCCGAGGTTCACCACACGCTTGACGGTCGCCTTGATGACGCCGGTGTCGAGCGCGGTGTCGGCGGGCGGGTACACCATCTCCGGCGAGCGGCCCAGGCGGATGTCGTGCGGGCGGACCAGCTCGCCGTTGAGCCGCGACACGGAGCCGAGGAACGACGCGACGAAGACGTTGTCAGGACGGTCGTAGAGGTCGTCGGGTGCGCCGACCTGCTCGATCCGACCCCTGTTAAGCACGGCGATGCGGTCGGAGACGTCGAGCGCCTCCTGCTGATCGTGGGTCACCAGGACGGTGGTCACGTGCATCTCATCGTGCAGCTGTCGCAGCCACTTGCGGAGGTCCTCGCGCACCTTGGCGTCGAGGGCGCCGAAGGGCTCGTCGAGCAGCAGCACCTTGGGATCGACGGCGAGGGCGCGGGCCAGGGCCATGCGCTGTCGCTGGCCGCCGGAGAGTTGCGCCGGGTACCGCTTCTGGAAGACGGTGAGACCGACGATGTCGAGCAGCTCGTCGACCTTCGCCTTGATCTCGACCTTGGGCCGCTTGCGGATCTTGAGGCCGAACGCGATGTTGTCGCGCACGGTGAGGTGCTTGAACGCGGCGTAGTGCTGGAAGACGAAGCCGATGTCGCGCTGCTGCGGCGACGCGCCGGACACGTCGACGCCGTTGATGCGGACCGTGCCGGAGTCGAGGTGGTCGAGTCCCGCGATGGCGCGCAGCAGCGTCGACTTGCCCGACCCCGACGGCCCGAGCAGGGAGGTCAGCGAGCCCTGCGGGATGTCGATGGAGACGTCGTCGAGCGCCGCGAAATCGCCGTAGCGCTTGTTGGCGCCGGTCACCGTGATGGACATGTCAGTTCTCCTTGCCTGCGGCAGTGGTCAGAACGGGCTCGGGGGCCGGGGACTCCGCGTCCTCGGCGGCACGCTGGGCGGAGACGGCCTTGATGGTCTCCTCGCTCGCCTCGACGAGCTTGCCCTTGGCTCGGCGTTCGATCAGGGTCATGACGACGAGCACCAGGATCGCGACGAGCATCAGCAGGGTGGCGGCCGCGTACGCGCCGTACTCGTTGTAGTCGTCGGTGTAGCGCGAGTTCACCAGCAGCGTCAGCGTCTGCGAGACGCCCGGGAAGTTCGACGACACCATCGTGACGGCGCCGAACTCGCCGAGCGCACGGGCGATCGTCAGGACGACGCCGTACGTGAGGCCCCAGCGGATGGCGGGCAGGGTGACACGCGAGAAGGTCTGCCAGCCGGTGGCCCCCAGCGTGGCCGCGGCCTCCTCCTGTTCGGTGCCGATCTCGCGGAGCACCGGCTCCACCTCGCGCACGACGAACGGCAGGGTGACGAAGATGGTCGCGAGGACCATGCCGGGGATCCCGAAGATGACGCGGAAGCCGAGCGATTCGACGCCGCCGAACCAGCCGCTGCTCCCCCACAGCGCGATCAGGGCCACGCCCACGACCACCGGCGACACCGCGAACGGGAGGTCGACCACCGACTGCAGGAGTCCCTTGCCGGGGAACCGGCCGCGGGCCAGGGCGAGGGCGGTGAGGACGCCGAAGATCACGTTGAGCGGCACCACGATCACGACGATGAGCACCGTCAGCTGGAGTGCCGAGATTGCGGCGGGCGTGGTGATCCAGTCCCAGAACTGGCCGAGACCGTGCTCGAACGACCTCCAGAAGATCAGCGTCACCGGCACCACGAGCAGCACCAGCAGGTAGACCAGCGCGATGGTGCGCAGCGTCAGTCGAGTCAGACGCGAGACGATCATTCTTCAGCCCTCCCGACGGATCTGGACCTTGGCGATCACGCGCAGCACGAACAGCACGACGAACGCGATGAGGAGCAGTGCCACCGAGACGGCGGCCGCGTTGACCGGCTCGTCGACCTCGATCTGCTGCTGGATGTACTGCGAGGCGACCTGCGTCTTGCCCGGGATGTTGCCGCCGATGAGGACGACCGAGCCGAACTCGCCGATCGCGCGGGTGAACGCGAGGCCCGCTCCGGACAGGATCGACGGCAGCAGGGCGGGCAGAACGATCTTCGCCCAGATCACGCGGTTGCTGGCGCCGAGGACGGCGGCGGCCTCCTCGACGGAGGTGTCGAGTTCCATCAGGACCGGCTGTACCTGCCGGACGACGAACGGCAGCGTCACGAACGTCAACGCGAGGACGACGCCGGGCTGGGTGGCGGCGAGGTGGATGTCGAAGGGACTGTTGGGTCCGTACAGCGACAGCAGCACCAGGCTGGCGACGATCGTCGGCAGCGCGAACGGCAGGTCGATGATCGCGTTGACGACGCTCTTGCCGGGGAACTCGTCCCGGACCAGGACCCAGGCGATGATGGTGCCGAAGACGACGTTGACGGCGGCGACCAGCAGGGAGATCACCAGGGTGATGCCGAGTGTCTGCAACGCTGCGGAGTCGGTGACGCCCGCCCAGAAGCCTGCGGGGCCGTCGTCGAAACTCATGGCGGCGATCGCGGCCAGCGGCAGCAGCACGATGATCGACAGCCACAGTCCGGTGACGCCGAGGGACAGCGGGCCGTCCGGACGCCAGCCGCGGCGCGGCGCGAACGACGTCGTGACGGCGGATGGGGCGGTCATCGGCCGGCCTCCTTCTGGTAGATCTTGCTGATCGCGCCGTCGTTCCCGAAGAGCTGCTTGTCGACCTTCTTCCACCCGCCGAGGTCGGCGACGGTCCACAGCTTGCGGATGTTCCCGGGGAACAGGTGCGCGGTCCGGGCGGCGACGGTCGAGTCGACGGGCCGGAATCCGGCTTCGGCCCACAGCGTCTGGCCGCGCGGCGAGAACAGGAAGTTCACGAAGGCGCGGGCGGCGTCCTCGTCCTTGCTGGTGTTGACGACGGCGACCGGGTTCTCGATCTTGAAGGTGGTCGACGGGACCACGTAGTCGATCCGGTCGGCGGGCGGGGCTTCGGCGTTCTTGCGAGAGAGCATGATCGCTTCGTTCTCGTAGCTGATCAGGACGTCGCCCTGCCCCTGTTGGAAGGTGGAGGTCGCCTCGCGGCCCGACTTCGGCAGCACGGACACGTGGTCGCGGACCAGGCTGGTGATGTAGTCGAGACCGGCCTGCGGGTTCTTGCCGCCGTCGCTCTTGGCCGCGTACGGCGCCAGGAGGTTCCATTTCGCGGAGCCGGAGCTGCCCGGATTCGGGGTCACCACTTCGACGCCGGGCCGCAGGAGGTCGTCCCAGGTGCGAATGTTCTTCGGGTTGCCCTTGCGGACGACCAGCGCGACGACGGAGCCGAACGGCACCGAGTCGTGCGGCGCCTGCTTCTGCCAGTCCTCGTCGACGACGCCCGCCTTCACCAGGCGCGTGACGTCGGGTTCCACGGACAGGTTGACGACGTCGGCGGGGAGCCCGCGGGCCACCTTGCGCGACTGGTCGCCGGACGCGCCGTACGACTGCGAGAAGCCGATGTCGCCGCCCTCGGGGGTGCTGCGGAACGCCGGGATCACGGTGTCGAAACCGATCTTCGGCGTCGCGTAGGCCACCAGGTTCAGGTGTCGGCTGCCCGACGAGATGTCGTTGCCTCCCGGACGGTCGGTGGACCCGCCGCCGCATCCGGTCAACGCGACGACGAGTGCGACGACGACCGCGACAGCGATCGTCGCGGTCCGTGCCCGCGTGTTGGTTCCCGTACTCACCGGATGAACCTAACCGCGACCGCCGGTCGGTCTCAACGGTCTCCGGCGGGCGGTCGCGACGACGCCGCCGGACGCGAACCGATGTGCTAGCGGAGGAAGAACCAGGCGATCACGACGAGGACCAGCAGGGCGATCAGAGCCAGCGTGACTTTGGAACGAAACATCGACTCAGATTCCCAATCCGTGATCATCGTCGGCCTCTGCGCGGCCGAGCTTGGAGAAGAGTGTCCCCACCAGGTAATTCACGCCGTACGCGGCGAGGGTTGCGAGGGGGATCAGGACGAGTGCGGTGACGATCAACTGGGGTATGAAGGGCAGCCCGGTGAGCCACTCCTCCACTCCGTCCCACCAGGACAGAATGCCGTTCATCCTTCGATCACCTCATCTTCGCCGCGCGCACGCGGTTACGCCCACACTGATTTGAAACCCTACTCGTCAGGCCGCTGCGACGGCGCTCACGCCGGTCCGATCAGGCCAGCCCGCGGCGAACCAGGAGCGGTTCGATCCGCGCGGGATGTCCGATCATGGCGGCGTGCGCCTCGACGGGGTTCACGCTGTCACCACGCGAGAGCACCGCGTCGGCGAAGGCCGCGCCGAGGGCCGGTTTGAGGCCGCCGCCCGCGAGGAACCACTGCTCGGTCTCCGCGTCGAGGATCTCCGACCAGATGTACGAGTAGTACGCCGACGAGTAGCCGCCGCCGAAGACGTGGTTGAAGTAGGTGCTGCGGTAGCGCGGCGGGATCAGGTCGGAGGCGAGTCCGGCGTCGGCGAGCGCCTGCGCCTCGAACGCCAGGACGTCGGTCGGGATCTCGGCCTCGGTCAGGCGATGCCAGGCCAGGTCGAGGGCGGCGGCCGCCAGATATTCGATGGTGGAGTGCGCCGACTCGGTACCGCCTGCACCGCGGACGGCGTCGAGCAGTGCCTGCGGCGCCGGCTCGCCGGTCTCGTGGTGGCGGGCGTAGCGGCCGACGACGTCGGGATGCAGCGCCCACATCTCGTTGACCTGCGACGGGAACTCGACGAAGTCGCGCGGGACCGAGGTGCCCGACTGCGAGACGTAGTCGACCGACGACAGCAGCCCGTGGATCGCGTGACCGAACTCGTGGAAGATCGTGGTGAGCTGATCCAGCGAGAGCAGGCACGGGCGGCCGGGCTCGGGCTTGGTGAGGTTCAGGACGTTGACGATGATCGGCGACGTCCCGAGCTGGTGCGACTGGTCGACGATGTTGTTCATCCACGCGCCGCCCCGCTTGGACGGGCGAGCGTAGTAGTCGCCCAGGAACAGGCCGATGCCCTCCCCTTCGCGACTGACCTCCCACACGCGCACGTCCGGGTGGTAGCCGACGAGGTCGTCGCGTTCGACGAAGCTCAGGCCGTACAGCTGCCCGGCCGCGGCGAAGACGCCGTCGTTGATGACGGCGTTCAGTTCGCAGTAGTTCTCGAAGTCGGCGATGTCCACGTCCGTGTCACCGTCGGCCGCGGCGCGGGCGCGCTGGTCGGCGGCCAGGTAGAAGGTGACGTCTGCGGCGGTCAGCGGATGTCCGGCACGGTCGGCGAGCCGATCGAGCTCGGCCTCACCGGCGCGCATCGCGGCGGTGGCGAGTTCGGTGAGCAGGTCGGCGACGGCGGCGGGCGACGGCGCAGTGGCCCGGTCGATCACGTACTCGGCGTGCGAGGCGTAGCCGAGGAGGGCGGCGCGACGGGCGCGGAGCGTGACGATCTCCAGGATCATCGCGCGGGTGTCGTACTCGTTGCCACGGGCGCAGCGGTTCATCGAAGCGTCGAAGACCTTCTGCCGGGACAGCGGGTCGGTGAGCTTGGCGACCGACGACTGGCTGGTCGGCAGCTCCAGCGCCACCAGGTAGCCGCTCTGCCCGGCGGCTTCGGCGGCACGACCGGCCGCCGCAATCTCCGACGCGGACAGGCCGTCGAGGGCGGCGGCGTCGTCGAAGTGCGCGGCCGACGCATTGGTGTCGTCGAGCAGGTGCTGCCCGAAGTCGGTCGTCAGGGTCGCGAGGCGTCCGGAGATCTCCCGCATTTGTGCCTGTCCGGCCGCGTCGAGGGCGGCACCCGCGCGGATGGCGTCGCGGTAGCGGTCCTCCAGCAGCCGGGACTGCGCCTCCGACAGGCCGAGGTCGGCGCGGCGGTCGTAGAGGTCCGAGATCCGCGCGAACAGGTGCGGGTTCATCGCGATCGCATTGCCGTGCTCGGTCAGTCGGACCGCCAATTCCTGCGCGATGGCCGCGCGCTGCGGGTTGGTGTCGGGGCCCTCCATGTTGAAGAAGATCCCGTTGGCGCGGTTCAGCGCACCGCCGGCCGCTTCGAGGGCGCCGATGGTGTTGTCGAAGGTCGGCACCTCGCCCGACGTCGCGATGGCGTCCACCTCGGCGAGGTGCTCGGCCAGGGCGACGGTGTACGCGGGCAGGAAGTCGTCGTCGCTGATCGACGCGAAGTCCGGCAGCTCGTACGGCAGATCCGAGTGCGCGAGAACGGGATTGAGCTGTCCGTCAGCGGCCATCGGTCACTTCCCCTTCGGCTTGTCGCCCAGCTCATCGGTCGAGAGCGCGGCGACGAAGGCCTCCTGCGGGACCTCGACGCGACCGATGGTCTTCATCCGCTTCTTGCCTTCCTTCTGCTTCTCGAGCAGCTTGCGCTTACGGCTGATGTCGCCGCCGTAGCACTTGGCGAGGACGTCCTTGCGGATGGCGCGGATGTTCTCGCGCGCGATGATCTTGGAGCCGACGGCGGCCTGGATCGGCACCTCGAACTGCTGACGCGGGATCAGGTCCTTGAGCTTGAGCGCCATCTTATTGCCGTAGCCGTAGGCGGCGTCCTTGTGGACGATGGCGCTGAACGCGTCGACGGCCTCGCCCTGCAGCAGGATGTCGACCTTCACCAGATCGGCTTCCTGCTCGCCCGACTCCTCGTAGTCGAGGCTCGCGTAGCCGCGGGTGCGCGACTTCAGGGAGTCGAAGAAGTCGAAGATGATCTCGGCCATCGGCAGCTTGTAGCGCAGTTCGACGCGGGTCTCCGACAGGTAGTCCATGCCGCCGAGTTCACCGCGGCGGGACTGGCAGAGTTCCATGATGGCGCCGATGAACTCGCTGGGCGCGATGATCGTCGTGCGGACCATCGGCTCGAAGATCGACCGAGTCTTGCCGGTGGGCCAGTCGGACGGGTTGGTGACGATGTGCTCGGTCCCGTCGTCCATGATCACCCGGTACACCACGTTGGGTGCGGTGGAGATGAGCGTGAGGTTGAACTCCCGCTCCAGCCGCTCGCGGGTGATCTCCATGTGCAGCAGGCCGAGGAAGCCGCAGCGGAAACCGAAGCCCAGCGCCACCGACGTCTCCGGCTCGTAGGTGAGGGCGGCGTCGTTGAGCTGCAGCTTCTCCAGCGCCTCACGCAGGACCGGGTAGTCGGAGCCGTCGAGCGGATACAGGCCCGAGTAGACCATCGGGTGCGGTTCCCGATAGCCGGTGAGCGGCTCTTCGGCGCCCTTTCGGGCGGTGGTGACGGTGTCGCCGACCTTCGACTGGCGGACGTCCTTGACGCCGGTGATGAGGTAGCCCACCTCGCCGACGCCGAGGCCTGCGCTGGCCTTCGGTTCCGGGGAGACGATGCCGACCTCGAGGAGTTCGTGGGTGGCGCCGGTGGACATCATGGCGATCTTCTCGCGCGGGACGATCTTGCCGTCGACCACGCGGACATAGGTGACGACGCCGCGGTAGGTGTCGTAGACGGAGTCGAAGATCATGGCGCGGGCGGGGGCGTCCGGGTCGCCGACGGGTGCCGGGATCTGACGGACGGCCTCGTCGAGCAGTTCGGGGACGCCGACACCGGTCTTGCCGGAGACGCGGAGGACGTCCTCGGGTTCGCAGCCGACGATGTGCGCGAGCTCGGCGGCGTAGTGGTCGGGGTCCGCGGCGGGCAGGTCGATCTTGTTGAGGACCGGGATGATGGTGAGGTCGTTCTCCATCGCCAGGTACAGATTGGCGAGCGTCTGCGCCTCGATGCCCTGTGCGGCGTCGACCAGCAGGATCGCACCCTCACACGCTTCCAGGGCGCGGGAGACCTCGTACGTGAAGTCGACGTGCCCGGGCGTGTCGATGAGGTGGAGGACGAACTCCTCGTCGCCCACCTTCCAGGGGAGGCGGACGTTCTGCGCCTTGATGGTGATGCCGCGCTCACGTTCGATGTCCATGCGGTCGAGGTACTGCGCGCGCATCTGGCGTTCCTCGACGACTCCCGTCAGCTGCAGCATGCGGTCGGCCAGCGTCGATTTGCCGTGGTCGATGTGCGCGATGATGCAGAAGTTCCGAATTTTCGACGGGTCGGTGAACGTCTTGTCAGCGAAGCTGGGAATCTCACTCACTCCTTGCGCGGCGGGTCCCGGGTGGGGCCCGGTACAGATCGCCCTCCAGTTTCGCACGAGCGAGCGCCGTGCTTCACCTCGCCGCAGCCCGGGCGGTGAACGTTTGAAGGATCAGGGCCCTCAGAGGGCTCGGACCCATCAGGTTTTCGCCTACGCTCGACCTTCATGAGCGGGGAACGGTTCACGGTCGAGAAGGACACGGTGGCGGCGGACGTGTGGTGTCCGCCGGATGCGCGGGGGCTGGTGATTCTGGCGCACGGTGCCGGATCGAATCGCGATGCGGCGATCCTGAGGGCGGTCGCCGAACCGCTGGTGGGGCGTGGGCTCGCCGTCGCCCGGATCGATCTCCCCTACCGGCAGGATCGCCCGAAGGGGCCGCCGTCGCCGTCGAAGGCCGGTCGCGACCGGGACGGGATCCGCGCGGCGGTCGCCGCACTCCGCGAGGTGGCCGACGGCCCGTTGATCATCGGCGGTCACTCGTACGGCGGTCGACAGGCGTCGATGGTCGCGGCGGAGGATCGCGACCTGGTCGACGGGCTGCTTCTGACCTCCTATCCCCTGCATCCGCCGGGCAAGCCGGAGAAGGCGAGGACCGAGCACCTGCCCGACATCACGGCACCGACGTTGATCGTGCACGGCCGGTCCGACGCGTTCGGGACGTCGGACGAGTTCGCCGACGCACTGACCCTGTTCACCGCACCGGTCCGCCTGATCGACGTCGAGAAAGCCGACCACAGTCTGAAACCCGACCGCAGCGGTGTCGGCGAACTGACCGCCGACGCCGTCACCGAGTGGCTGCTGCCGCTCGCCACCGAACGGAGCACGAACCGATGAGCACACCCGGACACCCGACTCGCGATTTCGCGCGCACCGTCTCCTACTCCCCCGACCTGGACGGCGACGCCGACCCCGGCGAAGTGGTGTGGACGTGGGTGCCGTTCGAGGAGGACCCGACGCAGGGCAAGGACCGCCCGGTCCTCGTCGTGGGCCGCGACGACAGCCGGTTCGTGCTGGGGCTGATGCTGTCGAGCCAGGACTATCACCGCGGGGACGACGACTGGTATCCGATCGGGGCGGGCGCGTGGGACGGTGAGCACCGCGACAGCTATGTGCGCCTGGACCGGGTCCTGCGGATCGACGACGACAGCATCCGCCGTGAGGGCGCCGTCGTGGAACGGGCACGGTTCGACGCCGTCGCCGACGTCCTGCGCGACCGGTTCGGCTGGCAGTAGGTCGGGAGGCCCGCCTCCCGTCAGCGGGTGATGCGGCGGCGGGCTCGACGAACGACGTTCGCGACGCGCGTCTTCAGCGCCGGCGTGTGATCCGGGACGTCGGCTGTCGTGGCCCAGAGGGCGATCGCCTCGAGCGCTGCGTCGAGCGCGTCGTCGACCGTGGCGGGCGGCTCGTCGGTGTGGTGGACGGCGGTGACGCGGAGGTCGTCGACCGTCCCGGACACCGGGTATCCGTTCTCGACGATGGTGGCGACGAGTCTCTCGGATTCGGCGGTGGCCCAGGCGAGTTGCTCACCGCTCAGCGCTGCGGGAGCGCCGGTGCGCGTCTTGAAGAGGTACTGCCCGATCAACACGCCCTTGATGAGGCCTTCGTAGCGGCGCCATTCGATGTCGTCGGGCTGCAGCTTGTGATTGAGGCGGCGGAGGAGTTCTGTCTGACCCGCCGACAGGGACGAGTTGGAGCTCGGGACCTGTTCGGGGAGGTCGTCGGGGTCGATGCCGAGGACGCGCACGAAGCGTTCCCACAGGCCGTCGCCCGGCGTTTGCGTTCCGGGTGCCGGGACGGTGACGATGTGGACGCGGTCGGCGCCCACGACCTGTGCCCAGTCGGCGCAGATGCGGCGGTAGTCCTGGAACTCCCAGAACGGTTCCTCGCCGGGACCGTCCGGACCGCCCATGATGGAGTCGACGAAGTCCGGCAGCGTGGCGCGACGCTGGTTCTTGACGTTCTCCTGCCAGACCGACGGGACCTGGCGGGCCAGGTCCCGGACGGTGAGGACCACGTGGATCTCGTCGGTGAAGTCGAGGTCGGCGGTCAGCTTCCGGATGTGCTCGGGGCCGGCGTTCGCGAAGAGTTCGTGGGAGACCAGCGACGAGCCGTGCCACGCCTTCATCTGCGCGACCATCGCGGGCCAGACGTCGGCGTGGGCGGGGTCGGCCCAGTCCAGGTAGCGCTCGGGCTGCAGGTGGGCGGCCGCGTGGAAGTGGTCGTCGATCCGGTTGCCCGGGTACAGGAGGCCCGCGCGCGACGATGCGTGGTCGCGGTTGCGCCACAGTCGGTCCTGCAGGTGGGTGGTGCCGGTCTTCGGCAGACCGACGTGGACGTAGACGGCAGACATACGTGTCACCATAGAGGCGTACCGCCTGCTGATCGGCGTGCGCCACTGAAGCGCGTCGAGCAGTCCGTGTGCCACCTTCCGCCCCGGCGATTTTGGTGCATCGGATGGCGCTGGTATCGTTGACCGCTGTTGCGATGGACGCTGGCCACTGACCGCTCTGTCGCTATCGGAAACAGAACATTCGGCCTGAAACGGGTCGCACCGGAAGTCAGAAGAGGACATCGCGTGGCTAACATCAAGTCTCAGATCAAGCGGAACAAGACCAACGAGAAGGCTCGTCTGCGCAACCAGTCGATCAAGTCGGCTCTGCGCACCTCGATCCGCCAGTTCCGCGAGACTGTGGCGACCGGCGACAAGGAGAAGTCGGCCGAGCTGCTCGTCGTCACCAGCCGTGAGCTCGACAAGGCTGCTTCGAAGGGTGTCATCCACAAGAACCAGGCAGCCAACAAGAAGTCGGCACTGGCTCTCGCAGTCAACAAGCTCTGACGCGGCGCGGCTCCGGCCGCTCCCCCGCTCGGCTTCGCCGAGTGACAACAGAACAGCTTTCACGAACACCTCGATGACGGGCCACGCAGTCATCGAGGTGTTTGTCGTGTCCCAGCATGTTGTCACGAGGTTTCGCACGAACCTCCGCTGCGCTCCGACCCGCTCTGTTCAGCGCCTCCGCGGCCGCAGCTGCGCGACCGTCGCGACCGCGTGCTCGAGGGCGTATCCGGCGTCGGCGGCCTGCCCCTTCACGTCGCCGTTGAGTTGCGCGACCACCAGGAGCGCCTCCCCGATCGACTTCGAGTCCCAGGCGCGGGCCTGGGTCTGGACTTTGCCGACGCGGCCGGGCGACATGCCGAGTTCGGAGGCGAGCGAGTACTTGTCCATGTTGCCGATGGACCGCACGCGGGCGATCGCGTGGACGGCCTCCGCGAGGGCGTCGGCCAGCAGGACCCGGGCGGTGCCGTGGTGCTCAGCCCACGCGAGGGACTCCATGGCGCCGGCGAGGTCGCCGGTCACCGCCTTGTCGGCCACTTCGAAGCCGGTCACTTCGGCGCGGCCCGTGTAGTACAGGCGGACCGCGTCGACGTCGACCTTGTTGCCGGTGTCCGCCACGAGTTGATGGCAGGCCGCCGACAGCTCGCGGAGGTCGGAACCGACCATGTCGGTGACGAGTTCGACGACTTCCGCCGACACCTTGGCGCCGAGCTGACGGAACTCGCTGCGGACGAAGTCGGCCCGTTCGTTGAGCCATTTCGGTGCGGCACACGCGAACTCCTGGGCACCCGCCTTCTTGAGGTGTCCGACCATCGCCTTCTGTCGGCCACCGCCGGTGTGGACCACCATGAGGGTGATGCCCTCGGGGATCGACTTGGCGGTCGCGGTGATCAGGGCTGCCGGCTCCTTGCCCGCATCGGCCGCGGACATGACGACGATGATCCGTTCCTCAGCGAACAGCGACGGGCTGAGCAGTTCGGCCATCTCGGGACCGGTGACCTCGCCCGCGCGGATCCGCGTGACCGGCACGTCGACGCCGGCCTCGCGCCTGCGTTCGGCCGCCACGCGGGAGATGACGCGACCGGTCAGGAAGTCGTCGTCTCCGAGGAGTAGGTACAGCCGATCGTTCACGTCGTTCATGGTGCCAGACCGCTCCGACAGGAATGGCGGGAGTCTCGGCTACGCCGACGCCCTGGTCCGGGGAGGTCGGGATCGGACGACGTTGTCGTCCTCGTCGAGCAGTTCGACGCCACCTGTCACTCCACGCACGATCTCATCGAAGATCCGGATCGCCCACTCGTTGTGTTCTGCGTCGGGAAGGCCAGAGACGAGCGAGACAGCCATCGCTCGAACCCCTCGATGGACGTAGATGCGAACACCGTCCGGCGTCTCGAGGTGCACTCCAGTCCCGTAGGCATCCGGAACTGACGCAAATTCCAAGCAACGGCGAATCGCCTCATCCAACGCGTCGGTCGGCACCTCGGAAACCGTGATCACGTCGCACCTCACCCCGGTTCACCTCCGCCCGATCTCACGGTCATAGCCACTTCCGATGATTCGAATGTACCGCGAGTCACCATGTTCGACTATCCGCTCCATCTCCGCTTCGAGCTCCCATCGATTGATGTCTGATTGCGTCGCATTCACGTAGGTCAGGGACGCGTGCTGCTCATTCTGAACGCGCGCGACCCGGGCTCCGAATGCGGTCACGTTGTGCCCTTTCGATGTGAAGAGCGATTCCTGCAACCTCCTCGCCTTGACTGCGAGGTCGGACAAGGTCACTGTCGAATCGACGGTGACCCGTTGACCCGTGATGTCGAACTCCCATTCCAGGCGACGTTCGTCATCACGATACGAGTACCCGCGACCTCCGCGCATCGGCGTCCGACCAGGCACTGAACCACGAGGGCCGCCCCTCTGACCACGTGCACGCTGGGACCGCCGAGTTCGCGTCTCGTCGGCAGCCGAGTCATCCTCCGGTTCTTCATCCACGGTGTAACCGCCGCCCCGCTGATCGAGTCCGGTTCCGCCACCACAACACCGCCGCGATGAGCCCGCCCAATACGAACACCGTCATCCATCCCGGGACCTCGATGCTCGACCACGTCGGGCCGCCGAGGCGGTCGGCGACGGCGATGAGCCACCGCGTCGGCGGGCCCGCTGCGCGGATCAGGAACTCGGCGAGAACACCGCCGGGACCGTAGCGGGAGCCGAGGGCTCCGACCACCGCGGCGGCAGTCCCCAGGAGGCCCGCCATGCCGACCACCGGTATCGCCAGCAGGTTGGCGGGGACCGCGAGTACGTTGGCGGTGTCGGTGAGAACGATCAGCAGCGGTGTCGTCAGGATCTGGGCCGCGAGGGTCATCGACAGGAGCATCGCCGGGGCCTCCGGCATGCCCCGGATGACGAGCGCTCGCCGGATCGGCACCGACCACAGCACCAACCCGAGGGTGGCGACCACCGACAGCGCGAAGCCCGGCGCCACCGCCATCTGCGGCCACAGCAGGATCACGACGATCACCGCGGTTCCCAGCGCGGGCAGCGCCTGCGACCGCCGCGACCCGAGTCCTGCGACCAGGCCGACCGATCCCATGACCGCGGCCCGCAAGACGCTGTCGGAGGGGCGGACCAGGATCACGAAACCGACGATCGCCACCGCCCCGACGGCGACGACCGTCCGCGCGGACGCGCCCGTCATCCGGACGGCGAGGATCACGGTTCCGCACACGAGCACCAAATTGCTGCCCGACACAGCCACGAGGTGTGTGAGCCCGGCACTGCGGAAATTGTCCGACGTCCGCTGATCGAGCCCGCTCACGTCCCCGAGAACGAGTCCGGGCAACAGTCCCGCAGGACGCTCGCCGAGGGCGCGGGCGGCGACGTCGCGCAACCGCTCCCGCACTCGACCGGCAACGGTCTGCCACCACGGTGCCTCACCGATCTTCTCCAGTTCGCCGACGGCACTCAACCTGGCCGCGACCAGCCGATCCGCGACACCCTCCCGCGGTGGCCGGACACGCGCCCGCACTCGATAGCGTTCCCCCGGCAGCGGATCGACCATCGACGACCGCGCCAACAGCGTCGCCGCCACCGGCCGCTGCCGCGCCCCGCGAACAGCCTCGACTTCGACGGGCAGGCTCATCATCCCCGGAATCGAGAACGACGGATCACCCGCCACCGTCACCTCCACCACGGGCTTGCCGTCCACCGCGACGATCGGCGCCTCATCCACGGCGATGATCCGCAGCAGCACCACGATCGTCGACGCCGCCGTCACCCCGCACACGGCCGCCGCAGTGACGGCGACGGACCGCCCGAACTCCCCCGCCGACCGCGACCACCCGATCGCCGCCAGTCCCCCGACCACACAACCGGCGGCGATCCCCGCACTCACCCCGACCGGCGCCGCCAACGCGACCGCCGCAGCCGCCCAGCACCCCGCGGCAGGCGCCGCCAACCGCAGGTCGGCGGTCTTCACCCGACCGTGACGAGCGGCTTCAGCTTCGCGAGTCGCGCCGGCCCGATCCCGTCGACCTCCGCGAGCTGCTCCACCGAAGTGAACTTCCCGTTGGCCTGTCGCCACGCGATGATCGCCTCGGCGGTCACCGGACCGACGCCCGGAAGCGTGTCGAGCTGCTCGGCGGTCGCTGTGTTGAGGTTCACGAGGCCGGTGCCGTCGGCGGGGAGGCTGCCGCCCGCACCCGGCGGCGCTCCCCCGGACGGTTCGCCACCGGACGCACCGGACGCCGGGACCACCGCACTCTTCACCGAGCCGCCGTCGCCCTGCCCGACGAGGATCTGGTCGCCGTCGTGCAGCAACTGGGCCATGTTGAGACTGATGAGGTCGGCGCCGGGTCGGGCGCCGCCTGCCTGCGCGATCGCATCGGCCACCCGCGCCGTGTCGACGATCCGCACCAGACCCGGTTTGCGGACCAGCCCGACGACGCTGACGATGATCCGGCCGTCGGGCGCAGTCGACGAAGCGGACGCTGACGGAACCGTGCCCGATGACGGCCTGCCTGGTTCCGCCGATTCGACGGCGGCGTCGAACGCGACGACGGGCGCGGTCGGCTCATTCTGCTTCAAGAGCGAGTAACCGGCGATCGCACACGCGATGAGCCCCACGACGATCAGTCCGATCGCTGCGGGCGGGAGCATCGTCAGACGACGTCGCGGCGGCTCCCAGTCGTCCTCCCACTCATCGTCGTCACCGAGCGATTCCAGGCCGGGCAGTTCACCGTCCGACGCCGACTGCTCGTCGTCGCCGTCCCAGTCGTTGTCGAACCAATCGGTGTCTTCGGTCTCGCTCGACGGTCTCCAGTCCGGATCGTCGTTCCCCGCCGGTGTCGGGGGCGCCGCCGCCTCGGCCGGTTCAGCGTCGCGTGCGGCCCACGCGTCGCGTCCGGCCGGGGTGTCGAGCCAGCTCGGCATGCCGGTGACACCCCAGGGCTGCGTCGACGGTTCCGGCGGCGCCAGCCTCGCCAATGGATCGGGCCCGTTGTCGCGGTCGCGGCCCACCCGCTTGTTCCTCCCCATGAGCGCACGGTAGGTCCGACGCGACCGCGGGAGAAGGGACGTCGAGACCATTCGGCGGAACTGTGGATGAATCGGACGTTTTCCACAGATTCGGCACCGAGTCAGCCCCCACCATCGTCGGCGGAGAGCCCGTCGAGGAATCGGCGGAGGCCCGATTCGAAAAGCACGTCTGCGTCGTACGGGTAGCCGATCTCGATGATCCGATGCAGATGAGGGAAGCGGTCGCCGGGCGCGACGCGCTTGAGGTCGCCGATCCGGGTGTCCACCCACTCGTCGTTGGTGAGACCGGTCTCGGCGAGGTCTGCCAGCTCGGGTTCGAGGGTGAGGCCGACGCCGCGGATGAAGTGCAGCAGGCCGAGGTAGTCGGTGAAGGCCTGGATCGGGTCGCCGACCGCTTCGGTCAGGCACGCGAGCATCCGCTCCGACATCGGCATCGCGCTCGCGAGCGCGGCGGGCCGTGTCATCGACAGCGCGCCCGCGAACCACGGATGGCGAACCATCACCTGCCACAGCGCGCGGGCGACGCCTTCCAGGTCGGCGCGCCACGATCCGGACGCCGATGGGAGGACCATCTCGCGCAGCACGTGATCGAGCATCGCCGCCTCGAGATCATCCCGACTCGGCACGTACCGATAGACCGCCATCGTCGGGATCCCCAGCGCCGCCGCCAACCGCCGCATGGAGACGCCGGCCAGCGACTCGGCATCGGCGATGCCGACGGCGACTCCCACCACGCCGTCGGTGGTCAGCACGGCCGGATCGGCGCCGTCCGGCGCACACACCACAGTGCCCCGGCCGGGCGTCGACTCCACGAGCCCCTCCTGCTGCAGTCTCGCGAGCACCCGGCTCGCCGTCGCCATCGCGACGTTGTGGTCACGCATGATCGCGCGGGTCGACGGCACCGGATCCCCCGACCGCAGGACGCCGGCGGCGATCCGCTTCCGCAACTCCCCGGCGATCTCATCCACTCTCGACACGAGAAACCCTCCCACTGGGTGCACTAGTGCACTTTCTTCATATTCACTGTTCAACAGTGTATCCATGACGCCTTGTACGCCGTACGGTCGCACTATGAAAACGTTGAAGATCCTCATCAGCGGCGCCTCGATCGCCGGGCCCGCCACCGCCATCCTCCTCACCCGCCAGGGCCACGACGTGACAGTCGTCGAGCGCGCTCCGTCATTGCGGCCGGGCGGCCAGACCGTCGACCTGCGCGGCGCCGGCCGCACCGTCGTGGAGCGCCTGGGTCTCGCCGACGAGACCGACGCCCGACTGCTGCACCAGCGCGGCATCGCGACGGTCGGCGCAGGCGGCAGGCGCTACAGCTCGCTGCCCGTCGAAGCCTTCGACGGCAACGGCATCGTGTCGACGCATGAGATCCTGCGCGGCGACCTCGCCGAGATCCTCGTCGACGCGACCCCGTCGACCGTCAAATATCTCTGGGGCGACACGATCACCGCCCTCGACGAGGACTCTCGGGGTGTCACAGTCACCTTCGCCACCGCGGCACCGCGCCGGTTCGACCTCGTGATCGGCGCGGACGGTCTCAGCTCCGCCGTGCGACGCACCGCGTTCGGCGCCGACAGCGAATTCCTCGAACCGATCGGACTCCGCTTCGCCTGGTTCACCGCCGCCATCGACGACGACCTGGACGGCTGGTACCTGCTCCACCACGCCACCGGCGGCCGGGTCGTCTCCGCGCGCCCGTCCCGCACCGACGGCACGGTCAAGGCGTCACTCGCGGTCCGCGGCTCCGATCCCGTGCCGCGGACCGACCGCGCGAGCCAGTGGTCGCTGATGGAGGAGGCCTTCGCCGACGTCGGCTGGGTGGCACCGCAACTGCTCGATCAGATGCGCGACGCCGACGACTGGGCGTACGCCGATCTCGCCCGGGTTCGCATGGACCGATTCACGACCGGTCGCGTCGCACTCGTCGGCGACGCCGGCTACTGCCCCACTCCGCTCACCGGCCTGGGCACCACCCTTGCCCTCGTCGGCGCCTACGTCCTGGCCGGCGAACTCGGCCGCTCCGACGGCGGCGACGTCGCGTCCGCGCTGGCGTCGTATGAGCGGATCATGCGGCCGTTCGCCGCAGGGGCGCAACAGCTGCCGCCGGGAGGTGTCGGCGGCTACGCGCCCAACGGCCGCGCGATGATCGCCGCGAGCCGCTTCACCTACTGGGCGATGGACCGGTGGCCGCTCCGAAACCTCCTGGCGCCGGAGTTCGTGAAGGCCGACGGCATCGACCTGCCGGACTATCGACGAGATGCCCGCACGATCAGCTGAGCGGATCGAGCCCGTGACCGAGGGTGATGCCGACGGCACCGGGGCCGACGTGGGTGCCGAGGACGGCGCCGAGATCGACGACAATCGTCGAGGTGACCTTCTCGATCCGCTCGACGGCCTGCTCGAGGACCGACTCGGCGAGTTCCGGGTTCCGGCAGTGCTGGATGCCGACCGTCACCGGCTCGTCCTCGGCGAGTTCGACGGCGGCGTCGAGCATCTTGGCGATGGCCTTGGTGGAGGTCCGGTGTCGCTCGCGGAGCGTGAGGATGCCGTCGGCCATGTGCAGGATCGGCTTGATGGCCAACGCGGAGCCGAGCATGTGGCTCGCCGCGCTGATCCGACCGCTGGACCGGAGATTGTCGAGCGCCTGCACGCAGATCATCGACTCGGCGGTGGCTGCGGCGCGGACGGCGGCCTCGTAGGCGCCATCGCGATCGGCCCCCTTCTCGGCGGCCTGCACGGCGGCCATCGTCGTGAGCCCGACCGAGAGTCCGACCGAGCGCGAGTCGACGACGCGAACCTGTCCGTCCATGTTCTCGGCGGCCAGTCGCGCCGCGCTCCACGTGCCGGACAGCCGACGGGACATGTGCACGGCGACCACGCCGTCACCGTCGGACAGCTCCCACGCCTGCGCGTACGTCTTCTGCAGATCGCGCAGATTGGCCCCCGACGTGGTGACCTTCGGGGTGGTGATGATGTCGTCAGGCATGTCGTCGACGCCCTCGGCGTAACTGGTGCCGTCTTCGGTGGTCAGATACAGCGGGACCTGCAGGATTCCGTGCTCGTCAAGCAGTGACGCGGGCAACCGCGACGACGAATCGGTGACGATGACGACAGACACCCCTACACGGTAGCGGGTGCGGCGGCGGAGGCCGACGGCGGTCGCAGCGATCGGCCGCAGACGAAAGATTCCTTCAGGCAAGGGTTGGCAATATCGAATATCGCTGCCGACACATCGGTCATAGCTTTGTGACACCGACCACTCATCAGTGTCTGTGGCCGATCGCCATTTCTAGGAGCCTCCCATGATCGACATCTCCACGCTCTCCACCGGTCTCTTCATCGGCGGTGAGTGGCGCCAACCGAGTGAACGGTTCACCACCCTCAACCCCTCGACGGGAACACCGTTGGCCGATCTCGCGGCCGCGTCCGCCGCGGAGGTCGACTCCGCCGTCGACGCCGCGACCGCGGCCTTCCGCGGCGAGTGGGGTGCGCTGGCACCGTCGCGCAAGGGCGCGCTCCTCAACAGGCTGGCCGACCTCGTCGAGCGCGACCTGGAGCAGCTTGCACACCTGGAGTCGCTGGACATGGGCCGCCCCGTCGGCATGAGCGTGGCGCTGATGGTCCCGAACCTCATCGCGTCACTCCGCTACTACGCGGGCTGGGCCGACAAGATCAACGGTGAGGTCCTCAGCAACGACGGGTACATGGGCGGACCGGTCCAGACGCACGCGTACACGCGCCGCGACCCGATCGGCGTCGTCGCCGCGATCGTCCCGTGGAACGCGCCGCTGATGATTCTCGGCTGGAAGCTCGCACCGGCCCTGGCGTGCGGCAACACCGTCATCATCAAGCCCGCCGAGGACGCCTCGCTGGCGATCCTGAAGCTCGCCGAATTGGTTGACGAGGCCGGGTTCCCCGCGGGCACCGTGAACGTCCTTCCCGGCCTCGGCAGGGTCGCGGGTGAGGCGCTGTCGCTGCACCCCGGCATCGCCAAGATCTCGTTCACCGGGTCCACCGCCACCGGCCGCACCATCCTGCGGAATTCGGCGAGCAACTTCAAGCGCACCGCTCTCGAACTCGGCGGCAAGGCTCCGCAGATCGTGTTCGACGACGCCGACCTCGACGCCGCGATCCAGGGCTGCGCGATGGGACTGTTCTTCAATCAGGGCGAGGTGTGCGCCGCGGGCACCCGCATCCTCGCGCACCGCAGCGTGTATGACGCCGTCCTCGACGGGCTGCAGGGCGCGGCCAGGGCCCAGGTGATCGGCGATCCATTCGACGCGGACACCACCATGGGTCCCCTGGTGAACGAGCGTCAGCGCGACCGGGTCGTCGGCTACTTCGAGCAGGGACGCGCCGAGGGCGCCGCGATCGTCGCCGGCGGGTCGGCCCCCGACCGGCCGGGCTTCTTCGTGGAGCCGACCGTCTTCGCCGGCACCAACGACATGTCCGTCGCGCGGGAGGAGATCTTCGGCCCGGTCGGGATCGTCGTGCCCTTCGACAACGACGACGAGGCCGTCGCCCTCGCCAACGACAACCAGTACGGACTCTCGGCAACGGTGTGGACGAAGGACGTCTCCCGCGCGCACACCGTGTCGGCGCAGATCGACGCCGGCGCCATCGGGGTCAACGGCTGGTCGCCGCTGGCACCCCAGCTGCCGTGGGGTGGCGTGAAGGCGAGCGGCATCGGTCGCGAACTCGGCTACGAGGGGATCCTCGCGTACACCGAGACCAAGACCGTCACCGTCGTCCTGTAGTCGGCAGAAGATCTCCATGACTGCACAGAAGACTCCCTCCATCGTGTCCGACTCCGATTCATCGTCCGGTTCGTCGACGGCTCTCCGCGGCTCGATCGGCGTCGCGGGCATCGTCTTCCTCGTCATCGCGGCCGCCGCGCCGCTGACGTCGATCGCCGGGTCCCTGCCGGTGATGATCGCGATCGGCAACGGTTCGGGCGCTCCCCTCGCCTACATCGTCGCGGCCGTGGTGCTGCTCGTGTTCAGCGTCGGCTACGCGGCGATGAGCACCGCCGTCACCGACACCGGCGCCTTCTACGCGTACGTCACCCGCGGGCTCGGGCGCCCGACGGGCATGGGCGCCGCGAGCCTCGCCCTGCTGGCGTACACCACGATCCAGGCCGCGATCTACGGCCTCGCGGCGTCCACCATGCAGAGCGTCGTCGTCCGTTTCGGCGGCCCGGACCTGCCGTGGTGGGTGTGGGCGTTCGTCCTGATGGCGATCGTCGCGTTCCTCGGTTATCGCAGCATCGATCTCGGTGCCAAGGTGCTGGGCGTGGTGCTGGTCGCTGAGATCGCGCTCATCGTCGCGCTGACCGTCGGTGTGCTCTCGAAGGGCGGTGCGCACGGCATCGACTTCACGTCGTTCAGCCCGAGCTCGTTCATGTCCGCGTCCCCGGGCATCGCGCTGATGTTCGCGATCGGATCGTTCGTCGGATTCGAGGCGACGGCCATCTACGGCGAGGAGGCCAAAGATCCGAAGCGGACGATCCCGAAGGCCACCTACATCGCAGTCATCACGATCGGTGTGCTGTACGCGCTCGGCAGCTGGGCCGTCGTCCTCGCCTACGGCAGCGACGAGGTGCAGGCGGCGGCGCAGAACGACACCGCCGATCTGACGTTCAACGCCACCGCGAAGTACCTCGGCGGCTTCGCCTCCGACGTGATGATGGTGATGCTGGTGACGAGCCTGTTCGCCGCTCTGCTCGCCTTCCACAACGCCATCGCGCGCTACACCTTCGCGCTGGCCCGCGACGGTCGTGCGCCGCAACGGCTGAAGTCCGTGCACCCGAAGCACGGGTCGCCGCACGCCGGTTCGGTGGTGCAGACCATCTCCGCGATCATCCTGGTCGGTGTCTTCGCCGTCGTCGGCGCCGACCCGGTCCTGCAACTGTTCACCTGGATGGCAGGCGTGGCGATCGTCGCGGTCCTGCTCCTCATGGTCCTCACCAGCATCGCGATCATCGTGTACTTCGCGCGGCACTCGTCCGACGACCGCCTGTGGCACACCAAGATCGCACCGGTGCTCGGGGCCCTCGGACTGTGCGGCATCACCGCGCTGGTCGTCGCCAACTTCACCACTCTCATCGATGGATCGCAGGCCATGGCGAATCTCTTCATCGCCGCGATCGTCGTCACCCTCGTCGTCGGCGTGGCCGCAGGACTGGCCCTCGAACGCCGTCCCTGACGGCGACGTCGCGACCCGCCCGCACCCACGCCACAGCACCTCTGCACTAGCACCACTGCACTCGCACCACTGCACTAAGGAACACCATGTCCGACAACACCTCCCACCCCAGCGTCATCGTCGTCGGCGCAGGCTTCTCCGGACTCGTCGCCGCCCGCGAACTCGAGTCTGCGGGCGTCGACGTCCGCGTCTACGAGGCACGCGACCGGATCGGCGGCCGCGCCTGGACCGACCGCCGCCTCGGCGGGCACGACCTCGAGATGGGCGCCACGTGGGTCCACTGGATGCAGCCCTTCGTGTGGACGGAGATCACCCGGTACGGCCAGGAGATCTACCCGAGTCCCGACATCGACCAGGCCTACTGGTGGAGCGAGGGCGTCGTCCACCAGGGCACGGAGCACGACCTCGACGAGGCGCTCAGCGAACTCCAGGAACGGATCTTCGACGGTTCCCGGGACTTCTTCCCGTACCCGCACGATCCGCTGGCCATCCTCGATGATCCGAACACGGATCCCGAACTCATCGACCGGTTCCGTCGCGCAGACGAGGGCAGCGTCCTCGACTGCCTGCGCACCGGCGAGTTCACCCAGGAGCAGATCGACCTCGCCGACTCGTACTGGTCGGCCGGCTATCAGGGGTCCACCGCGACGGCGTCGCCCCTGATGGCCAAGCATTGGGCGTCGCTGAGCGATCACCGGAGTTCGCTGATGGACGAGCAGACTCTGCGATTCAAGCTGACCAAGGGAATGCGCGGACTGTACGAGTCGATCGCCGCGGACGTCCGCGGCCCGATCGCGCTCAGCACTCCGGTCGCCCGCATCGAGCACACCGCGGACGGCGTCGAGGTGACCCTGCACGACGGCTCGGTCCAACGGGCCGACGCGGTGATCGTGACCGCACCGATCGGGTCGCTGAGCAACATCGAGTTCGAGCCGCCGCTGGCCGGGGACCAGCAGGAGGTGATCGCCGACGGCACCAACTCGGTCGGGTTCAAGATCTGGATCAAGGTCGCCGGTCACCAGTCGGTCATCGCCGGCGCTCCGGGGCAGCACGCGATCTCCTTGCTGCGCAGCGAGAAGTTCCTCGACGAGGAGGATGCGACGATCCTGGTCGGCTTCGGCTCGGATCATTCGCGGATCGTCCTGGACGACGTCGCCTCGGCGCAGGCCGCGGTCGACGTGTGGCAGGCGGGTCTGACGGTCCTCGAGTGCGGCGGCCACGACTGGGTGGCCGACCCGTGGTCGGGTCAGACGTGGGCCACGCTGCGCTCGGGGCAGTTCTTCGGCGGCTGGAGCCGGTTCCACACCGCCGACACCCGACTGCGGTTCGCGGGTGCCGACTTCGCGAAGGGCTGGAACGGTGTCGTGGTCGACGGCGCCATCGAGTCCGGCATCGTCACGGCCCGGAAGCTGATCGGCGAGTTCGCCGGATCGCGGTGACTCCTCAGCCGTCAAGCGCCTCCCGCAGCACCGGCACGCTGATGTCCGCGATCCGGCGGTGCGCCTCCAGGCCCCAGTGGATGCCGTCGGGGTTCATGGCGACGTCGGGGTCGGCGAAGGCGTCCTCGGTGACCGGGTACCAGTCGATGGTCGGGAGGCCCTGCTCGGCGGCCCACTCCGCGATGGCGACGGTCGTCGAGATGCGGCCCGGGTGCACGTTGCCGTAGTACGGGCTGTCGTGCGTGGAGGGCAGGCAGACGACGATCGGCAGGTCGGGCCGCAGGTGTGCGAGCGCGGCGCGGATCTTCTCGAAGTAGCGGGCCGTCTCCGCAGCGGGCAGCGCCTTCGGCCAGCCGAGCGGCGACAGGCGCGGCTGCAGCCAGCCGTACGCGCCGCGGACCGCTTCGCGCAGCTTGGCGGGCCGCACGTAGCGGATCTGTTCGCGGAAGGCGGTCGGCAGCGGCGACGGCAGCGAGTCCATGCCGCCGAACGCGAGGACCAGGACCTCGGCGTGCGGGACGGCCGCCCAGATCCGCGGATCCTGGGTGATGGCCCACCAGATGTCGCGGCTGGTCCAGCCGATTCGGGCGAAGAGTTCGACGTCGCGGCCCAGTTCGGCACCGACGAGGTTGGGCCAGATCCGCGCGTCGTCGGCGGCCAGACCGCCGGTCTCGCCGTAGAACGAGAGGGAGTCTCCGAGAATCAGGATCGACATGGCGGTCTACTGCACCGTGCTCTCTGCGGATTCGGCGGACGCGTTCCACACGTCCAGCCGCCAGATCGGATCCTCACCGGGCAACGCGTGTCCGGACAGCTGCACCCAGCTGGTGTTGGCGAGGCCGCCGAAGATCGGCCAGTGCTCCACCCGCAGGTTCAGCAGCGCGGCGGTCATCGCGGCGATCACGCCGCCGTGCGCCACCAGCACGACCGGCGCCTCGGCGTTCTCGCCCTGCCCCCAGTCGTCGAGTTGATCGATGAGTTCGGCGACCACCGGGATCGAGCGGGCGGCCACCTCGACGCGGGACTCGCCGTTCGGCGGCGCCCAGTGCGCGTCGTCGCGCCAGTGCCTGCGGGCGCCGGGCGACGCCTCGTCGACCTCGGTGTGGGTCATGCCCTGCCAGTCGCCGAGGTTGGTCTCGCGCAGCCGGACGTCGGTGCGGACGTCCTGCCCGGTGACGGCGGCGATCGCGAGGGCGGTGTCGTGTGCGCGACGCAGGTCCGACGACCGGATCAGCAGCGGCTCGCGCGTCGCGATGGCGCGGCCCGCGACCTCGGCCTGGGCGACGCCGACCGCGGACAGGTCGGTGTCGAGCTGCCCCTGCATGCGCCGTCCGGCGTTGTACTCGGTCTCCCCGTGGCGCAGCAGGATCAGCCGACGGACGATCGGGGTCAGTCGTTCGACGCTGGTGTCGCCCGCGTCGGGCTCGCTCCTCATTCGGCGACGGTCTCGTCGGCCCCCGCCGCGTCGTCGGGCTTCCCCAGGCCCTCGATCTCGATGCGCGGGCAGTCGTTCCACAGCCGTTCGAGGCCGTAGAAGTCGCGCTCGTCGTCGTGCTGGACGTGGACGATGAGCTCGCCGTAGTCGAGCAGCGCCCACCGGCCCTCGCGGGTGCCCTCGCGACGCAGCGGCTTGTGACCGGCTTCGCGGAGCTTGTCCTCGATCTCCTCGAGGATCGAGTTGACCTGACGCTCGTTGTCGGCCGACGCGATCAGGAAGGCGTCGGTGATGACGAGGGTGTCGGAGACGTCGATCGCGATGATGTCGGTGGCCACCTTGTCTTCGGCGGCCAGGGCGGCGATCGTCACCATTTCGAGAGCTTCGGGGGACGCGGTCACGCGGGGTCCTTTCGGTACAGACCGTGCTTGGCGATGTACTGGACCACCCCGTCGGGCACCAGGTACCAGACGGGACGGCCGGCAGCGGCACGCTCACGGCAGTCGGTGGAGGAGATCGCCAGCGCGGGGATCTCCAGCATCTGAAGCACGTCGGCGGGTTTGGCCGCCAGGTGCTCCATCAGATGGGTGGCATTGAGTTCGTATCCGGGTCGCGAGACTCCGATGAAGTTCGCGAGCTCGAAGAGGTCTTCCCAATCATGCCAGGAGAGGATGGTGTCGAGCGCGTCCGCACCGGTGATGAAGAACAGTTCGTCGTCGGGGAACTGCTTCTTGAGGTCGCGCAGGGTGTCGACGGTGTAGGTGACGCCCTCGCGGTCCACGTCGACGCGGCTCACCGTGAACTGCGGGTTCGACGCGGTCGCGATGACCGTCATCAGGTACCGGTGTTCGGCCGGGCTGACGGTCCGGGTGGGGTCGGCTGCGCGCTCGCCCTCCTTCTGCCAGGGACGCCCGGTGGGGACGAAGACGACGACGTCGAGCCCGAGACGGTGCGCTACTTCGCTGCCCGCCACGAGGTGCCCGTTGTGGATCGGATCGAAGGTCCCGCCCATCACGCCGATACGGCGGGGGGTGCGTGCGCCCTGTGACATGCCGGTTGAGTTTACGCGGTTGCCGGGTTCGTCCATCACACCGGCAGCAGGTCGGCGATGACCTTGGAGAGCTGGTCGGCGTTGCGGCACTCGTGCATGTCGATCACTGCGCCGTACTTGCTCGCATCGGAGTCACCCGAGTCCCACGACGACTTCCGCTCGGGATTCAGCCAGTACGCGTTGCGGACGCGGTCGCGCATCTTGGCGAGCGCGTCGGCGTGGGTGGGTCGGAAGTTGTTGCGGGCGTCGCCGAGGATCAGCAGCGCGCTGCGGTGGGTCAGGGAGTCGCCGTACAGGTCTTCGAAACCCTTGAGCATGTGCCCGTAGTCGGAGTGGCCGTCGCGGGTGCTGATCGCCGACTCGGACAGCATCCGGGTCATCCGCTCGCCGAACTGCTCGTCGCTGTTGCCGCGGTCGAAGAAGTCGGTGACCTCGTCGACGCTGTCGACGAAGGCGAAGACCCTCACGTGTGAGAACTGTTGGCGCAGCGCGTACACCAGCTGCAGCGTGAACTGGCTGAAGCCGGCCACCGAGCCCGAGACATCGCAGATGACGACGAGTTCGGGTTTGCCGGGGCGCGGCTTGCGACGACGCAGGTCGATCGGCACGCCGCCGGTCGACATCGACGCCCGCAGCGTGGCCCGCACGTCCACCGGACCGTGCTGATTGCGACGTCGACGGAACTCGAGTTTGGCGGCGAGCAGCCGGGCGATCGGTTCGATGGTCCGCCGCATCTTCGCCATGTCCTGCGGGTTGGCGGAGAAGAAGTCGATCATCTCCGGCAGTTTCGGGACGGCGTATTCGCCGACGGCCTCGCGGCCGCGGATGTCGGCCATCCGCCGCTGCGTCTCGGTGGTGACCGCCTCCCGCAGTTGGACGGTGGCCTGGCGTGCGGCACGCCGGTTCATCGGGTCCGTGCCGGGGCGCTCCCCCGACTCGGTGTCCTGGTCGCCGGCCATCGCGGCGGCGATCCGCGCGATCAGCGTCTGCGGCGAGATCGCGGTCATCGCCTGGTAGACGGAGTACGACTCTCCGCGTGCCGACTCGTACTGCCCCACCTCGCCGACGATCATCGCGACGAGCTGATCGAAGCGGCCGTCGCTGCGCGCCTCCTGGTCTGCGAGGATGTCGGCGGTCAACTCGCGCAGGGCCTGCACGTCCACCTTGCCGTCGGCGTCCCGCGGCACCTGGATCGCTCCGCGGCGGGCCGCCGAGCCCAGCGGGAACCACAGCTCAAAGCAGAGGTCGAAGGTGTCGCGGTGGGTGTGGTCGTCGAGGAGGGTCGCGGCCAGCCCTTCGCGCAGCGACGTGCGGTCCAGCAGATCGATGACGCTCATCGCCTGCCCGGCGTCGATGAGGTTCGACGGCCCCACCGTGATGCCGCGGCTGCGGAGGTCGTCCACGAAGCCGGTGAGGGTGTCGACGAGCGGTTCGGTCACGACGGCTCTCCGGCTAGCCGAGCTTCAGCTCGCGCAGCGCGGTCGTCACATCCGGGCGGTGTTTGAGGACCACGCCGAGGGTCTTCGCGACGAGCGAGTCGTCGATCCGTCCCGCCGCGGCGTCGGCGCCGGTCGACATCGCGAGGAGGGTATTGCCCCAGTCGATGGTCTCCGCGACCGACGGCTTCTTTCGAATGTCGAGGGTGCGGAGCACGCCGACGATGCGGACGACCTCCTCCGCCAGCCGGGTCGGCAGCTCGGGGACGCGGGAGGCGAGGATCTCGCGCTCCAGCCCGGCATCCGGGAAGTCGATGTACAGGTACAGGCAGCGCCGCTTGAGCGCCTCCGACAGTTCGCGATTCGCGTTCGACGTGAGCAGCACGATCGGCCGACGCGTCGCCTCGACGGTCCCCATCTCCGGGATGGTGATCGCGAAGTCGCTGAGGACCTCCAGCAGCAGGCCTTCGATGTCGACGTCGGCCTTGTCGATCTCGTCGATCAGCAGGACGGTCGGCTCGGTGCGGCTGATCGCGGTCAGCAGCGGCCGGGCGAGCAGGAACTCCTCGGAGAAGATGTCGCCCTTGGTGGCCTCCCAGTCGCGCTGCCCCGCGGCCTGGATCGCGAGGATCTGCTTGGCGTGGTTCCACTCGTAGAGCGCACGCGCCTCGTCGATGCCCTCGTAGCACTGCAGGCGGACCAGCTCCGAGCCCGTCGCCTGCGCGAGCGCACGCGCCAACTCCGTCTTGCCGACGCCGGCGGGACCCTCGACGAGCAACGGCTTGCCCAGCCGGTCGGCGAGGAACGCGGTGGTCGCGGTGGCGTCGTCGGCCAGGTAGCCGGTCTCCTTCAGCCGCGCCCGGACATCGTCGACGTCGCTGAACAACGGCTGGATGGAATCGCGAAGGTTGAATCCCCCGTCGCTGCGCTCGTCCCTGTTGACGCTCATGCGGGACGGATCTGTCCGTCGCCCCACACCAGCCACTTGGTGGAGGTCAGCTCGGGCAGTCCCATCGGGCCGCGGGCGTGCAGCTTCTGGGTGGAGATCCCGATCTCCGCGCCGAAGCCGAACTGCTCGCCGTCGGTGAACGCGGTCGAGGCGTTGACCATCACGGCGGCGGCGTCCACTCGGCTCGTGAACTCGTTGGCGGCGGCGAGGCTCTTGGTGATGATGGCCTCGGTGTGGCCGGTGCTGTAGGCGGCGATGTGGTCGATGGCGGCGTCGATGTCGTCGACCACCTTCAGCGCGATGTCCAGCGACAGGTATTCGCGGTGCCAGTCGTCCTCGGTGGCCGGCTCCATGCCGGGCTCCTCGCCGTGGATGACGACGCCCTGCGCCTGCAGCGCCGAGGTGATCGGGGCGAGCGCCTCGTCGGCGATCCCGCTGTCGATCAGGACGGTCTCCACCGTGTTGCACACGCTCGGGCGACGCGTCTTGGCGTTGAGGATGATGCGGGTGGCGACGTCGACGTCGGCGTCCCGGTGCACGAAGATGTGGCAGTTGCCCGAACCGGTCTCGATGGTCGGGACCGTCGCGTTGGTGACGACGGCGCTGATCAAGCCCGCGCCACCCCGCGGGATGACGACGTCGACCAGACCGCGCGCCTGGATGAGCGCGGTGACGCTCTCGCGGGTGTCGCTCGGAAGGAGCGAGACGACGTTCGGGTCGATGCGGTGCTCCTCCAGCACGCCGCGGAGCACGGTGACCAGCGCCGCGTTGGAGCTGACGGCCGACGACGAGCCGCGCAGCAGCACCGCGTTGCCGGACTTGAAGGAGATGCCGAAGCCGTCGACCGTGACATTGGGTCGAGCCTCGTAGACGAAGCCGACGACGCCGAGCGGGACGCGGACCTGGCGGAGCTCGAGTCCGTTCGGGAGGGTCTTGCCGGACAGGACGGCGCCGATCGGGTCGGGCAGGGCGGCCACCTGGCGGAGGCCGCCGGTGATGCCCGCGACGCGGTCCGCGGTGAGGCGGAGGCGGTCGACGAGCGACGCCTCGGTGCCCGCGGCCTCGGCGCGCTGCACGTCCTCGGCGTTGGCGGCGAGGACGGTGTCGGCGGCCGCGTCGATCGCGTCGGCGGCGGCGAGGAGGACGGCGTTCTTCTGCGCGGTGGTCAGGGTCCCGAGCGTGCGGGACGCCCGCTTCGCGGCGGTGGCCAGTTCGGTGACCACGTGGGTGACGTCGGCGGTCACCTCGGCGGTCGTGTCGACCGGATCAGCGGTGGGTGCACTCATGGGTCCAGCGTAGCCGTGCGGTGCCGTCGGCCGGTGTTCGCGGCCTGCTCACGTGCGCGGCAGTCGGACGGCGAAGGCGGAGCCGGTTCCGGCGCCGTCGCTGGCCGCGGTCAGATCGCCGCCGTGCGCCTGCGCGAGGGCCCGGGCGATCGTGAGACCGATGCCGCTGCCGCCGTGGTCGCGGTCGCGGGCGGTGTCGGCGCGGTAGAAGCGGTCGAAGACGTGCGCGAGGTGCTCGGGGGCGATGCCGTCGCCGTCGTCAGCGACGGTGATGAGGAGGCTCTCGCCGTCCGACCTCGCATCGACCCGGACGGTTCCGCCGGCCGGGGTGTGCCGCAGCGCGTTGGTCAGCAGGTTGCCGAGGACCTGCCCGATGCGGGCCGGGTCGACGGTCAGCGGAGTCGGCGACGCCACGTCGACGCGCAGGTTCACGCCCTTGGCCGCGTACGCCTCCGCGACTGCGTCGACGGCGGCGTCGATGAGGGCGCGGTCGGTGATGGACTCGGGGACCACCGACATCGCGCCCTCCTGCGCCCGCGACACCGCGGACACATCCTCGGCGAGGCGGCGGAGACGGTCGGCGCCGTCGTGCAGGATGGCCATCGTGTCGGCGTCGGGCTGTCGGACGCCGTCCTCGATGGCCTCCAGATAGGAGTCGATGGTGGCGAGCGGGGTCCGCATCTCGTGCGCGAGGTCCGACAGCATGCGGCGTCGGGTGGCCTCGGTGTCGCCCAGCGTCTCCGCCAGCCGGTTCACCGCGACCGCGAGCTGATCGAACTCGCGCCCGATGCCGCCGCCGTCGACGCGGCTGTCGTAGCGGCCGTCGGCGATGCGCTCGGTGGACTGCACGACGGCGCTCATCGTCCGTTGGACCCGCCGCGCGAGGTACCAGCCGAGGGCGAGGGTGAGGAGGGCCGCGACTCCCGCGGCGACTCCCCACGACCACCGCACGGTGTCGGCGAACGCCCACTCCACGTGCATCGCCTCCATGGAGTCCTCGCTGATTCCGGCCTGATGCAGGTGGTCGTGGAAGATGCCGGGCGCGATGAACCAGCCGATGAGCAGCGCGCCGCCCGCGGTGGCGATGAAGACCGCCGCCATTGCGGCCACGAGTCCGGCCCCGACCGAGAACCGGCTGCGGCGCGAGTCCCTCACTCCCCTGTCCCCATCCGGTAGCCGACGCCGCGGACGGTCCGGACGTACTGTCCGCGGGCGGCGTCGTCGCCGAGTTTGCGGCGGACGTGGCCGATGTGGACGTCCACCATGTGGTCGTCGCCGACCCACGTCGGTCCCCACACGGCCTCGATGAGCTGGGCGCGGGAAAAGACCGTGCCCGGCGCCGACGACAGGGTCGCGAGGACGTCGAATTCGGTGCGCGTGAGGTGGATGGACTCCCCGTCGACGGTGACCTCGCGGCCGAGGACGTCGATGCTGAGCGGCCCGAAGACGCGGGCGGGTTCGGCGGTTCCGCGGTCGCCGGTGAAGCCGGTGCGCGGGCGACGCATCCGCGCCTGGATCCGGGCCGACAGTTCGCGCGGGCTGAACGGTTTGGTCATGTAGTCGTCGGCGCCGACCGACAGCCCGATGAGCGTGTCGACCTCGTCGGCGCGCGCGGTCAGCATCAACACGTAGGCGTCGGAGAAGGTCCGCAGTTGTCGGCACACCTCGACGCCGTCGAGGCTCGGCAGCCCCAGGTCTAGGACGACGACATCGGGATCCACCGTCCGCGCCAGCGCGACCGCATCGGCGCCGTCGCCGGTCGCCGTGACCTCGAAGCCGTCGCGCTCCAGGTACGACGTCACCAACGATGCGAGCGCGTGCTCGTCCTCCACCACCATGGCCCGTGCAGACATGGTCTCCATCATGTCCGGAACCTCTCCGCGGCGACCGTTCGGCGCGGATCTTGAGCAAACCTTCATACAAGCCTGACTGTTTGCGGTGGGTCGGTGCGGCAGACTGACTCTCGTCACCCACGGAAGGAATCCATCGTGAAAACCCGTCTCGTCGCCTCGACGATCGCCGCTGCCGCCGTCGTCGCCGGCGTCGCCGCCTGCAGCCCGAACGAGCAGGCTTCGGACGCCACGACCAGTTCGATGTCGCACGCGACCATGACCCACGACATGGGCTCCCATGACAAGGGCTCGAACGACACGGGAGCCACCGAGGCGAACACCGGCGAGCACAACGACGCCGACGTCATGTTCGCGCAGATGATGCTCCCGCACCACGAGCAGGCGATCGTGATGAGCGACATCATCCTCGGCAAGAAGGACATCCCGGAGAACGTCACGGCGATGGCCAAGCAGATCAAGGACGCTCAGGGACCGGAGATCACCACGCTCAAGGGCTGGTTGAAGGGCTGGAACGCTCCCGTCGACGCGCCGATGGATCACGAGATGGACGGCATGCTGTCCGACGCCGACCTCGACAAGCTCCGCGCCGCCAACGGCACCGAGGCAGCCAAGCTGTTCCTGACACAGATGATCGAGCACCACGAGGGCGCCGTCGACATGGCTGAGGAGCAGATCGAGACCGGCAAGAACGCGGACGCCGTCGAGATGGCCCGCTCCATCGTCGACTCTCAGCAGAAGGAGATCGACGAGATGAAGGCGATGCTGAAGGGGCTGTGACCTCCGTCGTCGTCCGTGCCGCGACCGCCGATGACCTGCCCGCCCTGCAGGACATCGAGGTCGCGGCCGGTCGTGCCTTCGCCGACCTCGGCATGGATCTCGTCGCCGGCGACGAGCCGGCTTCGCTGGGCACCTTGCTCACCTACGTCGAGGGCGGTCGTGCGTGGGTCGCGGTGGAGTCGGATCAGCCGTGCGGCTACCTGATCGCGGACCTCGTCGACGGATGCGGACACATCGAGCAGGTCTCGGTGCACCCCGACTTCCGCGGCCGGCGCATCGGCCACGACCTCATCGCTCGCGGCGAGGCGTGGGCGCGCACACTCGGTCTGCCCGCACTGACCCTGAGGACCTACCGCGACGTCCCCTGGAACGGGCCGTACTACGAGCGACTCGGCTTCAGGTATCTGACCGTCGAAACAGCCGGGTTGGCGGCGATTCGACGCCGGGAAGCCGATGCGGGCCTCGACGCGTGGCCGCGCGCGTGCATGCGCCGCGAGATCGTCTGAGCGGCGCAGGCCGCGTGGCGGCGATCAGCGCCGAGACAGCACCGGGAACACCGCATCGCGCAGCAACGGCGCAATGTCGGTGCGGGAGTCGTCGGCCGGATCCACCCACGCGAGTTCCGCGATCTCCGCGGAGGCGACCGGATCGCCGACGAGCGGATGCTCGAAGACCTCGGCGACGACCGTGAAGCCCTCCTCATTGGCGGCGGCAGCGTCGAAGCGGCCGAGGGGAGTCAGTGCCGCGAGGTCGATCTCGACGCCCAGCTCCTCGTGAGCCTCGCGGACGGCGGCCTCGGCGAACGTCTCCCCCGGATCGAGCTTGCCGCCGGGGAACATGAACAGCTCCGAGCCGTTCTTCCGCGCGGTGAGGACGCGGCCGTCGACGTCGCGCAGGACCACCGCGCTCACTGTCACCACTCGGTCGGTCACGGTTCCCCTCTCGTTCAACAACGGCGCAAAGCCTCATCGAGGGTATCCCTCGACGGCGCGTCGACCGGCAGTCCGTAGGCCGCCAGCACACTGATGAACGCGACCGCGTACTGGCAGTGGAAGGCGCGGAGCGGCGGCATCCACCGGGCTGGTTCGTAGTCGGATTTGGTCTGGTTGCTGTCCGCGTCGACGGCGACGAGGTTCGACGGGTCGTTCGCGAACGCCCAGCGTCGGGGCTGCGGCCACGCGGAAGCACCCAGGTCCCACGCCAACGCGAGCGGGACGACGTGGTCGATCTGGACGGCCGCCGACGCGCGGCCGCGTCGAAAGCTGATGGGCCGACCCGTGTACGGGCTGGTGAGGGAACCGGCTGCGACGGCATCGGGGCACGACTCGGTGGCGGTCCGGGCGGTGACGGCGAGGTCGCGGGCGAGGATGTCGTTGCGGGTGTCGCAGCCGTTACGACCGCCGCGGACATCGGCCGCATCGGTCCAGGCCGGCCCGAAGGCGTTGCGGTCGTAGTCGACGTCGTGCGGCGGTCGCCGGTCGAGCACCCGCAATCCCGCCAGTCGTGCGCGCGCCGCAGCGACGACGCGCGCGTCGACCCGCGGAGGTTCGTGAGGCGTCCCGACACCGGTCGCCACGATCACCGAGACGACGGCGAACACGACGAGCCACGTCCACTGCTTCCCGGTCAGCCGGATGCGTCCCGGCGTCCGGTGCGACCGGAACCACCGCCGTCGAAAGCCGAATGCACGCCGCATACCGATTGGACGCACGCGGACGGTGTTCGGTTCCGCGACACGCGGAAGCGGCCGCGCGAGGTCGGTGCTGGATGCGCGGTCAGTGCTGGATGTACTGGACCAGGTGCTCGCGTTCGGCTTCGAGTTCGTCTATCGCGCTCTTCACGACGTCGCCGATGCTGATGATCCCGACCAGTTCGCCGTTGTCCAGGACCGGCAGATGCCGAATGCGGTGCTCGGTCATCGTGGCGCGCAGGCCCTCGATCTGATCCTCCGGCGAGCACGTGTGCATCACCGGGGTCATGATCGCCGAGATCGGGCCGTCGAGAATCGACGCACCGGTCGAGTACAGCCGCCGGACCACGTCGCGTTCGGACGCGATCCCCTCCAGTCCGCCGCCGTCACCGATCACCACCACGGCCCCGATGTTCCATTCATCGAGGGTCGCGAGCAGGCTGCGCACCGATGCGCTCCCCCGCACGGTGATGACTCCGCTGCCCTTCTTGCCCAGAATCTGCGATATCCGCATGGCCGTCCTCCACCCGTCTGTGAGCTGACTTCGACTCCTCAAGGGTCCGCCATCTCGGGCGAAAAGACCAGGCCTTGACAGGAGACGGGGTCAGGACTTGTCGAGGTAGTCCACGCGTGACGGCAGCAGAATGGAGTGCACCAGGTCGGCGAGCGCGGTGTGCGCCAGGAGGTCGGGGTCGTCGAGGACGATCTCCTCGGCCAGTTCGCGGGCGTCGGCGATCACCTCGACGTCGTCGAGCAGCGACAGGAAGCTGAGCGAGCTCTTGCCGCCGGACTGCAGCGATCCGAGGATGTCTCCCTCGCGGCGTTGCGCGAGGTCGACGCGGGCGAGTTCGAAGCCGTCGGTGCTGGCTTCGACGGCCCGGAGCCGTTCCATGGACTGCCCCATGTCGCCTGCCATCGTCATCAGCAGGCAGAGTCCGGCGTGCTGCCCGCGACCGACGCGACCCCGGAGCTGGTGGAGCTGGCTGACGCCGAAGCGTTCGGCGTTGACGATCACCATCATGGTGGCGTTGGGGACGTCGACGCCGACCTCGATGACGGTGGTCGCGACGAGGACGTCGATCTCGCCGTGGGTGAAGGCGTCCATCACGTCGTTCTTCTCGTCGGCGTGCAGTCGGCCGTGCAGGATGCCGATGCGTCGACCGGCGAGCGGTCCGCCTTCGAGCTGTTCGGCGAGGTCGAGCACCGAGAGGGTCTCGTCCTCCGCGTCCTGCTCCTTGGCGGACTTCTTCGACTTCTTCGCATTGGTCTGCTCGTCGCCGATCTTGGTGCACACCACATACACCTGGCGGCCGGCGTCGATCTCCTCGTTGGCGCGGGTCCAGGCGCGGTCGACCCACTTCTGGTTCCGCATCGGGACGACGCTGGTCTTGATGGGCTGCCGTCCGCGCGGAAGTTCGGTCATCACCGAGGTGTCGAGGTCGCCGAAGGTGATCATCGCGACGGTCCGCGGGATCGGGGTGGCCGTCATGACCAGGAAGTGCGGCCGGGTGTCGTCGCGTCCCTTGCCGCGGAGGACGTCGCGCTGCTCGACGCCGAAGCGGTGCTGCTCGTCGACCACCACCATGCCGAGGTCGAAGAACTCGACGTGCTCCTCCAGGAGGGCGTGGGTGCCGATGACGATGCCCGCCTCACCGGTGACCGCATCCAGGAGTACTTGTCGTTTGGCGGCGGTGCCGAGTGAACCCATCAGCAGTCCGATGCGCGTCGCCTTGTCTGCGGCTCCGAGCTCGCCCGCCCGGGCGAGGTCGCCGAGCATCGTCATGACCGTCCGATAGTGCTGGGCGGCGAGGACCTCGGTGGGCGCCAGGATGGCGCACTGGTGTCCGTTGTCGACGACGCGGAGCATCGCGAGGAGGGACACGAGTGTCTTACCGGAACCGACCTCGCCCTGCAGCAGGCGGCTCATCGGGTGCTCGTCGGCGAGGTCCTCGCCGATCTCGAGGAGGACGTCCTTCTGCCCGTCGGTCAGTTGGAAGGGCAGTCGGGCGAGGAGTTCGTCCTCGAGGCCGCCGGGGACGTGGCGGCACGGATGCGCGGCTTCGACGACGGCGCTGAACCGGCGTCGGGCGAGTTCGGTCTGGACTGCGAGCGCCTCGTCGAACTTGAGTCGGGCACGAGCGGCCTCGATGTCGTCGAGCTTCTCCGGCAGGTGGACGCGGTGGATGGCCTCGTCGCCGGTCATGAGGCCCCGCTCGTCGCGCTGCGCCGCGGTGAGCGCGTCTTCGGCGGGTGCGGTGTCGGCGAGCACCTGGCGGACGGCTCGCCAGATCTCCCACGTCTGCACGTCTTTGGTGGCCGGGTACATCGGGATGATGTCGCGGGAGAAGTTGGCGACGTCGTCGGCCGACGCGGTGGACCCGTGTCTACTTTTGCCGTCTCCGTCGTCGGCGCCCTCGGCGTACATCTCGCCGATCATCGCGGCGTTGCCGACGACGTCGATGCCGTCGTCCTCGGGCATCACCATCCAGTCGGGATGCGACAGCTGCACCTGGTTCTGGAACAGTTTGACGGTGCCCGCCATCGCGACGCGCGTCCCGGGCTTGAGGACCTTCTGAATCCAGCGGGCGTTGAAGAAGCTGGCCTCGTAGTTGGCGCGGCCGTCATTGACGACGACCTTCAGGAACTGGCCGTAGCGGCGCTTCATCTGGATCATCTGCGCCTTCTGGATGCGCCCGATGACGGTGATCCACTCCCCCGGCTCGGGTCGTTCCGATTCGGTGAGGTGCCCGCGCCGGATGTAGCGACGCGGCACGTAGCGGAGGAGTTCACCGACCGTGGTCAGTTCCAGTCCGTGCAGCTTCGTGAGCAGTGCCGGATCGATCGACGACTCGCTGAGCGGGGAGGCGGTCGTCAGCATCATTCGACGCCGACCTGCAGCAGGTCGCTGGACTGTCCCGCCTCGTACAGTGCCAGCTCGATGCCCGCGTAGTGGGTGCGCACGTGGTTGGAGATGGCTTCGCGCGCCTCGTCGTCGAGGTCGCGGCCGGCGAGAACTGTGACCATCTCACCGCCGGTCGCGAGCATCAGGTCCAGCAGTGCGGTGGCGGCCTGTTTCTGCTCGGGTGCGATCACCAGGACGTCGGAGCCGATCAGCCCGAGGGTGTCGCCGATGTCGCAGGTCCCCGCGAGGGTCATCATCTTGCTGTTGGACCGCATCAGCGAGCCCCACCGGGTACCCGCCGCAGCCTCGGCCATGGCGAAGGCGTCGACGTCGGACTCCTCGTCGGGTTCGTGGACGGCCAGCGCAGACAGGCACTGCACCATCGACAGGGTCGGCAGGAAGACCACCGACCGCTGCGGCGAGCGCGCCTCGGCGCCCACCTGGACCAGATCCTGCGACGACATCATGCCGTTGCCCATCACGATCACGTGGGCGCTGTCGGCGGCACGGATGGCCTCCGACAGCGTCGCCGGGTGCACGCCGTGGTCGGCGCGGACGACGGACGCGCCGGCTTCGGTGAAGAGCTCCTCCGCGCCGTCGCCGATGACGAGGGCGACCACCGCCCGCTTGTACCGCGGCGGCGGGTCGTTGGCTCCGGGCGCGGACCGGATGGCATCGAGCGCGAAGCAGCTGATCCGGATGTCCGACAGGCAGCCGAGGGCGACGCCGGCCTCGACGGCCGCACCTGGCTCGTCGGTGTGGACGTGGACGGAGAAGCGCTCGGAGTCGGTGGAGCTGTCTCCGACGATGACGATCGAGTCGCCGAGCTCACCGAGCCGGTCGCGCAGCGCGCTGATCCGCGATCCGTCGGTCGTCTCCAGGAGGTACATGACCTCGAAGTCGGTGTCGCCGGCACCTGCGCACTCGCCGTTGTCGTGGCCGGTGAGGCCGCCGCCCGCGGTCAGGATGCCGCGGTAGGCGCGGCGCTTGTTCGCGACGCCGGTCACCACCAGGACCATCGCATCGGCCATCACCAGGAACCCGCGGGCACCCGCGTCGACGACCCCCGCGCTGGCGAGCTCCGGCATCTGCTCCGGGGTCAGCTCCAGGGCTTCGGCGCAGTCGTCGGCGACGGCGCGCGCAAGGTCGGCGGGCGACCCCTTCACGTTCGCGGATGCGCTGTCGGCGGCCACGGTGAGGACGGTGAGGACGGTGCCCTCGCGCGGTTGACTCACCGCGCGGCGGGCGGCGAGCGCGGCGAGACGGAGGCCGTTCTTGACGAGCCGGTTGAAGTCGGGGTCGTTCTCGGCGACGGCGAGGTCGGCGGCGTCGGCCAGGCCGATGAGGACCTGCGACAGGATGACGCCCGAGTTGCCGCGGGCGTTGGAGACGGCCGCGTCGGCGAGGGCGCGGGTCACCACCTGGAGGTCTGAGTGGTCGGCCAACTCGTCGAGGGCGGCCACCGCACCGGCCATGGTGTGGGCCATGTTGCTGCCCGTGTCGGAGTCGGGGATCGGGAAGACGTTGAGCGCATTGATCTCCGACCGCATGGCTTCGAGTCCGTCGGCGCACGACTGCGCCCAATCGCGAATGAGCTGCGGATTGATCGATGTGCTGCCGTCACCCATGGCCAGAGGCACTCTCCACCCACTTTCCTGTCCCCGCCGGGCGAGCCGACCGTCTACGCCAACCGTGTGTCTGAGATTACCGTCTGCCTCCGACAGGCACCGTCGGACAGTGCCCCGCGGCGACCGCGGGCGACCCGATTTGGTCACGATGGGTTTCACGGTTACTCTTGTCAAGTTGCCGATCGACGCGGCGCGCCTTGCAGCGCTCACGACCGGCTGACCACTGACCACGATTTTCTATCAAGGGAGTTCGAAATGGCTGCCGTATGTGACGTTTGCGGTAAGGGCCCTGGCTTCGGCAAGTCGGTCTCGCACTCGCACCGGCGCACCAACCGGCGCTGGAACCCGAACATCCAGTCCGTGCGCGTTGAGGTTGCCCCCGGCAACAAGAAGCGCCAGAACGTGTGCACCTCGTGCCTCAAGGCGGGCAAGACCGTCAAGGCCTGAATCTCTTAGATTCTCGCGATTCGCCGTCCGGCAGTGCCGGGCGGCGATTTCGTCGTTCTGTGGAATCGGATTCCGACCGGTGAGTGATCCCTACTCGTTCCGCACGGACCGAGCGTTCCGTAAGGTACCCGGCATGGCTTCCGATCTGATTCATGTCGACGACAACGGCGTCCTCACCCTCACCCTCTCGACCGCGGCGGCGGGCACCTCGCTCGACCACGGGCTGGTCCTCGAGGCGCGTGACACGTTGCGCGCGGTGGTGCGCGGTGCCATCGACGCCGACGCCGTCCTGCTGCGCGGCGACGGGAAGAACTTCTGCGCAGGCGGCAACGTCGCGAAGTTCGGTTCGGCCGACGACCGTTCCGACTACCTGCGCGGCCTGGCTGACGATCTCCACTCGGCCATCGGCTTCCTCTACGAGACGCAGTTGCCCGTGGTCGCCGCCGTCAAGGGCTGGGCGGCCGGCGCGGGCATGAGCCTGGTGCTGCACGCCGACGTCGCGATCGGCGGACCGGCCACCAAGATGCGCCCGGCGTACCCGGGTATCGGGCTCTCACCCGACGGCGGGATGTCGTGGCAGCTCCCCCGCGTCGTCGGCGCGGCGCGCGCCCGCTACATCATCATGACCGATCAGATCCTCGACGCCGACCAGGCGCTGAGCATGGGCATCCTGTCCGAGATCGTCGACGACGACGCCGTCGAGCAGTCCGCCTACGACCTGGCGGCGCAGCTCGCCGCGGGCCCCCGCGGCTCGCACCGCGCCATCCGCACCCTGGTCCACGAGAGCGCCACCCGCTCGCTCACCGACCACCTGGCGGCCGAGGCCGCGACCATCGCGGGACTCAGCGTCACCGCCGAGGGCGTCGAGGGAGTCGACGCGTTCCTGGCGAAGCGGAAGGCCGACTACCGCGGCGTGCGGTAGGTCAGGGCAGGCGCCAGTCCACCGGCTCGCCGCCGATGTCGAGGAGTTCGGTGTTGGCGCGCGAGAAGGGTCGGGAACCGAAGAACCCGCGCGACGCCGACAGCGGCGACGGGTGCACCGACTCGATGGTCGGGACGTCGGGCAGCCACTCGGCCGTTCTGCGGGCGTCGTTGCCCCACAGGATCGCGACCAGCGGCTCGTCGCGGGCGGCGAGTGCCTTGATGGCACACTCGGTGACCGCTTCCCACCCCTTGTTGCGGTGAGACGCGGGCTGACCGGGCATGACGGTCAGCACGCGGTTCAGGAGCAGCACGCCCTGCTCGGCCCACGGCGTCAGATCGCCGGTCGACGGCTTCGGGTAGCCGAGGTCCTCGCAGTACTCCTTGTAGATGTTCTGCAGGGACCGCGGAATCGGCTGGACGTCGGGCGCCACCGAGAAGCTCAGGCCCACCGCGTGGCCGGGCGTCGGATACGGGTCCTGACCGACGATCAGGACGCGGACGTCGGCGAAGGGCTGCGTGAACGCGCGCAGCACGTTCTTCCCGGCCGGGAGGTAGTGGCGACCCGCGGCGTTCTCGGCGCGCAGGAACTCGCCCATCTCCGCGACCACTGGCTCCACCGGACGCAGGGCGGTGGCCCAGCCGGGATCGATCAGTTCGGAGAGCGGTTTCGCGGTCATGCTCAGTCGAGCCTCCGCAGGCTCTGCCGGTAGTACTGCGCGTTCTGGTAGTACAGCTCCACGTTCTGGTCCAGGTGGCCCTCGGGCACCTGGTAGCCTTCGCGGATCTTGGCGGGCACACCGAGCGCCATCGAACGCTCCGGCACCTCGAAACCGTAGGGCACCACGGCGCCCGCACCGATCACCGAACCCGAGCCGATCACCGATTTGTTCAGCACGATGGAACCGGAGGCGACGAGGACGTCGTCGCCGATGGTCGAGCCCTCGATGTGCGCGTTGTGGCCGACCACGCAGCCCGAGCCGAGAACGGTGGCGTCGACGAACGTGCAATGGATGACGGTGCCGTCCTGAATGTTGCTGCGGTCGCCGATCGTGATGGTGCCGTAGTCGCCGCGCAGCACGCAGCCGGGCCAGATGGAGACGCCGTCGCCGAGCGTCACGGCGCCGATCACCGTCGCGTCGGGGTGAATGAAAACGTCTTTGCCGAGGGTCGGCTCACGATCGCCGAGTGCGTAGACAGCCATGCAGCGATCTAATCAGGTCAGGTGTCGGTGAACGACTGCCACCCGCGGATCTCCCCGACCGGCGCGTCGTCGATCCACGCGCCGGCCTCGCCCGCGGACACCCGTCCGATCACCGTCCACCCGGCGGGAACCGAGCCCGGCGCGAAGGTCGCGAGGAGTTCGTGCTCCTCCCCTCCGCCGAGCGCCCACCGCAAGGGATCCACGCCGAGCGCACGGCCGAGTCCGGCGAGACCGCGGGCCTGCGGGACCCGCGCGGAGTCGACGTCGAGCCGCACCTGCGAGGCCGCGGACAGGGTGATCAGCTCCTCGACGAGGCCGTCGGAGACGTCGGTCATCGCGTGCGCGCCGGCGAGTGCGGCGACGCGCCCCTGCGCCAGGTCCGGTTGCGGCAGCCGATAGTCCTCGACCAGGGACGGATACGCGTCCAACAGGTCGGGCTGCGCACCGTGCTCGACGGCCGCCAACGCGGCCAGTCCACCGGCAGGGCCGCCGAGGGGCCCGGAGACCGCGAGGACGTCGCCCGCTCGCGCGCCGGACAGAGCGACCGCGTCGGTCCCGTCGAGCACCCCGAGCGAGGTCACCGTCAGCACCACCTCGGCCGACGACACCAGATCGCCGCCGAGGACCCGGGCGCGGTAGGCGTGCGACTGCGCGACGATGCCCGCGTTCACCTCCAGGACGCGGTCGACGGGGGTGGTCGGCGGACATCCGATGGAGACGACCACACCGGTCGGAACGCCGCCCATCGCGGCGATGTCGGCGGCGCTCTGCACCACGGCGCGCGCACCGATCTGGCGGGGGCTGGACCAGTCGAATCGAAAGTGCCGTCCGGCGACGGCGGTGTCGGTGCTGACGACCACCGGTCCGGTCGGCGCGAACACCGCGGCGTCGTCGCCGGAGCCGATCACCACGTCGCCGGGACCCGTCTTCGCGGCCGCGGTGAACATCGCGATCAACGCGCGCTCGCCGACCTCGCCCACCGTCTTCACGGCTGCGATGCTACCGCCCCGACGCGACACGCCCGCACCTGCGATTTCCCGCAGACCCGGGTGATCGATAAGACTGGCAGCATGAGCGATGTGCCGGAAAAGCCTTCCGACGACGAGAAGGACGCGACGACCGCACCGGAGCCGTCCGCCGAGACGCCCGTGACGGACACCGCGGTGGCGGACCCCGAGGACACCCGGTGGAGCCCTGCGCTCATCGCCACGATGATCACCGTCCCGGTCCTGGTGATCGCGGGTTTCATCGCCTTCGCCGCGTTGAAGTACTCCGGCAGCGACACCCCGCAGACCCCGATCGACTCGTATGCGACCGGCGGTCCCGGCGCGGATCGGTGCGCTGAGTTCATCGCGAAGCTCCCCGCACAGCTGGGCGACTTCAACGACAAGACGATCGACGACACCACGGTCCGCTGGCGCAAGGAGGGATCGGATCCGCTGGTCCTCAAGTGCGGTGTGCAGCGCCCGGAGAAGCTGGAGCCGACCAGCGCCCTGCAGGTGATCAACCCGATCCAGTGGTTCCTGACCGACAGTCGGGACGACGCCGGTCAGGCGTATGTGAGCGTCGACCACCGGCCGTACATCGCAGTGTGGGTCCCCTTGCGGGCGGGCAACGCACCCATCACCGATCTGTCAGCGCTGATCGCCGACAACCTGACGGCCGCTCCCCTCGACTTCGGGGACTAGCGTCCTGCGCCGGATCTTCCGGCACCCGAAACGGAGTTGCCGCACCACTTGTCGACCAGCGGCACCACTTGTGTCTCCCGCACTCGGTCGCGACCTAGTGCGGGAGACAGAACTGGTGCGACGAGTCGCGAAGTGGTGCGGGAAGGCCGCCTCGTACGGCGAACTGCCGACGTCAGCCTCCTACCCACCGGGAATCAATCATCTCGGCAACACGGACTGAGCCGAGCTACGAGGCCGCGCCGCCGTACACCTCGGGCTTGGTGGTGCGGCCGAGGAGCGAGCTGACCATGTCCTGCACCGACATGCCCTCGTGGCAGACCTGGTTCACGGCTTCGGTGAGCGGCATCTCGACGCCGTTCTCCTTGGCGAGCGCGAGGATCGACGCGCACGACTTGACGCCCTCGGCCACCTGGCCGTTGGTCGCGGCCTGCGCTTCGGCCAGGGTCGCCCCCTCACCCAGGCGCGCGCCGAAGGTGCGGTTGCGCGAGAGCGGCGACGAGCAGGTGGCGACCAGGTCGCCGATGCCTGCGAGTCCAGCGAGGGTGGTGATGTCGGCGCCGAGCGAGGCGCCGAGGCGGATGGTCTCTGCCAGGCCGCGGGTGATGATGGTGGCGATGGTGTTCTCACCGAAGCCCATGCCCGACGCCATGCCGCAGGCGAGGGCGATGACGTTCTTGCCTGCGCCGCCGATCTCGCAGCCGACCACGTCGACGTTGGTGTACGGCCGGAAGTAGCCGGTGGCGAACGCGGCCTGGACGCGCTTGGCCTGGTCCTCGTCGACGCACGCGATGACGGTCGCGGCGGGCTGTCCCTGCGCGATCTCCTTGGCCAGGTTGGGGCCGGACAGGACTGCGATCTGGCGGGCCGGGAACTCGGTGATCTCAGCGATCACCTCGCTCATCCGCTTCCCCGAGCTGATCTCGACGCCCTTCGCCAGCGACAGCAGGATCGCGTCGGCGGGCAGGTGGTCGCGCCACTGCTCCAGGTTCCCGCGCAGCGACTGCGACGGCACCGCACACACCACGAGTTCGACGTCGGCCAGTGCCTCCTCGACGGACGCGACGCCGCGAATGCTCTCCGGCAGCGGATATCCGGCCAGGTAGTCGCGGTTCTCGTGGTGAGTGTTGATCTGGTCGACGAGCTCACTGCGGCGCGCCCAGATCTTCACGTCGTTGCCGGCGTCCGCCAACACCTTCGCCACGGCCGTGCCCCACGACCCCGCACCCATCACTACTGCTCGCAACTCGCACTCCTAGCCCGGTGGAAGAAACTGCGGTCCACCCTATCGCCACACCGATGCTGTTCGTCGCGATTGGGGCTCGACGTGACCACCGCCCCACCACCCGCGGTGGCCGGTGCTGCACGATGGTGTTCATGCCCGTCTCGTCCTCGGTCGCCGTCGTCCTCGCCGTGAAGCGACTCGACGCCGCCAAATCGCGGCTCGCGGCGGTCGTGCCCGACGATCGGCGGCGCGGCCTGGTGGCCGCGATGCTCGCCGACACGCTGGGCGCGGTCGAGGAGGCCGGCTTCGCTGCGGTGACGGTCGTGACCCCTGATCCGCGCGTCGCCGAGGTGGTCGCCGAGTTCGGGGCTCGCACCCTCGACGAGCCGGCGCGCGGCGACCTGTCCCCGCTCAACGCCGCACTGCTGCACGGCATCGACGACGTTCGCCCGACGGCCGACCTGGTCGCCGCGCTGCAGGCCGACCTGGCGGCGCTCGACGCCCCCGCATTGACCGAAGCGATCGACGCCGCCGCCGCGGTCATCGCGCGGGGAGCCGACGCCGCGTTCGTCGCCGACCGGAGCGGCGCGGGCACCGCGCTGCTGGTGGTCCGCGCGAGCGCAGCCTTCACCCCTCGCTTCGGCCCGGATTCGGCCGCGGCCCACCGGGAGGCGGGCGCCGTCGAACTGGATCCGGCGCACCGACGCTGGGCGCGCCTGCGGACCGACGTCGACACCCCCGACGACTTGTCGGTCGCCGTCGAACTGGGTCTGGGGCCGCGGACGCGTGACGCGCTCGACTCCGTTGCGGACATTGCCCGTTCCGACACCGACGGCGTGTTTCTCCGGCGCTGACAGGACAGGGTCCCCGCCATGGTCCACAATTGACGCGTGAGTGCCACGGACGAGATCGAGACCGAACCCCAGACGGACCTGCCGTCTGCCCTGCCTGCAGAGACAGTGGACCCCGACGAGACAGCCGACCTGCCCGTCGACCGCTATTTCAACCGTGAGCTCAGCTGGCTCGACTTCAATTCGCGCGTGCTCGCGCTGGCCGAGGATGTCTCGCTGCCGCTGCTGGAGCGCGCCAAGTTCCTTGCGATCTTCGCCTCCAACCTCGACGAGTTCTTCATGGTCCGCGTCGCGGGCCTCAAGCGCCGCGACGAGACCGGCCTCTCGGTCCGGTCGGCGGACGGCCGGTCGCCGCGCGAACAGCTGCAGATGATCGCCCTCCGCAGCCAGAAGGTGTCGAGCAGGCATGCTCGAGTCTTCCGCGAGTCGGTGCTGCCCGCGCTGACCGCCGAGAACATCAAGATCATCGGCTGGGACGACCTGAGCGCCGTGCAGCGCACCAAGATGCAGGAGCACTTCCACAACGAGCTGTTCCCGATCCTGACACCGCTCGCGGTGGATCCGGCCCACCCGTTCCCCTACATCTCGGGGCTGAGCCTGAACCTCGCGGTCACGGTCCGGGACCGCACGGAAGGCGGCGAGCACTTCGCGCGCGTGAAGGTGCCCGACAATGTGAGCCGGTTCGTCCGCGTCGACCAGCTGGTGCCGTCGCCCGCCGCGAGCGACGACAACGAGGCCCCGCGCCCGACGCTGTTCCTCCCCGTGGAGAACCTCATCGCCGCGAACCTGTCGGAGCTCTTCCCCGGCATGGACATCGTGGAGCATCACGTCTTCCGCGTCACGCGCAACGCGGACTTCGAGGTCGACGAGGACCGCGACGAGGACCTCCTGCAGGCCTTGGAACGCGAACTGGCCCGCCGTCGTTTCGGCTCGCCCGTGCGGCTCGAGGTCGGCGACGACATGACCGAGCACATGCTGGAGCTGCTGCTGCGCGAGCTCGACGTGGACCCGGCGGACGTGGTCGCCATCCCCGGGCTGCTGGACCTGACGTGCCTGTGGCAGATCTACGGCGTCGACCGGCCGCTGCTGAAGGAACGCCCCTTCGTTCCCGCCACGCACCCCGCGTTCGGTGAGCGCGAGACGCCGAAGAGCATCTTCTCCACGCTCCGCGACGGCGACGTCCTGGTGCAGCACCCGTACGACTCGTTCTCCACCAGCGTTCAGCGGTTCATCGAGCAGGCCGCCGCGGACCCGCAGGTCCTCGCCATCAAGCAGACGCTGTACCGCACGTCGGGCGACTCCCCGATCGTCCGCGCGCTGATCGACGCCGCCGCCGCGGGCAAGCAGGTCGTCGCCCTGGTGGAGCTCAAGGCCCGCTTCGACGAGCAGGCCAACATCAAGTGGGCGCGCACGCTGGAGCAGGCGGGCGTGCACGTGGTGTACGGCCTCGTCGGGCTCAAGACGCACTGCAAGACGTGCCTGGTGATCCGCCGCGAAGGCTCCACCCTGCGCCGCTACTGCCACATCGGCACCGGCAACTACAACCCCAAGACCGCGCGCCTCTACGAGGACGTGGGCCTGTTCACCGCGGCGCCCGAGATCGGCTCGGACCTGACGGACCTGTTCAACACGTTGACCGGGTACTCGCGCAAGCAGGAGTACCGCAACCTGTTGGTGGCGCCGCACGGCATCCGGACCGGGATCATCGACCGCATCAACGCCGAGATCCTGGCGCGTCGGGCGGGCGACGAGCGCGCTTGGGTGCGGTTGAAGGCGAACGCCCTCGTCGACGAGCAGGTCATCGATGCGCTGTACCGCGCCTCGCAGGCCGGCGTTCCGGTGGAGGTCGTGGTGCGCGGCATCTGCGCCCTCCGCCCCGGTGTGGAGGGACTCAGCGAGAACATCGTGGTCCGGTCGATCCTCGGCCAGTTCCTGGAGCACTCGCGCATCCTGCAGTTCGGGTCGCAGAACGAGTACTGGATCGGCAGCGCCGACATGATGCACCGCAATCTGGACCGGCGCGTCGAGGTGATGGTGCAGGTCCGTGACCGTCGGCTGGCCGCCGATCTGGAGGACATCTTCGTGTCCGCTCTGGATCCCCGCACCCGGTGCTGGGAACTCCAGGCCGACGGCAGTTGGCAGGCGCAGCCAGCCGCGGGCGAGCAGGTCCGCGATCACCAGCGGCAGATGATGATCCGTCAGCGCCATCACGCCGATCCGGCCAAGCCCTGATGGGTCGTCCGACACGCACGGTCTGGGCCGGAGGCGGAGTCCTCTGGAAGTCCAGCAAGTCCGCCGGGGTCAAAGTGGCGCTGGTGCACCGGCCCCGGTACGACGACTGGTCGCTGCCGAAGGGCAAAGCCGAGCCGGGTGAGATCCTGCCGGTGACGGCGGCCCGCGAACTCGTCGAGGAGACCGGGTACGAGGTCCGCATCGGTCATCATCTGCAGACAGTCGCCTACCGACTCGGTTCGGGAACTCCCAAGCGCGTGGGCTACTGGGCGACGGAGGCCGTCGGCGGCGGCTTCAAGACGAGCCACGAATGCGACGACCTCAAGTGGCTGTCGGTGCCCGACGCGATCACCAAGGTCAGCTACGACGCCGATCGTTCGGTGCTGCACACCTTCGCGGCCCGCCCGGTCCGCGACCTGCACACGACGATCCTGGTGCGGCACGCGTGGGCGGGGACATCGGAGGAATGGGACGGCGACGACCGTCTGCGGCCGCTCGACGACTGCGGTGAGCAGCAGGCGGCCGCGTTGCGCGAACTGATCCCCCTCTTCGGCGGGCACCGGTTGCACGCCGCCGATCGGACCCGCTGCGTGCAGACGCTCACGCCGCTGGCCGAGTCGCTCCGCACCGACATCAAGCTGGAGCCGACGCTGTCCGAGGAGGCCTTCGCCGCCGACCCCGCGGCCGGGTACGAGCGGATGCGCCGGATCGGCCGCAAGACCGGCTCCATCCACGTCGTCTGCAGTCAGGGCGGCGTGATCCCCGGACTGCTGCGGCGGTGGGCGGCGGTCGACGGCGTCGGCCTGCCCGCGTCCGACAATCTCAAGGGAAGCGTCTGGATCCTCACCACCCGCGACGGCGATCTGGTGGCGGCCGATCACATCCCGAGTCCACTCGTCCGGTGACCGCTCTCCCGCGTTGAGACGGGTTCGGCCCCTGCTCGCACTCAGCGAGCAGGGGCCGAACTCTTCTCCAGTACCCTGTGGCGGCAGTCTGATTCGTTAGGCGTCCTTCTTCGGGGTCGTCTTCTTCGCAGCGGTCTTCTTGGCCGCGGTCTTCTTCGCGGCGGTCGTCTTGGCTGCCGTCTTCTTGGCGGGCGTCGCCTTCTTGGCAGCCGCGGTCTTCTTCGCGGGCGTCGCCTTCTTCGCCGCGGTCTTCGTGGCCGGTGCCGCCTTCTTGGCCGCGGTCGTCTTCTTCGCGGGAGCGGCCTTCTTCGCAGCCGTGGTCTTCTTGGCCGCCGTGGTCTTGGCCGCCGTGGTCTTGGCCGCCGTGGTCTTCTTCGCAGCGGTCTTCTTCGCGGCCGTCGCCGTCTTGGCAGCCGTCTTCTTCGCAGCCTCGGCGGGCTCGGCGGCCGAGGCTCGCTTCACTGCGGGCTGGCCCACTTTGAGCTTCTGCTTGCCGGAGACGATCGCCTTGAACTGAGCGCCCGGACGGAACGCCGGGATCGACGTCGCCTTGACCTTGACGGTCTCGCCGGTGCGCGGGTTCCGCGCGACGCGTGCTGCGCGTCGTCGTTTCTCGAAGACACCGAAGCCGGTGATCGTGACGCTCTCGCCCTTGTTGACGGCGCGCACGATGGCGTCGATCGTCTGCTCGACGAAACTGGTCGCGGTCTTCCTGTCGGCATCGAGGCGTTTTGTCAGTTCCTCGATGAGTTCTGCCTTGTTCATCCGTACCTCCGCAGGTATTGAACTGGCCGGGTCGAGCCAGCTAGTCCTCACGGTAAACGGATTACGACGGGATTTAGGCCAACCAGTGCAAATTCGTGCGAGAAGTTCGGCCGCAGAACAGAACACTCACGGCGCGAGTCGAAATCGACTCTCGCCGTGAGTGTCCCGTATGTCCAGACGCCGATGTCAGGGCAGTGTCGTCGGTTTGAACGACGGGCGGCTCTTCTCGTACTCGGCGATCGCATCGGTCTGGCGGAGGGTGAGACCGATGTCGTCGAGTCCCTCCATCAGCCGCCAGCGCGTGTAGTCGTCGATCTGCATCGGCACCACGAGGTCGCCCGCAGTGACGGTCTTGGCGTCGAGGTCGACGGTGATCTCCAGACCCGGCTCGGCTTCGAGTCGCTTCCAGATCAGCTCGACGTCGGACTGCGCCACCTCGGCGGCGACGAGCCCGGCCTTGCCGGAGTTGCCGCGGAAGATGTCGGCGAAGCGCGACGAGATCACCACGCGGAAGCCGAAGTCCATGAGCGCCCAGACGGCGTGCTCGCGGGAGGAGCCGGTGCCGAAGTCGGGGCCGGCCACCAGGACCGAGCCGTGACTCCAGGGCTCGTTGTTGAGGATGAAGTCGGGGTCGCCGCGCCAGCCTGCGAAGAGTCCGTCCTCGAAGCCCGTGCGGGTGACGCGCTTGAGGTAGACGGCGGGGATGATCTGGTCGGTGTCGACGTTGCTGCGCTGCAGCGGAACTCCGACACCGGTGTGGGTGATGAACGGTTCCATGTTCTGGTCCTTCTCCGGTGCGGGTGGCTAGTCGAGGTCGGCAGGGGCCGCGAGGGTGCCGCGCACGGCGGTCGCGGCGGCGACGGCGGGCGACACCAGATGGGTGCGGCCGCCCTTGCCCTGACGTCCCTCGAAGTTGCGGTTCGACGTCGACGCGCACCGCTCGCCGGGGGCCAGCTGGTCCGGGTTCATGCCGAGGCACATCGAGCAGCCGGCCATGCGCCATTCGGCACCGGCGGCAGTGAAGATCTCGCCCAGGCCCTCTTCCTCGGCCTGCGCCCGGACCTTCATGGAGCCGGGAACGACGAGCATGCGAATGCCCTCCGCCACGGTGCGGCCCTTGAGGACCTCGGCGACGGTGCGGAGGTCTTCGATGCGACCGTTGGTGCACGAGCCGACGAAGACCGTGTCCACCTTGATGTCACGCAGCGGGGTGCCCGGCGTCAGATCCATGTACTCCAGGGCGCGGGCGGCGGCGAGCGACTCCGTCTCGTCGACGATGTCGGCCGGATCCGGGACGCTCGCACCCAGCGGCAGCCCCTGACCGGGGTTAGTGCCCCAGGTGACGAACGGGGTCAACTCGGAGGCGTTGATATGGACCTCGCGGTCGAAGACGGCGTCGGCGTCGGTCTTCAGCGAGTCCCAGTACTCGACGGCGGCGTCCCAGTCGTCGCCCTGCGGCGCGTGCGGGCGGCCCTTCAGGAACTCGTAAGTGGTCGCGTCGGGGGCGATCATGCCCGCGCGGGCGCCGGCCTCGATCGACATGTTGCAGATGGTCATCCGGGCTTCCATCGACAGCTTCTCGATGGCCGGGCCGCGGTACTCCAGGACGTGCCCCTGGCCGCCGCCGGTGCCAATCTTGGCGATGACGGCGAGGATCAGGTCCTTGCTGGTGACGCCGACCGGCAGTTCCCCGTCGACGGTGATCGCCATGGTCTTGAACGGGCGCAGCGACAGCGTCTGGGTGGCCATCACGTGCTCCACCTCGGAGGTGCCGATGCCCATCGCGAGCGCGCCGAAGGCGCCGTGGGTGGACGTGTGGCTGTCGCCGCAGACCACCGTCATGCCGGGCTGCGTCAGGCCCAGCTGCGGGCCGACGACGTGCACGATGCCCTGTTCCTTGTCACCCATCGGGTACAGCCGGACACCGAACTCCTCGCAGTTCTTGCGGAGGGTCTCCACCTGGAGGGCGGACACCTGGTCGGCGATGGGGCTGAAGATGTCGACCGTCGGGACGTTGTGGTCCTCGGTCGCGATGGTGAGGTCGGGGCGGCGCAGCTTGCGGCCCGCCATCCGGAGTCCGTCGAAGGCCTGGGGGCTGGTCACCTCGTGCACCAGGTGCAGGTCGATGTAGATCAGGTCGGGGTTGTAGTTGCCGCTCGCGTCGGCCTCGCCCGGGACGACGACGTGACTGTCCCAGACCTTCTCGGCCAGCGTGCGCGGTTTTCCGGCGCTCTGCGTCATGAGCTCACTCGCATCTTCTAGTAGTTGCCGCTCGTCCGGGCTGGGGACTCGCGACCGGGCCTGCGCCCGTGGACTTTCAATCTCAGTATATGGACGGTTAATATCGTCCTATGGGAAAGGATAGCGGAATCGGCGTGCTGGACAAATCTGTGATGATCCTCCACGTCGTCGCCGGGCAGCCGTGCAATCTGGGCGAGCTGTGCGATGCCACCGGACTGCCGCGCGCCACCGCGCATCGACTGGCGGTCGGACTGGAGGTCCACCAGCTCGTCGCCCGCGACGAGTCGGGCCGCTGGATCCCCGGCCCCACCCTGGGTCGACTGGCCGCGAACGCCCGCGACATCGTCCGCGAGGCCGGACTCATGGTGCTCCCCCGCCTCCAGGAGACCACCGGCGAGTCCGTTCAACTCTATCGCCGCGAAGGCGCCGAACGCGTCTGCATCGCGGCGGCAGAACCGCCCACCGGGCTGCGCGACACCGTCCCCGAAGGATCCCGACTCCCCATGTCCGCGGGCTCGGCCGCCAAGGTCCTCGCCGCCTGGGCCGACCCGGACACCGTGCGCACCCTGCTGGCCGACGCCGTCTACACCGAACGCTCTCTCGTCGAGATCCGCCGTCGCGGGTGGGCACAGAGCGTCGCCGAACGCACCGCGGGCGTCGCCAGCATCTCCGCCCCGGTCCGCGACGCCAACGGTGCAGTGGTCGCCGCCGTGTCCATCTCCGGCCCCATCGACCGCCTCGGCCGGCGACCCGGCGAGAAGTGGGCCGCCGATGTCATCGCCGCCGCCGACGCCATCAGCGCCCGCCTCACCTCGTCGGCGCGGAACTGACGACTGCGCCCGGGACACCAGATCCTGTACAGCGGTATAGCCGGGGCGCTAGCGTCACCAGAATGGGAATCAATCAGCGTTCGGCCATCGTGATGTCCGACGACGAGACCACGACATTCATCGAGCAGCACCGGATCGCCAACCTCGGCACCTACGGCAAGACCGGCATTCACCTCACCGCCATGTGGTACGCAGTGCTCGACGGTGAGATCTGGTTCGAGACCAAGGCCAAGTCGCAGAAGGTCGTCAACCTGCGCCGCGATCCCCGCGCGACCGTCCTCATCGAGGCCGGTGACACCTACGATCAACTCCGCGGAGTCAGCATCGAGGGCTCGGTCGAGATCTTCGACGACCCCGCCACCGCCCTCCGAGTCGGCATCAGCGTCTGGGAGCGCTACAACGGGCCGTACACCGACGACCTGAAGCCCGCCGTCGAAGCGATGATGAACAAGCGCGTCGCCGTCCGCGTCGTTCCGTCCCGCATCCGCTCGTGGGATCACCGCAAGCTCGGCCTGCCCGCCATGCCCGTCGCCGGGACCACGGCGGAGTGGCTGAACGACTGAGCTTCTGATCACGCGGTGAAATCTTCGTCCCCGTGGGGGCGGTTGTCGGGCAATACGTCCGGCAGTCGCCGTCACGGGGACGAAGTTGTCGGAGCGAGACTCCCGATCTCGGCGTAGACATCGCCGTCGCGCGTCACCCAGACGGCGGCCCCGTCGCGCAGTTCCGGCGTCAGCGTGCGGACCGACGCTTTTCCGACGTGCCCGTACACCGGCCACAGCGTGAACCGGTATCCGGCCAAGTCCGTCTGCACTGCGTCGGCGAGGTGCACGGTCGCCTCTGCCGCACCGTCGTCCAGGCAATATCCGCGTCCGATCGCGAAGGCGTCGGGCCCCGACATGCCGATCGCGATGCAGTCCTCGAAGGTGTGCTCCCAGTACCAGTCGACGTCGTCAGCATCCACCACGCGTACTGTTCCCGTCGGCGCCTCGTAGAGGTGCGCGAGGTCGCGGGTGACGGCCTCCGCCGCCATCGCCCACGCGTTCGGCATGGCTGCTGTCGAGGCGGCGAGGGACATGACCGGAGTGTAGGTCGACGCGGACGTCCGCAGCGCAGTTCCTGCACCACTTCTCGCCGAGCCGCACCACTTCCCTCCCAGTCGCACCACTTCCCTCCCAGTCGCACCAGTTGTGTTTCCCGCACTCGGTCGCGACCGAGTGCGGGAAACGGAAGTGGTGCGGGAGGGTGCGAAGTGGCGCGGGACCCAGCGTGCGTTCCGGTGGCCTCGATACGCGACGGTGCTCGCAAGCTCGCATCGGCGCACTCGACCGACCTGGGGGCCGGCCCCGACGGGACTCCGTCGCTTCGCTCCTCCTCGAATCGCTCTGTGCCCTTCTTCATGCCCGCGGATCTTGGGGTTCGTCGCTACTTCCTCACCCAGCTCGGCCCCGACGGGACTCCGTCGCTTCGCTCCTCCTCGAATCGCTCTGCTGAATTTACAAATGGAGGAAGGCCCCCGGCTCGCTTAGCGAGCCGGGGGCCTTCCTCCATTTGTAGCCCCGACGGGATTCGAACCCGCGCTACCGCCTTGAGAGGGCGGCGTCCTAGGCCGCTAGACGACGGGGCCCTAGAACAATTCATTGAATTGTGTTGAGGCACAAAGAGTATCACGCTTTGTGCATCGCTGGGGTACCAGGACTCGAACCTAGAATGGCGGTACCAGAAACCGCTGTGTTGCCAATTACACCATACCCCAAGGGTTTGCTCCGGCCGCGCTCCCGGCGTCTCCGCCGCCCGCTTTCCGAACCGGAAGAAACAATACCAACAACCCCCACCCTAAACACAAATCGGCTGGTCAGAGGGATAAATCAAGGGCTAACGGGGCGTGAACGGTCGTCGGGAGGACGCTCCCAGCGCACCGCGGTCTCGATACGCGTCGATGCTCGCAAGCTCGCAGCGTCGCACTCGACCACCCTGGGGTGGCGAAGCCGAGTCGAAACGAGCCTGCGCGCGGTGTCGGCGACACCGCGCGCAAGCGGACAACGAATCGGACCAGCGAACGACCGTCAGAGAGACGCCGCCAACTCCCGCGCCCGACGCAGACGGGCGAGCGACGACTCGCGACCCAGCAGTTCCATCGACTCGTACAGCGGCGGGCTCACCGCGGCACCGGTCACGCCGACGCGGACCGGCCCGAACGCCTTGCGCGGCTTCAGCTCCAACCCGTCGACGAGCGCGGTCTTCAGCGCCTCCTCGAGGGTGGCGGTGTCCCAGTTCTCGACGGCCTCGCAGGCGGCGATGGTGGCGTCGAGGACGGCGACGGCGTCGGCGCCGAAGTTCTTCTTGACCGACTTCTCGTCGTACTCGAGGTCGGCGTCGGAGACGAACAGGAACTTGATGAGCGGCCAGGCGTCGCTGAGCACCTGGATGCGGGTCTGGACGAGGTCTGCGATGACGGCCCAGCGGGCGTCGTCGACGTCGGCGGGCAGCTGGTCGGCCTTGACGAGGAACGCCTTGAGGCGGCCGGCGAAGTCGGCGGGCTCCAGGCGGCGGATGTGCTCGGCGTTGATCGAGTCCGCCTTGCGCTGGTCGAAGCGGGCCGGGTTCGAGTTGACGTTGCGGACGTCGAACGCCTCGATCATCTCGTCGAGCGTGAAGATGTCGTGGTCGGCGGAGATGCCCCAGCCGAGGAGCGCGAGGTAGTTGATGAGCCCTTCGGGGATGAAGCCGCGGTCGCGGTGGTGAAAGAGGCTCGACTCGGGGTCGCGCTTGGAGAGCTTCTTGTTGCCGTCGCCCATGACGAACGGGAGGTGCCCGAACTCGGGGACCTGCTGCGCGACACCGATGCGCATGAGGGCGCGGTAGAGCGCGATCTGGCGCGGAGTGGACGGCAGGATGTCCTCGCCGCGAAGAACGGTGGTGATGCGCATCATCGCGTCGTCGACGGGGTTGACGAGCGTGTAGAGCGGGTCGCCGTTGCCGCGGGTGAGGGCGAAGTCGGGGACGGTGCCCGCCTTGATGGTGGTGGTGCCGCGGACCAGGTCGTCCCAGGTGATGTCCTCGTCGGGCATGCGGAGGCGGATCACCGGCTTGCGACCCTCCGCCTCGTAGGCGGCGCGCTGCTCGTCGGTGAGGTCGCGGTCGAAGTTGTCGTAGCCGAGCTTGGGGTCGCGGCCGGCGGCCTTGTGGCGCGCTTCGACCTCGTCGTTGGTGGAGTACGCCTTGTAGGCCTCCCCCGTCTCGAGGAGTTTGGCGACGACGTCGAGGTGGATCTGCTTGCGCTCGGACTGACGGTAGGGCCCGTAGGGGCCGCCGACCTCGGGGCCCTCGTCCCAGTCCAGGCCGAGCCAGCGGAGGGCGTCGAGGATGGAGTCGTAGGACTCCTGGCTGTCGCGCGCGGCGTCGGTGTCCTCGATGCGGAAGACGAAGGTTCCGCCGACGTGGCGGGCTTGCGCGAAGTTGAAGAGCGCCGTGCGGGCGAGACCGACGTGCGGGGTTCCGGTGGGTGACGGGCAGAAGCGAACGCGAACGTTTTCAGCACTGGTCATGCAGGTCAGCCTATGTCATCGGGGCGTTTCCGCGCCGTTCGGGTCCCGCAGACTCTTGACTTGGTTGTTCTAGTTGAACTAGAACTAAGTTATGTTGTTTCGCATCGATCCAACGGCCGACACCCCGATCTTCACCCAGATCGCCGACAATGTTCGCGGGGAAGCGGCTGCGGGACGACTGAGCTCCGGGCAACGACTCCCGTCGGCCCGCGAGGTGGCCGGGTCGCTGGGCGTCAACGTGCACACCGTGCTGCACGCCTATCAGGACCTGCGCGACGAGGGACTCGTCGAACTGCGACGCGGCCGCGGCGCGGTCGTGACCGATGCGGCCGACACCCTCGCTTCGATGCACGACGACATCCGAAAACTGGCCGCGAAGGCGGCGAATGCAGGCCTGCCGCCGCAGACGGTGGCGGCCCTGATCCAGGAGGCACTCCGTGAACACAACTGACCGTCGCCCACCGGAAGACTCGACCCGACGCATCGTCGCCTACGTCGGTGTCGGTCTGGTGGTGCCACTGATCTCAGTCCTGGCTTCCGTCATCGCGCAGGTCATCGCCTGGCCGCGGCTCCCCGACCGGATCGCCGTCCATTGGAATGCGTCCGGCGAGGCGAACAATTTCGGGTCCCCGTGGATCCCCCTGGTCATGACCGTCGTGATCGGCCTCGGTCTCCCCGCACTGATCGTGGCCCCCAACCTGCATCCGCTGCGATCCGGCGCGCGCGGGCCGTCGTTCCGGTTGGTCGCTGCGATCGCCGCCGCCACCGCGGCAGGCGTCTCGTACCTCCTGGCGGCGTCGGTCGTCACGCAGACCGACGGTCAGGCCGCCCGCCCCGGCATGATGATCCTCGTCATGATCGCGGTGGCCGCCGTGGTCGGCGTGCTCGGCTGGCTGGTCATTCCCAAGGACCTGCCTCGCGAGACGCGCGCCGCGGATCCACTGCGCCTCGGTCGCGGGGAGAAGGTGGTGTGGATCGGCACCGAGACCATCAGTCGCTGGTTCGCGGGAATCGCGATCGCCGCCCTGATCTTCTCGGGTGTCTTCGTCGTCGGCGCTGCCATCGGCGGCACCGGCGGGCTGGTCTCCGCGATCGTCATCGTGATCGCCGTCGTCCTGGTGATCGCCACCTCGGTCGCGTTCCACGTGCGGATCGACGCCGACGGTCTCAGCGTTCGATCGATCCTCGGCGTCCCGCGCTTCCATGTGCCGGCCGACGACATCGAGCGCGTCGACGTGATCGAGATCCGCGCGATCGGCGACTTCGGCGGCTACGGCATCCGGATGCGCGGCGGCGCACTCGGCGTGATCCTGCGGTCGGGACCGGCGGTCGAGGTGACGCGGCGCAGCAACGGTCGACGATTCGTCGTCACGATCGGTGACGCCGGGACCGCTGCGGCGGCACTGGCGACCGTCGCGACCGCTCAGGCGTGACGATCCGGGTCAGCGATGGCGATCGAGGAAGCCGACGATCGCCGCGTTGACCTCGTCCGGCTGCTCGATGTAGCCGTAGTGCCCGGCCCGCTCCACGACCCGGTACTCGGCCGACGGGATCGCGTCCGCGACCTCCTTGGCGAGGTACGCGGGCAGCGTCCGGTCGTCGGCGAATCCGACCACCAGGCAGGGCGCGGTGATGCCGCGGTACGCCGCGAGGCGGTTCTGTTCGCGGTCGTGCAGCGCCAGCTGGGCGCGGACGCCGGCCGAGCGGGTCTGGCCGCTGAACCCGATGATGTCCAGCCAGTCGCGGGCTGAGCGGTCGTCGGCCAGGGTGTGCGGCGACAGGTTGAGGTGCGCGGTCAGCGCCGCGTGGTACGAGTCCGGGAGGGTGATGTTCTTGTCGAACAGTTCCCGCTCCCCCGCCGAGACCGCTTCAAGCATCGGCGTCGGGCGGCCGTAGGTCGCCAGCATGACGGCCGCGGTCACCAGGTCCGGCCGAGCGAGGGCCAGTTCCTGGGTGATGCGGGCGCCGAGCGAGGTGCCCACCACGAGGGCGGGGCCGCCGAGGTGCTCGATGAGCGCGGCGGTGTCGGCGACCATGTCGGCGAGGGCGAATCCCTCGGTGCATTCGCTCGACGGTGCGATTCCGCGGTTGTCGAAGGTGACGACGCGGTAGCCGGCCTTGATGAGGGCCGGCTGCTGGTGGGCGTGCCAGACGCGGCCGGGGCTCCCGGTGCCCATCACCATCACGACCAGCGGGCCGGTGCCGGCGTCGGTGTACGAGATCGTGATGCCGTTGAGCTGGGCTGTCTGCGGCCGAGCCATGGTCGGGCGGCTCACTTGTCGATCACCGGGTTGCTGAGGGTGCCGAGGCCCTGCACGGTGACGGAGACGCGCTGGCCGGCGACCATGGGGCCGATCCCCTCGGGCGTGCCGGTGAGGATGACGTCGCCCGGAAGGAGGGTCATGACGCGCGAGACCCATTCAACGATCTCACCGACGCTGTGGAGCATCAGCGAGGTGCGGCTGGACTGCTTGGTCTCGCCGTCCAGGCGCGTCTCGATGGCGACGTCGGACGGGTCGAAGTCGGTGATGATCCACGGGCCGAGCGGGCAGAAGGTGTCGTAGCCCTTGCCGCGGGTCCACTGGCCGTCGTACTTCTGCTGGTCGCGCGCGGTGACGTCGTTGGCGACGGTGTAACCAAGGATGACGTCCTTGGCCTTGGCTGCGGGAACGTCCTTGCAGGGGCGGCCGATGACGATGGCGAGCTCGCCCTCGTAGTCGACGCGCTCGGACGACGGCGGGCGCACGATGGGTGCGTCGGGGCCGATGATCGCGGTGTTGGGCTTCATGAAGATGACCGGATCGGCCGGCGCCTCGCTGCCCATCTCGGCGGCGTGCGCGGCGTAGTTCTTGCCGATCGCGATGATCTTGGTGGCCAGGATCGGCGCCAGGAGGCGCGTCTCCGACAGCTTCCAGGTGCGTCCGGTGAACGTCGGGGTGCCGAAGGGATGTTCGGCGATCTCGCGGGCGATCTCCTGCCCCGCGTCTCCTTCGACGGCGACGAAAGCGACACCGTCAGGACTGGCTACACGACCCAATTTCATGATGTCCAGGCTAACGCACTCTTTCTCGTTGCCTATACTGTGGAATATAAATATCAATATATGAGACGGGGAATGTGGGGCGCAGATGACCGACCGCATCGACGACATCTCGACAGCCAGACGCTGGACCATGCTCGTGTGCTCGCTGATCGCCGCGATGACCACCACGTGCGCCACCGCCGGCGTGGCCTATGTGATTCCGGAACTGCACCGCGCCCACGGGATGTCACTGTCGTCGGCGGCCACGCTCGCCGCGATCCCGACCATCGGCCTGACCGTCACGATCATCGCCTGGGGTGCGGCGCTGGACCGGTTCGGCGAACGTCGCGTACTCATCGTCTCGCTCCTCATCACCCTGGCCGGAACCGGTGCGACGCTCATCGCCGCGATGAGCGGTGCCGGCTTCGCAGTTCTCGCCGTCGGTCTGCTGGCGGGCGGCCTCGGTGCCGGCGCGGCGAACGGGGCCAGCGGCCGCATCGTCGTCGGTTGGTTCCCGGCGGATCAGCGCGGGACCGCGATGGGCATCCGCCAGATGGCGCAGCCGCTGGGCGTGGCGGTGTGCGCGTTGACGATGCCGGTGCTCGCCGACCGCGCCGGCGTGGCCGCCGCGTTCGCCGTCCCGACGATCGTGACGGCGATCGGGCTGGTCGCGGTGATCGCCGCCGTCGTCGATCCCCCGCTCGAGCGCGGTGCGGCGACCGGACGCGCGGCCAATCCCTACCGCCGCGCATCGTTCCTGCAACGCGTCCATGCGGTGAGCGTGCTCCTGGTGATCCCGCAGTCGATGCTGTGGACGTTCGTGCCCGCCTGGCTGATCGTCGCGCACGGATGGTCGCCGCTGAGCGCAGGCGTGCTGGTGACGGTGACGCAGGTGATCGGTGCGGCCGGACGAATCGTGGCCGGCAGGATCTCCGACGTCGTCGGCTCCCGGATGCGGCCGATCCGATCCATTGCGGTCGCCGCCGCAGTGTGCGCCGGGCTGCTGGCGCTGACCGACTGGCTCGACTCCCCCGTCGCCGCCGTGGTCATGGTCTTCGCGACCGTCAGTTCGGTCGCCGACAACGGCCTCGCGTTCACCGCGATCGCCGAGTTCGCGGGCGGTTCGTGGAGCGGTCGTGCGCTCGGCGTGCAGAACACCGGCCAGTACGTGGCGACTGCGGCCAGCACACCGGTCTTCGGTGCGCTGATCGAGTTCGCCGGCTATCCAGCCGCATTCGCGGTCGCGGCGGTCGCCCCGGTGCTCGCGATCCCCCTGGTGCCGAAGGACCCGCAGGTCAGCGAGGAACTGGTCGAGTAGCGGCCGCCTGCGCCTCGCACCGGACGCTAATACCACTCGCCGTCGATCTGCTGGAGATCGTCGACCGGGTACCCGTACCGATCGACCATCTCCTGCCGCGAGAACGAACGCGACTCGGGTGAGATCAGCCTGCAGAGCGGTCCGTCGATGATCCGCAGATCCTGGCGGATCCCATCGTTGACCTCACTCATCTGCGCGACGCCGATGTGCAGGAGCTTCGGAGCTGCGAGATAACCGCTGGTGAAGCGCAGCGGACGATCGACAGCGACGCGATACGCGAGCATGCCTTCGAAGTAGTACGACAACCGGCTGAAGTCGCGGGGCTTCAGGTGGAATCGTCGCTCGTGCGCTCGGTCGCCGCTGATCGCAGTGACGGTCGCGACGGACTCGTCGTCGACGTTGAAGAGTTCGGGAATCAGGTCGAGGTACCTCGAGTCGTCCTCACCGATGAACGCTCCCGCTTCGAACATCGTGATGGATGTGGGAAGCCCGAACGCCGTCAGCAATGCGATGAGCCTGCGGTATCTGAGCGCGCGGGGTGGGTTGTCGGCGAACTCGCGTTCACTCCAGCGCTGCGACGCAGGTGCGAGACCGTGAAGGTCCAGGTAGGCGTCGAGAAGTGTCTGGGCGGTGTAGTCCTGCGACGAGGTCATATGGTCTCCGTTCGTGTTCGGAGCAGTGATACCCCGCGCCTACGACAGACTCCCCCGCTGAACGCGAGAGGGCCCGCACCAACCGGTGCGGGCCCTCTCATGAATCGTGTCTCAGACGAGCGCCAGGATCTCGTCGCCCACTTCGGTGGTGGAACCGCGCGTCTCGCCGCGCTGGGCGACGGACTGCGCGACGGCCTTCTCCACCCGAGCGGCGCCCTCGTCGTCACCGAGGTGACGCAGCAGGAGGCTGACGGAGAGGATTGCGGCCGTGGGGTCGGCGATGTTCTGACCGGCGATGTCCGGCGCGCTGCCGTGGACCGGCTCGAACATCGACGGGTTGGTGCGGGTGGCGTCGATGTTGCCCGATGCCGCCAGACCGATGCCGCCGGAGACCGCTGCCGCCAGGTCGGTAATGATGTCGCCGAACAGGTTGTCGGTGACGATCACGTCGAAGCGGCCGGGGTCGGTGACCATGAAGATGGTCGCGGCGTCGATGTGCAGGTAGTCGGTGACCACCTCCGGGTACTCTTTGCCGACCTCCTCGACGGTGCGGGCCCACATGGAGCCTGCGAAGGTGAGGACGTTGGTCTTGTGCACCAGGGTCAGCTTCTTGCCGCGGACCTGGGCCCGGGCGAAGGCGTCGCGGACCACGCGCTCGATGCCGAAGCGGGTGTTGACGCTGACCTCGGTCGCGACCTCGTTCGGTGTGCCGACGCGGATCGCACCGCCGTTGCCGGTGTACGGCCCCTCGGTGCCCTCGCGGACGACGACGAAGTCGATCTTCGGATCGCCGGCGAGCGGTGAGTCGACGCCGTCGAACAGCAGCGACGGACGCAGGTTCACGTGGTGATCCATGATGAACCGCAGCTTCAGGAGGAAGCCGCGCTCCAGCGTTCCGGACGGGACCGACGGGTCGCCGATCGCGCCGAGGAGGATCGCATCGTGCTCGCGCAGCGATGCGACGTCCTCGTCGGTCAGCAGTTCGCCGGTCGCGTGGTAGCGACGCGCGCCGAAGTCGTACTCGGTGGTCTCGACGTCGGGGTGCAGCTTGCGCAGCACTCGGAGTGCCTGTTCGACGACCTCGGGGCCGATGCCGTCGCCCGGGATCACCGCGAGCTTCATGGGCGCGTCGGTCACGACAGATCCACCTGCTTGATGTTGGTGGCGGAGACGGCCTCGCCGACCGAGGCGAGCTCGGCGTCGGTGAGTTCGCGGTTCAGGCGCAGGATCATGGTGGCGCCCTCGCCGTCGGCGTCCTGGGCCAGCGCGGCGGCGACGATGTCGACGCCGGCGTTGCCGAGGACGGTGCCGATCTTGCCGAGCGAGCCGGGCTGGTCGGCGTAGCTGACGAGCAGGTTGCGACCCTCGGCGCGGAGGTCGAAGTTGCGGCCGTTGACGTTGACGATCTTCTCGACCTGCTTGGGGCCGGTCAGGGTGCCCGCGACGTTGACGACGCTGCCGTCTGCGAAGATCGCGCGCACGTCCACCTGGCTGCGGTGGTTGGGGCTCTCGGTCTCGGTGACGACCTCGTGGCTCACGCCGCGCTCGCCCGCGACCGACGGTGCGTTGACGAAGGTGATGGGCTCGTCGACGACGGCCGAGAACAGGCCGCGCAGGGCCGACAGGCCGAGGACCTCGACGGGGCTGGCGGCCAGCTCTCCGCGCACCTCGACGACCAGGTTGGTGGGCATGCCCTCGGCGACGACACCGGCGAGGACGCCGAGCTTGCGCGAGAGCTCCAGCCAGGGAGCGACCTCGTCGTCGACCGGGCCGCCGGTGATGTTGACGGCGTCGGGAACGAACTGGCCGGAGAGTGCGAGCTTCACGCTGGCCGCGACGTCGGTGCCGGCACGGTCCTGTGCCTCGGCGGTGGAGGCGCCCAGGTGCGGGGTGACGACGACCTGGGGCAGCTCGAACAGCGGCGAGTCGGTGCAGGGCTCGGAGTCGAAGACGTCCAGGCCTGCGCCGCGGACCTTGCCGGCGTTGATGGCGTCGGCGAGCGCCTGCTCGACGATCAGGCCGCCGCGGGCGGCGTTGACGATGATCACGCCCTCCTTGACCTTGGCGAGCTGCTCGGCGCCGATGAGGCCGGCCGTCTCCTTGGTCTTCGGGAGGTGGATGGTGATGAAGTCCGCGCGCTCGAGGAGTTCGTCGAGCGACACGAGCTCGATGCCGAGCTGCGCAGCGCGAGCGGCGGAGGCGTAGGGATCGTAGGCGATGATCTTGGCCTCGAAAGCCGCCAGACGCTGACCGACCAACTGGCCGATGCGGCCCAGGCCGATGACGCCGACGGTCTTGTCGAAGAGCTCGACACCCGAGAACGACGATCGCTTCCAGGTGTGGTCGCGCAGGGTCGCGTCGGCGGCGGGGACCTGGCGGGCGGCCGACATCAGCAGCGCGATGGCGTGCTCGGCGGCGGAGTGGATGTTGGAGGTCGGCGCGTTGACGACCATGACGCCGCGCTCGGTGGCCGCCGGGATGTCGACGTTGTCGAGGCCGACGCCTGCGCGGGCGACGATCTTGAGGTTCTTGCCCGCGTCGAGGACTTCCGCGTCCACGGTCGTGGCCGAACGGACGAGGATGGCGTCGGCGTCGACGACGGCTTCGAGCAGCTTCGGACGATCAGGGCCGTCTACCCACCGGACTTCGACCTCGGTGCCGAGGGCTTCGACGGTCGACGGGGCGAGTTTGTCAGCAATGAGGACGACGGGACGGCCGCTTTCGGTCACTGAGGATCTCCAAGGTTCTTCCGGTGGAGAGTGCCAGGTCCGGCACCCAAGACTTGCAAGAACATGGTAGTGCGCGTCACCCCGGCCGGCATATTCGGGCTGGTTTCGATGTGGTGTCCGCCACGCGGTCGGGGTAGATTTCTGACGTCGTCTCAATTCCGTCACAACATTCCCACGGTGTGACGTGAGCGTTGGGGGTTTGACGCGGGGGCATCTAGGGTGGGCAGGTCGCCGCATGCGCGGCCGAGAAGACTGAAGAACTGAGCGGAGATGCACATGAAGAAGTTGACGGTGCTGATCGCGGTGCTCGCGGCCGGCCTGTTGTCGCTGGTCGGAGTGGGTGTCGCCGATGCAGCCCCCAAGGTTCCGCTCGGCGGCGGATCCGGCATCCTGGTCCTCCAGGGTGGCAACAAGGCGGCGGCGTGCACGGTCACGACCGTGGGCCGTCCGACCGCAGGCGCCAACAAGGGACAGTTGATCGCCGTGACCGCAGGCCACTGCGGCAAGCCGGGCCAGCGAGTCCTCTCGGAGAACTTCCAGAGCCGCGGTGAGATCGGCCGGATCGCGTACAGCGCCTCCGACATCGACGTCGCCGTCATCAAGCTGAACTCGAACGTCGCACCGCTGCGCACCGTCCGCGGCGTCACGATCCGCAAGGTCAACACCGCACCGGTCCAGTTCCCGACCGTGCTGTGCAAGACCGGCCGCACCACGGGCAAGACCTGTGGCGTCACCTGGTTCTCGGACAACTCGTCGCACTTCAGCCAGATCTGCGTGGTCGAAGGTGATTCCGGCAGCCCGGTCGTCGTCGGCGATCAGCTGGTCGGCATGGTCAACGCGTACTACTTCGTCTCCTGCCTCGGCCCGGAGACCGGCACCAACGCGGGCGCGATCATGAACCGCCTCAACAAGATCGGCTACCAGAACTTCAAGCCGGTGTAGTCGGACAACAGCTCAAAGAGGTCGGGCCCCGAGATGTCATCTCGGGGCCCGACCTTTCTGCGTCGCTGCGATTCACGCCGTCGCGGACGTCTCCACGGCGGCCCGCAGCGCCTGCTCGGTCTGCTTCACCGCCTGTCCCACCACCGGCTCGATGAGCGCGCCGAGAGCGCGCCCGGCGAGGCCGCCCGGGAGGTTGTAGTCGAAGTTGACGTCGACCAACGTCTGGTCGCCGTCGGACGAGAAGCGCCAGCCGGTCTCGACGTCGAATCCATCGATGGAACTGAGGACGACGACCTCGTTCTCGACCCATTCGGTCACCTTCAGGGTGGACTTCAGGTTCTTGGGGCCGATCTTCATGATCGCGTCGTACGTGGCGCCCAGTCCGGACGTCTGCTCGGTGATCGGCGTGAACTTCGTGACGCCGAACATCCAGTCCGGGACGTTGCGGTAGTCGTCCACGTAGGCGAAGACGTGCTCGCGCGGCGCTCCGGTGGTCACGGTTTGGCGGACTCCAGGCATGAAGGCTCCTGAGTGATCGATCGTGGTCGGCATCAGGCACAGTGGCGTGCCTGATGTTGTCCATCCCACAATGCCATGCACCGATGGCAAGGTTCTACGCAGCCCCGGCATGTTCCGGCGAATGCCTGGCAAACGCGAACAGACCCCGCCGTCGGACCGTCCACTGATCGAATGACCAGCTGTCCGGTTCAGGCGGGGCCCATCTCTCGACTCAATCTCGCAAAGCGCGCGCAAACCGCGGCGCGCTCAGCCTTCGACGGCGTCGCGGATCTTGCTCTCGGTGTGCTTGACGCCCTGCTCGGCGAACGGTCCGATCAATCCGCCGAGCACCTTGCCTGCCAGGCCGCCCGGCAGCGTGTACCCGAAGAGCACGCTCAAGACGGTGGTTCCGGGCTCGTCGCCGTCGGCGAAGCGCCATTCGGTGTCGGCGCCGAAGCCCTTCACCGACTCCAGCTTGATCACCTCGCCCTCGACCCACTCGGTGCACTCGACCGTCGACGTCAGCTCCTTGGGTCCGATCTTGATGGCGGTCTCGAAGATCGAACCGAGACCGTGATCGACGTCGGTGGTCGGCGTGAACCGCCCGACGCCGAACATGTACTCGGGCACGTTGCGGTAGTCGTCGACGTACGCGAAGACCTTCTCGCGCGGGCTGTTGATGACTGCTTCGTGACGGACTTCGCCCATCGGGCACTCCCCTGCTTTCGTGACCGCGGGCCATTCCGCGGTGCGTTGCGCTGCATAGTATCTCGGTGACAGATGCGTCTGTCCCGGACACCATCCGCGTCTCCCGACGACATCTGCGTCGTCCGGGACGACGCAGGTGTCGGTGGGAGACGCATGTGTCGGAAAAGACCGCAGATGCGTCTCCCGGCGACAAACGCGTACGGCCCCGCACCCCTGGACGGGGTGCGGGGCCGTAGGTACAGCGGTGAGACTACGCGGTCTCGGTGATCGGGCGGTCGACCCAGCTCATCAGGTCGCGCAGCTTCTGGCCGGTGACCTCGATCGGGTGCTCGGCGTTCTCCTTGCGGAGACCCTCGAGCTCCTTGTTGCCGCCCTCCACGTTGGCGACGAGACGCTTGACGAAGGTGCCGTCCTGGATGTCGGACAGGATCGCCTTCATGCGCTCCTTGGTGTCGGCGTCGATGACGCGCGGGCCCGACAGGTAGCCGCCGAACTCAGCGGTGTCGGACACCGAGTAGTTCATGCGGGCGATGCCGCCCTCGTACATGAGGTCGACGATCAGCTTCAACTCGTGCAGGCACTCGAAGTAGGCCATCTCGGGGGCGTAGCCCGCCTCGATCAGGACCTCGAAACCGGTCTTGACGAGCTCCTCGGTGCCGCCGCACAGCACGGCCTGCTCACCGAAGAGGTCGGTCTCGGTCTCTTCCTTGAAGTCGGTCTTGATGACGCCGGCGCGGGTGCCGCCGATGCCCTTGGCGTAGCTGAGCGCCAGCGCCTGGCCCTCGCCCTTGGGGTCCTGGTGGACGGCGATAAGCGCCGGAACGCCCTTGCCGTCGACGAACTGGCGGCGGACCAGGTGGCCCGGGCCCTTCGGAGCGACCATGCCGATGGTGATGTTCTCGGCGGGCTTGATCAGCTCGAAGTGGATGTTGAGGCCGTGGCCGAAGAACAGCGCGTCGCCGTCCTTCAGGTTCGGCTCGATGTCGTTGGTGAAGATCGACGCCTGGCTGGTGTCGGGCGCCAGCAGCATGATGACGTCGGCCCACGCGGCGGCCTCGGCGGTCGTCATGACCTTGAGACCCTGCTCCTCGGCCTTCTCGCGCGACGGCGAGCCCTCACGGAGGCCGATGACGACCTCGACGCCCGAGTCGCGGAGCGACAGCGAGTGCGCATGGCCCTGGCTGCCGTAACCGATCACAGCGACCTTACGGCCCTGGATGATCGACAGGTCGGCATCATCGTCGTAGAACATCTCGACTGCCACGGTAAATCCCTTCAATACGGTCTAGCTCTTGATGTTGGTTGTGTCTATTGTGTCGTGTCGGTGTGACGGACGACGCGGGCGGGTGCCCGCTGCGACGTCAGGTCCGGTTCAGCGGTGCGCCGACATGCTCTTGGGTCCACGACCCAACGTGACGCCGCCCGACTGGGCGATCTCGCGGATGCCGTACGGGTCCAGCATGCGCAGGAGTGCCTCGAGCTTGTCCGAGGTGCCGGTGGCCTCGACCGTGACCGACTCCGGGGAGACGTCGACGACCTTGGCGCGGAACAGATTCACAACGTCGATCACTTCGGCTCGGTTCGTCGAGTCGGCACGAATCTTGATCAGGATCAGTTCGCGGGAGACCGAGTTCGCCGGCTCCTGCTCCACGATCTTGATGACGTTGATGAGCTTGTTGAGCTGCTTGGTGACCTGCTCCAGGGGGAAGTCCTCGACGGAGACCATGATGGTCATGCGCGAGATGCCCTTGAGCTCGGTCGGTCCCACAGCGAGGGACTCGATGTTGAAGCCGCGGCGGGAGAACAGTCCCGAGACGCGGGCCAGCACGCCGGGTCGGTCCTCGACCAGAACGCTCAGAGTATGGGTGCTCACTTCTCGTTCCCTTCCTGCGTGTCCGCGTCCTGCTGGACGGGGCTGTCGCCTGCTTCGTCGTCGTCGAACAGCGGGCGGATGTCGCGGGCTGCCATGATCTGGTCGTTGCCGGTGCCCGCGGCGACCATCGGCCACACCTGGGCGTCCTTGCCGACGATGAAGTCGATGAGGACGGGGCGGTCGTTGATCTCGCGAGCCTTGGCGATGGTCGGCGCGACGTCCTCTTCCTTCTCCACGCGGAAGGCGACGCAGCCGAGGGCCTCGGCCAGCTTCAGGAAGTCCGGGATCATCCGCGAGTGCGTCGACAGATCCGTGTTCGAGTAGCGCTGGTCGTAGAACAGCGTCTGCCACTGGCGGACCATGCCCAGGTTGCCGTTGTTGATCAGGGCGACCTTGATCGGGAAGCCCTCGATGGCGCAGGTGGCGAGCTCCTGATTGGTCATCTGGAAGCAGCCGTCACCGTCGACGGCCCAGACCTCGGTGTCCGGGGCCGCGGCCTTGGCGCCCATCGCCGCCGGAATCGAGTAGCCCATGGTGCCGAGACCGCCCGAGTTGAGCCAGGTGCGCGGGTGCTCGTACTTGATGAACTGCGCGGCCCACATCTGGTGCTGACCGACGCCCGCGACGTACACGGCCTCCGGGCCCGCAGCCTTGCCGAGCTCGGAGATGACGAACTCCGGCGACAGCGAGCCGTCGGACTGCTTGTCGTAGCTGAGGGGGTAGGTGTCGCGGACGTCGCGCAGGTACTCCCACCACTCGGCGGTGTCCGGCTTGGAGCCGCCGGCCGCCAGGTCGGTGCGGATAGCCTCGATGAGGTCCAGGATGACGGCCTTGGCATCGCCGACGATCGGGACGTCGACGTCGCGGTTCTTGCCGATCTCCGCGGGGTCGACGTCGGCGTGGATCACCTTGGCCTCGGTCGCGAACGAGTCGAGCTGACCGGTGACGCGGTCGTCGAAGCGAGCGCCGAGGGTGATCAGCAGGTCGCTGCGCTGCAGGGCGGCGACGGCGCCGACGGAGCCGTGCATGCCCGGCATGCCCATGTGGAGGTCGTGGCTGTCCGGGAACACGCCGCGGGCCATCAGAGTGGTGACGACCGGGATGCCCGTCAGCTCGGCCAGCTCCAGGAGCTCCTCGGAGGCCTCGGCCTTGATGACGCCGCCGCCGACGTAGAAGACCGGCTTCTTGGCCTGCGCGATCATGCGCGCGGCTTCGCGGATCTGCTTACCGTGCGGCTTGGTGGTGGGCCGGTAGCCCGGCAGCTCCAGCTGCGGCGGCCACGAGAACGTGGTCTGCGCCTGCAGGACGTCCTTCGGGATGTCGACGAGGACGGCGCCGGGGCGGCCGGACTCGGCGATGTAGAAGGCCTCGGCAATGATGCGCGGGATGTCCGCCGCACTGCTGACGAGGAAGTTGTGCTTGGTGATCGGCATGGTGATACCGGAGATGTCGGCTTCCTGGAAGCCGTCGGTGCCGATCAGCGGACGACCGACCTGACCGGTGATCGCGACCACCGGGACCGAGTCCATCTGCGCGTCGGCGAGCGGGGTCACCAGGTTCGTGGCGCCGGGACCCGACGTGGCCATCATGACGCCCGCACGACCCTTGACCTGGGCGTAGCCGGTGGCCGCGTGGCCCGCTCCCTGCTCGTGCCGCACCAGAACGTGGCGGACCTTCGGGGAGTCGAACAGCGGGTCGTAGACCGGAAGGATCGCCCCGCCCGGAATACCGAAAACGACCTCGACGCCGAGCTGCTCGAGCGAACGGACCACAGACTGGGCGCCGGTGACTCGCTCGGGCGCCACCGCAGCGCTCGGCGAGCGCATGCCCTCGGTGGACGGCGACTGCGGTCGGGTTCCTGACCCGCGTGCTGGTTGAGTACTCACTGCACGATCCTCATCATCTTGTGTTCTGGTCTGTCCGCGCTTCCCGCACCGGCCCCGGAAGACCTTGTTCCGGGTTCTGGCAAGAAAAAACCCTCGCCAGCGAGGCTGTGCGAGGGGCGCGTCGTAATTGATTCGAAAGGTCTACGAAGTGACCGATCAGGCGTCGACGCGCCGACCGATTACTACGAGAAGCTTCCGAGTCATCACGAGGACAAACTAAGGCAGTACGGGCGGTCACGTCAAATCGAAGGCGGGTCGGGCCCGACGGCGGTGATCGTAGCCCGCCGAACGTGCGACAATGGCGAATATGAGTGAATCGTCCAAGGTCTTCGCGATCTCTCGGCTCGCATACTTCGCCGTCCCGCTGGTCCTCCTGGCGTCCGTGGTGCTGATGGGCATCTCGGTCCCCTGGTTCGCGTGGACGCTGGTCTTCCCGGTCGTCCTCGCGTGGTGGATCCACCGCCTGCGGACGATCGTCGACGGGCAGGGCATCACCGCGGTCGGCACCTTCTCCACTACGCGCATCCCATGGCCGGACGTCGACGGTCTCCGCTTCTCGCGTTGGAAGGCGGTCCGCGTCGTTCTGACCGACGGCTCGTCGGTCTCGCTCCCCTCGGTCAGCTTCAACGACCTGCCGCTGCTCGCCGAGGTGAGCGGAGGCCGGGTACCCGATCCGTTCGCCGCGGAGCGGGCAACTCGCCTCGCCGCCCGCTGACACTCCGCGTCGCGCCGACGCCGTACTGATCGCCGCACCCGCCCGGCGCGTCGATCCACACCCCCGACAGTGATGCCGAGGACTCCATGCCGCCCGTGACCGCCAAAGACCTGAACACCGCGATCGACGACGGCCGCCTCGCCTACGTCGGGCGGGAGTTGTCGGCGCTGGCCCCGCAGGAGGCCGCGGCCGTCCTCGACGCGATGGACGTCGGCGACCGCACCATCGCCTTCCGCGTCCTCCCGAAGAACGACGCCGTGCATGTCTTCGACGAACTCACGCCCGGTGCACAGGCCGCGCTGATCCGGTCCCTCGGGACCGCCGAGGTCGCGGACGCGTTCGACCGGATGGACCCCGACGACCGCGCCGAACTGCTCGACGAGCTGCCGTCGAACGTGGCGAAGGCCCTGATCCGCAGTCTCTCCCCCGCCGAGCGCGACGCGACGGCGGTGGTCCTCGGCTTCCGCCGCGGTTCCGTCGGCCGCCGCATGAGTCCGGAGTTCGTGCACGTCTATCCCGACGAGACCGCAGGCTCGGCCATCGATCGGATCAAGGAGCGCGGCCGCGACGCCGAGACCATCTACACGATCCCGGTGGTCGACCATCAGCGACGCCTCGTCGGCGTCGCCAGCCTCCGCGACCTGCTGCTCTCGGCTTCCGACACGCTGGTCGACGAGTACACGAAGTCGCCGATCTACGCGTACGCCTCCGAGGACGCCGAGTCCACGGCGCAGCGCTGCATCGACCGCTCCCTGATGGCGATGCCCGTCGTGGACCGGGAGGAACGGCTCCTCGGCATCCTCACCCTGGACGACGCCGCCGAGGTGGTCGCGGCGGCGCGCGACGAGGACGAGGCCCGCGCGGGCGCCCGCGAAGTGCTGAAGACTCCGTACCTGCACGCGTCGATCCTGGCGATCACCCGGGCCCGCGTCGTCTGGCTGTTCGTGCTCGCGATCTCGGCCATCCTCACCGTCAACGTCCTGGAGATCTTCGAGGGCACCCTGGAGCAGCGGGTCGCTCTGGCGCTGTTCATCCCACTGCTGACCGGCATCGGCGGCAACACCGGCTCCCAGGCGGCCACCACCGTCACCCGCGCGCTGGCCACCGAGGAGGTGACCCCGCGCGACGCCGCCCGGGTGGCCGGCAAGGAGGTCCGCGTCGGCCTCACGATGGGCGCGGCACTCGGCATCGTCGGTTTCGCGGTGGCCTCCGCCGTCTACGGTTTCGACATCGGCACCGTGATCGGCACGACCATCATCTCGGTCTGCACCATGGCCGCGACGGTCGGCGGTCTGATGCCGCTGCTCGCCAAGACGGTGCGCGTGGATCCGGCCGTCTTCTCGACGCCGTTCATCTCCACCTTCTGCGATGCGACGGGCCTGATCGTCTATTTCATGATCGCCAAGACGGTCCTCGGGATCTGAGCGCCTGAAAACCGGTTGGCCCGCGCGCGTAAAGTGGACTCCAGTCCGGTCATTCAGCCCGACCGGCATCATCTTTCAGCGATTTGTAGCGAGGAACTCCATGCCAGCCCTGCGGTCTCGCACCACCACCGTCGGTCGTGAAGCATCCGGCGCGCGCGCTCTCTGGCGCGCCACCGGTATGACGGATGACGATTTCGGCAAGCCGATCATCGCGATCGCCAACTCATACACCCAGTTCGTGCCGGGTCACGTGCACCTCAAGGACGTCGGCGAGATCGTCGCCGACGCGATCCGCGAGGCAGGCGGCGTCGCCAAGGAGTTCCACACGATCGCCGTCGACGACGGCATCGCCATGGGCCACGGCGGCATGCTGTACTCGCTGCCGAGCCGCGAGATCATCGCCGACTCCGTCGAGTACATGGTGAACGCGCACACCGCGGACGCCCTGGTCTGCATCTCGAACTGCGACAAGATCACGCCCGGCATGCTCAACGCCGCGATGCGTCTGAACATCCCGACCGTGTTCGTCTCGGGCGGGCCGATGGAGGCGGGCAAGTCCGTCGTCATCGACGGCGTGGTCCGCCCCGGCACCGACCTGATCGACGCGATCTCCGCGTCCGCCGACAGCAACGTCTCCGAGAAGGAACTCCTCGAGGTCGAACAGTCGGCGTGCCCGACCTGCGGTTCCTGTTCGGGCATGTTCACCGCGAACTCGATGAACTGCCTCACCGAGGCACTCGGCCTGTCGCTTCCCGGCAACGGCTCCACGCTGGCCACCCAGACCGCCCGCCGCGACCTGTTCACCCGGGCCGGCGAGCTGATCGTCGACATCGCCACGAAGTACTACAAGAACGACGACGAGTCGGTCCTGCCGCGCAGCGTCGCGACCCGCGAGGCCTTCGAGAACGCGATGGCGCTCGACGTCGCGATGGGCGGCTCCACCAACACCGTCCTGCACATCCTCGCCGCAGCCCAGGAGGGCGAGGTCCAGTTCGACCTGCACGACATCGACCGCATCTCGCGCAACGTCCCGTGCCTGGCCAAGGTGGCCCCGAACTCGCCGAAGTACTACATGGAGCACGTGCATCGTGCCGGCGGCATCCCGGCGATCCTAGGCGAACTGAACCGCGCGGGCCTGCTGAACACGAACGTCCACCCGGTGCACGCACCGTCGCTCGAGGCCTACCTCGCGAACTGGGACATCCGCGGCGGCACCCCGTCGGACGAGGCGCTCGAACTCTTCCACGCCGCTCCCGGCGGCGTCCGGACCACGCAGCCGTTCTCGACGTCTAACCGGTGGGAGTCGCTCGACACCGACGCCGCCGACGGCTGCATCCGCGACAAGGAGCACGCCTACACCGTCGAGGGCGGCCTCTGCGTCCTGCACGGGAACATCGCGCAGAAGGGCGCCATCCTCAAGACCGCGGGCGTCGACGAGGAGCTGTGGCACTTCCAGGGGCCGGCGCGTGTCGTCGAGAGCCAGGAGGACGCCGTCCACGCCATCCTGTCGAAGGAACTGCAGAAGGGCGAGGTGCTGGTCATCCGGTACGAGGGCCCCGCGGGCGGCCCCGGCATGCAGGAGATGCTGCACCCGACCGCCTTCATGAAGGGCACGGGCATGGGCAAGTACTGCGGTCTCGTCACCGACGGCCGCTTCTCCGGCGGATCGTCGGGCCTGGTCATCGGACACGCCTCCCCGGAGGCTGCCGCGGGCGGTGACATCGGCCTCGTCGAGAACGGTGACGAGATCCTGATCGACGTCCACTCCCGCACCCTCAAGGTGCTCGTCGACGACGAGACGCTCGCGGAGCGTCGCGCCAAGATGGAGGCCTCGGAACACCCGTGGACCCCGCGCGACCGTCAGCGCGTCGTGTCGAAGGCGCTGCGCGCCTACGCGAAGCTGGCGACCTCCGCCGACCGCGGTGCCGTCCGCGTCGTCGACTGACACCCGCGCCAGAGAAGAAGCCGTCCGGCGTGATCCCCGAGGGGTTCACGCCGGACGGCTTCTGTGTGTGAGCGGATCAGCCCGCCGGATTGCCCGGCGACGCCAGCGGGTTGGTGCCGTTGAAGACCATCCAGGTCGCGACCGCGACGCCGATGCCGATCAGCAGCCAGGCACCCGAGCCCCACGCCGGTCGACGCGACCAGCCCCACCGACGGTCCACCGAGTAGGTGCCGGGGCCGGTCAGGATCAGGGCCGCCGCGGCCGCCGCGAGCACCGCCTCGAGTTCGATGCCGTTGCCGCCGCCGTCCGCCGCGAAGAACCAGAGTCCCCCGGCGAGCGTCACCCGGTAGGTGAGGGCCACGAGGATGCTGCTGAGCACGGCCGCCCCCGCGATCGGCGTCAGCAGACCCAGGACCAGCAGGATGCCGCCCGCGGTCTCGCTGACGCCTGCGACGAACGCGAGAATCGTGGTGATGTCGCTGTTGAAGCCGATGCTCGGGTTCGGTGCGTTGGTCAGGAAGTCGGCGAAGCCGTTCGGGCCGGGCCCGTTGAACCAGCCGGTGAGCTTCTGCAGGCCGTGCACGGTGAAGGTGGCGCCGATCGCCACGCGCAGCAGCAGGAGTCCGAGGTCGAGCGTGCCGCGTCGTGCGACGGGTGCGACGCCTGCGTCCGAGGCCGCGACGGTCTCCGGTTCCGCGTCGTCCGCGTGATCGCCGTCGAAGTGGTCCTCGTCGAGGTCGAACGGCGCGGTGGGCTGCGGCTCGATGTACGGGAGCGGCGGCTCGGTCATCTGCTCGGCGTAGCGGCGGCCGCTGCCGGAGCCGGTGTCGTCGTCATCGTCGTCGGTGAAGGGTTCGGTGTGGACCGGCTCGGTCGACACGCTCTTCTTCACCGGGTTCTGTGCCGCGGCGCCGACACCCGAACTGATGATCACCGCCGTCTTCCCGTCGTCCGCGACACCGTCGTCATCTGCGGCGCCGGTGTCATCGCCTGCGGGCTCGTCGGGCTCCGTCTGCGGCTCGGCCGCGGAGTACGCCTGCGGCGGTGCGTACGCCTCGGGAGCCGTCACTCCGCCGCCCGCGTCATCGGTCGCGTCGCCGACGACGGGCAGCGCCTCGGTGGGTGCGTCGGCGACGTCCGGCTCCGCCGCGCGTTCCCGCTCGGCCTTCGCGTCGATCGCGTCCTGGACGGCCGGAGCGGGCCGACGACGATGCTTGTCGTAGAAGTCGTCGTTATCGGGTTTGGGCCGACGGATCCTCGGCCGCTCGATGGCCTCCGTCGGCTCGTCATACGGACTGCCGGCGGTCGACGCGTCTGCGCCGACCGGAGGCTTGTCTTCGCCACTACTCACATCTACCGACTCTATGGTGGCCGACCCGTGCAGAGGCTTAGCGGCACCCGACGATTTGATAACGATAGTTACAGTGGAGGAATGCCGTCGCACTCCCGGACCGCCCGCCGCCTCCTCGCCGCCACGGCATCGGTGTTGACTCTGGTGACGCTGACCACCGCGTGCGCGGACTTCAGCGCGGAGGACCAGGTCGCCGAGCAGGGCAGCTTCACCGCCGAGCCGACCATGGTCCCCAAGGCCGAGCTCCCGCCGCCGCCTCCCGAGAACCCGAACGGCGGTCCCCCGCCGACCGGCCCGTGCGTCGACCCGGACCCGTCGGTGATCGCCACCTGTCTGGCGTCCACGTCCGGAGTCCGGCCGGCCGACTCCTCCGGGCAGACCACCTACGTCGCGGAGCGGACCACCGGCAAGATCATCCTGTCGAAGCGTTACGGTCCGCAGCGGACCGTGGCGACCGTGCCGGTGGACTCCTCCGGCGACGGCGGACTGATCGACTTCGAGATGTCCCCCACCTACCCCGAAGACCAGCTGATCTACGCGCTCGTCACCACCGGCTCCGACAACCGGATCGTGCGGATCGCGCCGACCGGATCGGTGAAGCCGATCCTGACCGGCATCCCGAAGGGCGCCACCGGGAATCTGGGCTCCATCTCGTTCACCTCGCGGTTCGAGCTGACCGTCGCGACCGGCGACGCCGGCGATCCCGCAGCCGCCAAGAACCCCGGTTCGCTGGCGGGCAAGATCTTCACCATCAATCCGACCGTCGAGAATCCCAAACCCGATGTGCGCGCATCCGGTCTGGGATCCAACGTCGCGCTGTGTCCTTCGCCGGGCACCGACGGCCAGCTGTACGTCGCGGACAGCGGAGCCGCGGGCGATCGGCTCTCGCTGGTCGGCCCCAAGAGCCTGCAGACGCTGTGGACGTGGGCCGACCGCCCCGGTGTCACCGGCTGCGCGGTCGGCGACGGCTCGATCTCCGTGTCCCTCGCGAAGGCGAAGCGGATCGACACCTTCATCCGGCCGTCGGCGGGCAGCGCCTCGATCGGTGAGCCGAGCCCCCAGCCGACCGACAAGACCTACGGCGCCGTCGGCCGCATGACGACGCTCGGCGGTGTGGCCATGCAGATCGCCACCGTCAACAAGACGACGCCCGGCACCACCACCAAGAGCTTCGACGACCGCGTCGCGACGTTCATGGCCAAGCCCGGCGACGACCTGCGGTAGGGACCGCACCGAGCGCAGCGCCGCACCGACGACGAATCCGCCCGACCCTCGCGGGGTCGGGCGGATTCTCAGTCTGTACGGCTTACTGGCAGGCGGCCAGCACCAGTTCCTTGACGCGGGCCGGGTCGGCCTGGCCGCGGGTGGCCTTCATGACGTCACCGACGATCTTGCCCGCGGCCTGGACCTTGCCGCCGCGGATCTTGTCGGCGATGTCGGGGTTCGCGGCGAGAGCGTCGTCGACGGCCTTCTGCAGCGCCGAATCGTCGCGCACCACTTCCAAACCGCGATCGGCGACCACCTGGGCGGGTTCACCCTCGCCGTCGAGCACACCGACGACCACCTGCTGAGCGAGCTTGTTGGTCAGCTTGCCCTCGTCGACCATGCCGATCACCTCGGCGACCTGCTTGGGCGTGATCGCCAGTTCGGCGAGCTCCACGTCGCGCGTGTTGGCCTGCTGCGCGAGGAACGACACCCACCAGCTGCGGGCGGCGTCGGCGGACGCGCCGGCCTCTGCGGTCTCGATGATGAGGTCGACGGCGCCGACGTTCACCAGGTCGCGCATCACCTCGTCGGACACGCCCCACTGCTCCTGGATGCGCGCGCGGCGCACCCACGGCAGCTCCGGCAGCGTGGCACGCAGCGAGTAGACCCACTCGGGGGTGGCGATGACCGGCGGCAGGTCGGGCTCCGGGAAGTAGCGGTAGTCCTCGGCTGTCTCCTTGCGGCGTCCGGCGGAGGTGGTGCCGTCGGCCTCGTGGAAGTGGCGGGTCTCCTGGATGATCTCGCCGCCCGCGGCCAGCACTGCGGCCTGACGTTGCATCTCGAAGCGGACGGCGGTCTCCACCGACTTCAGCGAGTTGACGTTCTTGGTCTCGGTGCGGGTGCCGAACTCGGTGGCGCCCTTCGGCTTCAGCGACAGGTTCACGTCGCAGCGCATCGAGCCCTGGTCCATGCGGACGTCGGAGACGTTCAGCGACTTCAGCAGGTCGCGGAGCGCGGTGACGTAGGCGCGGGCGATCTCGGGGGCGCGCTCACCGGCGCCCTCGATGGGGCGGGTGACGATCTCGACGAGCGGGACGCCGGCGCGGTTGTAGTCGAGCAGGGAGTGGCTGGCGCCGTGGATGCGGCCGGTGGCGCCACCGATGTGCAGCGACTTGCCGGTGTCCTCCTCCATGTGCGCGCGCTCGATGTCGACGCGCCAGGTGGTGCCGTCGGTGAGGACGACGTCGAGGTAGCCGTCGTACGAGGTCGGCTGGTCGTACTGGCTGATCTGGTAGTTCTTCGGCTGGTCCGGGTAGAAGTAGTTCTTCCGCGCGAAGACGCTCGACTCGCGGATCGAGCAGTTCAGCGCCAGGCCGATCCGGACGGCGGATTCGACGGCGGCCGCGTTCGCGACCGGCAGCGCGCCGGGGAGGCCGAGGCAGGCCGGGCACACCTGGGTGTTGGGTTCCCCGCCGAAGGTGGTGGGGCACCCGCAGAACATCTTGGTGGCCGTGCCGAGCTCGACGTGGACCTCCATGCCCATCACCGGGTCGTATGTCTCAATGACGTCGTCGAATTCCATCAGTTCGTCGATAGCCGCACTCATGACCCCCATCGTATCCGGGTGCGATTTCAGGGTGCTTCCCGATGCCCGGCAACGAGCTCCTTCCCTAGCCTGGAGTCATCAGGCCACCACCGGCCGACCCCGACCGAAAGGTGAGAGACCATGACCGGACCAGGCTTCCCCGACAGCTACGGCGCCTACGAACCGCAGCCCGTTCCACAGCGGAAGAGGCTCACGCGCTCGTCCACCGATCGGATGCTGGGCGGCGTCGCCGGCGGCCTCGCCGAGTACTTCGGCGTCGACTCGACGTGGGTGCGCATCGCGTTCGCCGCGTCGATCATCCTCCCCGGCCCGCAGGTCCTGCTGTACCTGATCCTGTGGCTGGTGATCCCGAAGGGCTGATGGACGCCCGTAGGAATCAGTCGGCCCGCAACCGCAGGCCGGCGAGGAGTTCCCCGACTTTGATGCCGACGCACAGACTGATGAAGGTGCCGAGCGCGGTCGCGATGGCGCCGGGGTCGGACGAGGTGAGCGAGACCAGGCCCACCGTCCCCGGCACCAGCAGCAGGAACGCCGGATAGAAGAAGACGACCGACGGGATGTCGGACCAGAACCGTTCGACCGCCTGCGACGCCAGGTACGTGACCCCGGCGATCACGCCGAAGGCGGCCACGTCGCCGATGATCGGTTCGAGCGCCGTCAGAACCCCGTAGACGCCGAGCATGACGATGAGTGCGACGCCGCTGAGCCGGTAGCCCGCACCGAACGCGAGGCCGAGACCGACGGCGAGGACGATGACGCCGAACCACGACATCCACACCGGGGGCAGCGCCTGCCAGGCGTCCGCCGCGTTCTCCAAGCGGGGTGCTTGAGCGAGTTTCGCCGCCGACGCGACATCGAGTTCGACACCGGAGACGTCGGCGCCGACTCGGATTCCCGCCGTCATGAAGCCGAGCATCGCGACGCCGTACATCAGGCGTGATGCGCCGGTGACGACATCGGCGGCTGTCAACTCCAGCAGGGCGTTGGTGATCAGCGCACCCGGCACCAGGATCGCGACGGGCGCACACACCGCGAACAGCGGAACCGGCCCGAGGTCGAAGGTGCGGTCGGCCAGGCCGACCAGGACCGTGGTCCCGAACGCCATCACGAACGGCAGCACCGCGATCGACGCGGGCGACTTGCGGATCGCGGCGATGCCCAGACCCACGAGCGCACCGATGATGAGCGACGACAGGATCGCCCACCACGGACAGCGAAAGACGATCGCCATGCCCGTCGAGATCAGGCAGGCGCCGGCGATCCCACCGGCGGCGGGATAGTGCCGTCGGCGGGCGCGGACCTGCTCGATGCGGTCCTGCACATCGGCGAACGCCACCACGCCGCCGATGATCCGTCCGACGAGTCGCACACTCAGCGCCGTCTGCCGCATCGACAACTCTTCGCCGGTCGACTTCACGGCGGACATGACGCCGGTCTCCCGGTCGGCGACGAAGATGTCGGCGGGCAGCACCGAGACGGTCACGTCGTCGACGCCCACCGATTCGGCGACGTTCGAGACGCGGGCGCTCACCTCGGTCACCGAGAGCCCGGCGTCCAGCAGCAGCGCGCCGAGTCGCCCGAGGGCCAGGCGTTCGGAATCGGTGCTCACAGCGGGAGCGAGGTAGGAGCGGCAAGCACCCGAGAACGATATCGCGGTCGGCACCGAAGACGAAGAAAACTTGGACGTCCAACCTATTGATTAGTTGGACATCCAAGTATACGGTGGTTCGCGTCACCATCTTCAGCCTCTGGAAGGACGGCTCATGACCGAACTGCGGACCATCGATCACTACCTGAACGGCGCCCGCGTCGCCGCGACCGGCGCCACCGCCGACGTCTACGACCCCAGCACCGGGGCGGTTCAGGCGACGGTCCCCCTGGCCACCGCGAGCGAGGTCGACGAGGCCGTCGCGATCGCTGCGAAGGCGCAGAAGGAGTGGGCCGCCTACAACCCGCAGCGTCGTGCGCGCGTGCTGATGAAGTTCATCGAACTGGTCAACCAGAACATGGACGAGCTCGCCGAGCTGCTCTCCAGCGAGCACGGCAAGACGCTCGCCGACGCCCGCGGCGACGTGATCCGCGGCCTCGACGTCATGGAGTTCACCGTCGGCATCCCCCACCTCCTCAAGGGCGAGTACACCGAGAACGCGGGCACCGGCATCGACGTCTACTCGATGCGCCAGCCGCTCGGCGTGGTCGCGGGCATCACCCCGTTCAACTTCCCGGCGATGATCCCGCTGTGGAAGGCCGGCCCGGCCCTCGCGTGCGGCAACGCGTTCATCCTCAAGCCCTCCGAGCGCGACCCCTCCGTCCCGGTCCGCCTCGCCGAGATCTTCACCGAGGCAGGCCTGCCCGACGGCGTCTTCCAGGTGGTCCACGGCGACAAGACCGCCGTCGACGCCCTCCTGGAGAACCCCGACGTCAAGGCGATCGGCTTCGTCGGATCGTCGGACATCGCGCAGTACATCTACGAGAACGCCGCCAAGAACGGCAAGCGCAGCCAGTGCTTCGGCGGCGCGAAGAACCACATGATCATCGCGCCCGACGCCGACCTCGACCAGGCCGTCGACGCGCTCGTCGGCGCGGGTTACGGCGCCGCGGGCGAGCGCTGCATGGCCATCTCCGTCGCCGTGCCGATCGGCGACGCCACCGCCGACGCCCTCCGCGCCAAGCTCGTCGAGCGTGTGCAGGCGCTGCGCGTCGGACACAGCCACGATCCGAAGGCCGACTACGGTCCGCTGATCACCGCCGCCGCCCGCGACCGCGTCCTCGACTACATCGAGCAGGGTGTCGCCGCCGGCGCCGACCTCGTCGTCGACGGCCGCGGCACCGGCTCCACCGACGCCGAATTCGAGGGCACCGATCTCTCCGGCGGCTACTACGTCGGCCCCACCCTCTTCGACCACGTCACCCGCGACATGTCGATCTACACCGACGAGATCTTCGGACCGGTGGTCTGCATCGTCCGCGCCCACGACTACGAGGAGGCCCTCGCGCTCCCCACCGAGCACGAGTACGGCAACGGCGTCTCGATCTTCACTCGCGACGGCGACACCGCCCGCGACTTCACCTCGCGCGTCGAGGTCGGCATGGTCGGCGTCAACGTCCCGGTCCCGGTGCCCGTCGCCTACCACACCTTCGGCGGCTGGAAGCGCTCCGGATTCGGCGACCTCAACCAGCACGGACCGGCGTCGATCATGTTCTACACCAAGACCAAGACCGTCACCTCGCGCTGGCCGTCGGGCATCAAGGAGGGCGCGGACTTCGCCATGCCCCAGATGCACTGACCCAGGTGCACTGACCGGCACAACGAGTCCACGACCTACGAGAGAACAGGCACGGCAGGAACCAATGCCCTATCCGAAATTGCCCGACGACGACCGCATCGTCGTCGAAGCGGCCCGGGACTTCGCCCGCAAGCGGCTGGCCCCGCACTCGCTCGAGTGGGATGCGAACGCGCACTTCCCGGTCGACGAGATGCGCGAAGCCGCGTCGCTCGGCATGGCCGGGATCTACACCCGCGAGGACGTCGGCGGCTCCGGCCTCCGACGCCTCGACGGCGTGCGGATCTTCGAGGAGCTCGCCAAGGCCGACCCGGTCACGGCGGCGTTCCTGTCGATCCACAACATGTGCACGTGGATGGTCGACTCCTACGGCACACCCGAGCAGCGCGACCGCTGGGTGCCGAAGATGGCGTCCATGGAGTGGCTGGCCAGCTACTGCCTCACCGAACCCGGCGCGGGCTCGGACGCGGCGGCGCTCGCGACCTCCGCGCGCCGCGACGGCGACGAGTTCGTCCTCCGCGGCAGCAAGCAGTTCATCTCGGGCGGCGGCGTCTCCGACGTCTACGTGGTGATGGCGCGCACCGGCGACGCCGGCCCGCGCGGCATCTCCACGTTCGTCATCGAGAAGGGCACGCCCGGTCTCTCGTTCGGTCCACCCGAAGCCAAGATGGGCTGGCACAACCAGCCCACCGCCCAGGTGATCTTCGACGACGTCCGGGTGCCCGCCGATGCCATGCTCGGCGGCCCGGCCGGCGAGGGCACCGGCTTCGGCATCGCCATGAACGGACTCAACGGCGGCCGCATCAACATCGCCGCCTGCTCTTTGGGTGGTGCTCAAGCCGCCTACGACCAGACGCTGACCTACACCACCGAGCGCGAGGCCTTCGGCAAGCCGTTGATCGCCGAACCCACCATCGCCGCGACGCTCGCAGAGATGGCCACCGCTCTCGAGGCGTCCCGCCTGCTCCTGTGGCGGGCCGCCGAGGCGCTCGACGCGAACGACCCCGACAAGGTCGAGCTGTGCGCGATGGCCAAGCGCTTCGTCACCGAGAACTGCTACACCGTCGCCGATCAAGCGCTCCAGCTCCACGGCGGCTACGGATACCTCCACGAGACCGGTATCGAGAAGATCGTCCGCGACCTGCGGGTGAATCGCATCCTTGAAGGAACCAACGAGATCATGCGGATGGTGATCGGACGCGCCGAGGCGCAGCGTGCCACCGCCGGAAAGGGCACACGATGAGCACAATCGCATTCCTCGGACTCGGCCACATGGGTGGACCGATGGCCGCCAACCTCGTCAAGGGCGGCCACGACGTCGTCGGCTTCGACCTGGTCCCCGAACTCCTCGACGCCGCCGTCACGACCGGCGTCCGCGCCGCGAAGTCGGCCGAAGAGGCCGTGTCCGGCGCCGACGCCGTCATCACCATGCTCCCAAGCGGTGCCGCGGTGAAGGCCGTCTACGACGCGATCATCCCCCACGCGACCCCCGGTCAGCTGTTCATCGACAGCTCCACCATCTCCGTCGACGACGCCCGCGCCGTGCACCAGCAGGCCACGGATGCCGGCCTCATGCAGCTCGACGCCCCCGTCTCCGGCGGCGTCAAGGGCGCGACGGCGGGCACCCTCGCGTTCATGGTCGGCGGCGATCCCGCATCCCTCGCGGCGGCGCAGCCGATCCTCAAGCCGATGGCGGGCAAAGTGGTCGCGTGCGGCGGGCCCGGTAACGGTCAGGCCGCCAAGCTGTGCAACAACATGATTCTGGCCGTCCAGCAGATCGCGGTCGGCGAAGCCTTCGCCCTCGCCGAGAAGCTCGGCCTGGCCGATCAGGCGCTGTACGACGTCGTCACCGGCGCCACCGGCAACTGCTGGGCCCTCCAGGTGAACTGCCCGGTCCCCGGCCCCGTCGACGCGGCGCCGTCGAACAACGGGTTCAAGCCCGGGTTCGCGACCAGCCTCATGAACAAGGACCTGCACCTCGCGATGGACGCCGTCGGTGCCACCGGTGCCACCGCCCCGCTCGGTTCCCACGCGGCCGCGCTGTACGACGCCTTCGCGGCCGAGAACGGCGGCCTCGACTTCAGTGCGATAATCAAGACCCTGCACTGATCAGCAGAATCAATCGTCATCGATAGGAGCGACGTGGCCGGGGTGGATCACGAGTCGAGCGAGCACGAGACCGGCGAGCACGACCCGATCGCCCTGGCCCGCCGCAACTGGGAGGACGCCGGCTGGGGCGACGACGTCGCCGACGGCATGGAGGCGGTCACCTCCGTGATGCGCGCCCACCAGATCATGCTCGCCCGCGTCGAGCAGGAGTTGAAGCCGTTCGGCCTCACCTTCTCCCGATTCGAGCTCCTCCGGCTCCTCGCTTTCAGCCGTCACGGATCGCTTCCCATCTCCAAGGCCAGTGACCGCCTCCAGGTGCACGTGTCGTCAGCCACCCACGCCATCGCGCGGCTGGCCGACGCCGGTCTCGTCGAACGCCTCCCCCACCCCACTGATGGCCGGACGACGCTCGTGTCCATCACGCCCGACGGGAGGGAGCTCGTCGAGAAGGCGACGGTGGTGCTCAACTCGGGCGTGTTCGCGCAGGTGGGGATGTCCCGTTCGTCTGCTCGCCAGTTGGTGTCCGCCATCCGCGAGTTGCGGTCTGCTAACGGAGATTTCTAGAGGGTTCGATCTCCCGGCCAGGAAAGCGATTGACGCGCAATTGTTTCCTCGCTAGTCCTCGCTCCTCGGCTAGCGCCTCGTCCCTGCGGAGGGCTTCGGAACTCAATTGCGCGTCAATCGCTTTCCTCGCCTGTCACGCTGGCTTCTTGCATTCCCCTTTCCCCGCTGGTTGAGCCGGTCCGGAGCGCAGCGGAGGACCGTGTCGAAACCCCGCCACGCGGGCTGGGTCTGCTACGCCAGTTCGACGCCGAACTCCAAGAAGCGCACCGTCCTCGTCGGATCCGTGTTCCCCTGATTCGCGCGGAGGGCGGCCAACTCGCTGTCGAAGACGCGCTCCACGCGCGGGCCGTCGTCGTCGCGGACGATCGCCCACACGCCCGGCTCGGCGTCGACGACCGTCGGAGTCTGCTCCTGCGACGGCTCCGATTTCCGCGGGCGGGCGGCCGACGCGGCGAGATCCGCCCACGACGCCGTCGCACGCGGATTGTCGAGGGCCTGCCGCAGCAGTCTCCGCAGGCCCTCTCCCGCTTCGCGCGCGAAGCGGTCGAACTCGTCGGGGCCGAAATCGTTCGGTGTGGGCATGGTCTCCATCATCCACGGGAACTGGCCGCCCCGCCACCGAGTGGGTAACGTCCTGGTCGACGCCCGCATGGGGCGCCCGGACGAGCCCGCCGTACCCGGTCAGCGACAAGACGGTGGCTTAGGAGCAACCATGCACTGGATCGTCCTCATCATCTCCGGACTCTTCGAAGCCGTCTGGGCCACTGCACTCGGCAAATCCGCCGGGCTCTCGCGGCTCTGGCCCACCGCCACCTTCTTCGTGGCCCTCGCCATCAGCATGGGCGGGCTCGCCTACGCGATGCGCGAACTCCCCACCGGCAGCTCGTACGCGATCTGGGTCGGCATCGGCGCCACCGGAGCCGTCCTCTACGGCATGCTGACCGGTGCCGAACCCACGAGCCTCGCGAAGATCGTCTGCATCATCGCCATCGTGGGCGGTGTGATCGGCCTCAAGCTCGTCAGCTGACGTCGCCGGGTCCCGGGATTCCCGCCCGCACGGCGAGCACGGCGGCCTGCACCCGCGACTGCACGTCGAGCTTCATCAGCACTCGCGAGACGTGGGTCTTCACCGTCGCCTCCCCGATGTCCAGCCGTCGCGCGATCTGCGCGTTCGACAGGCCGGCACCCAGCCCGCCCAGCACCTCGGTCTCTCGATCGGTGAGCTCGGGCAGATCGGGCTGGGCGTCGGCGGGCCGACTCCGCATCGCAGCCACCACCGTCCGCGTCACCGCGGGATCGAGCACCGCATCGCCCTCGGCGACGCGCTTCACCCCGGCGACCAGATCGGCGCCCGACGCCGACTTCAGCAGAAATCCGCTCGCCCCCGCGGACAGCGCACCGAGCACGTATTCGTCGATGTCGAAGGTGGTCAGGACCAGCACTCTGACATCGGAGTCGGCGAGCACCGCGGCGGTGGCGGCGAGCCCGTCCATCTCCGGCATCCGCACGTCCATCACGACGACGTCCGGCCGCAGGCGCGCCACGGCGCGGACCGCTTCGGCGCCGTCGCCCGCCTCGCCGACCACGCTGATCTCGCCCGACGCCTCCAGCACCAGCCGCAGGCCCTCGCGGACCGCGGCGTGATCATCGGCCAGCACCACTCTGATCCGACTCATGAGCGCCCCATCGGTAGCCGGGCCTGCACCGTCCAGTGCTCGCCGTCGGGTCCTGCGGTCACCGTGCCGCCGACGCTCTCCGCGCGAATCCGCATGTTCCGCAATCCGTTCCCCTCTGTCATACGGAGATCATTCGACCGCCGCTCGTCGTCGCTCAGGCGATTGCGCACGGTCAGCTCCGCCGTGTCGCCGACCGTCACCAGGTCGACGCCGATCGGGGATCCGGGCGCGTGCCTGGTCGCATTCGTCAGCGACTCCCCCGCGATTCGAGTCATCACCGTCTCCGCCAGGACGGTGAGTCCCGCCGACCCACCGGTGACCGTCACCTCCGAACCCACCGATCGCGCCGCCGCGATCAACGGCGTCAGCGACGCCCAGCGGACCGTCGCGGTGTCGTCGCCGTCGCCGGCGAGGACCTCGATCATGGCGCGCAGTTCGGTCAGTGCGGCGAGGCTGTTGCTGCGCATCGAGGCGATGATCGGCGCCGGATCCGGCACATCACGCGCGGCCTCGGCCAGGATGGCGATCGCGGAGACGTGCCCGGCGACGGTGTCGTGCAGTTCGCGGGAGACGCGGCGTCGTTCCTGCGCGAGTGCGGTCGCATGCTCGGCCTCCGCAGCGAGCTTCTCGGCCCGGGCAGCGCGCACGGTCGCGAGGACCGACTGCGCGTAGCCGAGCGGTGAGATCAGGAAGGCGACCCCCAACAGGCCGACGAGCACACCGGCGCGCGGATCCACCACGACCGCGACAACGATGGCACCGCCCATGGTCAGCGCGAAACAACCCGAACCGACCACCCGCCGGAGCATCGGGGACCCCACCGTGGCCGCCGCGAAGATCACGTCGGTGAACGAGATCCACAGCGGGAGCGAGACTCCCGACGGAAGGTCCACGGCGATCAGCAACAGCATCGCGACGACGGCGACCACCGGCCGCTTCGGCGCGATCCACTGCAGCACGAATGCGGCCAGCAGAATGGCGACCTTGACCGGAGCCGAGTGACCGCCCCAGTCCGGGACCAGGCTGAACGCGCCGCTGACCCACAGCAGCAGGCCCGCGATCAGCGTGCCGATCGACGACAGCGCCGTCGAAGAGGGCGACATCGACGACAGCTGCATCGACGAGAGCGAGGGAACCGACTTCATCAGGTCTCACTACAGCACACGATGGCGGCCGCCGGGTCCGTCGAAAGGAGGAGGCCCACGACGTCGTTCAGCGGATGTGCACCGACGGCCGAGCAGCGACTCTGGGTTCATGAGCACCGCGACCGATCCCGTCCTTCTCACCATCGCCGGCTGCGAGGTCGGCTTCTGGGTCCTCGTCGTCGGCGGCCTGGCCCTGCGCTATCTGGCGCATGCCACCCGGCTGTCGACCTGGGTCCTGGCCGCGGTACCCGTCCTCGATGTGGTGCTGCTGACCGCGGTGGCGATCGACCTGCACGGTGGCGGCGAGATCGGCTTCGCGCACCGGCTGGCACCGATCTACCTCGGCGTGACCGTCGCCTTCGGCAAACGGCTGGTCCGCTGGACCGACGTCCGGTTCGCCCATTGGTTCGCGCACGGCCCCGCGCCGGAACGGATCCCGAAGACCGGGCCTGCGCGCCGACGGTACGAGTGGGAGGACTTCGGTCGCTGGCTGATCGCCGCCGCCATCGCAGCGGCGATGATCCTGGTGCTCGGGTTCGGCGTGGCCGACGCCGAGCAGCGCGCCCAGCTGTTCGTCGGTTTCCAGACGCTCGGCATCATCACCGCGATCTGGTTGCTGACGGGGCCGGTTTGGTACCTGGGCTCGGCGCGGAGCGACGTGCGGCAGTGAGGCTCAGGCGTGGGTGCCGACGTTGACGACGCGACCGGAGGCGTCGCGGTAGAAGAATCGCTGCACGCCCCACTCCTCCGAAGTCAACGGGTGCACGATCTTGACGCCGGCCACGACCGCGCGACGGTGCACGGCCTCGACATCGTCGACGAAGACCGATAGGTCGGGGTTCATCGGCGCGGTGCGGTCGACGGTCATCAATCCGAGTTGTCGGCCGTCGTCGTCGGCGAGAAAGACGATCCATCCGTTGTCCATCACCACGTGCAGACCGAGTATCGCGGTGTGGACGCGGACGGCGTCTGCGAGGTCGTCGACGGTCAGGATGGGTGCGATGCGTTGAATGGCCATGCCCTCAGCCGATCATTCCGGACTGTCATCGCGCTTGATGAAATCGGCACGGTCCAGCCCCGTCACGAAGTCCAGACAGGAGCGCGTTTGCCGAGGAACGCCGACATGCCCTCCTGGGCGTCGGCGGTCATCGCGTTCTGCGACATGACCTCCGACATCTGCGCGTAGGCCTCGGGTTCGGTGCGGTCGATCTGGTCATAGAAGGCGCGTTTCCCGATCGCGAGGGTGTCACCGCTGAACTGCCCGATGCGCGCCGCCAGGTCGGCGACCGTGGCCTCCAACGCCTCGCCGGGAACGGCCTCGTTGATCAGACCCCAGTCGACGGCGGTGGCGGCTTCGATCATGTCGCCGGTCAGCAGCATCTGCATGGCGCGCTTGCGGCCGATCGCTCGGCTGAGCGGGATCATCGGAGTGGAGCAGAACAGTCCGATCCGCACGCCGGGCGTCGAGAAGCGCGCGGTGTCGGCTGCGACGGCGAGATCGCAGGTCGCCACCAACTGGCACCCTGCGGCGAGCGCCATCCCCTGCACCTGCGCGATGACGGGTTGCCGAACCGCGTGCACGGTCGACATCAGGTCGGCGCACGCCGCGAAGATTTCGCGTTCGTCGTCGAGCGTCCGGTCCACCATCTCCGACAGGTCGTGGCCCGCGGAGAACGCCGGGCCCGACGCCTTGATGACGATGACGCGGACGGCGGGATCGGCACCGAACGCACGCAGGCGTTCGGTTGCGTCGCGCATGGTCGCGAGCGACAGCGGATTGCGTCGCTCGGGCGCCTCGAAGGTGAGGACGCCGATCGAATCCTGGACGGTTGCGGTCACGGTGGGAGCGGTCATGACCCCATTATCGGCGGCGCACCCCATACGTACGATCGATTGACATGAACGAGTCGACAAAACTCATTCAGAATCCGATCGTCTATCAGGTCGCGGCCGCCGGGCAGTCGGCAGACGCCGTCGCCTGTCTCGGCCCGATCCCGTATATCGCGCGATGTCTCGACGACGTCGAGTTCCCCGCCGAACACCGGTGGATCTTCCCGGTCGTGAAGTTCGCCTCCGCCGCCGGGCTCGCCGCCGCTCCGCGGTTCCCCTGGCTGGCCCGGCTCACCGCGGTGATGCTGACGATCTACTTCAGTCTCGCCGTCGGCATGCACGTTCGGGCCCGCGACTTCCGGCTGAACTTCGCCGCGGCATCGTCGTTCCTGGTCTTCGACGGCTTCCTTGCTGCCACGGGACCGCGGGTCGCGCCCGCGCCCGCGCCTGAGCCTGAGCGGTAGCCGCTACGCCGACAGCGCCTTCAGCACACGGTCGGCGTGCACGTTCATGTTGACCTCGGAGGCGATCACATCGGCCACGACACCGTCGGCGCCGATCGCGAAGGTGACGCGCTTGGTCGGCATGCCCGCAGCGACGAGCAGGCCTCCGCGGCGCACGCCGTACGCCTTGGCGACGGCGCCGTCGACGTCGGCGAGGAGCGGGTAGTCCAGGGTGTGCTTCTCGGTCCAGCTCTGCTGCTTGGCGACGTCGTCGGCACTGATGCCGATCCGCTGCACGCCCGCAGCGGAGAACTCGGCGGCCAGGTCGCGGAAGTGGCACGCCTCCTTGGTGCACCCCGGTGTGAAGGCGGCCGGGTAGAAGAACAGTGCCACCGGACCGTCGACGAGGAGGTCGGACAGTCGTCGGCGGGTGCCGGTCTGGTCGGGCAGTTCGAAATCCGGTGCGGTGTCGCCGATCTTCATATCCGAACCCTACCCGCGGTGCGGCCGCTGCGTTCAGACGAGCCCGGCGTCGCGCATCGCGATCGCGACCTGCACCCGGTTGGTGACGTCGAGCTTCTGGAAGATCCGCGAGATGTGCGCCTTGACCGTCGCGACGGACATGAACAGTTCGGCGGCGATCCCGGCGTTCGACGCACCCCGCGCCAGACACATCGCGACGTCGCGCTCCCGGTCGGTCAGCGAGTCGATCGCCGCGCGAGCCCTCTGGTCGGGGCCGTTCCCGCGGCCGTCGACCACCTGCTTGATCAAGGCTGCGGTCACCGACGGACTGAGCGCGGGCTCACCGCCGAGGACGCGGCCGATGGCGGCGATGATCTCCGCGGGCGGCGTGTCCTTGAGGAGGAAGCCGTCGGCGCCGACCGCGAGGGCCCGCATCACGTAGTCGTCGGCGTCGAACGTCGTCAGCACGATGACCGCCGGCGGCTGTGGTCCCGCCTTGAACGCTTCGGTCGCGTCGATGCCATCCATCACCGGCATGCGGAGGTCCATCAGCACCAGGTCGACGGGGTCGGCGGCGTGCAGGTCGAGCGCATCGCGCCCGTTGCCTGCTTCGGCGACGACGTCGAGGCCCGGATCGCCGCCGATCAGGAGTCGCAGTCCGGACCGGACGAGCGCGTCGTCGTCGACGATCATCAACCTCGAAGTCATGCCTGCCACGGTAGCCACACCCTCAGCACGAAACGCTCGTCGGCGGTCAACGCCGTGGTCTGCCGTCCGCCACGCAGTTCCACCCGCTCGGCGAGACCGACCAGCCCGAAGCCCGATTCCGGTGCCACGGTGCGGCTGTCGCCGATCGGCATCGGATTGCTGACCACCAGGTCGATGCCGTGGTCCACGCTTCCGGAGATCCGCAGGTCGACGGCGGTGGCCGGCGCGTGTTTGCGCGCATTGGTGAGACCCTCCTGCACGCAGCGGTACAGGGCGCGGCCGAGACCGTCGGGCAGGGCCGCGAGGTCGACGTCGCAGGAGTACCGCAGGTTCATGCCGTACTCGCGGTTCTCCTCGACGAGTCCGTCGATGTCGACGGCACGCGCCTGTGGCGACTCCGGCTGAGCGTCCCCGGGACCCTCGCGGAGGACGCCCAGCAGGTCGCGGAGTTCGGTCAGCGCCGTCGCCGACAGGTCCTCGATGGTCTTGGCCGCGTCGCGCACCTGGTCGGGCGGGAGGTCGTCGCGGAAGGCGAGCGCTCCCGCGTACATGTGCACCGTGGAGATCCGGTGCGCGAGGACGTCGTGCATCTCGCGAGCGATGCGCCCGCGTTCGGCGATGCGCGCATGCTGCACCCTCGCGGCCTGCTCGGCTTCGGCGACCTTCGCGCGAGAGCGCCACGATGCCAGGAGTTCGCGCCGCGAGCCGATGTACAGCCCCCAGGCGATCACCATCAGGAGGACCACGGTGATGATCACCGAGTCGACCAGCGTCGGTCGCGCATGTTCGGGCACTTCGAACCACGACGATCCCAACGCCGTGACGATGGCCAGGAACCCGACCGGAATGATCTCGCGCCACCGGCGGCGGGTCGCGAGCGAGACCAGCGCGAGCATCGAGGGGCCCGACGCCGACGCCGACACGAGCGCGACGATCTGCGTGCCGACACCGACGGCCATCGGATAGCGGCGGCGGTACCAGACGGCGATCAGTGAGAGGATCCCGAGCGCCAGGTCGAGGTAGAACCACCATCGCACCGTCGTCCACTGGTACTCGACGCGTGACCCCCAGGCGACGCCCGACACCGTCAGGACGATGGCGAGGCGCCACAGGTGGCTCCGCCAGGTCAGCGGCGGTTGATAGTCGTCGGGGTGCACGTGGATCACGGTAGCCCGCCGATCGTCGGTCGCGCTGCGGCCATCGGTCGACGCCACCCCCTACTTTCGGATGACCCGGAAACAGCCGCGAGGCGGATGTGCGGAGCCGCGGCGGGCGGCAGAATTCTTCACCATGATCACTGTCGAGAACCTCACGAAGAGATACGGCGAGTACGTCGCCGTCAACGACGTCTCGTTCGCCTGCAAGCCGGGTCGCGTGACGGGCTTCCTCGGACCGAACGGCGCGGGCAAGTCCACCACGATGCGCATCATCGCCGGTCTCACGCCGCCCACCTCGGGCAGTGCGACCATCGCCGGCGTCCCCTACCGGGACATCCCGAACCCGGCGACCCAGGTCGGTGTCCTGCTCGACGCGTCGGCGCAGCACGCGGGCCGCACCGGCATGGAGATCCTCCGCCTGTCGGCGATGACCATGGGTCTGGACATGAAGCGCGTCGACGAGGTCCTCGAATGGGTCAGCCTGACCCCGGAGGAGGCCGGCCGCCGCGTCCGCAACTACTCGCTCGGCATGCGGCAGCGTCTCGGCATCGCCAACGCGCTGCTCGCGAATCCGAAGATCCTGATGCTCGACGAGCCCGCGAACGGCCTCGACCCGGCAGGCATCCACTGGATGCGCACCCTGCTCCGCGAGTACGCGGACCGCGGCGGAACGGTCCTGCTGTCGAGCCACCTGCTGCACGAGATCGAGATCATCGCCGACGACCTGGTCGTGATCGGTCGCGGTGAGATCGTGGCGCAGGGCACCAAGGACGAACTCCTCGCAGGCACCGGCGCGCACGTCAAGGCGGCCGACGACGAAGCTCTCGGCCAGGCGCTGGTGAACGCGGGGTTCGCCGCGTACCCGGCCCAGGGCGGCGGCATCAACGTGGAGGCCGACCCGGCCCAGGTCGGCCGCGTCGCCCTCGACAGCGCCATCCCGCTGATCGAACTCCGGGTCGGTGCCAACACCGGACTCGAAGCCATGTTCCTGCAGCTCACCGAACAGACCCAGCGTGAGCAGCCCGCCACCCAGGGAGCCCTCTGATGACCACCACGTACGCCGCCGTCGACAAGACGGTGAAGCCGATCCCGCTCACTCGCCTGATCAAGGTGGAACTCCGCAAGCTCGTCGACACTCGCGCAGGCTTCTGGCTGATCGCGGCGATGGCACTGATCGCGGTGCTGGTCACCGTGATCATGCTGATCGTCGCCGCGAACTCCAGCGAACCCGCAAACGTCGGATTCGCCGACTTCTTCGGCGTGATGAACACGCCGACCGGATTCCTGCTGCCGGTGATGGCGATCCTCCTCGTCACCTCCGAGTGGACGCAGCGCGGCGCGCTCGCCACGTTCACCATGGAACCGCGCCGCGAGCGGGTCGTGATCGCGAAGCTGGTCACGTCGCTGATCGCCGCCATCGCCGCGGTGGTCGCGGCCCTGCTCATCGGTGCCGTCGCGAACGTCATCGCGGGGTTGATGTTCGACGCACCCGCAGGGTCGTGGTCGCTGTCGGCGGCCGGCCTCACCGGTGCCGCGATCATCCAGATCGCGGGACTGCTCCTCGGCTTCGGCTTCGCGGCACTGTTCTTGAACACGCCGGCGGCGATCGTCGCCTACTTCATCCTGCCGTCGGCGATCGGCCTGGTGCTCCAGCTGATTCCCGCGCTCCGTGACCACCATGTCGCGGACTGGATCGACCCCAACACCTCGGCGGGTGCCCTGATGTCGGAGTCCTGGCCGACCGGTAGCTCCTGGGCACACTTCCTGGTGGCACACCTGATCTGGATCGGCATCCCGATGTCGGTCGGAATCTGGAGGATCTTGCGTTCAGAGGTCAAGTGATCTGACACCTCGCTCGGCCTGGAAGAGCTGAACGCAAACTCGACTGGCGCACCCGCTACTCCTCGGGTGCGCCAGTCCTCTTGTGTCTGCGGGCCTATCCCGCGAGGCGGTAACGGCCGTCGTCCGGCCCCACGGCGATGCCGCGGTCGACGAGTTCGTCGAGGTGCATGCGGATCATCGCGCGCTCGGCGGCTTCCGCATACCAGGGTGCCGTCTCGACGCGGTAGATGACGCCCCGCCCGATGAGCTCGTCGACCGTCTGCGATCCCGAGGCGAGCAGATCGAGCAGCCGCCCTTCACGGGCGTCGAGTGCCGCGGCGTGTGCCGCGAGGTCGGCGAGGAACTCGTCGCGGGTGAAGTACGGCCCCTTGTGGTGGTACGAGGCGACGACGTCCGCCTCCACCTCGGTGACCGCTGCCAGCGTCGCTCGGATGTCGGCGAGGCTCGATCCGACGTCGCTGTACATGGGTCCGAAGGTCGAGAGGTCGACGTCGGCGATGTAGAAGACGCCGTCGGGTTCGATGAGGAATCCGCAGTGTCCCGCGGTGTGTCCGGGCAGCGGCACGGTCCGCACGCGAACGCCGTCGCCGACGTCGAAGACCGCGTCATCGTCGAACCGGTCGACATCCGGCAGCGGCTGCCACCCGAACTGTTCACGGAAGTCGGCCTCCCACTCCCCCTCCGGGATGCCGCCGGCGGCGCGGAAGTCGGCCCACGACTGGAGGGCGAACGCGTCACGGTGATGGATCGCCACCGACGACGCCCGCTGCACGGCGTCGACCGTGTGGTCCTCGTGATAGTGGCTCAGCAGGAGGAGGTCCGCAGGCGGCGCTTCGATCTCCAGCCCGGAGTCGAGCAGCACGACGGTGTTACCTGCGCGCACGGTCAGCGGATTGCCGAACGGGACGCGACCGTCGTTCGGCCCCATCCACCGGGTGACGTGGGGGCCGAGGGCCAGCTGCGCTGTGGTCATGGGTCTATGATGCCAACCCCGGAAACAGCACAGCCGGTTACCATGACAGCTATGACGACGCAGGTCCTGGGCCTTCCCCGTCGATCATCGCGTGGCCCTGGCCGACGACGAGTACGAGACGGCCGCGGAGGCGCACGGGGACGACGAGTTCCACGTGACCGACCCCGTGGACGTGCGGTTCACGCCGGCGTCCCTGATCGGCTGATCAGACGCTGCCGCCTCGACGCACCACTTCGCGATGACCGGCGTCGATCCGTCGCGTCCAGCCGCGGCCGTCGAGGTGTTCCAGCAGCGGGATCGCCACACGACGCGAGGTCCCCAACGCCTGCCGCGCCTGCGAGGTGGTGAACGGCTGCGGCAGTCGTGCGAGTTCCCGCATCGCCTGAGCGGGCGCCTTCGGCAGGAGAACGAGCCCTTCGGCGAGCCGGATCAGCCGACCCGCGCGCTCGGCCGCGGCGAGTTCCCGGACACCCAGCCGGAGTGCGACGAGGTCGTCGGCCTCAGGCGCGACGAACGGTGCGGCGGCGAGCCGTCGTTCCAGCTCTTCGACGGCGGCTTCCGCGGGCCCCAGGTCACCGCGATGCTCGGGGAGGAAGAGGCGCCCTCCTTCGGCGACGACCCCGGCGCCCTGAACAACGGCGGGCAGCAGGACCGCGGAGGGAAGTCCGAGCAGACCCTGCGCTGCGCCGTCGGTGAGTCCCGCCGACAGCGGATCCCGTTCGTGCAGGTCGACGACCGCTCCGCGTAGCGCCGCCTGCCAGCGGTGCAGCGTCTCGCTCGCCACCCACCAGTCGCCGATCACGTCGACGCCGTCGGGAACCTCGTCCGTCTCCAGTCCCGCCTCGGCGAGCCTGGCAAGCAGCACGGCGCCGCGGCGAGCGACCTCGGCGGCGGTCGCGTCGACGTGCTCCCCCAGTGCCCGCCCTCGTCGGACGCCGTCGCCCCGACGCTCCAGCGGCGGCGGATCGATGTCGAGGACCGTGACACCGCCGACGATCCGCCCGGCACCGGGATCACGGAGCACGAGGCGATCGTCGCGGCGCAGCGGGAGTTCCCGCGACAGCGTCAGCCGCAGATGGTGGTCGTCGAGTGCCCGCACGCGAACAGGGGTCGACGCGGTGCCGACGTGCACGGTCAGCCATGCGGGGACGTCGTTCTCGCCGATGTCGCGGCGGACGTCGACGAGCGCGGTGGTGGGCCACGCGCCGGTGTCGAGGAGGGCGTCGCCGCGGTGGATCTCGTCGTGCGCGATGCCGCGCAGGTTCACCGCGACCCGGCTGACCGGCTTCGCCCGGTCGGTGTCGCGACCGTGGCACTGCAGGCCGCGCACAACGACGGTGCGGAACCCGTCGCGGCCGAAGACGTTCAACTGATCGCCCACCGCGAAGCGGCCTGCGGCGAGCGTGCCGGTCACCACGGTGCCGGCACCGGTGATCGTGAACGAGCGGTCGATCCAGAGGCGGACGCGGCCGTCGTCGGGCACGATCGTCGCCGCAAGCACATCGTCGAGCGTCTGGCGGAGCTCGGTCAGCCCGGTGCCCGCAACCGCGGACACGGCGACGATCGGCGCGTTCGCGAGGCCGGTGTCGGCGAGCTCGGTCCGCACCTGCTCGGTGACCTCGGCGATGCGCTCGGGCGTCGCGCGATCGGCGCGGCTGATGACGACGACCCCGCTGCCGATGCCCCACGCCGCGAGGGCGTCGCGGTGGTCGGACGACTGCTGCCGCCAGCCCTCGTCGGCGGCGACCACGAAGCACACCGAGGGAGCCGGCCCGAGGCCGGCGAGCATGTTCGGCAGGAAGCGTTCGTGCCCCGGGACGTCGACGAACCCGACCTCCCGACCGGACGGCAAGACCGTCCACACGAAGCCGAGGTCGATGGTCAGTCCCCGCTGCCGCTCCTGTTCCCACCGGTCGGGTTCCATGCCGGTCAAGGCTTTCACCAGGGTCGACTTGCCGTGGTCGACGTGCCCGGCGGTCGCGACGACATGCACGGTCACCGTGGCTCCATGGCGGCGCGGACGGCGTCGGCGACGCACTGGTCGTCATTCTCGGGGATGCATCGGAGGTCGACGAGGGTGGCACCGTCGTGCACGCGCGCCAAGACGGCGGGGGTGCCGGTGCGCAGCGGGCACGCCGCGGATTCGGGGAGTCGGACGGCGAAGCCCGGCAGTGGGATGCCGGGCGCACCGCCTCCGCCGACGCGGCCGTCGTGCGCGACGAGTTCGCCGCCGACCGCGTCGGCGAGCGCCTCGGTCCGCTCCCGCAGCCGCTGCGGATCGGCGTGCAGCGACCGCATGACCGGCGCGACGGGACCGGCGACGGTCGCCTCGAGTGCGGCCAGCGCCAGCTTGTCGATGCGGACGGCTCGGGCCAGCGGGTGCTTCGACAGGCGCTGAACGAGGTCGGCGCGACCGAGGATCACCCCGGCCTGTGGTCCGCCGAGCAGTTTGTCGCCGCTGGCGGTGGTGAGGTCGGCGCCCGCGCGCAGAGCGGTGGTGGCATCGGGTTCGTCGGGCAGCACCGGGTCGGGTGTCAGGAGTCCGCTGCCGAGGTCGACGACCAGCGGGATCCCGCGATCGCGACCGAGTCTCGCGAGCGCCGCCACGTCGACTCCGCTCGTGAAGCCGCTGACCCGGAAGTTGCTGGGATGCACCTTGAGCAGGCAGCCGGTGTCGGGTCCGACCGCGTCCGCGTAGTCGGCAAGATGGGTGCGGTTGGTGGTGCCGACCTCGCGCAGCCGGGCACCCGTCGACGCGATGAGGTCCGGCAGTCGGAAGCCCGCGCCGATCTCGATCAGTTCGCCGCGCGAGACGATCACCTCGCGTCCGGCGGCGAGCGCGGTGGTCGCCAGGACGAGGGCCGCCGCGCCGTTGTTGACGGCGAGCGCGTCCTCGGCGGCGGGGCAGGCCGTCAGCAGCGCGTCACGGGCGCCGACGCCGCGCTTGCTGCGGACTCCGGTGTCGAGGTCCATCTCGACGTCGACGTAGCCCGCCGCATCGACGATCGCTGCGATCGCGGCGTCACCGAGCGGCGCACGGCCGAGATTGGTGTGGACGACGACGCCGGTCGCGTTGAGGACCGACGTCTGCGTCGACGGTCCGGTCCGGGTCACCGCGTCGACGACTGCGGCGACGACATCGCCGGGAGCGAGCTCGCAGCGTCGTGCGCGGTCGGTGACCGCACGGATCCGCGCCGCGATGGTCGCCTCGGACAGTCGTTCCCGGGCCGCCACGACGTCGGGTAGCGCCAGCAGGGCGTCGGTCCGCGGGATCGATCGTCGCGGATCCACCTGCCCGGCACCCTGATTCACTGCGGCTCCTCATTGGGGGAAGTTGGCGGAGACGGACGGGAATCGAACCCGCCAGACCGAGGTACTCGATCTCACCGGTTTTGAAGACCGGGGAGCCCACCAGGTGCCCAGACGCCTCCGCTCACCAAGATAGCGGGCTAACCTCGGCCCTGTGACACAGGTGAAGCGACTGACCGATTACGCGCACGGCGGCGGATGTTCGTGCAAGATCCCGGCGGGTGAGCTCGAGGACGCGGTCCGCGGGCTGATCGGCCAGACCTCCCCCGACGTGCTCGTCGGACTGGACGACGGCGACGACGCGGCCGCGGTCCGGATCGCCGACGGCATGGCGGTCCTCTCGACCGCGGACTTCTTTCCGCCGGTGGTCGACGACCCCTACGCCTGGGGTGCCATCGCGGCGGCCAACGCGCTGTCGGACATCTATGCGATGGGCGGTCGACCGGTGGTCGCGATCAACCTGGTCGGTTGGCCGCGCGCCGAGTTGCCGATGGAGATGATGACCGAGGTGCTGCGCGGCGGCCTGGATGTCGGCACCCGTGCAGGCTGCCCGGTGATCGGCGGTCACACCATCGACGATCCCGAACCCAAGTACGGCATGGCGGTCACCGGCATCGCCGACCCGAATCGGCTGCTGCGCAACGACGCCGCCGAGCCCGGGCTGCCGTTGACGCTGACCAAGCCGATCGGCGTGGGCCTGCTCAACAACCGTCACAAGGTGACGGGCGAACGGTTCGAGGCGGCGATCGCGTCCATGACTGCGCTCAACCGGGACGCCGCAGACGCCGCCCTCGCCAACGGGGTGCGCGCCGCGACCGATGTCACCGGATTCGGTCTGCTGGGCCACCTGTTCAAACTGTGCCGTGCGTCCGGTGTGAGTGCGGTGCTCGACGCGGCGGCGGTCCCGGAGATCGACGGCGCCCGCGACACCCTGAACGACGGCTACATCCCGGGCGGCACCCGTCGGAACCTCGACTGGGTGCGCCCGCACCTGACCGCAGGACCTGGGGTGAGCGAGAACGATTTGCTGATGCTGGCCGACGCCCAGACCTCGGGTGGTCTGCTGGTGGTCGGCGAAGTGCCGGGCTATCCGGTGATCGGCCACACGGTGGCGCTCGATCCCGCGAGCGGCGGTCGTCCGGGCATCACAGTCCGGTGATCGAGTCGTCGATGATTCCCGCCGCTCGACGCTCGGCGAGCCTGCGCTTCTGCGGTTCGATGGTGTAGCGGGGGTCCTGCGCCGAGTTCATCCCCGCGTGGAAGACGCCGAAGCGGGTGCATGTGGAGGCTGCGACGAGCGTCGCACCGGACAGGGCCGCGATCAGGCGATTGCGGCGACCCGCCCGACCTCCGCTGACCAGAGCGCCGAGGCCGCCGACGACGGCGAGCCCCTCGGCCCACCGCATCAGGGTGCCGGGCAGCCCGTCGTGCAGCGGTTCCACGGCCACCGGGTCCATCCGCGACTCCATGATCCGGGTGGCGGCGACGTCGCCGATCACGCCGAGCACCGCGAGGTTGCGTGCCGGCCCCGCCTCCGCGGCGGGGGTGGTGACCAGCGCGAGGCCGCCGGCCGCGAGGCTAGCCGAGCTGACGAAGACGAACGGCAGGTCGCGATGCATGTCGTGCCAGGTGGGCATCGCGGTGTCACCGAGGAGGATCGCGGTGTACGCGGCGAGCGGGGCGCCGAACACCGCGCCGCCCAGACCCGCAGGCGCTTCGACGGCGCGCAGCACCGGGCGCAGCGGACCGAGCGGAAGTCGTTCGCCGAGAAGACGGTCCACCTCTCCCGCCGCGGCGACGCCGATCATGCCGCTGTAGCCCATGAGGATCCACGAGCCGACGCTCATCGGTGAGGTGACCTTGAACGTCCGCATCATGTGCAGGAAGCGTTCGGGGCGGCCGAGGTCGGCCACGAGTGCGAGCGCCCCGGCTCCGGCGGCGCCGAGTCCCGCGAGTCGTGCGTTGCGGCGCAGCCGCATGCGCCCGGTCAGCTGGGCGCCGGCGGCGAGCACCCCGGAGCCGCCCGCGATGCCGCCGAGGACCAGGTACGCGGCGATCTCCTTCTCCCACGGCGGGGCCTTGACGACCGGGTGGCCGTAGTAGCCGCGGGAGTCGAGGTGCTCCACCTGCGCCTGCGGCACCATGAGGTCGTCGCCGCCGCGGCCGCGTCCACCGCGCCGCTTGCCCTTGCCGCCACGCCTGCGTTCGGGGCGCGGCGGTCGGAACTGGTCGAAGTCCGAGCTCGTCACCGGCGGCCTCCGCGTCCACCGAGGAACGACACCGCCGTGGCGGCCAGCATGCCCGCCACGGCGACGCCGGCCCGGCGGTACATGGTCGGCAGGTCCGCGGTCGGCACCCGCGGATCCGGCGGCAGCCCGTACACCTCGGGCTCGTCGAGCAGCAGGAACACCGATCCGGTACCGCCGACGCCGTCGTTCGGGTTGGCGCCGTACAGGCGCGCCTCGGTCATGCCGCGGGCGTGCAGATCGGCGACGCGCTCGTGGGCTTTGGCGACCATGTCCTCGCGGGTGCCGAAGCGGATCGATTCGGTGGGGCAGGTCTGCGCGCAGGCCGGGGTCTGTCCGTCTTTCAGGCGGTCGTAGCAGAGGGTGCATTTCTGGGCGACGCCGTGGTTCGGGATCTCCGGCTGCTCACCCTTGCGTTCGCCGGTGCGCGTGGTGGGTGCGACGGTGCCGTCGCTGCGACGTTCGACGACGCCGAACGGGCAGCCCGCCACGCAGTTGCCGCAGCCGTTGCAGATGTCGTCCTGCACCACCACGGTCCCGAACTCGGTGCGGATCATCGCGCCGGTCGGGCACACGTCCAGGCAGCCCGCGTGGGTGCAGTGCTTGCAGACGTCTGACGACATGAGCCACCGGAACTCCGGGGTGTCGGGCGGGGTCAGATCGGGTGCCTCATCGGTGTCGTCGTCGCGCCAGGTCGGCATGCCGAGCGAGACCAGGGCGGCGCCGGTCTCCCGTGCCTGTTCGATGCGGTCCTCGTCCTGCTCGATGAACGCGACGTGCCGCCAGGTGCTGGCGCCGAGGGACACCGAGTTGTCGTACGACATGCCGGTGAACTCGAGGTCGCCGTCGCGTGGATTGTGGTTCCACTCCTTGCACGCCACCTCGCAGGCCTTGCAACCGATGCAGACCGACGTGTCGGTGAAGAATCCACGCCGGTCCTCGTGGATGTGCCACGCGGCGTCCGCGCTCGGATCGCTCGGTCCGGTCAGCTGCCCCATCACTCCTCCTGATCCGTCGGTGCACCGGATGCGCGATGCGGGATGTCGGTCTCGATGGTCGCACCGGCTCGACGCTGATAGTCGAGAACCAGCTCGTTCAGCGCGGCTCCCCGCGGTCGTCGCCCGGCGATCACCGCGCATGAACCGACCTTCGACTCCTGGATGAAGACGTTGGGCTCCATCGCGACGCCCACGAGGTCGTTGGCGGCGTCGCCGGAGACGACGGCATCGCTGCCCTGTCCCCAGTGGTACGGCAGGCCCACCTGGTGCACAGTGGCACCGTTGATGGTGAGCGGCTTCATCCGGTCGGTCACCAGGACGCGGGCCTCGATGGCGGCGCGCGGCGAGATGATCGTCGCCCACCCCTCGTTCTCCAGGCCGCATTCGGCGGCGAGCTCCGGTGAGACCTCGCAGAACATCTCGGGCTGCAGCTCCGACAGGTACGGCGACCAGCGGCTCATGCCGCCTGCGGTGTGGTGTTCGGTGAGACGGTAGGTGGTGAAGACGTACGGGTAGACGCCGACACCGGGGTCGCCGGCACTCGGCGCACCCAGGTTGTCGGTGCGCGCGATCGTCAACCGCGTGGGCGACTGCTGCTGGTCCGGGTACAGGGCGTTGGCGACTGGCGACTCCTGCGCCTCGTAGTGTGTCGGCAGCGGGCCGTCGACCAGCCCCGAGGGCGCGAACAGCCAGCCCTTGCCGTCCGGCTTCATGATGAAGGCGTCATTGCCGCCGATCGCGTCGGCGCCCACGGCACCCGGCTCGGGGATGCTGCCCGGTGCGCGGTCGACCGGGAAGTCGGGGACGTCATCGCCGGTCCAGCGACCCGCCTCGGCGTCCCACCACACGTACTTCTTGCGGTCGCTCCACGGCTTGCCGTCCGGGTCCGCCGAGGCACGGTTGTAGAGGATCCGGCGGTCCGACGGCCACACCCAGCCCCATTCGCTCTGGGTGACGGTGTCGCCGCCGTGCGGAACGCGGCGGGCCGACTTGTTGACGCCGCCCGCGTAGACGCCGGTGTAGATCCAGCAGCCGGCGATCGTGGAGCCGTCGGACTTCAGCTGCGTGTACGAGTCGAGCGGCTCGCCCGCCCGCGGCCCGGTGAGGAACCGGCCGTTGATCTCGGCGAGCACCGCTTCGGGATCGACGTCGCCGTGCTCGTTGCGCGGGTAGTCCCACGTCATCTCCTGCAGCGGCTTGTCGCGCGGGTCGGTGGAGTCCGCGACTCGTTCGCGGATCCTGCAGCCGAGGTCGTGGTAGAAGTCCAACTCGCTCTGCGCGTCGCCCGGCGGGTTCACGGCCTGGTGCCGCCACTGCAGCATCCGCTGGGTCTGGGTGAACGAACCCGCCTTCTCGACGTGAGTGGCGGCGGGCATGAAGAAGACCTCGGTGGCGATCTCCTCGGTCTTGAGTTCGCCCGACTCGATCTCCGGCCCCTCCTTCCACCAGGTGGCGGATTCGATCATGTTGAGGTCGCGGACCACCAGCCACTTGAGCTTCGACATGCCCATCCGCTGCTGGCGGGCGTTGGCCGAGCCGACGGCCGGGTTCTGCCCGACGATGAAGTAGCCGTCGACGTTGCCCTCGAGCATCTCGACGACCGTCTGGTAGGTGCCCGCCGGTCCGGTGAGACGCGGCAGGTAGTCGTAGCACCAGTCGTTCTCGGCGGTGGCGGCGTCGCCCCACCACGCCTTGAGCAGGCTGACGGTGTACTCCTCCGCGTACTCCCAGTACCCCTTGCGGGATGCGGGTCGGACGGCGGCGAGGTAGTCGGCGAAGGTGTCGTGCTTGCCTGCGGCGGGCATCGGCAGATAGCCGGGCAGCAGATCGAACAGCGTCGGGATGTCGGTGCAACCCTGGATGCTGGCGTGGCCGCGGAGCGCCATGATGCCGCCACCCGGTCGGCCGACGTTGCCGAGGAGCAGTTGCAAGACGCTCGCGGTGCGGATCACCTGGCCGCCCATGGTGTGCTGGGTCCAGCCGGTGGCGTAGCCGAAGCAGCCGGTGCGCTCGGGCCCGGAGTTGTCGGCGAGCGCCCGCGCCAGGTACTCGAACTCGGCTTCGGCGATGCCGCACATCTGCGCGACCATCTCCGGCGTGTAGCGGGCGTAGTGCCGCTTGAGGATCTGGAACACGGTCTGCGGGTGTTGCAGCGTCTCGTCGCGTACCGGGCCGTTCTCGTCGTCGAGGTACTTCCAGGTGCTCTGGTCGTAGGTGCCGGTGGCGTCGTCGAACCCGGAGAACAGTCCGTCGAGGTCGTCGGTATCGCGGTAGTCGTCGTTCACCAGGGTCGCCGCGTTGGTGTAGGCGACGACGTACTCGTGGAAGTAGCGGTCGTGGGTGAGCATGTAGTTGATCAGCCCACCGAGCAGCACGATGTCGGAGCCGGCGCGGATCGCGATGTGCTTGTCGACCACCGCCGAGGTACGCGTGAACCGCGGGTCCACGTGGATGACGCGAGCGCCGCGTGCCTTGGCTTCAGCGACCCACTGGAATCCGACGGGGTGCGCTTCCGCCATGTTGCCGCCCATCAGGACGACGCAATCCGCGTTGGCCATGTCCTGCAGGGACTGTGTGGCGCCGCCGCGACCGAAGGAGACTCCCAGACCGGGAACCGTGGCGGAGTGTCATATGCGCGCCTGGTTCTCGATCTGGATGGCGCCCGCGGCGGTGAAGAGCTTCTTGATCAGGTAGTTCTCTTCGTTGTCGAGGGTGGCGCCGCCCAGTGACGCGATGCCCATGGTGCGGTGCAGCGGCCGTCCGTGAGCGTCGACGTCCTGCCAGTGATCCCGTCGCGCCTTCACGAAGCGGTCGGCGATCATGTCGATCGCGGTGTCGCGGTCGAGGTCCTGCCATTCGGTCGCGTAGGGCGCCCGGTAGCGGACCGTGGTCTGCCGGAGCGGACTGTTCACGAGTTGCTCGCTCGACGCACCCTTCGGGCAGAGTCGCCCGCGTGAGATCGGCGAGTCCGGGTCGCCCTCGATCTGGGTGACGCGCCCGTCCTTGACGAAGACCTTCTGGCCGCAGCCGACGGCGCAGAACGGGCACACGCTCTGGACCACGCTGTCCGCGGTACTGGTGCGCGCCTGCATCGACTTGGTCTTCGGGGATTCGACGGCAGGTCCGCGTCCGAGCTTGTCTCCGGTGCGCAGCTGTCGCATCACCGGCCACTCGAGTGGGCTGAACCGTGCCATAGTCACCGATGCTAGCCCTCTTTGTCCGACCTCGCGCTGAATCTGAACGCCTCGCGAATCGACTGACGCCGACGCCCGGAATCGGTAGTGTCCGAGGCACTTCGCGTCACCTCCCAGACGTGGAAAGAGAGGTTCGGACACGCCCATGCCCGTCTACCAATTCCTGTGCGCAGACTGCGGCCGATTCGAGGCCAGGTTCTCGATGGCCGAGGTTCCCGACTCCACCACCTGCCGTTGCGGTGCCTCCGCTCGACGCGGCGTGAGTTCTCCCGCGTTCGGTCGCGGCGGGCGCGCGATGGCTTTGATGGACGCGACGAAATCAACTGCTGAACGGCCCGCCGTCGTCGACCGCGTTCCCGCCGGGAACAGGCGCGGTACGCCGACATCGACGAATCCGCTGCACGCCAAGCTGCCGCGACCCTAGACACCGGCTCGACCGCCGGTCTGCTTTCTCTCCCAAAGCCCGAAAGGATCCGTGCCATGCCCGAGCTCGTATTCCCACTCGATTCGACGAAGAAGTTCGTCGACCAGGAGATCCTCGGCCACAACCGGTGGCATTACGCCATTCCGCCGGCCGTCACCGTCAAACCCGGCGACACGTTCCGCGTCGACTGCCGCGAATGGTTCGACGGCGAGATCCACAACGACGACTCCGCCGAGGACATCCTCGACGCGCCGTTGAAGACCGTCCACACGCTCTCGGGTCCGTTCGCCGTCGAGGGTGCGCAGCCGGGTGACCTGTTGATCGTCGACATCGTCGATGTGGGTCCGATCCCGCAGGAGGACAGCGGCCCGCTGGCCGGGCAGGGCTGGGGTTACACCGGCATCTTCGCGAAGGACAACGGCGGCAGCTTCCTCACCGATCAGTTCCCGGACGCCTACAAGGCGGTGTGGGACTTCAAGGGCCACACCGCCACGTCGCGCCACATCCCGCATGTGAGCTTCACCGGCATGATCCACCCTGGCCTGATGGGCACTGCGCCGTCGAAGGAACTGCTCGGCAAGTGGAACGCCCGCGAGGCCGCGCTGATCGCCACCGATCCGGATCGTGTTCCGCCGCTCGCGCTTCCTCCGGAGCCGGAGTTCGCCATTCTCGGCGGTCTGACCGGGGACGCGTTCACCTCCGCTGCCGCGGAGGCCGCCCGTACAGCGCCACCGCGTGAGAACGGCGGTAACCAGGACATCAAGAATCTGACCCGCGGTACTCGCGTGTTCTATCCGGTGTTCGTCGACGGTGCGAACCTCTCGGTCGGCGACCTGCACTTCAGCCAGGGCGACGGTGAGATCACCTTCTGCGGCGGCATCGAGATGGGCGGTTTCATCGACCTGCACGTCGACATCATCAAGGGCGGCATGGAGACCTACGGTGTCACCGAGAACGCCATCTTCCTGCCGGGCGGCGACGTGGGTCCGCGCTACGAGCAGTTCGTCGCGTTCTCGGGCACGTCGGTGACACTCGACGGTGAGCAGCGCTACCTCGACTCGCACCTCGCCTACCAGCGGGCCTGCCTGCATGCGATCGACTACCTGTCGAAGTTCGGTTACAGCCCGGAACAGGCTTTCCTGCTGTTGGGTGCCGCGCCGATCGAGGGCCGTTTCTCCGGAGTCGTCGACATCCCGAACTCCTGCGCCACGGTGTACATTCCGACGTCGATCTTCGACTTCGACGTGACGCCGGGCAAGGACGGGCCGACCCAGATCGATCCGGGAATCGGCGCACCGCACGCCTCCCGGTAACCGACACCCGCTGTACGGCGAGGGCCGTCGTTTGCAACGGCGAACGACGGCCCTCGTCGTATGTCGTCGCATCCGAGGTGATGCGTGCCGCGGGAAATGCTCCCGCTACGGTGCGACCGGGTAGTGGCTGCGGATCGCGAGTCGGTTCCACGCGTTCATCACGATCACCAGCCAACTGATCGCCGACACCTGCTCAGCGGTGAGCGCGCCGTCGTCGGTGTCGTGCTCGTCCTGCACAGGCAGTTCGGTTACCTTCTCGGCGAGTGCGAGCGCGGCCTTCTCCTGCTCGGTGAAGTACTGCGACTCCCACCACGCTGCGATGACCGCGAGGCGGTCCGTCGTCTCCCCCTTGGCGATCGCATCACGCGTGTGCATCCGCAGGCAGAATGCACAGCCGTTGAGCTGCGAGACGCGGATCTTGACCAGTTCGGCGAGCAGCGGATCGATCCCCGCAGCGGCCAGTGCAGACGCCACCGATGCATCGAGGCCGGCGAGGAGCTTGTACTGCTCGGGGTGCTGCTTGCTGAGGTTCACAGTGTCCATTGAGTTCTCCTTCGAGGTTGCCACCACGGTCTCCTCGAACTCTACGACCGCGGTCCGACATCCTCAGCGGTCAGCGCGACAGGGCCCACTGGGCTGTGCCGACGGCGGCATCGAGCGCGAACGTCGTCCCGACAAGGACGCGGCCCGATGTCGGCAGTGGTCGGGACAGCGCTGCGACACAGGCCGCCACCCACCCCGCATTCACCAGGGCCGCGCATCTCATGGCCGACTGCGTCGGCGACTGCCGTGCTGCGCTTCCGAGCAGGATCGTCGACGTCGCACCGAGCGCGAGTCCGACCGGGAGCCGCCAGGCCTGCGATGGATGCACCAGGTCACCGACCCGGCGATCCGCCATCAGCGCCGCCGCGGCCGCGAGGCAACCACCGCCGTCGACGACCAGCACTGCTCGAGCGACCGCTGCCTTCTCCATTCCTCGACGCTACCGAGGTCGTGGCGCGCAGTAGGGTCGAACGCATGAGCTTCACCGGTTTCCCCGAGGCCGCCCTCGACTTCTACGACGATCTCGAGATCGACAACAGCAAGGTGTTCTGGGAGGCGCACAAGGACGTCTACCGGGACAGTGTCGCGGCCCCGATGAATGCGTTGACGGCCGAGCTCGCCGACGAGTTCGGACCCGCGAAGGTGTTCCGGCCCTACCGGGATGTGCGCTTCTCGAAGGATAAGACCCCTTACAAGACTCATCAGGGTGCCTTTGTGGCGGTGGGCCCAGCTACCGGCTACTACGTTCAGATCGGTGCGCCCGGCATGCGGGTCGGTGCCGGTTTCTATCATGCGGAGTCCGACCGTCTGGCGAGGATTCGGCGCGCCATCGATGACGACCTTCACGGCGCCGAACTCGAACACCTCATCGCGGGCCTGACGCGGAAGGGGTGGGAAGTGAGCGGCGACCAGTTGAAGACTGCACCTCGCGGATTCGCGAAGGACCATCCGCGGATCGAACTGCTCCGTCACCGATCGCTGACGGTGAGCCGCGATTACGGCTTCGACGAAGTGATTCACTCAGCGGCCCTGGTCGACCAGATCCGCACCCATTGGCGCGAGACGCGTCAGTTGCTGAACTGGCTGATGCAGCACGGCTGATCCGTCGCGGGTGCGCACCGCTGCTCGCGCGGTCAGCCGCGCTTGATCCTCATGTGCAGCAGCGGGTACGCGCGACCTTGGTCGTCGAGTTCGCTGCGGCCCACCACCTCGAAACCGCGCCGCAGATAGAACTCGACGGCCTTGCTGTTCTGCTCATTGACGTCCACTTTTGCCACATCATCGTGGTCGACGACGTACGCAAGCAGAGCCGTCCCGGTTCCCCGCCCTCGCTCGGCGGCGTCGACGAACAGCATTTCGAGGTTCTGCTCTGCGGTGCCTGCGAAGCCGACCGCGATGCCGTCACGCTCGGCGACGATCAGGTTCACGTGCGGAAAGTAGTCGGACGCGAGGTGCTCCTCGATGTCGGCACGATCGTCCGCCGCAAGGAAATGATGCGTCGCATCAACGGCGCTGCGCCAGATCTCGACGAGCCGCGGGTACTCACCCTCGCCGACGGATCGACGAACGACTACTTCTGGCACGGCGCGTCCCTCTCGCTGCGGTCGATTCCTCGCGCCGACTCTACCGATCACCGATCCCGTTCACGCTGCGGCGGTGGGTTCGAGTGTCATCGTCCGTCGCGCGTTGGAGCGGATCGGTTCCCGGAACCGTTCCGGATGCTCCGGATCCAGCGGCGGCCGGAACCACGGATGACGATCGTGACCGATGAAGACTTCCCACCCGGTCTGATGCATCACGGTGTGGTGCATCCGGCACAACAGCACGCAGTTGTCGATCGCCGTCTCGCCGCCCTCCGACCACGGAGTGCAGTGATGCGCATCAGTCCACGAAACCGGACGCCCGCACCCAGGGAACGTACATCCGCGATCCCGCGCTTCCAAGGCCTTGCGTAGTCCCGCGGTCACCAGACGATGCTCACGACCCACATCCAACGGCGCCGAATCAGCATCCATCACCACCCGACGCATCGCCGCCTCACAAACGACCAGCCCGACCGTTGCGGACGAGACCGGACCGGTGAACCCGAGCGAAGCAACCCGCGAAGCCTCCGACGGCGTGCCACTGCCCGCACTCGCAGCCTGCTCGATCGGCACGATCAACGACACATGCGGCAACACCCCACCGGACACTGTCGGACGGTCACGACCTGCCAGATACTCGCGAATGATCTGCGCATGCGCGTCAGCACGACGCTGACCCGCCGATCTCGGATCCTCAGACCCGTCGGGCTGGAGCACCGGCTTACACAACGGGTCGAGCGCCTGACTCAACTCTTCCCCCGACAACGCGTCGGTGTCGAGCGACACCATCGTCCGACCATCGTCGCCGGTCACCACCGTCATCTCGTTCAACTCGGGATTCTCGGCGATCGGCACAGCATCGGGATCGGTCTCATCGACTGCGGGTGCCCATTCGATCGCCAACTCGCGTGCTCGGTGGTCGACGTCTTTCGGCGTGACTTGGGATGACAGGCGGCGCACCAGGTCGGCGCGTGCCTCGTCGTCGAGCGGGACTCGCTTCTGCACGAACGAGATCCCCCGTGCGACAGCGTCGGCCTGCTCGATCGGCACACCACCGACCCTCGCCCGACTCATCAACCCCGGCATCTGCCGTGCGGCCTGCCCGACACGGACCAACCGCTGCGCCAATGCCGGCACGACCCCCAACTGCTTCAACAACTCCACCGGACTCTTCAACCGCTTACGACGTCGAGTCCCGGCACGTTCGGCCACCTCCGTCACTTGGGACAGGGCGGTCGTGGACAGGTTCAGCACTCTCGCCAGGCCCACCATCATCGCCAGGATCCGATCATCATCGGATCCGACTGCGGACGGTGCCGCACACAACCGTGCGAGCTCACCACCCGGAGTGGATTCCCCTGGCGGGCAGAGCGCTTCGGTCAACACATCAGCGAACTGATCAACAACATCAGCAAACACTGCTTCGGTACCAGCCATCACAATCCCCTCACCTTCACAAAACTCTTCCGCGCGATCGCCAACCCGGCCGCGGGATCGCCACGGGCGTCGGCGACCACGCATCGAACTCACACACTTCCCGAAATCAGACGCACGAGCAGACCACCGCGACCACACCCCGATGCAGCCACGAACGCAGGAGACACCGTCGCCGAGACTCGGCACTGGACCCGCATCACCCGAACCCAGAGACTCTCCCGAGACCCCGGCCGACGGCGTCCCACCTTTTGCCGTCGGACACCCACCGGCCACCCCTCCAGCTCCCACGCCCCGGAAATGGCCCGTGTCGCCTGTGCCGCGACGCGCTATGAACTTCTCAAACAACCCGACACGACCCGCAGGCCGTCTCCCGTATTGCACCTATTATGATACGCGTCACATTTCATTAGTTCAATAGTTCGACGAACGACAGTGACACATGCTTCGAAACAGCGCATACAGCCCTGAATCGCGCTATGAGAGGGTCCGATACTTCAGAATTTTCGACTGCGGCCACCCCAGCCCGTCGCCGATCTCGATACACCGTTGCGGGCTTCGCTCGCAGCGGCACTCGATCACCCTGGGCAGACAACACACCGCCCCAGCCCATCGCCGATCTCGATACACCGTTGCGGGCTTCGCTCGCAACGGCACTCGATCACCCCGAGCCCAACGATCACCCGATCAGATAGACCATCCCCCGCCCCGTCTCAACCAGGCCGGCGACGAACTCGCGGGCTCGGGCGAGGTAGTCGAGCACGTAGTCGACCTCACCGTCAGGATCGCCGAAGCAGGGTTTCGACCGAACGTGGTCGGCGACGTCTTCGTCGATGAGCAAGGCGAGATCGGCAGCGATCTCCGGCATCGTTTCGGGCGCCAACGTCCGCTCAACAGGACGTCCGTACCAACCCGGCTCCCCCTCGAACATTCGGTGCGCGGGTCGCTTCGGCTCCCCGGAGACCGGCGCGGTCACTCGCTGGAGGTGCCTCCAGGCCTTGTCGAGATAGAGCATGTCGCTTTCCGACAGTCGTTGGACGCCGGTGGCCGGACCCGCATCGACCCCCGGCTCCAGCCCCCACGCGTCGGCGAACGGGTCGTCGGAGAGGGCCGACGCGGGGTCGGCCGTAGCCTGTTCGGCCTGATCTGCCTTGAACGCATATGCGTAATACCTGATTCCCATGACCCGACTGTCACGGACCTGCGCCGGGATCGGAAGATGCTGACGCCATTGTGGATTCATTCGAACGTTGTCCACAGATTCTCCTGCGCGAATGCGCAGCGACGGCCCCAGGTCGGAGACTCAGCGATGCGCGCGAACGAACGCAGCGACTCCCGCATCGATGACGTCGGCGAGTTCACCCGCACTCATCGGCTGAGCGATCCCCGCGAACATCGTCCGATTACTGGGGATCCACAGCAGCATGCCCGCGAGCTGCTGCGCGGACAGCGCCGGTTGCGGCACGCGGAGGAGTCGTCGTTCATCGAGCACCGTCAAACACTGAGCGAGGGACGCCGACACCCGCACAAAGCCGCGCTCCCAATACAGCTCGCCCAGTGCAGGAAATCGCGTTGCCTCCGCGATGACGAGACGCCGAAGCTGCTGAACGCGCTGGGACATGATGAGGCGGGCGGACTGCTCTGCGAGCCTGCGGATGGCCGCCTCGGCGGACTCGACGTCACGCATCTCCTCCACCAGTGGTGCGAACGGGTCGTAGACGCGATCGCATTCAGTTCGGATCAGCGCTTCGAAGAGTCCTTCCTTGTCGCCGAAAGCGCGGTAAAGCGTCTGCTTCGACACAGACGCCGCAGCAGCTAATTCGTCGGTGCTTGCCCCGACGTATCCGCGCTCGACGAAGACCGCGAGCGACTTCTCCAGCATCTGCGCTCGCTTCTCGGCGGAGATCGGCGGTCGTTCTTTGCTCACCATCAGTACCGAATAGTACTCTCGGTCCATGAGTACTAATCAGTACTCACTTTATCGGCATCACCGACCCAGGAGTCGCCATGTCCTTCCAGGCCTACTTGGACACCATCGAACGCAAGACCGGATTGACCCCGCGCCAGTTGGTCGAGATCGCGAAAGCGAAGAACTTCGACGCTCCCGACGTCAAGGCCGGCCAGATACTCGCGTGGCTCAAGGACGACTACGAGCTCGGTCGCGGCCACGGCATGGCGCTCGTGCACGTCATCAAGAAGGGGCCGGAGATCGATGCGAAGCACGTCGGCACCACCGGCACCCACCGCGACGAATCGGCGACGCTGTGGCTCGACGGCGTCGCCACCAAGCCGACGGCCTGACCTCGCACCGTGGGCGTCGGCACAGCTGAACGCGGTGGCTCCGTTTGCAGCGTTGCGGCCGATGCGATGATGACCTGGTGCCGATGCGTCCTCCCCTCCCCGTCAAGGACGGGGTCGGCCCCACTCGTCTCCGCATCCCGTCCGACGGCTCGTGGCCGACGGTGGGAGCATTTCTGATCGACCGCTTTCCGCATCTCGACCCCACCGAGGTCGAGCGTCGACTGGCCGCGGGCGAGTTCGTCGGCATCGACGGCGCGGTCGTCACCCAGCACACCGCACTCGGCGAGCACGAGTTCGTCTGGTACTACCGCGAGATCCCGAACGAAGAACCGCTGCCCTACCGGGAGACGGTGCTGCACGTCGACGACGACCTGATCGTCATCGACAAGCCGCACTTCCTGCCGACCACCCCTGGTGGACGCTATCTCCGCGAATCCGCGCTGGTTCGCCTGCGGCTGGCCTTCGACAACCCCGACATCACCCCGATCCACCGACTCGACCGGCCGACGGCGGGACTGGTGATGTTCTCGACTCGCCCCGACACTCGGGGCCTCTACCAGACGCTCTTCGCCGAACGCCGCGTCAGCAAGACGTACGAGGCCGTCTCCGCACTCCCCGACGATTGGAATCCGAGCACTCCGACCGCCGCCGGTCACGCATTTCCGATCACGTACCGCAACCGGATCGTCCGCGATCGCGATGCGCAGGGCTTCGGCCTCCGCGTCGCCGTCGACGAGGGCGGGGCGCCGAACGCCGAGACGACGATCGAAGCGATCGGGGCCGGAACCAGCCGCACGGGACGCCGCGTGGTGCACACCGCACTGCACCCGAAGACCGGTCGGACGCATCAGCTCCGCGTGCACCTGTCGGCGCTCGGCATCCCGATTCTGGGCGACCGCTGGTACCCCGACCTGCTACCCGAGGCACCCGACGACCCGTCGCTGCCGCTACAGCTGCTGGCACGCGAACTTCGGTTCACCGACCCGCTGACCGGCCGATCGAGGACGTTCATCAGCGGGATGGACTTGTCAGAACGTCCAGTCGACGGCGACGTGGCACCCACTCCCGGCGCTCCGCGCTAACCTGTGGCGATGAGCGACGCGCTGGACGACGGTCCGTTCTTCCACGGCACGAAGGCGGCACTCCGGGTCGGCGACCTTCTGACCGCCGGATTCCGTTCGAACTATCGCCCCGACGTCGTGATGAATCACATCTACTTCACCGCGCTGCGCGACGGCGCAGGCCTCGCGGCCGAGTTAGCTTGCGGCGACGGAGAACCCCGCGTCTACCGCGTCGAGCCGACCGGCGACTTCGAGAACGATCCGAACGTCACCGACAAGAAGTTCCCGGGGAATCCGACGCGCTCGTACCGGAGCACGGAGCCGCTGCGCATCGTCGAGGAGATCGACGACTGGCAGCGTCGCACACCGGAGGCTCTGCAGAGTTGGCGCAACCGACTGGACGCGCTCGATCGCTCCGGGAACGCCGAGATCATCAACTGACGAACCGCCGATGCAGGCCGCACGGAGAGACACCGCAATCGCGCGGCACTAGGCCGTGGTGGATGAGTCCACTGCCTTGGATCGGTGGATCCGATGGACGGCTGGCAAGGCGGAGGAGGAAGGCATAGCGGTAGCTATGTCGACCGACGACAACGCAGCCAGGCGTTCATCGGGCCGCCGAGACAGGCAAAGGGACTCATCCAACACGGCCTAGGCCGGCCGTGTTGGACTACCGTGCACCCATGGCCCGCTACACCGACCCCGTCGACGGCAGCACGTATCCGCTCGATGAACCGCGGTGGCGGTCGGACGCCGGCCGACCCCTGTGGATTGGACCCGGCCCCGGCATCGGGCGCGACGACATCGACACCACGACACGCTCCCTGTGGCGCTACCGCGCTGCACTCCCCGTCGGCATCCCGGCGCCGATCACGCTGGGCGAAGGGACGACACCCGTCGTCGAACAGGACTGGCACGGTTCCCGACCGCTGTTCAAACTCGACTTCCTCAATCCCACGGGAAGCTTCAAGGACCGCGGGACCTCCGTGATGCTGTCGTATCTGCGCAGCCGCGGCGTGTCGTCGATCCTCGAGGACAGTTCGGGGAAACGGCGGCTCGTCGGTCGCGGGCTACGGCGCGGCGGGTGGTCTGCGCGTGAAGATCTTCGCGCCCGCGTCTACGTCGTCGTCGAAGATCGCACAGGTGCGTGCCTACGGGGCCGACATCGAACTGGTCGACGGCCCGCGCGAGCAGTCGCAGAACGCGGCGATCCGCCAGTCCCACGGCGACGCCTTCTATGCCAGCCACAACTGGCAGTCGTTCTTTCTGCAAGGAACCAAGACGCTCGCCTACGAGATGTGGGAAGACCTGGACTTCCGCGCACCGGACAACGTGATCGTCCCGGTCGGCGCCGGCAGTAGCCTGCTGGGCTGTTGGCTCGGATTCACCGAACTTCTGGCCGCCGGGCAGATCGAGCGTCTACCTCGGCTGTTCGCCGCGCAGCCGGTGAACTGTTCGCCGATCGACGCGAGCTTCTCCTCGGGAACCGATGGGCCGGTGGACCGCGTTGTGCGGCCCACGATCGCCGAGGGGACGTCGATCGCGCGGCCGTTGCGTCGCCGACAGATCGTTCACGCGCTCCGCAACTCCGGCGGCGCCAGTGTTGCCGTCCCCGAGGACGACATCGTCCGCGCTCTCCGTGAGCTCTGCGCCCGCGGACTGTTCGTCGAACCGACGAGTGCGACGGCCGCCGCCGCGTTCACTGCTCTGACAGCGTCGGGAACCATCGCGTCGTCCGAGGCGACGGTCGTGCTGCTGACGGGTTCCGGGTTGAAGGCTCCGTCGATGGTGGCCGAACTCCTCGGATGAACCGCGTTCGTCCGGCCGAAATGGTGAGAGCCGGACACTCAGTCTCACCCCCGCCGATAGTGCAGGTAGGCGAAGCCGTTGTCGTAGGTCGTCGACTCGACGAGCTTGAGGTCGAGCCGCGCGCCGTCGGGCAGGGCTCGCACTCCCCCGCCGACGACCTTCGGCACCACGAAGAAGCGGAAGTCGCGGACCATGCCGGCGACGATCGCCGGTGCGGCGGTGGTCGGGCCGAAGATCTCGACCTCGCCGGCAGCATCGGCCACGATCTGTTCGAGGGCGGGCAGCGTGAGGTCGGAGATCAAGCGCGCAGTTCCCGACCCGAGGTCGTCGTGCGTCAGGGTCGACGACGCGACGATCAACTCCAGCGCCTGCCATCGGCGCGAGAACTCCCGCTCCGCGTCGGCCCATTCCTCGTCATCCGGTTCCGCTTCCCAGTACTTCATCAGCAGGTAGGTGTTCCTGCCGAGAACTTCGGTGGAGACCTCGTGCATGCGGTCGAGGTGGACCTGAAAGATCTCGGGTGTCGGTGCACCCCACTGGAAGTCGCCATCGGCATCGACGGCGTAGCCGTCCAGGGAAATCGTCGCGGTGTAGCTCAAGCTGCCCATGCGTCTCTCCGTGTGGTCGGGGCCGTTCCACGACCCAACCACAGATCAGTGGATCGGTCGCGCGTTTCGGCAACGCGCAGGAGCGTGAGCCCGCACCGGTGATCCGACCTATCCGACGGCAGCCGCGATCCGCTGAGCCTCCGTCTCGTCGTGCACGACGACCTGGATCCGCGACCCATCCGTCAGACGGATCGTGACCGACGCTGATCCGCCCATGTTCAGCCTGATCAGTTGCTCGCCACGCACCGGCGCCACCGGCCAACTCACGAACCCGTGATTCAAACCGTCGTCCGGCGCGACGTCGACCGCGACGACCTCGTCGCGCGCACAGCGTTTCCGATACAGCGGTCCGCTGACAGTCACCCACCCGTCATCGACTGTCACCCGATTGGACGCGGCCGTCGCCCACCACGCATGCGCTCACGGTAACGCGCCGCGATCACTTCCGATTCCGGCTCGACTCATGCGTGTCGTCCGTCGACGCTGTGACTCCCGGCGCACTCGCACCGGTATCCGGCCGCGTGGGTTGCCCGCGGCGTACAGTTTATTTGTCACGGAATATTCCGTGCTTAAAACAGGAGTGTGCAACAGATGCCGACGGACTGCCCTCACGACGATGCACTCGTCACGACCGTCGGATATCTGATCAAGGCGCTCCGAGCACTCGGCCAGTCGGGCGACCCCGACGCCGCCAATCGGCTCGCCGCACAGGCATGGCTTGCGCTGCGCGACGACCACCCTCGCGAAGCCGAGCGACTCAACGGCGCCATGCACTACCTGGTTCGGCTTCCTCAAGAACCCGGGAAAGACTCCACGAATCCATCCACCGATCAGGAGATCAAATGAGCGACGATCCCAAGCTCGACGTCCGCAACGATGTGCCGCAGCGGCGCCACGAGCTGATCTTGCAGAACTACCACGACCTCGAGTCCGGCAAGGGATTCGAGCTCATCAACGACCACGACCCGAAGCCGCTCTGGTACCAGTTCGACGCCGAGTTCAAGGGCCAGTTCACCTGGGACTACTTGGAAGAGGGCCCAGAGGTGTGGCGCGTGCGGATCGGCAAGCCCGCCTGACGTCGACTCGGCATCTCGCCGACGCCGCCGGATCGTTCCTCCCTGCGACCCGGCGGCGTTCGCATCACCGACGCATCGCAGTCTCGGGACTACCCTTCTCGTCGTACGGTCGGCGGACGACGTGGCCATCGCGATCCCAGACCCCCTCCTCCGACGCTCACCCAGTCCGACATGGAGCAGGAGCCCTGATGACACTCATCGCGATCGAAGAACACTGGACCACACAGGAGCTGACCGCACGCCTCAAGGCACTGCCCGCCGATCGCCGCGACGACAGCATCGCGTTCAACGAAATGGGCGACCACCTGCAACGGCTCGAGGACATCGGTGAGGCACGGATCGCGGCGATGGACGAGCAGGGCATCGATCTGCAGATCCTCTCGGTGGCCCCTCCCGCGACGGGACCGCTGGCGCCGAGCGATGCCGTCGCCGTGAGCCGCGACCTCAACGACCTCGCCGTCGCAGCGACCTCGACTCATCCAGATCGGTTCCGCGCCTTCGCGACCCTGCCGATGCCCGCGCCGTCGAAGGCCGTCGAGGAACTCGAACGGGCGGCGCACGCGGGGATGGTCGGCGCGATGCTCTACGGCCGTACCGGGGAAACGCCGCTCGACGATCCCCGGTACGACGACGTCCTCGGCGCCGCTGCGCAGCTGTCGATGCCGATCTTCATCCATCCGCAGATCCCGTCACCGGCGCTCCGCTCCGCGGCGTACGGAGGATTCGACGACGACACCGGCCTCGCTCTCTCGACGTATGCCTGGGGTTGGCACATCGAGGCCGCCGTCGCCGCCCTCCGACTGATCGCGTCAGGCACCTTCGACCGGCACCCCGACCTCCAGCTGGTCCTCGGCCACTGGGGCGAACTCCTCCTGTTCTGGCGGGACCGCGTCGACAGCCTGACCCGCGCCGCCAGACTCCAACGATCCGTCGCCGACGTCTTCCGAGAGAACCTCCACATCACCAGCTCGGGAATGTTCTCACCGACGCTGATGCAGCACGCCCGCGACGTGGTCGGGCCGGACCGGCTTCTGTTCTCCACCGACTACCCGTTCCAGCATCCGACGCGCACACAGATCGACGTCTTCCTCGCCGAGTTCGAGGACGTGGACCGAGCACGGTTCACCCATGAGAACGCGCAGCGACTGTTTCGGATCGATCAGTAGGCGACGCGCCTACCGTCGGACTCGTCGGTCCCGCGTCAGTCGACGACGGAACGCACGATCTCGGCGATCCGCTGCTCGGTGTGCTCGTCCACGGCCTCGAAGTACCAGGCTGCGGGCATCAGTGAACCGTCAGCACCACCGGCGACCTGGAACGGCGCCTTCTCCGTGATCGCGAGATTCATGCGATCGTCGTTGCGGAGCGTTACCAGGGCAGGCGTACTCGCCGACCTGGCGTAGGCGGGCATTCCATACCAGATCCGCGGCTTCAGATCGGGCGCCGCCGACACGATGACGTCGTGCACGCGGCGCATGATCGAACGTCGCGGCTCGTCCATCTTCGCGAGCTTGTCGATGACCTGGGCCAGGTTCTTCTCGTCTTTGGAAGGCATGTCATGTCCTCTCGTCCGCCGATGACTTGCATCGGCACGCTGAAGTCGGCGCTGCTACGCGCCGCACCCCATCCGGACATGTCCCGAGTCTCTCAGGCCTCTCCGCAATGATTCACGTGATCGTCACGTGGAAGTGCGCTGGTGGCCTGTGGCCACCGGACCAAGGATACCGGTGACGCCTCCCCGCCGCATCGTCCACTGTGGCGATGCGGCGGGCGGTCGTGCAGATCAGGTGTCAGGCGAGCGGCTGCTGCAGTTCAACCACCCACCGTGTGCCGCCGGGATCCATCGGGGTCTCGTGGTAGATCTCGCGGCAGGTCCCCGACGGCGTCAGGCCGCGGCTCTCGACTTCGACGACGAGCGACTGCCACGCGGCCTGGATGCCGGCGAGATCGTCGGCGTCGTAGGTCGTCGCGAGCGCCTGCGGCACCGCAGGCAGCTCACCGGTCGTGAATCCTTCTGGAACCGGTGCGTCGCCGATCTGTTCCGCGGCCGCCGCGATCAACCCGTCGTCGGTCTGCGTGTAGTGCGCGACGCCGGGACCGGTGCGGGTGAGTCCCGCCTGTTCGATGACAGCGTTGACCCGCCTGAACATCGGTCCGATCTCCGACTCGATGTCCTCCATCTCCGTGACAGTGGTTGCGAGCTGCATGAGCCGCAGCGCGGGCATGGAGACTTCGGTGAATGTGAGTGTGGACATGGTGTTTCCCTTCTCGATCGACCGGAGCCTCGCCGTGACCCTGAGCAGCCGACGCTGGTCGGCGTCGATCCGCTCGGCGAGCACGGCCGCCCGCTCCCGCAGCAGGTCCACCAACCGTTCCTCGCGGAGGTCGTCGGCGAGCAGTTCGCCGACTTCTTCCAGGGTGAATCCCAGTTCCTTGGTGGCGACGAGCTGATTGGCCCGAGCGAGTTGGGAGGCTGAGTAGTAGCGGTAGCCCGTCCACTCGTCGACCCGTGCAGGCGTGAGCAGTCCGAGCCGGTCGTAGTGGCGCAGCATGCGCACCGATACGCCGGCGAGTCTGGCGAAGTCTCCGATTCCTAACATGGCCCCTTCACTTCATCGGCTGACACGGTGTCAGAGTCAACAGATCGCCGAACGTCACTCGCGCTCGATCGGAAACCACAGTTCGCACGTGGCCGTCGAGAAGTCCTCCGCGTGCTCGAGAACGGCGACGATCGACGGCCCCGGACGCAACCGCCACGGAGACGACGGGAACCACTCCGTCGCAGATCTGGCGTAAGCCTCCTGAAGAGCCGCCGGGTGCGGCCCGGAAGTCCGGAAGGCTACCCACGTTCCGGCCCCGAGATCGATCACGTCGAGGTCTGTCGGCACGTCCGCGTCGGCGTCGACTGCGACACCGTGCAGATAGGTGAGTTCGCTCCCCTCCCGATAGTCCGGGTCGACGTCGGCGCTGACCTGCAGCAGCCCGCGCGGATCGGCACCACTGAGGCGCTTCAGCCGCGCATGCTCCTCAAGGGGCAGTGCCGCGATGTGCTGCTGGATGTGCGGGTTGATTCCCTCGTGGATCAGCGGCACGCGCGCGGCGTGACCGATGAGACGAAAGGCTGGTCGTTCGATGATTCGGGCGTCCATTCGGGCGCTCCCTTCGACGGTCAGGCGGAACCTGAGGGTGGGTTGAGTTCGAAGGGGGCCGCCGTCACGGCGGACGTCGCCGTGACTCGCACCGTGAACCGACCGGAACGCCCGTCCGAACGCTTCGACGGATCCGTAGCCGTAGCGCACCGCGATCGTCAGCAGGTCCTCATCACCGAGCACGTCGGACGCGGCGACGGTCATCCGGCGTCGGCGCACGTACTCCGACACCGGCATGCCCGCCAACGACGAGAACATTCGACGCAGGTGATAGCCCGTGGTCCCCATCGATGCCGCGATCGCGTCGACGTCGATCTCGTCGACGAGACCGTCCTCGATCTCATCGATCACGCGGTCGAGGATCTCGATCATCACTGCTCCCTTCGCACTCCACTCTCGCCCGACCCACTCTGCCCGCGCCCGACGATTCCGGTCCGCTTTTATCGGGTACGGCAGGCTCCGACACGGATCGCTACTCCCAGGCCTGCGACCCGTGGACGGAAAGGTCGATGACGAGGCCGATCACCCGCTCGAACCCGTCACCGGGGTCCGCAGCATCGCGGTCGGCGGCGAGCACCGCGGCGAGATGCGGGTGCGACTCGGAGACCGCCGTCGCACGCAGATGGTCGGCCATCGCCGCCTGCCACTCCGGCGACAGACGTCCGCGCCCCGGCGACGCCTCACCGAGCGCCAAGACGCGGACCAGTCCTGACACGATGCCGACGACCTCCAACTTCGCCCTCTCCGTGAGGTCGGTCGACGACAGCGTTCCCAGCGCCCGGTCGAGATAGTCCATCGCATTCGGACCGAGAACCGGAGCCGTGTCGGGAATCTCGAGTAACCAGCGATGGCGGGCATAGATCGCCCTCCCCTGCCTCGCGAGGCTGCGCATGCCCACGGTTCCCGACCCCGCGCCGACGGTCGAGTAGTCGAATTCGGCGTTGACCCGGTCGGCCATGAGTTCGAGGAGCTGGTCGCGCGAGTCGACGATGCGGTACAGCGACGCCCCCGCGGTACCGAGCCGTGAGGCAACCGATCGCATCGTCACCGCCGCCAGTCCATGCTGGTCTGCGACGTGCACTCCGGCATCGGCGACGTCATCACGGGTCCACCGAGACGTCGGCCCGCGCGAACCGTGCTCCGGCCGCCGCCAGACACTGGGCGCCGCGGCCGTCGGGGATGTGTCAGAGTCGTTCATCCCGCTAGAATACTGCGAACATCGTTAGCAGTGGAGGATTGATGACCAACTCGTGGAGTCCGACCGCATATGCCGACAACAGCGACGTCCGAATCGCCTACGACCGCCTCATCGAATCATCGGGCGATCCACTGCTCCTCGTCATGGGCTTGGGCACGTCGCGATTCTGGTGGCCGCTCGGCTTATGTCAGGCGTTCGCCGAACGAGGCTTCGAGGTAGTCCGCTACGACCAGCGCGACGCGGGCGAGTCCACCCGCATGCCCGACACCTCGGCGTCGAACCCCTTCGCGGCGCTCGCCGGCCGCAAGAGCGAGAGCTACACGGCTGAGGACATGACGGACGACGCCGTGGCAGTGATGGACGCGTTGGGATGGGAACGCGCACACGTCTTCGGCCACTCCATGGGCGGCACGCTGAGTCAGCGCATCGCGCTGCGACACCCGGATCGTGTGCTCTCCATCGTGTCCTCGGCGGCGGTACCGAGTGACGCCTCAGGTCTCTCGGCGTTCCGCTATCTCCGCTTCGGTCTCCTCGCCAAGCTCGCTCGAACCAAGTTCCCGGAGGGCCGCGAAGGCGACATCGCCGCTGACTTCGCGGTCGCCCGCGGAGTCGCGTCCCGGACCTACCCGTTCGACGAGGGCCGCAGCACGTGAATGGATCGAGCGGGAGGTCGACAGCGGGCCGCGCGACGCCAAGGCGCAGAGCCGTCAGATCGGCGCGAAGTGGCATGGACCGAAGCTGGAGTCCATGGCCGTCCCGGCACTCGTGCTCGCCGGCGACGAAGACCCCATCGTCAAGACGAAGGCCGGCGAAGCCACGGCACGACGAATCCCCGGAGCCCGGTTCGAGATGCTTCGCGGCGCCGGACACGACATCCCCGAACCGCTCTGGGACCGCGTCGCCGACGCGGTGCGCGGCAATGCGGACCGTGCCGGGAAACCATAGATGATCGATTCCGGTGGAAATCTCTCTCGTCGGACTCATCGGTGATTCGGGCAGCGCCGAAGGACAGGCGCCCGAACACTTGAGTGCCATCGCGGCCGGCGCGTCGGGTGACCTAGGTTCTGTTACGAAAGTGGCCGATGTGGTGTCGGCGTGTCCGCGTGCATGACGGGAGGCCTCCGCGCTAACGCAGTTGGTGTCTAATCATCAACGCTCGCAGGGAGGCCTCCCATGGCCACCGTATCGGCATCAGCGCGCCATGACCTGACCGACAGGCAGTGGACGGTTCTCCAGCCGCACCTTCCAGCCCCGCCCAGACGCGGTCGACCCCGCCAATATTGCCTGCGAGCACTGATCGACGGGGTCCGCTACCGAACTCGCATCGGCTGCCCGTGGAGAGACGTTCCAGACTGTTACGGCCCGTGGTGGCGGGTGTATGCCTTGTTCACTCAATGGCAGATCGCCGGAATCTGGGCACGTATCGACGCCGAACTACGCGCTGATGCTGCCGCCTCGGAACGGCTGTCATGGCAGGTCAGCGTTGATTCGATGACGTCCAGAGCGCATGCGCACGCCGCAGGTGCTCGCGCCGACAGCCTCGAGAAGGTGCCCGACGAACCGCCCGATCACGCGCTCGGACGATCCCGCGGCGGCTGGTCGACGAAGACCCACGTGGCGATCGATCAGCATCGCGGAGTGCTCTCCTTCCGCCTGACCGCCGGGCAGTGCGGCGATAGCCCCGAGATGATTCCCGTTCTGGAAGGCATCCGGGTCTGCCGCGCCGGTGCCGGTCGGCCGAGGTCTCGTCCCGACCGGGTCCTGGCGGACAAGGCCTACTCCTCGAAGGCCAACCGGACCTGGCTGCGAACCCACCACGTCAAGGCCACGATCGCTCAACCGTCCGACCAACAGGGACACCGCAAGCGACGAGGATCGGCCGGCGGACGCCCACCGGCGTTCGACTCCGAGCGATACAAGGACCGCCATGCCGTCGAATGCGGCATCAACCAGCTAAAACAACACCGAGCCTGCGCAACCCGCTACGACAAACTCGCCGTCCGCTTCGCCGCCACCATCGAAATCGCCAGCATCAATCACTGGCTCAGACGACTTTCGTAACAGAACCTAGCCGCCGATATCGCTGAAACCAGGCCAGCTGCGGCTCTCCGACGGCAATTTTCCCTCGGTGAGGCGCAGACGGCCTGATTTTGGCAGTAGTGCCCCACGGTCAACGGCGCACGGACCGGCGGGGTCCGGCGACACCCGAAGAGAGGTTGCCGCAACATGTGTCGACCAGTGGCACCACTTGTGTTTCCCGCACTCAGTCGCGACCGGGTGCGAAAAACAGAGGTGGTGCGACTCGCCGACAAGTGGTGCGGGAAGGCCACCTCGTCCGGCGAACTGCCGACATCTGCCTCTGATCACCTGGAATCAATCATCTGGGAACCTCAACGACCCGAATCAGGGCAGCGCACTGTCGCTAGTCCAAAGCCGCGCCGATGAGAAATGCGGCGCCGCACGCAGGGCAGACCGCACGGCCGAAGAGGGAGCGCCGTTTCGAAAAGACCTGAGGTCGATTGTTCTGGGCCGCAGGCAGTTCCGCGATCTGGACCAGCAATCCCTTGCCGCAAGATGTGCAGTCCAGCGGCACCTCGCCGTCCGCGAGGTAGCCGAGGACCAGGACCGGCGCAATCGCACCATGGTCGTCACGATGGATGGGAGCGCGCTCAGACGTTGAAGCGGAACTCCACCACGTCGCCGTCGTGCATCACGTACTCCTTGCCCTCCATGCGGACCTTGCCCGCAGCCTTGGCCGCCGTCATGGAGCCGTTCTCATCGAGGTCGGCGAAGGAGACGATCTCCGCCTTGATGAAGCCCTTCTCGAAGTCGGTGTGGATGACGCCGGCGGCCTTCGGGGCGGTGTCGCCCTGACGGATCGTCCACGCGCGCGACTCCTTAGGGCCTGCGGTCAGGTACGTCTGCAGACCGAGAGTGTTGAAGCCGGCACGAGCGAGCTGGCGAAGGCCGGGCTCGTCCTGGCCGATCGAGTCGAGCAACTCCTGCGCGTCCTCTTCATCGAGCTCGAGGAGCTCGCTCTCGACCTTGGCGTCGAGGAAGACACAGTCGGCCGGAGCGACGGCGTCGCGCAGCTCCTGCTTGCGCGCGTCGTCGGTGAGCACTCCCTCGTCGGAGTTGAAGACGTACAGGAAGGGCTTCGCGGTCAGCAGGTGCAGCTCACGAACCGACGACAGGTCGAAGGTGTCCTTGGCGGCGAACAGCGTCTTGCCCTCATTGAGAATCGCCTGCGCACCCTGAGCGGCCTTCAGGACCTCGGCCTGGTCCTTGTTCTTCTTCGCTTCCTTCTCGAGGCGCGGGATCGCCTTGTCGAGGGTCTGCATGTCGGCGAGGATCAGCTCGGTCTCGATGACCTCGATGTCCGACAGCGGGTCCACGCGGCCGTCGACGTGCACGACGTCGTCGTCGGAGAAGACACGGACCACCTGGCAGATCGCGTCGGCTTCACGGATGTTCGCGAGGAACTGGTTGCCCATGCCCTCGCCCTCGGAAGCGCCCTTGACGATGCCCGCGATGTCGACGAACGACACGGTGGCCGGCAGGATGCGCTCGCTGCCGAAGATCTCGGCGAGTCGGGTCAGCCGGGCGTCCGGCAGTTCCACGACGCCGACGTTCGGCTCGATGGTCGCGAACGGGTAGTTCGCGGCCAGCACATCGTTACGGGTCAGGGCGTTGAAGAGGGTCGACTTTCCGACATTGGGCAGGCCGACGATACCGAGGGTAAGACTCACGGGAGGTCAGTCTATCTGCGCTGACGCCTCAGACCTATCCGACCCGCGTCGACGACGCTTCTTCTCCTTCGCGGCCGCTCTCGCAGCCTCATCCTCCGCTGCGACCTCTTCACCGGCAGCGAACCCGATCTGCTCCAGGATGTACCGCAGCGCGACCGCGAGGCAGGACGCCGCGGGCACTGCGAGGAAGGCGCCGGTGATGCCGAACAGGGTGCCGCCGAGCGTCACCGACAACAGCACGACCACCGCGTGCAGGTTCATCGACTTGGACTGCAGCCACGGCGAGAGGACGTTGCCCTCGAGCTGCTGGACGGCCAGGATGATCGCGAGCACGATCAGCGCCGAGGTGACGCCGTTGGAGACGAGCGCGATCAACACCGCGAGGGCACCGGCGACGAACGCACCGACGATCGGCACGAAGCCGCCGAGGAAGGTGATGACGATCAGCACCGCCGCGAGCGGCACATCGAGGACGACCAGGCCGATGCCGATCAGGGCCGCGTCGACGAAGCTGACGATGGCCTGCGTCCGGATGAAGCCGCCGAGCGTGTCCCACATGCGACGAAGCACCTCGCTGAGGTGATCGGACCCGCCCTTCCCCATCGTCCGTTCCAGCCACGGCAGGAACTTGGGTCCGTCCTTCAGGAAGAAGAACACGAGGACCAAGGTGGTGAACAGGGTGATCAGCGCCGACGTCGCCACGCCCACGCCGCTGAAGACGCCGCTGGCGATGGCGCTGGCACTCGACTGCAGCTTCGACGTGATCTCGTTGGCGAGCGAACTGATCTGCTCGTCGCCCACGTTCAGCGGCGGTCCCTGCACCCAGTCCTGAACCTTCTTGACGCCGTCGACGGCCTTGTTGGCGAGCTCGGGAGCCTGATCGACGACCGACGGCACGATGAGCCCGATCACGCCGCCGACCACCGCGATCGCCGCCAGCAGCGTGATGAAGGTGGCGCCGGCCGGCGGCACCCGGTGGGCCAGCATCCATCGCACGGGCGGCCAGAGGACAGTCGCGACGACGATTCCCAGGATCACCGGAAGGAGGATGACCCAGAACTTCGACAGCACCCACAGCAGTGCGAAGAGGAACGCGAGGACGACGAGCATCTGCCCGCACAGGACCGCGGTGGAACGCAGGCCGGCGCGGAACACCCGACCGCGGGTCGGATACGGGCGGCCCGTGTCAGGGTTCACCAGGACCTCCACCGTGTCCGACTTCGGTGCGTCGGCAGCGTCGGACGCTCCATCGACGACGGCGTCGGACTCGTTCTTCTGATCGCTCACGCGCCAATCTTCACACAGCCCTCCGACATTCGCCGTGCAGACGCGCAGGCGTCATTCGGTGTCGGTACCCGCCGCTACGGTGCGTGCATGACCGACTTGATCAGCCGATTGACACAAGCGCTCGCCGGCCCCGAGCACGACCGCCGCACCGCGGTCGACGAACTCTGGGCGACGTTGCCCGCCGACGACCACGCAGCGCGGTGCATCGTCGCCCATTACGCTGCCGACCTGCAGCCGACCCTCACCGACGAGGTGCAGTGGGACGAGGTGAGTCTGGCAGAGTCGGCACTGCTCACCGACGAGTCGCTGCGGGCCATCCAGCCGAGCCTGACTGTCGAAGGATTCCTCCCGTCCCTGCATCTGAACGTCGCCGACGGCTACCGACGACAGGAACGGTTCGCGGAGGCGATCGCACAACTCGACGCCGGGCGATCCCACCTGCACGTGTTCGATGACGCACCCGCAGAGCAGGGCGCCTACGTCGCGGTGATCCGCGACGGGTACACCCGCGTCGCACGCCTGATCGCCGAACGATCGACGGCACCGAGCGCACCCTCCGCCGACTGACGATTCGCAGACCTGTGGACAACCGATGGAACCGATCGGGCGCCCGGTGCGTCCAATCACTGAGCGGTGCGGGACCGCACCGCCGCACGTATCCATCAGGGGGATCTCATGGGCGCACGACCGTCCGCACCAGCCACCGCCGACAACAAGCTCGGCTGGACCACGCTCACCACGCCCGACGGACCGTTCACGATCGTGTTCGACGACGCTCAGACCGTCTACGCATCGGGTTGGACGGAGACGCCCGACTACCTGGACGCACTCATCGCCCCCGCACTGCGCGGTCCGGAACTGTCGCAGCGGACACCGGGAGCCGCCGCCGACGCTGTGCTCGCCTACTACGACGGGGACCACGACGCGCCGTCGCGCATCGCGGTCCGGCAGTCGGGCGGCCCGTTCATCGAGGCCTGCTGGACGGCGCTGCGCGCGGTGGCCCCGGGCCACCCGGTGACTTACACGCGGCTGGCCGAACAGGCCGGGCGCCCGACCGCTGTCCGCGGCGCCGCCCAGTGCTGCGTCCGCAACGCCGCAAATCTGTTCGTCCCGTGCCATCGGGTCACGCGGTCGAACGGCACGCTCGGCGGCTATCGCTACGGCCTCGACGTGAAGGCGAGTCTCCTCGCGCGGGAGGCGACCAACCCGGACGTCGCGGTATGACGGACCCGAATTGTCAGAGGGTCGGTCCATGATGTCGGCATGACACCTGCAGCGATCATCGGCCCGGTCTGCCTCATCATCGGCGCGCTCCTCGGTTGGTTCGCGCGCGGTGCGACCGGCTCGCACCGCGCAGGCCCCGGCGAGGGCTACGACGGCCCGCGCGTTGGTGCGGAGGTGGACCTGGTGGTCGGCCCGCTCCGCGACACGCTCGGCAGACTGTCCGAGGAACTGCGTCGCACCGAGTCCGGGCGTGCACACGCCTACGCCGGCCTCGCCGAACAGATGCGCGGCGTCTACGCGACGTCGGAGCGGCTGCAGCAGCAGACGAGTCGGTTGGCGGGCGCGCTGCACGCACCGCAGGTCCGCGGACGATGGGGCGAGGTGCAGTTGGAGCGCATCGTCGAACTGTCGGGAATGTCGCGGCACTGCGACTTCTCCACGCAGGTGCACGGACAGTCCGACGCCGAACGCGCCGTGCGACCCGACCTCGTCGTGCAGTTGGCCGGTGGCAGGCGGATCGTCGTCGACTCGAAGGTTCCCCTGCACGCGTACCTGGAGTCGGTGTCGGGAACCGCCGCCGACAACCGCGAACCGATCGCGCGGCACGCCCAGGCGGTGCGGGCCCACGTCAATGCACTCTCATCCAAGAATTACTGGTCGGCGCAGCCGGTGTCGCCCGAGTTCGTCGTGTTGTTCCTTCCGGGCGACGGCGTGCTGGAGTCCGCGCTGCGGGGCGACCCCGGCCTGCTCGACTACGCCTTCTCCCGCGACGTGGTGCTTGCGACCCCGAGCACGCTCATCGCGCTGCTACGCACGGTCGCACTGGGCTGGCGGCAGTACGCACTCGCCGAGGACGCCGAGACGATCCATGCCCTCGGCAGGCAGCTGTACCAGCGCATCGACCAGGTGCTCGGACATCTCGAGAAGACCGGGGCCTCACTGCGGCGTGCGGTGGAGGCGTACAACTCGACGGTCGGTGCCATCGATTCCAGGCTGGGCGTGACTGCGCGAAAACTGGCGGACCTCGAAGCGCTCTCGGGGCCGGAGAATCGTTCCTCCCGCGTGGTCGAGGGTGTTCCGAATGTCGATTCTGTCGTGAGATCCGTGTCACCGCTCCGCTGAAATTCAGGAAACTCACGGCTGCGGATCGCGGCATTCGCTGTTGTTAACGGTACCGTTTAGATGTGTTTTCGCCCCTGCTCGCCGGTCCCGCCGCGCCCGCCAATGAGCGGTCCGTGCTGCCCGCTCTCAAAGGTCTGCCGTGGTGGGGAGCGGTCCTCGTCGCTGTCGGAGCCACGACGATCGGTGCCCTCATCGACACCGATTCGGGGTCATCGCTCGGCCGCTGGTTCAAGCTCTTCTACCTCGGCGGCTGCCTCCTCGCCGCCCTCGCGGTTCGCCAGCGCGCACTGTTCACCGCGGCTGCCCAGCCGCCGCTCGTCGCGTTCATCGTCGGCGTCACCGTTCTCTACACCGCGAACTCCGGTAACGGTTCTCTCGGCGTGCGGGAACTCATCCTCAAGGTGATCCTGCCGACCGCCTACAGCTTCCCGTGGATTCTACTGACCTTCTTGATGACGCTGGCCGTCGTCGTCGCACGCTGGTTCCTGGTCCGGCCCAAGGGGCAGGCTCTGTTCGGCAAGGCCACTGGACGCAAGCCCGCAGCCAAGGCCAAGACCGCCTCGGGCAGGAGCAGAACCAGACCTGACGCACCGAAGCCGGCATCGAAGTCGGCAGTGAAGAAGGCCGCGCCGAAGACCGCGGGAGCAAAGGCGTCGCGCACCCGGCAGGCGGCAGCCGAAAATGCGACGGCACGACCGGCGAAGAAGGCTGCACGACCGCGCACGGACGACGCCCGTTCGGCGCGCGTACGCACCGACAAGCCGCAGCGGACCGCACGTCCCGCCGCGAACCGCGAAGGTCGTCCAGCGGCACGTCCCGCCGCCCGGGCTTCGGAAGGCGAGACGGTGCGTACCGCTCGACCCGCAGCGCGCTCCTCTCAGCGAGGCGATGAGCGTCCCGCACGCCCGCAGAAGCGACCGGCTCCCGTTCCCCGACCGGCTCCGGCGAACGCCGCCGAGTCGAGTCGTCGTGCCGCGCCGCAGACGATCCCGGCGCGCGACCCGCGTGTCCCCCGCAAGACGGCGGGTCAGCTGCGCGACACCGGTGCGATCGAAGACCTGACCGCGGGCGCCGACGAGCGCTGAGCGCACGTCGGCCCGGTCCGGATCACACCGCGCCGAAACCTGTTTCAGCCAGCCACGTACCGAGGTCCTGCGCCGCTGCGTCGATCACCGTCGGCCAGTCCATCGCGGAGTCGTCAGCGTTGTCGCTGACCACCTTGACCAGTCGGAGCGGGACGGCGAAGTCCGCGCAGACCGCAGCGATGGCCGATCCTTCCATGTCGACCAGGTCGGCACGCCGCGCCAGCCGGTCGCGGTAGACAGGGTCGCTCACGAACGTGTCGCCGGTCGCCAGGACGCTGCCGTCGCCGCCGGGGATCTCCCACTCGTCCGGCTGATGGAACCCCATCGCGGCGAGTTCCGCAGCGCTGATGTCGTGCTCGATGGCGCGGGACGGCGTGAACAGTCCGCTCCGGCCGTCGCGGAGCGCGCCCGACGTCCCGATGTTGACGACGCGACGGTAGTCGCCGAGGGCGAGCCGTCGGGCGACCGCACTTGCGGCGCGCACCTTTCCGATGCCGGTGATCAGCAGGTCCGCGCCTGCGGGCACGTGAGCGGCCTCGGCACGCGTCGCCGAGACCACCAGGACGCCCGCGCCGTCCGAGTCGCTCACTCGGCGCGCTGGGACGTCGCGGTCCCGGCCTGCTCGGCGAGCGCCACGTCGCTGAGTCCGCTGATCCGCGACAGCTGATCGAAGCGATTGTTCGCGATCCGCATGACGACCTCGTACGGGAGCGCGAACTTGCGAGCCCACCAGTAGCCGAAGCGGATGTCGAACGACGTGTAGACCATGTACTTGTTGCGCGTGACACCGCGCAGGATGGCCTTGGCCGCGGTCTCCGGCGTCACCGCGATCTTGTGGAAGCCGGCCACTTGTTTCTGAACGGCGGTGTTGCTGCGGTCGAGACCGACGATGTCGACGGTGTCGACCAGCGGAGTCGCGACGCCGCCGGGGCAGACCAGCGAGACACCGATGTGATGCCGGCGGAGGTCGTAGCGCAGCACCTCGGAGACGCCGCGGATTCCGAACTTGCTGGCGCTGTACGCGGCGTGCCACGGCAACGCGAGGAGCCCGGCCGCCGAGGAGACGTTGACCAGGTGGCCGCCCTCGCCGCGCCGCACCATCTGCGGGACGAAGCACTCGATGATGTGGATCGGCCCCATCAGGTTGACGTCGACGAGCTTCTTCCAGTGCCGGTGCTCCAGGTTCTCGACGGTCCCCCACGCCGAGACGCCCGCGATGTTCATGACGACGTCCATGACGCCGACCTCGGCGTCCACGCCGCGGGCGAACGCCGCCACCCACTCGTAGTCGGAGACGTCGCCGGCCCGGTGATAGAGCACCGTGCCGTGCGCGTCGAGGATCTCGGCGACGACCTCGTCGAGCGGACCGGTCTGCAGATCGGTGAGTACGAGTTGGGCGCCCGCCTTCGCCGCGGCGATCGCCGTCGCCCGTCCGATACCGCTCGCCGCACCGGTGATGAGGACCTTGCGACCGCTCAGGGACGGGACGGGCGTCGGGACGACGAACAGTTCTCGAACGGTCTTCAGGCTCGGAAGTTGCGGAATTCTCAGGAGACCCATGCCACAACCCTAGCCTTGCCGGGCAGGTGGATGGAGGACCGAAGACACTCCTAGATCGGCAACTTGCCGCCGAAGACCGCGTAGACCACGGAGAGGATGGCCTTCAGGACGTCGGCCGAGACGTCCTGGCCGTCGGTCATCAGGATCCGCTGCGCGTCGCCCGGGCTCTTGGCCTTGGCCAGCTTGTTGATCAGCGGACCGATCGCCTCGACCCCGGACAGCCCGGAGAGGTCGGTGGACGTGGACGGGTCCTCCGGTGCGGCGGGCGCCGACGGCTTGGCGCCGTCGTCCGGGGCCGGCGCGGTCGGGTTGGCCTGCGCAGCGCGCCCGCTGAGGTAGGAGGTGATGCCGTCGGTGAGCGCGACCGCGTACTTGGTGGCTCCCTGCGGCGACGACAGGACGGCGGCTTCGGCCGGGTCGGACAGGTTGCCCATCTCGACGAAGGCGAGCGGGATCCGCGTCAGGTTGGCTCCCGCGATGTCCGAGCGGGTCTGGATGCCGTCGACGGCACCAGCGTAGTTGGCGGGAGCGAAACCGGCCTTCTTCATGGCGTCGCGCACCGTGTTGGACGCCTTCCGCCCACCGTTGGACTGCGCGGCATCGGCGGCCTTGTCCGGCAGGGGCAGCGTCGGGACGATCAGGTGGAAGCCGGACTTGGTCGGGTCGGCACCGGTGCTGGTGGAGTCGGCGTGGATGCTGACCGCGAGGTCGGCACCCGACCGGCTGGCGGCCTCGGCGCGCTCATCGACGCAGCCGCCCCATCCGGTGTCGTCCTTCCGGCTCATCAGGACGCGGGCGCCCTTGCTCTCGAGGGCGGCCTTCACCAGCTGGGACACCTCCCACGTAATGGTGTGCTCGGCTTTGCCGCCGATAGCCGTGGCACCGGTGGTCTGGCAGTCCTTCTTGCCGCCGCGACCGTCGTTGACCTGCTTGTTCAGTTGGTGGCCTGCGGCCGACCCCTGGTGGCCGGGATCGAGGAAGACGGTCTTGCCCGCCAGCTCGCCGGTCTTGGGCGCGGCGTCAGAGGGAGCTGCGACGAGCAGGGCTCCCGCCGTCGCCGCCGAAGCCAGCAGGGACGACGCGATCATCACGCGACGACGAGTACGTAGAGCAGCCATGAGCGGTTCGGGTGCGCGCCGCCGATGAGGCCGCGATACACCGCTCTCCTTCCGAATCCAGACATCACCTGTCACACAAAACACTTCCGTAACAGTCAACCAGTGGTTGAGACCGGCTCGCAAACCGAGTTTCAGGACTCGCTCGGAATTGTTAGCTTCCCGTGATCAGATGACGCGTCAGCGAGAGGATTCCGTTCGTGTCGTCGCGATCGCCGGGCTGCACCACCCGATCGAGGGCCTCTCGCGCCGCCACTGCGTCGAGCCCGGCCCCGATCACGACCAGTGACGTAGCCGGCGTTCGTCCGCGCCACGAACCCGCGTCCACCCGGACGAAGCCTCCGACGGACTGCACCGTGTACGCGATGTCCCGATGCTCGGGCAGATCCACGAACACGGTGCCCTTGATCCGGTAGGCGCCCTCGGGCGGCCGTTCCAGAAAACGCGCGAGGCGGCGCGGATCCACAGGCGACGCGGTGTCGAGCGCCGCCGAGTCGAAGCCGCCGTGCAGGTGCTCATGCTCCGGCTCCGTATCCTCGCGCAGCAGTTCGTCGAAGGTGAGCTGACGCGGCCCGTCGTCGGTCGCGATGCGCTCGGCCGGTTCGAAGAACAGGTCGGGGTCGACGGCGGCGTGGCTGACCGGCAGCAGCGGCGCGCTCGGATTGCACTCGCGGATCCGATCGGCGAGTCGATCGACCTCGGCGGCGTCGACCATCTCGACCTTGTTGCAGACGACGAGGTCCGCGATCGCGAGGTGATCGGTGAGTTGCGGATGCTCGGCGACCGTCCGGTCGAAGTTCGCGGCGTCGACGACGTAGACGAGTCCGCCATACGCGATCGACGCGCTGCGCGCCGCGAGCACCATCTTGACGAGCGCCTTCGGCTCGGCGATTCCGCTGGCCTCGATCAGGATCGCATCCAGACCGGTCCCGGGCGCCGCCATCGTCTCCAGGGTCTCCGCGAAGTCGCCCGCGTCGGTGGTGCAGCACATGCAGCCGTTGGCCAGATCCACCGTCCCGCCGGATTGACCCGACACCAGCAGCAGATCGATGTTGATGGATCCGAAGTCGTTCACCAGAACACCGATGCGACGACCGTCCGCATATCGCAGGACGTGATTGAGCAGTGTGGTCTTGCCTGCGCCCAGGAAGCCGGCGAGGACGACCACCGGAATCGCGCGCGTCGTCATGCCGACATCGCCGCCCGGCACTCGGCGCACACCACGGCGAGGTCACGACCGTCGCCGTCCGGATAGTTGGCGACCTCACTGGTCGGCATTCCGCACCGGACACATGTGCCGATCACGGCGGCGTCGTCACTGAAATCGATACTCATTCGACTGTCGAAGACATAGAGGGACCCCTCCCAGAGGCCCCGGTCACCATATTTCTCGCCATATCGGACAATGCCGCCGTCGAGTTGATAGACCTCGTCGAATCCGCGCGACGTCATCAATGCACTCAGCACTTCGCACCGCACACCACCCGTGCAGTAGGTCACGACCGGCCGACCTTTGAGGTGGTCCAACGCACCGCTTTCGATCAGCGGAATGAAGTCGCGCGTCGTATTCACGTCCGGAACGATCGCGTCCTTGAACCGGCCGATCTGCGCTTCGATCCGATTGCGCCCGTCGAGAAAGACCACGTCATCGCCGCGTTCATCGACCAGTGCGTGCAACTCTTCCGGCATCAGGTGTCGGCCGCCGCCGACCACCCCACCGGCGTCGACCACCACTTCATCGGGAGCCCCGAAGGTGACGATCTCCGGGCGGACCTTGACGCTGAGTCGAGGGAAATCGTCACCCGTGCCATCGGACCATTTGATATCGGCATCGGCGAAAGCCGGGTAGCTTCGGGTGGCACGGACATATCTCTTCACGTCACGAATGTCGCCGCCGACTGTTGCATTGATGCCGTGAGGTGACACGATGATCCTGCCGCGCAGGCCCGCAGCCTCGCAGACGGCCTGCTGCCAGAGCTTGATCGCTTCGGGATCGGCCAGCGGCGTGAAGACATAGAAGAGAACGATCTTGGGGGTTGCCACAGTGCAAGGGTACGGATCTCGGAAGCGCGCCGTCCTCATCGGTGCCGCAGCAGTCGTGGCGCTCGCGGCGTCCTCGTGTTCGGTGCTGAACATCGACGCTCCACCCAGCAAGATCGTGATTCCTGGCACCGATGCTCCGCTGACCGAGTCGCCGTCGTCGTCGCTGGCTCCGACCACCGCGACGCGCACACTGGGCGACGACGAGGAGACCGCGTCGCCGTGGAGTTACGAACGCGTCATCAAAGCCGCGCCGCGTGTCAGCAATTCGCGCTTTCAGATCGGTGCGACGTCCGCATCGGGTGAGCGGTCGGACGTCTCCGGGTATCACTTCTCGAACGAGGACCGCACTCTCCGCTGCTCCACCGGCACCAACGGCGCCGACGCCCTTGTTTGTGTCGGCACCAATGTGAAAGGCGCGAAACGGCCGCCAAAGGAGGGTTCCGCATGCGACTGGAAGGCGGATTTCGTCGTATTGGACGCGAACGGACCGCAAGAAGGCGCCTGCGCTAACAGCTATCCTGTGCTGTTCCGGTCACGAATCCTCTCGTCCGGACAATCCCTTTCGTTCGGCAGTTTCGCGTGCCTGGCGGACAATGACGACGTCTACTGCATCGAATCCAGTTCCAGTCAGGGTTTCGTCGTGACGTCCGCCGGATTCAAGGCGATCAACGCCAAGGACCGAGCCCCGCAGTCTCTTCTGGGATTCAGCTCGGAGACACCGTCGTCAACGCCGAATACTTCGGACTCGTCTCCTGTCGTTCCAACAGACTGATTACGTGTACTCTGACCGAAGACAGTCAGGTCACCTTGAAATGAATCAAGGAACCTCCAATCGCATTCTCCTGACCGAAGGACCCGATTTCATGGCAAAGAAGACCGTCATCCAGATCGTCGACGATATCGACGGAGCAGAACTGGAAGAATACGAGACCGTTCGCTGGAGTCTCGACGGTAAGAACTACGAGTTCGACACCTCTCCCGAGCACGCCGAGGAGTTCCGCAATCACGTCGCGACCTATGTCGCCGCATCGCGCTCCACCGGCGGTCGTGCCGCAGCGGGCCGTCGCGCTGCAGGTTCGGGCCGCACTGCGTCCAACACGCGCGTCATCCGTCAGTGGGCCGCCGACAACGGCTACACGGTCAGCGACCGCGGCCGCATCCCCGCCGACATCGTCGCCGCCTACGAGGCAGCGAACTGACGTTCCGCACCCCGCGTGATGAATGCCCCGGCTGAAACCGGGGCATTCATCATTTCTGGCGATCGCCCCGAATCGCCGATCGGGCCTTTGCCTCATCCTGGTTTTAATTGCGGGATTCGGGACCGAGCAGATTACGCTTTCCAATCATGACTCTGCTTTCTGCAGCCCGGCGCCGCTGGCTGCCACTGCTGCTGGTCGCCTTCCTCGTGGCACTGGTCGCTTCGTGCTCCACCTCGTCGTCGACTGAGGACACCGGACTGTGTGCTCCCCCCGGACCCGACAGCGCGTCGACGGCACCGACGAATCTCGCCAGCGCCGCCGCCCAGGCGCCGGACAAGTTCACGACGCAGAATGTGACGCCGCTCGATCAGATCGACACCTCCAAGCTCGACCTGATCAAGCCGGGAACAATCATCGTCGGCACCCTGTCCGACGCCCCGCCGAGCATCTGTGTGAACTCCAAGCAGCAGTTCACCGGCATGGACAACGAGATGCTGAAGGCCATCGCAGACAAGCTCGGCCTGAAGGTGGAGTTCGTCGGCACCGAGTTCTCCGGTCTCCTCGCCCAGGTGGCGAGCCATCGGTTCGACGTCGGTTCGTCGTCCATCACGACCACCGATGAGCGCCGCCAGACCGTCGACTTCACCAACGGCTACGACTTCGGCTACTTCGCGCTGGTCGGCAAAGCCAAGGGCAAGGTGCAGACCTTCCAGGATCTGAACGCCGGCACCCGCATCGGCGTCGTGCAGGGCACCGTGCAGGACGATTACGTCGTCAACACCCTGCACCTGACGCCCGTGAAGTTCCCCGACTACGCCACCGCCTACGCCAACCTCAAGTCCGGTCAGATCGACGCGTGGGTGGCACCGAGCCAGCAGGCCGAGGGCACCGTCCAGGCCTCCGACGGCATCAAGATCCTGGAGAACACCTTCAGCATCAACAACTTCACCGCCTGGGCCGTCGCCAAGAACAACGCGAAGCTCGCCGAGGCGCTGAACAGCGGCCTCGACGCGATCATCGCCGACGGCACGTGGGCCAGGCTGTACAGCGACTGGGCTCCGCGTCCCCTTCCCCGGGGGTGGCGTCCGGGCTCCAAGTCGTCTGCCGTTCCGGTGCTCCCCGACTTCCAGGCGATCGCTGAACGCAACGCGCAGAAGCCGAAGGAGGACGCCGCGGACGCGGCACCGAAGAGCACGCTGACGCAGTTGCGGGAGACGTTCTTCAACGGCGATCAGTTCCGCAAGGCCCTGCCCGAGCTGTTCAAGACCGGTCTGCCGAACACTCTGAAGATCGCCGTCACGTCCGGCATCATCGGCACCGTCCTCGGCATGCTGCTGGCGGTCGCGGGCATCTCGCGGTCGCGTTGGCTGCGGTGGCCGGCGCGCGTCTACACCGACATCTTCCGCGGCCTCCCCGCCGTCGTCGTGATCCTCATGGTCGGCCTCGGATTCGGTCCGATCGTTCAGGACCTCACCGGCGGCAACCCGTTCTGGCTCGGCTCCATCGCCCTCGGCCTGTTGGCCGCCGCCTACATCGGCGAGATCTTCCGATCCGGCATCCAGAGCGTCGAGTCCGGGCAGATGGAGGCGGCCCGAGCGCTGGGCTTCTCGTACCGGAGTTCCATGTCGCTCGTCGTGGTCCCGCAGGGCGTGCGCCGGGTGCTCCCCGCACTCATGAACCAGTTCATCGTGCTGATCAAGGACTCGTCCCTGATCTACTTCCTGGGCCTCACCCTGATGCAGCGCGACCTGTTCGCCGTCGGTAAGGACTTCAACGCCAACGGCGGAAACCTGACCCCGCTGTTGGCGGCAGGCCTGCTGTATCTGGTGATGACCGTCCCCCTGACCCACCTCGTCAACTACATCGACGATCGACTCCGCACCGGAAAGGCGTGACCATCGTGACGAACACGCACCATCTCGCCGACGCGGGCGAGGCCGTCTCGCTGACCGGCCGGAACCTGCACCTGTCGTTCGGCGACAATCACGTCCTGCGCGGCGTCGACATCCAGGTCGACGCAGGCACGACCACAACGGTCATCGGTCCGTCCGGCTCCGGCAAGTCGACGCTGCTGCGCGTCCTCAACCGACTGCACGAACCGCAACAGGGCGACATCCTGCTCAACGGTCGCAGTGTCCTGAAGGACAACCCCGACGAGCTGCGCCGACGGATCGGCATGGTGTTCCAGCAGTTCAACCTGTTCCCGCACAAGAGCGTCGCCGACAACGTGGCGCTGGGGCCGCGCAAGCTGCTCGGACTCAGTCGCGACGAGGCCCGCGAGATCGCGGTGAAGCAGTTGGACAGCGTCGGGCTCGCCGCGAAGGCCGACGCCCGTCCGTCCACCCTGTCGGGCGGTCAGCAGCAGCGTGTGGCGATCGCCCGCGCCCTCGCGATGAAGCCGCAGGTGATGTTCTTCGACGAGGCGACCAGCGCACTGGACCCGGAACTCGTGAAGGGCGTGTTGTCGTTGATGACCGAGCTGTCGCAGGACGGTATGACGATGGTCGTGGTGACGCACGAGATGGGGTACGCCCGCGACGTCGCCGACAACGTTCTGTTCATGGACGACGGCGTGGTCGTGGAGACGGGTTCGCCGGAGCAGATCTTCAGTGACGCGAAGAGCGATCGTCTGAAGTCGTTCCTGTCGCAGGTTCTCTAGCCGCCTCGGCGAACTCCGCCGACTGATAGAAGTCCGCGAAGCGGCGGCGCAACGCGCTCTCGATGACGCCGTCGGCGTCGAGGCGCGCCAGGACCGGCGGTCCGAATCGCATGGCCTCCTCCACGAGGTCCTCGCGGCCGACGCCGAGCTCTTCCAACAGTTCGGACAGCGGGGTGCGGCCGTAGGTGTCGAAGACCTCGTCGACGCCTTCGTCGAGGAGTCCCTGGAAGTACGTGGTCTCGCGGAAGCTGCGCCAGAACTCGAAGACCAGGACGACGACGTCCTCGACGTCGGCGTCGGCCAGGACGTCGCGGACGCTCTGATCGGAGCCGGCGAGCCATACTTCGCGGGCGGCGTCGAGCACCAGGTGGTCGGATTCGGCCTCGTTGGCCGCGAGCAGTCGTCGGGCACCGCGCCTGGCGATGCGCTCGACGAAGGAGTCGAGGGTCTCCCCCATCCGACCCGGCAGCCGCGACGAGTCGACGGCGCGCTGCACCGCTTCGACGCAGGCGTCCTCGGTCGCGGGGCTGGCGAGGACACGCTTCACCACCCGCCGCGACAGTCCGAGCTCTGCGACGCCCGTCGCCAGTTCCTCGAAGCGGCGTCGTTCCAGCACGTCGGGCAGGCGGGTGTCGTTGGCGATGGAGTAGCCGTAGAGCCGCGAGGCGACGGTCCCGACCAGTTCCGGGATCGCACCTTCGACGGGGAAGGCGATCGCGTACTTGCGGGCGACGGACGTGATCAGGTCTCGGGACACCGCCTCCTCCAGCGGCAGGTCGTCGGCCACGGCGAGGAAGTTGTCGATCTCCTCCTGCACCATCTCGGCGAAGGCTGCCGGGTCGGTCAGTTTGCGGCGTTCGAATGCGACGTGGGCGTCGAGGAGGCGCGCGGCGAGATCTGCGGAATCCGTGGACATGCCCTTCATGCTACGAAATGCGGTCGGGCCCACCGGAGCCGCCGAGCACCGGCGTCTCCCGGTATCGACGCACCGCGCCGCCGTCCTGCCACCTTCCGGTCCGTCGACGCACTGTCGCGACCGCGACGGTCACCGCCAGGACCACTCCCACCGCGATCCAGACGGCGATCGACGGCCCCAGGAGTCGATGCGATACGGCGCCGAGGAGGCCGCCGAGGGCCAACGCCGCCCACAACGACAGGTTCCGCACCCACCCCCACCGCGGCCCGCCGACGAAGGCGTCGACGAGCTGCTGCCCCGCCTTCACGAGGGTTCCGGTCATGTAGGTGAGCCCGATGCTGACCTCGCCGTGCTTGAGGAAGGTCGCGTTGATCGCGCCCATCGCGGTCGGCAGTCCGACCATGACGGCGGTCCGCGGCTCCACGAGCAGGGTGGCGACGGCCGTCGCAGCCAGCAGCGCGGTGGTCACTATCAGGACGGTGGTGCGGGAGTCCCCGAATCTTGCGGCGACGGCCCCGAGGACGACGCCGAGGAAGAACATCCCGATGAGCAGAGCCATCAACCCGACCCCGGCGAAGTCACCGGTGCCGAGGAAGGTGGCGAGTTCGGTGGTGTTGCCGGTCATGAACGACACGAACTGTCCGCCGAGGACGATGAAGCCGACGGCGTCCAGGTAGCCGGCGACCGCGGACAGGACCGCCGCGAGTCCGACCTCGCGGCGAAGGGCGGACCTCATCGGCCGTCGAGCATCTCGCGGAGAACGGTCACAACGCCCGCCTCCGAGTTCCGCGGTGCACGGTAGCGGGCCCGGGCGAGGACGTCGGGGTGAGCGTTGGCCATGGCGAACGACCAGTCCGCGACGTCGAGCATCTCGAGGTCGTTGAGGTAGTCCCCGAAGACCATGGTGTTCTCGCGGCCTGCGCCGAACAGCTTCTGCAGTGCGACGACACCGGTCGCCTTGTGCGTGCCCGGCGCGGTGACGTCGATCCAGTGGCGCCCGGAGACGGCGATCTTGTGGTCGCCGGCGAGCGGGGCGAACAGCCCGATGCTCTGCTCGGCGTCGTCGGCGTCGAAGATCGCCAGCTTCACGACGTCGCCCGGCACTCGGGACTGGTCGGCGACGTGCTCGAGGCGCGCGCAGTACTGACGAGCGTGACCGATGAAGCTCTCGTCGTCGGATTCGACGAAGGCACCGTCGATCCGGTGCACGATCAGCTGAAGGCGGAAGCCGTGGTCGGCGGCTTGTCGGACGGTCTCGACGACGGCCGCGGTGATGGCCGGGTCGACGGCCGACGACGCGATCAGGTCGCCGTCGTGCATCACCATGCTGCCGTTCTCGGCGACATACGAGAGGGTGCCCGGGTGCTGGGCGAAGATGTTCCTCAACGTGTAGTACTGCCGCCCGCTGGCGGGGACGAAGACGATGCCGCGATCGGTCATGTCCTGCAGCAGCGGCCAGAACTCATCGGGCACACGGCCGGTGTCGTCGAGCAGGGTTCCATCCATGTCGCACACGACCATCCGGATGTCAGCGCCGGCGAGCCCTTCAGTCATGGGCCCCATGGTATCTGCGCGGCCTTGGCGAGCAGGACGGCGCGACGCCGCTCATTGGCACTGCGCGCGGCGGCGTCCTCGAAGGCGGCGCGTGCCTCGTCGAATCGTCCACTGCGCTGCAGGAGTTCACCGCGGACACTCGGCACCAGTGGAGAATCGAGCAGGTTCTTCGACGACGCGACGGCGTCGACGTCGGCCAGGGCGCGCTCCACGTCGCCGGTCATCGCGACGGCGATCGCCCGGTTCAGCGCGACGACCGGGCTCCCCGTGAGGGCCAGCAGCTCGTCGTAGAAGCCGACGACGGCCGGCCAGTCGGTCTGCGCGACGGAGGCCGCGACAGCGTGCTCCTGGGCGATGGCGGCCTGCAGCGCATACGATCCGCGGCCGCCGCCGAGTGCGGTGGCTCGGGCCAACCGGTCTCGTCCGCGGGTGATCTGGCCGCGGTCCCATCGGCGCCGATCCTGGTCTTCCAGGAGCACGGCCGATCCGTCGGCCGCGACGCGCGCCGCGAATCGGGAGGCTTGAAACTCCATGAGCGCGACGAGGGCCTGCACCTCCGGTTCGTCGGGCACCAGGGCCGCCAGGATGCGTCCGACCCGGAGGGCTTCGGCGGCCGTGTCGGGTGCGACGACCGCGGTCCCGGAGGTCGGCGCGTACCCCTCGGTGAAGATCAGGTAGATCACCCGCAGCACCCCGCCGAGCCGGTCGGCCCACTGATCGCGCGGCGGCGTCTCGAACGGGACGTGCGCCGCTGTCAGCGACTTCTTGGCCCGGGTGATCCGCGCCTGGACGGTGGCCGTCGGCACCAGGAACATTCGCGCGATGGCCTCGCTGGAGAGCCCGCCGACCGCCCGCAGTGTCAACGCGATCTGCGCTTCCCTGGTCAGCACCGGGTGGCAGGCGGTGAACAGGAGTCGAAGGAGGTCGTCGTCGATCGGCTCGCGGTCGACGACGACGGTTCCCGGATCGTCGACCGGTTCCGCCCGTTCGGCGTCGGCGATGAGGGTGCGCACGCGATCGTCGAAGGCCGCCTCACGTCGCCATGCGTCGATGGCACGCCGCTTGCCGACGGCGGTGAGCCAGGCGCCGGGATTCCGCGGGATCCCGGACTCGGGCCACTGCGCCAGGGCTGCGGCGACCGCCTCCTGCGCGAGGTCCTCCGCGGCGGCGACATCGCCGGTCATGGCTGCGAGCGCCGCGACCACGCGGCCGCCCTCCGACCGCCACACCGCATCGAGTGCGGCGGTCAGATCAGCGGTCGCGTCGTCAGTCATCGCGGGTCACTGGCCGAGTTCCTCACGCCAGCCAGCCTGCTTCTGGATGTACTCGTTGTCGGCGAACTCCTCGAAGTCGCTCTCATCGGTGACGCGGCGGACCTCGAGCTTGGTGCCGGGGCCCAGCGGGCAGCGGCGCGCCCAGTGCACGGCCTCCTCCTTCGAGGCCACCTGGATCATCCAGAAGCCGTTGAAGAGCTCGTGGATCTCGCCGTACGGACCGTCGGTGACGATCGGATCGTCGGCCGAGAAGTCGACGACGAAGCCCTCCGCGGCGTCCGAGAGTCCATCGCCGGCGAGGAGCACGCCCGCGGTCACCAGCTCCTCGTTGTACCGGCCCATCTTGTTGATGATCTCTTCGAAGGGGACGTCCTCGGCTGCGGCGACGGCGGCTTCGGTGACTCGCATGATCAGCATGTACTTCATCGGTTCTTCTCCCTGAGTGAGTTCTGGTCTTCGGTTGGCGGAGCGCATCGCTGAGGTCCGCTCACTACTACGTCGAACGGGCTCGGCCCGGATCGACAACGAATCGAAAGAAATTCTGCCGGAGAGTTCTGTTGCACTAATCATTCCGGCCGTCGTCAGGCAACTCGCGGATCGACAGCAGGTACGACGCCGTCCGCGACACCATCTCGTCGTCGTCCGCGGCGAGCTCGGTGAGCGCGCCCGACGCCCGCGTGCCGCGTAGATCCCCGAGGGCCTGGGCGATGCGGCAGCGCGCGGGAGCATCCACGGTGGACAGCGGAGCGACGAGGCACGCGACGACCGCATCCACGTCGTCGTCGGTCTCGGCGAGCAGCGCGAGGGCGTCGGCGGCGTCGACGTCACGGATGCCGTCGACGACGAGTCCGACGAGTTTCTCGACGGGGTCCTCTCGCCCGCGGTCGGCCAATTCGAGGGCTGCGTGCGACCGCACCTCGTCGTCGGGGTCGGCGAGCGCATCGATCAACGCATCGGTGGCCTCGGGTCCCGGAGTGTCGACGAGCGCCAGAACGGCACGACGGCGCCGGGTCACGTCCGCGTCGTGGACGGCGGCCGCCAATGGCGCGACCACGCCTTCCCCGCTGCGGCCGACGGCCCACCGGAGTGCCCCGGCGACGTTGAGGTCGGCTTCGTCGAGGAGCGATTCGACGAGTGCGGTCGGCGACACCGCGGTCCCGTCGACGGTCAGCGCCGCACGCTGACGTCGCTGCGCGAGCGGCGACTGCAGTGCCGCAAGCAGTGCGACGGTGTCGAGGACCTGCTCCCAGTCGTCGGGGGCGGACTCGTCGATCCGGTCCAGCCGGTGGAGCAGGTCCTGCTCGGTCCGGATGCGTTCGGCACTGCGCCGCTTGAGTTCGGCGACGAGGGCGGCGGGCGCGAAGTCCGGGTCGTCGAGCGCCTGGCCCACCTCCCGCAGCGACAGCCCCAACGTGCGGAGGCTCTCGACGTGGAAGATGCGGGTGACATCGGCGGGCGTGTAATCCCGGTACCCCGCCGACGTGCGACCGCCGGGCCGCACCAGGCCGAGGTCGTCGTAGTGCCGCAGCATCCGTGCACTGACGCCCGACCGTCTCGCGACTTCTCCGATTCGCACCGCGCCGCTCCTTCTAGATCGTCGTCCCGTCCGCCGTCTTCCCGTCCACCGCCGCCCCGTCCACCGCCGTCCCGTCCACTGCAGCCCCGTCCACCGTCGACGCTGCGGGCCCGAGCGCCGCGAGTCGTCATGCGGCGTCGATGTCGAAGGCGAAACTGGACTCGGGGTCGCGCATCAGGGCTTCGGTCGCGACCGCGTGACCGCGGACCACGGGGTCGGACGATGTCTGAGACTGTCGCACGGCGGGCAGCGCCGCGTCGCCGATTTCGGCGAAGGCCCGACTGAGACTGCGATGCACGTCGGGCCCGCCGCGGCCGAACTGGGACGTCAGGATCGCGGCGACGGCCCGCACCTCGGTGGCGGGCGCCAGTGCCGCGGCGACCCGCCAGGCGGTGCGCGCCACCTCGTCGTCGGGGTCGGTCATCAACGCCTCGACCGTCGGCGTCCACGACTCGGGATCGCCGAGCTTGGAGATCGTGTGCAGTGCTTGACTGCGCGCCTGCGGGTTCGGCGACGTGAGTTCTGCCGTCACGGCGGGCAGGACCGTGTCGACGTCGTGCCGGGTCAGCGCCCAGGTGAGCATGTCCCGGACGTAGAAGTCCGGTTCCACCCCGCACCGCTCGATCAGGACCGCGATGCACCGCGGCTCGGGATCGGTGCCTGCGGCCAGCGCCGCCCGCAGTCGCGTGGTGGACGACGGTGCGCGCAGCGCCCGGATCACGTCGTCGGTTCGGGTGTGCTGGTCGGTCATGGGGACCACCTCCTGTCAGAGGTGAACTCCACACCTTCTCATCGTGTGAAGGTCAAGCCCCGGTCGTGGGACGACGATCAGAAGTCGAACCCGCCGAAGTCCCCGCCCCCGAAGTCACCGCCACCGAAGTCACCGAACCCGCCGCCGTCGAAACCCGAGCCGTCGACGTCCCCGCCGTCGAATCCCCCGCCGTCGAAGCCTCCATCGTCGAAGCCGCCCCCGTCGAAGTCACCGGCCGCCACCTCGGACGACACGCCGTCCATCCCCGAGAAGAGCGACGTGAACAGGAAGGCCGAGCCGACGCCCCACGCACCGGCTATCAGTGCGGGACGCCACCAGGGCGTCGAATACCAGCCGGCGGGAACGGCGCGGCCGGCCACCCGCCCGCCCGGGAAGTAGTTGGGGGTCTGCTTCGAGGGCGCGGGCGACGCCGCCACCGACTGCCCCTCGAAATCGACCGTGCGGTCCTCGGTCACCGATCCCGCCGCACGCTGCCCGTCCAACTCCGGGATGGGCGGGCCGGGGTCGAACTTCAGCGCGGTCCGCGCGGCACGGATGTAGTAGAGCCCTTCGACAGCGGTCTGCTTGGCGAGCATCGCCTGGCCCGGTGTGGTCGCCTGCTCGATCTGTGAGCCTGCGGCGGTGAAGCGTTCGCCGGCGTCGGCGAGCGCCTGTGTCGCGGCGGGATCGTCGCCCGGATTCAGCGAGTACACCTGGCCGCCGAGTCGTTCGATGGCCTGCCGTGCATCAGCCTTGGCGTCGTCCAGTCGGAGGTGCTGGTTCTGGACGCCGTTGGACCGGTTGCGGAGGAGGGAGAACGCGCCGAACACGATCAGCGCGAGGATGACGATCAGGAGGAGATCCGGCATGCACTCCACCGTACGGAAGTCAGATGAGGGGAGGTTGAGGAGAATCTGACACGGTTGAGGAGAATCCGACACGAGTGAGGAGAATCTGACACGCGCTGTGATCTGGACAATCGCCGTTCGGGTTTGAAACCTGAGGTCACGGCCCCCATGGTGGAGGCCATGTCTGACGATAGTGAGAATCCCGACAGTAGTCTGTCCGCAGCCGCCGCCCGCTACGGCTCGGACGTCCCACCTTCGCCTCCCGGGGCCGACGATTCGGCCGAGAACGGGGTCCGTCGTGCCGCCACCGTCTTGGTGGATCCGTTCACCAAGAAGACCACCCCGATCGTACCGAGCATCGCACCCGTCCCGGACAGTTGGCACGTCGCCGAGAACGACACCGACGAACAGATCACCGAGAAGCTGAAACGTCAGGGGGTGCGACTCGGCAGGGGCGGGATCGCGCCCGCCGTCTTCTGGCCGTCGCTGGCGATCATCGTCGCCGTCAGCATCATCGCCGTCGCGTTCCCGGACGGGACGAGCACGTTCTTCACCGACGTCCAGAACTGGATCGTGACGAACCTCGGTTGGTACTACATGCTGATCATCGCGTGCTTCGTGGTGTTCACCGTCGGCCTGTGCTTCTCGAAGCTCGGGCGGATCCGGCTCGGCAAGCCGGAGGAGAAGCCGGAGTTCGGCCGCATCAGCTGGTTCTGCATGCTGTTCGCCGCGGGCATGGGCATCGGCCTGGTGTTCTACGGCGTCGGCGAACCCCTGACCTACGCCACCGTGCAGCCCAAACCCGGGTGGAGCGGCGACGAGGGCGACCTCGCCGGGCTGGCGATGGCGCAGACCTTCATCCACTGGGGTCTGCATCCGTGGGCGGTGTACGCGGTCATCGGACTGGCCCTCGCCTACGCGATCCATCGTCGCGGCCGCCCGGTCTCCATCCGGTGGGCGCTGGAGCCGTTGCTCGGCGACCGCGTCAAGGGATGGGCGGGCGATGTCATCGACGTCCTCGCCGTCTGCGGAACCATGTTCGGTGTCGCCACGTCGCTGGGTCTGGGTGTTCAGCAGATCTCCGCGGGCATGGAGTCGATCGGTGTCATCGGCACCGCCGACAACGCCCTGCTGGTGACGCTGATCGTGGTGATCACGTTCCTCGCGACCATGTCGGTGGTCAGCGGTCTCGGCACCGGGATCAAGTGGCTCTCGAACATCAACCTGTCGCTGGCCGGGCTGCTGGTGATCGCGATGCTGCTGATCGGCCCGACGCTGTTCCTGCTCAAGAACTTCGTGCAGTCGCTGGGTGTCTACTTCGCCAACAACTTCGACATGACTCTCGACGTCGGCGCGTTTCAAGGCGACGAGGCGCAGGGCTGGTTGAGCGACTGGACCATCTTCTACTGGGGTTGGTGGATCGCGTGGGCGCCGTTCGTCGGCGTCTTCATCGCCCGCATCTCCCGCGGCCGCACCGTCCGCGAGTTCATCGCGGGCTGCCTGCTGGTGCCGAGCCTCGTCGGTTTCGTGTGGTTCTCGGTGCTCGGCGGCACCGGTCTGCACCGCCAGTTCTTCGGTGCGAAGGACCTCGTCGAGACGAAGGTCGTCGACGGCGTCGAGACCCAGGTGGTGTCGGCGGAGGGCTCGCTGTTCCAGGTGCTCACCGACCTGCCGCTGGGCACCGTGTTCTCGATCCTCGGCATCATGCTGGTCGCGATCTTCTTCATCACCTCGTCGGACTCAGGGTCGCTGGTGGTCGACATGCTGGCCTCGGGCGGTCACCCGAACCCGCCGGTGTGGTCACGCGTGCTGTGGGCCGGTCTGGAGGGCGTCGTCGCCATCGCGCTGCTGCTCGCGGGTGGATTACGGTCCCTCCAGGCGGCGTCGCTCGCCACCGCGCTGCCGTTCAGCATCGTGCTGGCCATGATGTGCATCGCGACGATCCGCGGACTGCGATTCGAGAATCAGAAACTGCAGCACGCCGAGCGTCAGCAACGGCTCGATGCGGCCACCGAGTTCATCGCCGGCGAGGTCTTCCACACCATTCCGGAGGATCCGAACCTGCGCGAGTACGTCGACGACCGCATCGACTACCGGCTGTCGCGGACGCGTGGCGTCCTGGATCGGCCGGGGGTCAGGACGAAGAACCGTCCCGGCGGTCCGAACTGATCCGGAAGCCCTCGAGCTTCTCAGGATTCCGGACCGCGTAGACCGCGGTCACCAGACCGTCGGCGACCTCGACGCTCATCACGGTGTCGAGGTCGCCGTCGATGGTCACGACCACCGCAGGCATCCCGTTGGCGGTGGTCATCCGCATGCCGACGTCGCTCTCCACCGATGCCCGTTTCAACAGGCCGATCAGCATCCGCGCGACATGGTCGGCCCCTTCGACGGGGCGGCGAGCCGCGGCGACCACGCCCCCGCCGTCGCCCAGGTAGACCACGCCGGGCGCCAACAGATCCATCAGCGTCTGGACCTCGCCGGTCGCTGCGGCCAGCAGAAACCGTTCGACGACGGCCTGTGCCTGCGTGGGATCCGCGACGGCCGTCGTCCGGTGGGCCCGGACGTGATTGCGCGCACGGTGGGCGATCTGCCGGACGGTCGGCTGGGTCTTGCCGACGGCGTCGGCGATCTCCGGGTACCCGAAGTCGAACACTTCGCGGAGCACGAAGACGGCGCGCTCGTCGGGGGTCAGCGACTCCAGCACCAGGAGCATCGCGGTCGTCACCGCCTCCCCGGTGAGGACGTGGTCGAGTCCGGTGTCCTCGCTCGGTTCCTCGAGCGGTTCGGGCAGCCACGGGCCGACGTACGTCTCGCGGCGGCGACTCGCCGATCGTGCCGCGTTGAGCGCCTGCCGCGTGACGATCCGCGCCAGGTAGGCGCGCGGATTCTCGACGTCGCTGCGGTCGCCGTCCTGCCATTTCAGCCAGCTCTCGGAGAGCACGTCCTCGGCGTCGGCCACCGAGCCGAGGATCTCGTAGGCGATCGAGAACAGGAGCGGTCGGTGCGCCGCGAAGTCCGCCAGACCCGGGACCTGCTCGGTGCGTTCGGCGGGCCCGGTCATGACGGTCCCGGAAGCCAGGCGTTGCGAGAGGTGCGCGCGATGATCATGGTGCTCCGGCACACCTGTTCCTTCACGAGCGCACCGGTGCGACCGCCGAGCCAGAAGCCGGCCGGGCTGTCGTCGCGGTGGACCCGCTGCACCACGCCGTCGCTCCGCCCGAGGGAGACGCACTGCGCCGCGAACCCCATCGAGTACGGCCGGGCCGTGCGTCCGCGGAGTTCGCGCACGATCGCGTCGGCCGCGTAGGTGCCCTGCGGGAGTGCCGCCTGGCAGCTCATCCGCGAGCGCGGGACCGCCGCGGCGTCGCCGACCGCGTAGACGCGCGGATCGCTGACGCTGCGGAGTCGTTCGTCGACGATCACGCGGCCGTCGTCGTCCACGGCCCACCCGCTGCGACGGGCGACGTCGCTGACCTGCCGGGCGACGGCCCAGAGCGTCAACTGCGCCTGCCCGTCGTCGTCCCACGTGCCTCGGATCCGCTGGACGTGCAGTCCGTCGAGAACCTGCTCCACCCGCCGACGTGCCGGCTCGCCCAACGATGGCGCGAGCGGACCGTCGCTGATGAGCCGGACCGTGAGGTCGGCGCGTTCCGACGCGACCTCTGCGGCGGTCTCGACACCGGTGAGGCCGCCGCCGATCACGTCGACGACGCTGCCCTCGGGCAGCGCGCCGAGGCGCTGTGCGGCCTCGCGGGCGTCGTCGACCCCGCCGACCGCAAGGGTGCCCCGCGGTGCGGTCACCGCTCCTCCGGCCGCGTAGACGAGCCGGTCGAAATCGAGTTCCGTGCCGTCGTCGAGCCGCACCACGCCGTCGCCGATCTTGTCCACCGATGCCACGCGTACGCTCACGCGGCGGTCGAGGACGTCGGCCAGCGGTCGCGCGGCGCTGTCGGTTCCGGCGATGAGCTGGTGCAGTCGGATCCGTTCCACGAAGTCGACCCGCGGATTGACGATCGTCACCTCGGCCTCGCGCGCCCGCCGTGCCAGGCGGTTCGCCGCCACCGTCCCCGCGTACCCCGCTCCTACCACCACGACCTTCATGACAACCTCCAAGGAGTTCGTTTCCGATTGGTTGCTCATAGGACACCGTGCCACGCGAGCGTGTGACAGGCCTGCGTGTGATTCAGGCCACCACCGTCAACGGAGGTGCTTCGCCAGGTAGCTGCCGGTGATGCTGTCCGCGGAGGCGGCGATCTGCTCGGGGGTCCCGCTCGCCACGATACGACCGCCGGCCGCTCCCCCTCCTGGGCCGAGGTCGATCACGTGGTCGGCGTTGGCGATGAGATCGAGGTCGTGCTCGATGACGACGACGGTCGCCCCCTGGTCGACGAGCCGCTGCAGCACGTGGATCAGGGTGCGGACGTCGAGCGGGTGCAGGCCGACGCTGGGCTCGTCGAAGACGAACATCGTGGCGGCCTGATCGCGGCCCAGCTCGGCGGCCAGTTTCAGGCGTTGCGCCTCCCCACCGGAGAGCGCGGGCGTCGCCTCCCCGAGGGTGAGGTAGCCGAGCCCCAGGTCGACGAGCGTCTGCAGCTTGGTGCGGATCCGACGGATGTCGCCGATTCGGTCGACGGCGGCGGCCACCGACAGTGACAGAACTTCGGGCAGCGACAGGGCTTCGGGCAGCGACAGTCCCGGCTGCTCGCCGACCGGGCGGCGGATCCGCTGCGCTGCAGGCCCGAAGCGGGTGCCGTCGCAGTCGGGGCAGACGATGTCGAGGTCGGGCAGGAACTGGACGTCGAGGACCACCTGCCCGGTGCCCGAGCAGCGTTCGCAGCGCAGGCTGCCGGTGTTGTACGAGAAGTCTGCGGCGGTCAGGCCTGCCGCGGCTGCATCCGTGGTGGCCGCGTAGGCGCGGCGGAGGTCGTCCATGACGCCGCTGTAGGTGGCGACGGTGGAGCGGACGTTGACGCCGATCGGGTCCGCGTCGACCACCTGGACGCGGCCGACGCCGTCCGCGTCGACGCTCGCGACGTGGGCCGGGAGGTCCCCGTCGGCTGTCAGTGCGGGAACCAGCGTCTCCAGCACCAGCGTCGACTTCCCCGAGCCCGACACCCCGGTCACGACGGTCAGGCGGTTCTTCGGGATCTCCAGTGACAGCGGCGCCACCGTGCGGAACGCGGTGGCCTCCACGACGATCCGACCGGCCGCGAAGGTTCGTTCCGCCGCGACCCGGTCGCGGACGACCACGGCTTCCGATCCGTCGAGGAAGCCTGCGAGTCGCGAACCGGCGGCTGCGGAGAGTCCGGCGGGCGGCGCCTCGGCGACGACTGTGCCGCCGTCCGCTCCGGAGCCGGGACCGATCTCGATCACCCAGTCGGCCTCGACGAGCACCTGGACGTCGTGGTCCACCACGACCACCGAGTTGCCGTCGCGGAGCAGGTCGCGCATCACCCCGACCAGTCCGTCGACGTTGGAGGGATGCAGTCCGATCGACGGCTCGTCGAGCACGTAGAGGACGCCGGTGGTCTCGTTGCGCACCGCTCGGGAGAGTTGGACGCGTTGGCGTTCGCCCGTGGAGAGGGTCGACGCGGCGCGGTCGAGCGTTAGGTAGCCCAGGCCCAGTTCGTGCAGGCGACCGGCTGTGCCGAGGAGCGTCACGACCAGGTTCTGCGCCATCGCCGTCATGTCCGGCGGGAGCGTCGGCGGCACGGTGTCGGCCCACGCGATGACGGCGTCGAGGGTCATCGCGGCGGCGTCGGCCAGCCCGATCCCGTCGATCCGCGGTGCTCGGGCGGCTTCACTGAGCCGGGTGCCGCCGCAGTCGGGGCAGTCGTGCACGGTGATGAATCGGTTGACGCGCGCCAGGCCCTTCTCCGTCGTCGCCTTGCTCAGCGCCTCCTCGACCGCGCGCCGCGCGTTCCGGTAGGTGAAGTTCAATTCGAAGAGCTTGCCGTTCTTGGAGCGGACCGCGATGTGCCGCTTCTCGTCCGGCCCGTTCATCACGATCTCGCGCTCGGCGTCGGTGAGCTCGCGGTACGGGACGTCGATCCGGACGCCTAAGGCCTCCGCGACCTGCGGCATCACCGTGAGTCCGAACATCGACCACGGACGGACGGCACCGTCGGCGATCGTCTCGTCGGGGTTCGGGACGAGCGTCGCGTCGTCGATCCCGCGGACCTGCCCGGTGCCCTGGCAGGTGGGGCACGCGCCGCCCGAGTTGAAGGCCAGCGCTTCCGCGCCGGGCGGGGTGAACGTGACCCCGCACTCGGGGCAGGTGAAGTCGAGGCCGACTGCGACGTCGATCGTCGGCGGCACGCGGTGTCCGTTCGGACAGCGGTGCGACGCGAGGCGCGAGAACATCAGCCGGAGCACGTTGAGCAGTTCGGTGGACGTGCCGAACGTGCTGCGGACGCCCGCGACTGCCGGTCGCTGCCGCAGAGCGAGGGCCGCGGGGACGTGGCGCACCGAGTCGACCGCCGCGCGCGGCGCGTGCGACATCCGCCGACGCGTGTAGGTCGACAACGCTTCGATGTACCGCCGTGAACCCTCGGCGTAGAGCACGCCCATCGCCAGGGACGACTTCCCCGACCCGGACACACCGCCGATCGCGACCAGCCGCTGCAGCGGAATGTCGACGTCGACGTCGCGCAGGTTGTGGACCCGCGCCCCGCGGACCTCGATCACCGTGGGTTGACCGAACTCCCCCGCCGCATCCATGCCCCCAGGTTAGCGAGCGGGACGATGAGTCGAGTCGCTACCGCTGCACCGCCGACCCGTCCTCGGTCCACCGCTTCCGCAGGTCGCGCTTGAGGATCTTGCCGGTCGCGGTGCGCGGGAGGGCGTCGACGAAGTGGACGGCTCGGGGACTCTTGAAGTGGGCGATCTGCTCGCGTGTCCACGTGATCAGATCCGCCTCGCTGACCTCGGCGTCCGGCTTCACCGCGACGACGGCGGTCACCGACTCGCCCCACTTGTCGTCGGGGATCCCGATCACGGCGACCTCGCCGACCGCCGGGTGCCGGTGCATCACCTGCTCCACCTCGGAGGCGTAGACGTTCTCACCGCCGCTGACGATCATGTCCTTCTTGCGGTCGACGATCCGGTAGTAGCCTGCGTCGTCACAGGTCGCGAGGTCACCGGTGAAGAACCACCCGTCGCGCAGCGCTTCGGCGGAGGCCTCCGGCTTGTTCCAGTACCCGACGAAGACGTTGGGTCCGCGGACCAGGAGTTCGCCGATGGTCCCCCGCGGAACCTCGGCACCCTGCGCGTCGGCGACCTTCAGATCCACGTGCAGCGCGGGCTTGCCGACCGAACCCGCGAACCGGACGGTGTCCTCGATGTCGAGGACGCAGGCGATGGGTGCGGTCTCGGTGAGGCCGAAGCCCTCGGCGAAGCGGACGCCGCGCCGGGTCAGGCTCTCGATGAGGACCACCGGGCACGGTGCGCCGCCGCACAGCCCGAACCGCAGGGAGCTGAGATCGGTCTCGGACTCAGCGAGCGCCGCATCGATCGCCGCCCACATCGCAGGGACGGCGAACGCGACGGTGACACGGTGCCGCTCGACGGCCGCCAGCCACGCGTCCGGGGTGAAGGTCTCCAGGACGACGGTGGTGCCGCCGCCGTACAGCAGCGGCAGGCTGAAGATGCCGAGCGCGCCGATGTGGAACAGCGGCGCACCGGCGAGGCTGATGTCGCGGGGGCCGACGCCCTCCACCGCGACCAGATTGTTGATCGCGTTCCAGTGGTGGTTGGCGTGCGTCAGCATCGCGCCCTTGGGGAATCCCGTGGTGCCCGAGGTGTACATCAGCATGGCCAGGTCGTCGGGGGCGACGTCGGCCTCGGCCCGCTCGGTGTCGCCGCCGGTGATCAGCTCCTCGTAGCGCGACGGCTCCCCCGCGGTGCGCTGCTCCCCGGACGGGATCTCGATGATCTCCGCGACGTCCGTCCCGTCGACGGCCGCGGCCACCACCGTCGCGGTCTGCGGGGAGGAGAAGACGACCCGCGCACCGCTGTCGCCGAGGATGTACTGGACTTCAGGCGCCTGCAGTCGGCAGTTGATCGGCACGGCCACACCGCCGAGTTTCGCGACGGCGAAGATCACCTCGAGCATCTGTGGACTGTTCAGAGTCACGAGCGCGACGCGGTCGCCCTTGCCGATCCCCATGCCGCGGAGGACGTCGGCGAGTGCGTTGGTGCGCAGATCCAGGTCCTCGAAGGTGAGTTCGGCGCCGTTCGCGGCGTCGATCAGCGCGACCCGATGCGGGTGCCGCACGCGATGAATCGTGGGCCAATTCCCGATTCCCTGATCCGTGTACCTGTCCATGTGACGATCCCGTCGATCCGTGCGGCCGCGCCGCGTATGCCGTGACGAGCATCACCGTAGTCGGTTGCGGGAGATGTCGGTCGCAGGAGTAGTCGGTTGAGGAAGAGGAGGTGTCGCTCTCAGCGGCGCAGGGTGCTGCACACTCCGGTTCGGTTTCCGGTCACCCGGTTGCCGGTGCCGTTCGCACGGCGGACGTCGCATGTCAGGTCGCCGCCGATCGTGTTCTTGACGACGGTCGCATGCTGGGCGCCGGTGAGCTCGAGTTCCCCGTTGATCGTCGACGTCTTCACCACGATCCCGCCGGTCGACTCGATGTCGAGGTCTTTGGCGAACGTCGAGCCGGTCACGACGGCTTCCTTGGCGCCGGAGATCTCGACGTCGCCGGAGATCTGAACGTCGATCAGCTTCACGACGCGGTAGCGCGTGAAGTCGAGTTCGCCGGTGACCTTCTCGCCGCGGATCACGCACGCCTGGTCGCTCGAATCGCCGCCATTCCGGCAGAGCGCGTCGGCGCGCAGGTTGGGCGGGACGATCCCGGAGTTGCCGGGCGCCGACGTCGTGGCGGGTCCCTCGGGGGCCGTGCTGACGACGGTCTTCGTCACGGTCGTGGCGGCATCACCGGAGTCGCCACCGCACGCGGTGACGCCGAGACCCGCGACGGCGAGGAGGACGGTGAGGAGCAGTGCGCGACGGATGGGTGCCTCCAGGGTCGATGAACGGCGTGTCGAAGTAGATCGGCTGGTCCCGACCGTACCCGGTGGCGCGCGTCCGGACCGGGATGCGACGCGCACCGCATCCCTCGGAAAGCGACCACACGGACGCCGCTCGCCGCCTAGCGTCTCCACTGTCCCGGGAATCGTTGATGGAGCAAACAATGCGCGCAGTGAAGCTGACCTCACCAGGCACTCTCGAACTCGTCGAGACCCCGATCCCGGAGCCCGGCCCCGGCCAGGTGCGCGTGAAGGTGGCAGGCGCCGGTCTGTGCCACTCCGACCTCCACGTCCTGCACCTGAAGAGCCCGTGGCCCGGCCCGGCCTTGACTCTCGGCCACGAGGGATCCGGGTGGATCGACGCGCTGGGTGCCGGCGTGACCGGAGTGACGGAGGGCGACCCCGTGCTCGTGAACCTCATCTGGAGTTGCGGACACTGCCGTCCGTGCGTGATGGGCCGCGACAACGCGTGCGTCTCCGGTGGCCGTCACAACCATCCGCCGACTCCCGGGCTCGGCCCCGACGGTGCGATGGCCGAGTACATGCTGGTGCCGGTTCGGCACGCACTGCCGCTCGGCGACATCGATCCGGTGACCGCCGGACCGCTCGCCGACGCCGCGCTCACGCCGATGCGCGCGATCAACTCGGTGCGCGACCGACTGACCCCGGGTTCCACCGCGGTCGTGATCGGTGTCGGCGGCCTCGGCCACCTGGCGGTGCAGATCCTGCACGCATCCACCAGTGCCCGCATCATCGCCGTCGACATGTCGGACGACAAGCTGGACTTGGCGCGCAGGCACGGCGCCGACCTCGCCGTCGACTCACGCGGCGACGCGGCCGAGCAGATCCTCGCCGAGTCCGACGGCTACGGCGTCGACGCGGTGTTCGACTTCGCGGGTGTGCAACCGACGGTCGACCTCGCGACGAGCATCGTCGCACCGGAGGGCGTGGTGCGGCTCGTCGGCCTCGGCGGCGGCGGACTCCGGTTCGGCGCCGACGCCGACACCCGCGCGCTGCCCTGGGGCGTCGACATCCGGAAGTCGTACGGCGGCACTCTTGCGGACCTGACCGAGGTGATCGCCCTGGCCGCTCAGCAGAAGCTGACGGTGGAGAGCACCGTGTACCCGCTCGACGACTTCCAGCGCGCGTTCGACGACCTCGATGCGGGCCGGGTCACCGGCCGCGCGATTCTGCAGCCGTGACCGGGGCGGACGCATGCGGGTTCATCGAGCCGGGGTCATGGCGCTCCGGATCAGTGACACTGCATGATCGCCCACACCGCGTCCCAGTTCCGGGTCCGCAGATCCGCATCGCGGATCCAGAAATAGAGGCGTCCGCAGTCGCCCCACATCATTCCCAGATCCTCGTGACTGTCGATCTGAGCGAGTAGCCGCCACTCTCCGGAACCCCGGCGCAACTCGGCCACCCGCGGGTCGGACGACCCGTCCCAGAGTCCGTGGCCGGCGAGTTGGCACGTGTCCTGCATGTCCCCCTGCAGCGGGTCCGGGTGCCCGAGCAGCCGGGTGTTCAATCGGTCGTCGGACGCACCGATGAGCTCCTCGTACGCCTCGATCGCACTGGGAGTTCCGAGGATGTCCCGGGCCTCCGCCGATTCGTCGGGCGCCACCGTCCATTCGATCGTCGGGACGATCCGCCGAGCCTCGAACTCAGCATCGACGTGGAGGTCGTCTGGTGGCAGTCGGCGTGCGATGCCTGGGACTCTCCGAAACCCTCTGACGGGAGATCCGGCGCCTCGTCGAACCTGACCGAAGGCCTCAGCAACCTGCCGAGGTCATCGTAGGTGACCGACAGTCCCGCACGCGTCAACCCCTCGCGGAACTGCTGGAGACCGGTCGTCCACTTCATGCATCCCCCGAATACTCGTCGTCGCGGCCAGGGCCGTCCCATCATCCTGCGCCACCGCGGGAGGAGTCACATCGACACCCGCCCGCCGCGACTTCCGGACCGCCGAACCGAGCAACACGCCGCCCACCACCAGCACGCCGCCGACCGCCTCGATCGGAGTCACGGCCTGCCCGAGGACGATCCACGCGGCCGACATGCCGAACACCGGGACCAGCATCGAGAAGGGCGCGACGACGCCTGCGGGATGGCGCGTCATCAGCCAGGTCCAGATTCCGGAGCCGGCCAGGGTAGCGATGACGATGGTGTACAGCAGACCGAGCGTGGCGGGGAGTCCGTCGAGGCTCGCGCCTTCGCGCAGGGCCGCCTCGATCCGAGCCGGTCGTTCGACGACCAGGCTGACGATCAGGAGCGGGACGGGCGGGATCACCGACATCCAGAGCGTCAGGCGCAGCGGATCCGCGGCACGCGCCTGACGGTTGCAGACATTGCCGATGGCCCAGCCGAGGGCGCCCGCAAGGGTGAGGAGGAACGGCAGGATCGCCGCGTTCTCCGACTGCTCCCAGCCCACCACGGCCAGTCCGATCACCGCGATCGCGATGCCTGCGAATCGGACCGGGGTGAGGCGCTCGCGCAGGAACACCGCGCCGAGCACCACGGTGAACGGCGCCGACGCCTGCAGCACCAGTGACGCCAGACCGGCCGGCATGCCCGCCGCCATCCCCCAGTACAGGAACGCGAACTGGAGGAAGCCGAAGCCGATGCCGAATCCGACGAGCCAGCGCCATTCGACATTCGGGCGGGGAACCAACAGCACCGTCGGAATCGCGATCAGGCCGAAGCGCAGGGCGGCGCACAGGAACGGAGGGAACGTTTCGAGGGAGTAGTGGATCGCGATGAAGTTGATGCCCCAGAACGCTGCGACGGTGATGGCGAGGAGACGGTGGCGCATCGGCATGGATCCATCGTCGTCCCACCCATGAGTTCAGCACAACTGAAATGATTTGAATATTCACTGTAGGTTGACTTCATGGATGTGCGTCACCTGCAACTTCTTCGAGAACTCGACGAGCGCGGCAGCGTGACCGCGGTGGCCCAGGCGACGCACCGCACCGTGTCCGCGGTCTCCCAGCAGCTGCGGACCGCGCAGCGCGACTTCGGAATGAACCTGGTGGAGCCCGACGGTCGCGGTCTTCGACTGACTGATGCCGGTCGGCTTCTCGCCGCAGGCGGCGTCGAGGTCGACACCGCGATCGCCGCGGTCCAGGCCCGGTGGGACGCGTACCGCCGCGACCCCGGCGGCGACGTCTCGGTCAACGCCTTCCAGAGCGCGGCGGCCCTGCTCTTCCCGCACCTGCTGGCGACGGCCGACGAGCGGCGGATCTCCCTGCGGCTCGACGACGTGGATCCCGCTGAGTCCGAGTTCGCCGCCATGACCGCGGACTACGACATCGTCGTCGCGCACAGTCTCGACGGACCGCGACCGATCGGATCGGCGGGGCTGGTGGTGCGCGACCTGGTGACCGAACCGCTCGACATCGCCATGCGCGCCGACCATCCACTCGCGGCGAAGCGACGCCTGCGGGCGGCGGACGTCGCCGATGAGACCTGGCTCGGCGTCCCCCGCGGCTATCCGTTCGACTCGGTGCTGCGCGGCATCGAGCAGGCCCTCGGCGCGCCACCGCGGGTGGCCCAGCGTCTGCGCGACAACCGCCTGATCGAGCACCTCGTCGCCGCGACCGATTGTCTCGCAGTCCTCCCCAGGTACACGACGCGCGTCGACGCCTCCTTCGTCCTCCGCGAGATCGTCGACGTCCCGGCGCGCCGCTACCTGTCGGCACTGATGCGTCCCGATCGAGCCGAGCGCCTGGCCGTGCAGACTGTGTTGGCGGCACTCATCGAAGCCGCGCGATCCCATGAGACGGCGTCGGGTCCGCAGGCCGGCCGACCCGAGTAATCTGCGGTCATGCTCTTCGCCTTCTCCATCGCCCCCGGAACCTCCGACAGCGCCGACGGCTCGGTCAGTGCCGCCGTCGCCGAAGCAGTCCGCGTGGTGCGCGCGTCCGGGCTGCCGAACGAGACCACGTCGATGTTCACCACCATCGAGGGCGAGTGGGACGAGTGCATGGCCGTGATCAAGGCTGCGTGCGAGGCGGTCGCCGCCACCAGTCCCCGCGTGAGCCTCGTGTTGAAAGCCGATATGCGCGAGGGATTCTCGGGGCAGATCAGCGCGAAGGTGGAGCGCGTCGAGGAGCGGCTGCGCGACGACGCCTGATCGCCGATCCGTGTCATACTCGCGGCATGTCCCTCGGTGCCGCTGACTCGACCTCTCGCGACGCGGTGCACCCCACCGAAGTCCTCGCCTTCGAGACCGCGACGCGCGACCTCGTGGGCGTCGCCCTGCGGAGTGTCGAGGGCATGGACGTCTCGCTGCCGCAGTTCCGCCTCCTGTTGACGCTTCACGAATCGGGACCGTCGACTTCCACCGCCTGCGCCGCCGCCCTGGGCGTGGTCGGCTCGTCGATCACCCGGCTGGCCGATCGCCTCGACGCCTCCGGTCACCTGGTTCGCGGCACCGACCCCGACAACCGGAGCGTCGTGATGTTGGAACTGACCGACGCCGGGCGGGCCGTCGTCGTGCGGGCGACCGAGCATCGACGTCGCGTGCTCAGGGCGGCTCTGGCGGACTTGGATCCGGAGGTTCGAGCCGCCTGCGCGGCGGCCCTTCGGCAGGTTCACGCGGCGCTGGACGCTGAATCCTCGGACGAGGTCCTGCGTCGGCATCTACCGTTATGACCGTGTGGTGAACAAGTCACGACAAAGTCGCTGATTTGACTGAATCAAGTCTTGCTATGTGCAAGACTTGCGGTGAGCAACACATGTGCCAGCGCAAATTTCTTGCGTTGACCCGCCGACGCTCGTCAGCCCCGACGATTGGAGAAAGTCATGAGCACACCCGTTCCGGAGATCAAGGACATCCGCGGCCCGCAGAAGCTGGGCCCGCTGACGCCACTGGTCGGCGTCTGGGAAGGCAACGTCGGCGTGGACCTCTCGTACCACAACAACGACGACGAGACGAGCCACACCTCGTACTTCGAGCGCGCCGTCTTCAAGCCGATCCCGATCCAGGAGAACGGCCAGCAGAGCCTCTGGGGCATGAACTACACCATGACCGCGTGGCGCCACGGCGAAGAGGGCATGGACGCCTTCCACGACGAGGTCGGCTTCCTCCTCTGGGACAAGGCCAACGGTGAGGTCATGCGCACGGTGGTCTTCGGCCGCGGCATCGCGATCCAGGCCGGCAGCTCGGCGGGCCCGCACGACACCGAGATCCACTTCGACGCCACCCCCGGCGACCCGTCGTACGGCATCCTGCAGAACAAGTACCTGATGCAGCGCGCCGAGATCAAGGACTTCAAGAGCACCTTCACGATCATCGACGAGGACACCTTCAGCTACACGTCCGACCTGCTGCTGAAGCTGGCGGCGACCGGCACCGAGATGCACCACACCGACCAGAACACCCTGCGTCGCGTGCAGCGCTTCCACCCGGGATCCGAGTTCAACTGATCGACCCCGCCTGAGCGAAGAATCGGCCGATGCCCGCATCCGCGGGTGTCGGCCGATTCTGTTCGGCAGCGATCCACACACCCCGACCATTTTGGAATTTATAGTCCAATATCTGTTACGGTGACCGCCATGGGCAGACCACGCACTTTCGACGAGACCGCCGTGCTCGACGCGGCGGCCGGACAGTTCCGGATCCACGGCTTCGCAGACACCTCGACCGAACGTCTCTGCGAGGCGGCCGGCGTGCGCCGCAGCAGCCTGTACAACACCTTCGTCAGCAAGGACGAGCTCTTCGTCCGCGCCCTGGAGCGCTACATCGAGACGGTCCGCATGAGGCAGACCGAGATCCTCACCGACACCGGCACCCTCGCCGTCGATCGCCTCCGCACACTGATCGACGTCGTGATCGCCGACGAGGAGGCCGCAGCGCGGGACGGGCACGCCGCCGGCTGCATGGTGGTCCACGGCCTGATGAGCCCCGACCTCCGCGACCGCGACGAGCGCGTCGCCCACATCCTGGACCGCGACGTCCGCGATCGCACCGCCCTGGTCGCCGACGCACTCCGAGCCGGGCACGCCGACGGCAGCATCACGACCGCGATCGACGCCGAGACCGGCGCGATGCTGGTCAACACCGTCATCTCCGGGATCCGCGTCACCGCGCAGACCGGCGTCGGGGCGGCGCAGTTGCGTCGCATCGCCCTGGCCGGAATGCACGCTCTGTTCGCCTGATCCACCCCGCCTCGCCGCCCGCTCACGCATGTCTCGATTTTGGACTCTTGATTACAGAAAGAAGATGATGACTTCCGTTTCCACGACCCGACCCACACCGCCTGCGGTGTACATCCTCGCCGCGGGCGTCTTCGCCCTCGTGACGAGCGAGTTCGCCGTCGCCGGACTGATGCCCCAGCTCGCGGAGGGGCTCGGCACCGACCTGACGCGGATCGGCTACCTGGTCACGATCTTCGCGCTCGCCATGGCGGTCGGCGGCCCGATCCTCACCGTTCTGCTCACGCGCGTCGCCCCGAAGTCCGCGCTCCTCACCGTCATCGCGATCTTCCTCGTCGGCAATGTTCTGGCGGCTGCGGCGCCGTCGTACGCGGTGATGGTGGTGGCGCGCGTGATCAGCGGCGTCGCCTCCCAGGCCTTCTTCGGCCTGGCGCTCTCCCTGTGCTCGAGGTTGGTGGCCGAGGACATGCGAGGTCGGGCGATCGGCGTCGTGATGAACGGGTTGACACTCGGCACCCTGCTCGGCTTGCCGCTGGAGACCTTCGTCGGCGGGCACTGGGGTTGGCGGGCCGCGTTCTGGATCATCTCCGCGATCACCGTGGTCGCGGCGGCGCTGATCGCCGCGTTCGTCCACGTCTCCGGCGCGTCGGTCGAAGACAGCATGCCGGCGGCGACCCGAGCCACCGTGCTGCGACGCCCGCACCTGCTGCTGGCCTTCGCCTCCAGCACGCTCATCATCGGCGCCACGTTCGCGGCCTTCAGCTTCTTCACGCCGATCCTCACCGAGGTCTCCGGCTTCTCGGTCGGCGTCGTCCCGCTGCTGCTCCTCGCGTACGGCGCGGCGACGTTGATCGGGAACATCGTGGTGGCACGACTCGCCGATCGCCGCACCATTCCGACGATGCTCGTCGGTACCGGACTCAACGCCCTGTTCCTGCTCGGCTTCGCCGTCTTCGCCGGCGTCCCCGCCGTCGCCGTTCTGTTCATGATCGGCATCGGGTTCGTCGGCGTCACGATGAATCCGGCGATGGCTGTGCGCGTACAGCGCGAGGGCGACACCTCACCGCTCGTGAACACCGTGCACGCCTCATTCATCACGCTCGGCGTGATCATCGGATCCGCGGTCGGCTCGGCACTGATCCCGACCTTCGGGCTGCGGGCGCCGATCGTCCTGGGCGTCGTGCTCGCCGTGGCGGCGTTGCTGACCATCGCTCCGGCACTCGCACGACGACCTGTCAGTTCGGTCGCGTCGTCCGCAGGTACGCACTCGGCGCCAGCGGCACCTCCAGCCCGTCGTACAGTCCCGGCGGAGCCGTGCGCAACCACGGGATCGCGTTGACCAGCCGGTTCGCCGCGGTCGCGTTGCCGCCGGCGGATCGGTTGCCGCCCTCGTCGGTCGCCTCGATGGTGATCTCGATGCGTGGTCGGCCCTCGATGATCACCCGGTGGGCGCCGTCGCCGCCGTCCGCAGGAACCGGCCAGTCGGGAGCGACGTCGCCGGTGATGCGGGTGACGTGTTCGATGACGATCAGCGGACGGCCGTCGACGACGCCCTGGACTTCGAAGCGCAGCGCGCCCTGCGTCCCTTCGGCGAAGTCGCCGAGGGCCGTCGTCACGGATGCGGCGAGGGGCCGCCGGTCGACCACCTCGCGCAGCTCGTCGAGTTCCACTCCCAGCTCGCGCGCGATGAGGCGGATCTGGCCGCCCCAGACCATCGAGGGGATGCCCGGCACCACCATCGGCGGGTCGTAGTCCATCGGCTGGCCCATGCCGACGATGTAGCGGACCGAGTCCTCGGCGGCGTAGGTGGAGTAGTCGAAGATCTCCTGGCAGCGGATCTGCTCGATCTCCGAGCTCAGTCCGCTGGCGAGGACCGGCAGGAGGTCGTTGCCCCAGCCGGGGTCGATGCCGCTGACGAAGAGCGCGGACTCGCCGGCTGCACAGGCCTGCTGGACCGCGGCGCGCATCTCCGGTGCGGCGTTGCGGTGGTCGTAGAGCGGGTACACGGACTCAGAGCTCGCGGACCCGACCGCCCTCGACGTGCCACCGACGGTCGACGTTCACGTTCGCGAGCATTCGGCGGTCGTGCGTGACGAGCAGAAGCGCACCGTCGTAGGAGTCGAGGGCCTGCTCCAGTTGTTCGATGGCGGCGAGGTCGAGGTGGTTGGTCGGCTCATCGAGGACCAGCACGTTGACCCCGCGCGCCTGCAGCAGCGCGAGGGCCGCGCGGGTCCGCTCCCCCGGCGAGAGATCCGCGGTGGCGCGTCCGACGTGGTCGGCGCGGAGCCCGAACTTCGCGAGCAGCGTCCGCACCTCCTCGGTGGTGAACTCAGGCACCAGCTCCTCGAACCGATCGGCGAGGACTTCGGGTCCGGAGAACAGACCGCGAGCCTGATCGATCTCGCCGATCGCCACATCGGCGCCGAGCCGCGCGGTGCCCGAGTCTGGCTCGGCGTGCCCGAGGATCAGGCGCAGGAGCGTCGACTTCCCGGCCCCGTTCGGCCCGGTGATGCCGATCCGCTCCCCCGCGTTCACCTGCAGGGATACCGGGCCGAACTGGAAGTCGCCCTGCCGCAGTGCGGCCTCGTTGAGCGTCGAGACCACCGAGCTCGACCGCGGTGCCGCCCCGATCGTGAACTGCAGCACCCACTCCTTGCGCGGTTCGACGACCTCTTCCAGCCGGGCGATCCGGCTCTCCATCTGCCGCACCTTCTGCGCCTGCTTCTCGCTCGACTCCGACGCGGCCTTGCGTCGCACCTTGTCGTTGTCGGGGTTCTTCTTCATCGCGTTCCGCACGCCCTGACTCGACCACTCGCGCTGCACCCGCGCGCGGGCGACGAGATCGGCCTTCTTCTCCGCGTACTCCTCGTACTCCTCGCGCCGGTGCCTGCGGGCGACCTCGCGCTCCTCCAGATAGCTCTCGTAGCCGCCGCCGTAGACGGTGTTGGTGTGCTGGGCCAGATCCAGTTCCAGCACCCTGGTGACGCTGCGCGCCAGGAACTCGCGGTCGTGGCTGACCAGGACGACGCCGCCGCGCATGCCCTGCACCACGTCTTCGAGTCGGGCGAGTCCGTCGAGGTCGAGGTCGTTGGTCGGCTCGTCGAGCAGGACGATGTCGAATCGGGAGCACAGCAGCGCGGCGAGTCCCACGCGCGCGGCCTGTCCGCCCGACAGCCCGGTCATCAGCTGTTCTTCCGGCGCGTCCTCGCCGGTGCCGAACCCGAGGTCGGCGAGGACTGCGGGGAGTCGTTCGTCGAGATCGGCGGCACCGGTGGCGAGCCAGTGGTCGAGTGCGGCCGCGTAGGCATCGGCCCCGTCGCCGGATTCGTCGGCGAGTGCGGCCGCAGCCGCATCCATGGCGGCGGTCGCCGCTGCGCACCCGGTGCGGCGCGCGACGTACTGTCCGACCGTCTCGCCGTCCACCCGCTCGTGCTCCTGCGGCAGCCAGCCGACGAAGGCGTCCGACGGCGACCGGGTCACCGTTCCCTCCAACGGATCCAGGTCGCCGGCGAGTACCCGGAGGAGCGTCGTCTTGCCCGCCCCGTTGGCACCGACCACGCCGACCACGTCGCCGGGCGAGACGGTCAGATCGAGCCGGTCGAACAGCACGCGATGCGCGTAGCCGCCGGAGACGTTCTTGGCGACGAGGGTTGCGGTCATGCAGCCAATCGTCGCACCCCGTCAGTCAGGGCCGTCGACGACCTCGGCCGGCGCTCCCTCCACCTGCAGTCGACGCACTGCGTAGGCGGCGATCACGAAGATCGTCCCGGCCACCCCGTCGTCGCCGAGGGATTGCCTGCTCCACTCGTCGGCGAGCCGGTTCGCCTCCTCGGTCCGGCGGCTGAGGCGATCCAGTGCCGATTCCAGTGCTGCCAACGCCGCGTCCCCGCCCTCCGGGTACTCAGCATCCGGCTCCTCGTCGAGGCCCGGCAGCACGTCGTCGGTGTATCGCGCCGACGTCTCGGACATGACCATCGCATTGCCCGCGCCGACGGCAGCGCCCGTCATGAGAATGATCAGACACACCACGCCGTGGACCAACGCGAATCCGCGCCGATCGTCGACCGCGCGGCCGCCACCGGGGGTCACCAACCGACGGCCTTCATCACCTTCGCGGCCTGCGGCACCAGCGACCTGCACAGGTCCGGGGTCGGTTCGAAATTCGGATCGTCGTAAGAGATCAGGAGGAGGAACTCGCTGGGCGTCCGCGGCGAGGTGACCAGGGCGTTGCAGGAGAACTCGGTGACAATGTTCTTGTACAGCATCCCGTCGCCGACCGGGATCGGCTGCTCCTTGATGGTGGACAGCAGAATCTCCGCACTCACCGGTTTGAACACAGACATCTCGAGCCAACCCCAGCCGTTTCGCACCGGCCATTTGCATCCGGGGAGACCCTCTTTGTCCGTGGGCACAGGTCTGTCGGTGACTTCACCGTCGGTGAGCGGCGCAACGTCGTCGGCACTGAGGACATCGCAGAACTGTTTCGCGGAGAGCGGTGTCGGATTCGTCTCTCGCTGCCGTGTCTGAGTACCCGCGTCGGCACGGTCGGGCGCGGGTTGCTCGCTGGAGCACGAGACTCCGGCTCCGACGATCATCAACGCGATGAGGATCGACCTACCGAGAACGCCGCGTTTCCGGGCGCGCCCTCTCCTGTGCCCGCGTTCATTCCGCCCCGCCGCTTAGTGGACGTCGTGAAGTCTGCCGATTCTTCTCACCTTCCCCGTCATCGGTTTCGGCGCATTTCTGATGCCCGTCGAGTGTCCTCGCCGACCCTAAGCGGTCGAGACGCGATCCGACAGTCCGTGTCATTCAGTCGTGTGCGTCGACGGCTTCACCTGCCCCGTCACACGTGCTCGTCGGTCGCCCGCGAGTCGGTCAACGTGAGCGCGCCCCAGGTCGCGACGATTCCGACGACGACGGCCAGGAGTGCGTAGGCGATCCGCTCGCCGTCGAAGAACGAGGCGACGAGGTCGGCGCTCCATTCGCCGGCGGGCAGACTCGCGGTGACCAAGGCGGCGATCAGGGTGCCGATCACCGCGGTGCCGACGCTGGTACCGACCTCCTGTGCGGTGTCGTTCAAGGCGGTGCCGATGGACGTGCGATTCTCGGGCATCGCGTCGACGAGGGCGACGGCGCCCACGATCATGACGGTCCGCAGCCCCAGGGTCATCAGCACCATGCAGACTGCGATGACGAGATAGCCGTGCTCCACGCCCCAGGCCATACCGAGGAGCGACGCGGTGAGGAAGCCGGAGCCGACGAGGCACGCGATCCGGTGGCCGTAACGGGCGACGAGGCCTTCCGAGAACGGTGTCGCGGCGATCATCGTGACGATCATCGGCAGGTTCGCGAGGCCGGCACGCATGGGACTCCACCCGTACGCGTACTGGAAATGCAGGATGAGGCCGAACATCACGCCCGCCATCGCGATGGACGTGCCGACCTGTGCGATCGCCGCCCCGCGGACGGTGCCGACGGAGAACAGGCTCAGGTCGAGCATCGGCTGTGCCGTTCGACGTTCATGCCGGACGAACAGGGTCGCGGCGACGGCCGCACCGATCACCGAACCCCAGGCCCAGACCGACGTCCACCCGTGTTCCACTCCTGCGGTCAGCGCATAGCAGCCGAGTCCGATCGCCAGCACGCTCAGCGCGGCCCCGGGCAGATCGAGTCGATCCGAGGTGAGGTCCTCGGGACGGTCGGCAGGGACTCCGAGTCGCACCCCGATCCAGGCCACGAGCGCGATCGGCGCGTTGATCAGCAAGAGCCATTTCCAGCTCACGTGTGCGAGCGCGCTGCCGCCGAGGACCGGGCCGAGAATGAACCCGCTCATGCCGACCACGATCATCACGGTCATCGCGCGCATGCGCAGTGCGTCGTCGTCGAAGAGCCGGAACACCAGGGAATTCGTGATGGGTGCCATCGCTGCGGCGGCGATACCGAGCGCGGCGCGCAGGCCGATCAACTCCCCGGTCGACGAGACCGCGACGACGCCCAGGCTGATCAGGCCGAAGACCGTGAGACCCATGAGCAGGACCCGGCGACGACCGAGCCTGTCGGCCATGGATCCGGCGGTCAACAGCAGACCACCGAACGTCAGCGAGTAGGCGCCGGTCACCCATTGGAGTGCGGTGGTGCCGCTGCCGAGGTCGCGGCCGATGGTGGGCAGCGCGATGGTCAGCAGGGTGTTGTCGACCATCTCGACGAAGAACGCCAGGCAGAGGGCGAACAGCGGAATCCATGCGGCGCGCAGCGACGGATAGGTGCGCGCGGTCGAGGTCACAGCGGCGGTAGCCATCGGGACACCTCCTTCGTATCGAACGGCGTTCGGTTATCGAACGATGTTCCATAAGATAGAACAGTGTTCGATACGATGCAAGGGAGGAGGAATCGATGACAGCCGCTCAGAACCATGAGATCGCGAAGAAGCCCCGTCGACGACGCGCGTCCCACTCGATGGAGACGGTGATCGGCGAGGCCGTCGCCATCCTTGACGAGTCCGGCGAACAGGCACTGACCTTCCGTGCGCTCGCCGCCCGGTTGGGCGGCGGGGTCGCCAGCATCTACTGGTACGTCTCGAACAAGGAGGAGCTGCTCGATCGCGCGACCGATCTTGTGCTCGGCGATGCGCTCGTCAAAACCGACGAGCTGAGCGAGACCGACGACCCGATCGACGACCTACGCGCCGTCGCCGTCGTCCTGTTCGACGCCGTCGTCGACCGGCCGTGGCTCGGCGGCTACCTGATGCGCGACACCGGAACCCAGCCGAACGGTCTCGCGGTCTACGAGCTGATCGGACGGCACGTGATGCGCCTGGGGCTGGGGCCGCGCGACACCTTCCACGCGGTGTCGGCAGTGATGGGTTTCGTGATCGGCACGGCCACAGACCTGGGACAGCAGCCGCCTGCGGAGGTGGTCGACGGAAGCGTGACCGCGTCGGAGTACATCAGACGCTTCGCAGACCAGTGGCGGGCGACGGACCCCGCCGAGCACCCGTATCTGCACTATGTGGTCGACGAGTTCGACGGTCACGACGACGGCGATCAGTTCCGCGCGGGTCTGGACCTACTCCTGGCCGGCCTTCGGCTGAAGGCCGACCGCTGACCGCCTGTCAGTCGTCTGTCTCGATGACCTGTCCGGTCTTCGCGTCGACGGTCACGTCCACGCTGCGGCTGCCGTCGCGGATCTCGACGTCGTAGACCACGCGCCCCTTGTCGCGCTCGATGGTCCACTCCACGATGCGTCCCGGTGACGCCTTGACGGCGGCCGCGATCGCACGGTCGGGTTCGATGATGCCGTCGAGGTCGATCACCTCGGACATGTCACCGTCGTGGTCGACGTCGCGTTGGAAGACCGTCCCGCTGGTCGCGTCGACGTCGATGGACGTCTCCTGGGTACCGGACACGAGCTCGATCTCGTAGACGAGGCGGTTGTCGTGCGAGAGCCGGATGGAGGTGGGCTCGCCGCCTGCCTCCTTCTTCGCCGTCGCGAGAGCGTCGCGCCAGGCGACCTTCGGTTTCAGGGTGGTCAGGCCCACGCTGTCCTGCACCGACGGCTGAGTGACTGACGCGGACACGGTGACCGTGTTCGCTGCGGTGTCGGCGGAGTCGTTGGAGCAGGCTCCCACCAGTGGAATCGCCATCAGAGCGGCGGTGGCGATCGCGATCTTCACAGCACGACGTTCCATGACCCGATGGTAGTCCGATCGACCGAGTCGCGGTCAGCGAAAAGCTCGGGTGAAGAAGTCGTCGAACGCCGCCCACTGCTGCGCATTCATGTCGGTGTGCGAGCCGTTGCCGAGCACCATCCGGTAGTCGACGCGGTTCAGCGCGAGATCGGCGGCGAGTTTCGCATGCAACGGCGACGGCACCGTGGTGTCCAAGGTGTTGAGCAGCAGGAGGATCGGCGCGTCGTAGCCGCTGGTCGGCACCGCCATGTAGCGGTTGAGCGCGGGTGAGAGCGGCCCGACGCCGAGCGGTTTGGCGAAAGCCGACCCGAGTGCCATCGCGGGATCGTTGGGCGCACCGCACGTTCCGTTGCCCACTCCGTCGACGAGAGCACGGCCGAGCGGCGTCAGGTAGGAGTCGACGGCTGCGGCGGGATCGGACTGACGCAGCCCGGCGAGTACCGCGAGGAGAAAGCCGTACGTCTTGTTGATCGGCGCGGGCACGGCCGGAACGTACGGCCCGAGGAACGGCATGATCTTCTCAACGTCCGATTCCGGATCGATGGCGACGGTTCCGCGGAAGTCGAGGCCGAGGTGTTCGCTGCGCTGCCGGTGCGCAGTGGCGAGTGCGGCCTGTCCGCCCTGCGACGGTCCGACGACCGCCCACCGCTTCGAGAGGGACGGGTCCAGACTGCGGGCGGCACGGACTGCGTCGATCGTGGCCGTCGCCTCGCTGCGGGTGTTGAGGTACGGGTGGACGCCGGTGTCGAATCGACCCAGCCCCACGTAGTCGGTGGCGACCACCGCGTACCCGGCCGTCACCAGCCTGGTGATGAAGTCGCTCGGCTGCGCATCGAGTCCGCTCTGTCCTCCGCACCCGGTTCCATACCCGGAGGTGCCGTGGGTGAACGCGACCACCGGCCAGCCCGCCCGCGGCGCAGTGCCGGACGGAACGAACATCGCCGCACCGGTCGGGACCGGTTTGCCGCGGGCGTCGCGCGTCCAGTAGTCGAGGGCCCGTCCGTTCGACAGACCGCGCCACCCGTCGGGCCGAGCCGTGCTGTCGATGACGGTTCCGGGCGCCGTGCTCGGTGCGGCCACCGCGGCGGCGGGGACGATGACCACCGTCGCCGCCATCGCCGCGACCATCGCCAGAAGTCCGCGCGCCCAGTTGCGCACACGCTTCGTCGTCGACATGTCGTCACCGTCCTCGAGTCGTAGTCGAACGGTAACCGCGTTCGATCAGGACGACCGGGCGTTCCACCGAGTCGTCGACGTTCTGTGATCGAACCGCCGACCCCGGGTCTTCTCACCAGCCGTCGCCGACCACCGGTAGCGTCTGCTGACATGCCTCCTCGTGCCCGCGCCGCTCGCTACGCCCGTCGACGGAAGCTGCGGATGGCTCAGAAGGAGCACGATCTCACCGACGTTCAGTGGGCGTCGCTGCTCGACGCCTGGGGCGGGTACGCGTACTGCGGCGCACCGGGACCCGGCCTGCAGAAGGACTGCATGCTGGCGATCTCGCGAGGCGGCCGGTACACGATCGACAACGTGGTGCCGTGCTGCCGCTCGTGCAACGCGAGCAAGTGCAACACCGAACTCACCACGTGGATGCGACGCAAGAAGCTCGACGAACGACTGTTCCTGGAACGGCACTACCTCATCCGACGCGAACTCACCGCCGAGGCACCCGACGCCTCAGACTCCTGACGGCAAGAGAGCCCTGACAGACAACAGAGTCCCGACAGACGAGAGAGCCCTGACAGACGACAGATCCCGAGCCGGTACGACGACCGACTCGGGATCTGTGCGGGATTCGCTACGCGCTGTAGTCGTAGAAGCCGCGACCGCTCTTGCGGCCGAGGCGACCGGCGTCGACCATGCGACGCAGCAGGGCCGGCGGCGCGAAGTGCGGCTCGGCGAACTCGTCGTACAGCGACTCGGCGGCGGCCAGGCAGATGTCGAGGCCGACGGTGTCGCAGAGGGTCAGCGGACCCATCGGGTAGCCGCAGCCGCCCTTCATCGCGGCGTCGATGTCCTCGGCGCTGGCGTAGCCCGAGTCGTACATGCGGATGGCCTGGCACAGGTACGGGATCAGCAGGGCGTTGACGATGAAGCCCGAGCGGTCGCCAGCCTGGACGGTGGTCTTGCCGAGCACGTTCTTGGCGTAGTCGGTGACGGTGGCGGCGGTCTCCGGAGCCGTGGTGAGCGCGGAGATGATCTCGACCAGCGGCATCACCGGGACGGGGTTGAAGAAATGAACGCCGACGACCCGCTCCGGGTGGGCGGTGGCGGCTGCGATCTTGATGATCGGAATCGACGAGGTGTTGGTCGCGAGGATGGTCTCCGGCTTCACGACGGCGTCGAGCTTGGCGAAGATGTCGTGCTTGATGGCCTCGACCTCGGGAGCGGCCTCGATGACCAGCTCGCGGTCGGCGAACTCGTTGACGTCGAGGGTCAGCTTCACGCGAGCGATGGCCGCGTCGGCGTCCTCCTGCGAGATCTTGCCCTTGGCGACGCCGCGGCTGATCGACTTGGTGATGCGCGCGGTAGCGCTGTCCGCGAACTCCTGCTTGGTCTCCAGCACCAGCACATCACTGCCCGCCTTGGCACACACCTCGGCGATGCCCGCACCCATGGTGCCGCCGCCGATCACGCCGATTCGATTCACATGCACTCCAAACGCTGGGCCGCCGCCCTCGGCGGCCGGATGAACAACCTTCGACGGCAAGCGTAGTAGTCGACGGCGACGTCGCAAGCGGGTGGTCTGGAGGCGCGGACGCCGACGGCGGCGCCCTCGATCACCGGATCGAGCCGCGCCGCCGTCACGGAATCACTTGCGGCCGAGGCGGATCTTCCACGCGTCGGGGCCCTGCTGGACGTAGCTGATGTCGATGGCGTCGCCCTCGATCTGCACCAGCTGGGCGAGCAGCGGCTTCGGGTCGTGCGGCGCCTTCAAGATCATCGCGGCACCCGGTCGGACCTGGTGGAACGCGCCGATGACCGAGCCGTGACGAATCGCGTGCGGGATGGCGCTGGCGTCCAGTTCGGGGAGTCCGTGCTCCTCTTCGCACTGGCAGGTGGAGGCGGCCTCGGTGATGGGCAGTTCCTGCATGGTGGGTCCTTCCGTAGTCGGTGTCGCCCATTTAATCACAAAGTAATTGTGAGAAAATATTGTGACCGTATGGTTCTGTGGACGCCGAGGGGAGCGTGATGATGAACACCGAATCCACGCTCGACGGCACGCGTCGTCGGGTACTCGACGAGATCCGGACCGCGTCGATTCCGCCGACCGTCGACGAACTCGCGGCGGCACTCGACCTGCATCCGAACTCGGTTCGGCTGCACACCTCGGCGCTGCGCGATGCCGGCCTCGTCACGCAATCCAGTCGCGGTGGCGGTGGACGCGGCCGGCCGCTCGCGGCCTACTCCCCCACGATCCGCGGCGCCCGCGCCGGACACCGGAACTACGAGGTGCTCGCCGAGGTCCTCGTCGACCATCTCGCGACGTCTTCGGACGACCCGTCCACCGCCGCCCGAAACGCCGGACACGCCTGGGGCGCGCGCCTCGCCTCCGACCGGAACGACACCACGGCACTGACGCCGACGATCCTCCACGAGCTCGGCTTCGAACCGGACCACCGCGGCTCGACGATCGAGCTGCGGAACTGCCCGTTCCGCGAACTCGTCGATTCGCATCAGCGGGTGGTCTGCGCCCTGCACGCGGGAATGCTCGACGGCCTCGCTGAGCGCGACGACGCTCCGGTCACGCTCGTGCCCTTCACTTCGCCGACGTGCTGCACGGTGCGGTTCGACGAGTAGCCCCAGCAGAAACCTGCCAGCACGGCGTGTCGGATTCGTCGGCGTGTCGTCTGACACCTTGCTGATCGAGCACCTCCGGCGCGCAGCGCCGCAGCGTCATCGAGATCAACCATCCAGCGAAACCTGCCATCACGGCGTGTTGGATTGTTCGGCGTGTCGTAACCCCTTGCCGATCGAGTAGCTCCGGCGCGCAACGCCGCAGCGTGATCGAGATCGGCCCTCCCATAGAAACCTGCCACCACGGCGTGTCCAGATTCCCGGCGTGTCGCAACCCCCTGCCGATCGAGTAGCTCCGGCGCGCAGCGCCGCAGCGTCATCGAGATCGACCCCTCCAGCAAAACCTGCCACCATGGCGTGTCGGATTTCCTCGGCGTGTCGTGTCCGCCAGGGCAGCCCTCCATTTCCGTATCCGAAAATGTCAGACCCCCTCACTACAATCGAATGTGAGTTCGATGACAGATTCGGAGGGTGTCATGGCAACGACAACAGCAGAACGAACCAGTTCGACCCGCTCGTCGGTGGTGGTGACCGACGACGCGATCCAAGTGCGGATCCCGCGACCCGACACGGCAGGACCACAGTCGGCCAGGGCGGCCACACTCGCCTTTGCCGCCCGAGCGGACTCCTTCCAAGGGCTGGTCCTGTGGCACCGGTACGAGGCCATCTACGCGCTGTTGGTGGCGCGGATGGCGCAGGCCGACGCGAACGGCGCGAACACCGAGTACACGCGGGTCTACGACCCGCTGTGCCAGGTCGCTGCGTCGTACGCGGTCGCCGCCGGGGTGCGGCAGAGGTCGGCGGAGCACTTCGTCGAAGCCGCCCAGGCATGCTTCGAGAAGATTCCGACGGTGGGGCGTCTGCTGCGCGACGGACTGATCACCCCGGCATGGTTCACCCGGGTCGTCGAACAGACCTCCCTGGTCATCGACCCCGACCTGATGGCGTTCCTCGATGCGGAGATCGCCCACCGCCTCTCCACCCTCGGCGGCCTCACCTCCAAGCGCGTCGAGGACGCCGTCAAGGTGATCGTCGCCGAACACGACCCGGACGCGGTCATGCTGACCCGCGAAGAAGTCACAGCGCAGAAGAACGTGATCGTGAACCCCCTCAACGAGGGCATGTCGGAGGTCATCGTCACCACCACCGCCGAGGACGCCATCCTCATCAAAGACGCCCTCGACGCGGTGATCGCCGGAGTCTGCCCATTCGATCCGCGTACCCGTGGGCAGTTGCGCTCCGATGCGGCCGCCGCCCGCCTGACCGGTGCCCCGTTCGTCTGCGCGTGCGGTCGTGAGGACTGTGCCGCCGAACTGTCGGACGAGGCTGTGGCCGCCCGCTGCGCCCGCGTCGTCCTGCACGTGGTGGCCCGCAAGGACACCCTCGACGGCACCTCCACGCTCCCGGCGCTGCTCGACGGCTACGGTCCCATCTCCGCCGACCACGCCCGCGAGCTCGCCGCCCGCCCGGACGCGGTCCGCCGGGAGTTGAACCTGGATGAGTTGATGGATCATCAGGCCCAGCCGGGCAACCCGTATCGGCCGACGGCCGCGTTGGACACCGCGGCGCGCGCCGTGCACGGGACGTGCTCGTGGGTCGGGTGCGATCGTCCGGCGTGGAAGTGCGACCTGGATCATGTGACCGAGTTCAATCACGCCGACCCCGCCGCGGGCGGTGCGACGTGTGCGTGCAACCTGAACCCGAAGTGCAAGTTCCACCACGGTCTGAAAACCCACGCGGCCGGCTGGCTCGACGATCAGATCGTCGGTGCGGACGGGGTGATCTGGACCGAGATCACCACCCCCGAAGGGCTGACAGTGCGGAAGCAGGCCGCGAACGGGTGGCTGATTCCGGAGTTGGGTTTGATTCCGTGTTCGCATGGCGGGGCGACACGCCCGGGTTCCGGACACGCCGAGGGTGCACCGGAACCGGGGCGGGCGCGTACTCGGTTGGAGGCCAAGCACCGGTACCGGATGCGGCAGCGGGCGGCGAACCGCCGGGCTCGCGAGGCCGCGATCGCGGCGATGGAGGCCGCCGACGGCGAGCCACCGTTCTGACAGAACTCGATCCTCGTTCACGGCGCTCGGCGATGACACGCCGAGCGCCCCGACACGCCGTGATGGACCGAATGGGACCCGTTCCAGCCCGCGGCGATCTCGATGACGCTGCGGCGCTGCGCGCCGGAGCTACTCGATCAGCAAAGGGGTAGGACGGCGACACGCCAGCGAATCCGACACGCCCTGGTCGGTCCCTTTCGGCCGGGTGCCTCAACCCCGATGCTGCGACGAGTACTCCGGGTTGGGCCGCATGTCGATGCCACTGGCGATCGGCGCGGTGCCGCAGTCTTCACTTTCGCACGAAACCGGCGATGTCCTCGCGGCGACCCACCACCGTCACGCGACCGCCGTCGCCGGGGTCGGGGTCCGGTAGCACACCATCGGGGTCGATGAGGAAGAGGTCGTGACCGTCGAGGGTGAGTCTGCGGATCGCCTCGAGAATCATGCGGCGCGCGACGTCGCCGACCGAACCCACGCGGACCAGGCTGATCGCAATGCGCTTCTGCTCGGGCGGGTCGTCCTCGAAGTCACGGAGGATCCGCTCGGCACCGGCGAACCGGATCGAACCCTGCAGTGACACCACCTGCACGGCGAGCGGGCCGTGTCCGAAGACCCGTCGACTGCGCACCACCGACGGGCCCGGCGGCGGGACCTCCATCAGGTGCATGCCCATGTCGGACGTGAAGCGCTGGAACAGGTCGACGCCGCGGACACTGTTGCCGTGGTCGTCGAGGCGCGGCGAGAAGGTGGCGAGGCCGGCCTGCCCCGGCAGAGCTCCGATGAGCCCTCCGGAGACACCGCTCTTGGCGGGGATGCCGACGCGCGTCATCCAGTCGCCGGCACCGTCGTACATTCCACACGTCGCCATCACGCTGAGCGTCTGGCGGACCGCCGGCGCGGGCACGACCGGTGCACCAGTCCGCGGGTTGACACCCCGGTTGGCGAGGGTCGCGGCCATCAGCGCGAGGTCTTCGACGGTGACACGGACCGAGCACTGCCGCGTGTATCCGCTGACTGCGATCAGTGGATCCTCGTCGATGATCCCGTTGGCGCGCAGCATGTTCGCGAGTGCCCGATTGCGATACGCGGTGGCGATCTCGGACTCGTACACGGCCTCGTCGACGTCGAGAGGTCGGCCGGCGAAAGCACTGAGTCCGTCGATGATCCGCTCGATCCGATCCTTCGGGTCGGCGCCGCGGCGGCCCGCCAGGGTGTGTGTGGCGATGGCGCCCGCATTGATCATCGGGTTGCGGGGGCGTCCCGTGCCCTCCTCCAGCGACATGTCGTTGAAGGCGTCGCCGCTCGGCTCCACGCTGATCTTCCCGAGCACCTCGTCGAAGCCCCGGTCGGCCAACGCCAGGGCGTAGACGAACGGCTTGGAGATGGACTGGATGCTGAACGCGACATCGACATCGCCCTGCGAATACAGTCGCCCGTCCTCCGTGCAGAACGCCGCCGCAAGGAGATCGGGATCGGCATCTGCGAGCTCGGGGATGTAATCGGCCGTCGCACCGGTGGTGTCGGACTCGACGGACTGCAAGGCCTCGGCGAGGTAGTCAGGAATCGGAGAGCGCACACTCGCACGGTACGTCGTCTGCGGCCGATTCGGTCACTCCCCGGCGGAGGGCCGTTCCGATGTCAGGTCGACGACGAGCCGCGCCACCAGTTCAGCTCGCCGGCCAGGTGACCGCGACTTCAGGATCGGCAGGATCGCCAGGTATCGCTCAGACCTGCTCAGCGAGTGGAACGCCGCACCGGCCGCCGGGCTGTCAGCGAGTGCGGTCGCCACGTCGCCCGGTGTCGCGGCAGTACGCTGCGATTCGTAGGCGGCATTCCACCGGCCGTCTGCCTTCGCTGCGTCGACCGCCGCGAATCCGGCCGGACGGACCCGCCCCGCCGCGGCCAGCGCTTCGAACTTCTCGACGTTGATCTTCGACCACGAACTGGTCCGACGCCGCGGCGAGTACCGCTGCAAGAAGCTGTCGTCGTCGTTCGAGCGCCGCTGGCCGTCGATCCACCCGAAGCAGAGGGCACCGTCGAGCGCGTCGCCGATCGAGAGCCCACCGGCCTTCGACCTGCTCTTCGCGATCCGCAACCAAGCTTCGGCAGCAACGTCGTGGTTCGCTTCCAACCAGCGTTCCCACGCATCACCGTCGTCGAAGACCAGGATCTGATCGGGCTGCGTCATCGGTTGATCGTAGGTGCCGAAGCCTGTCAGACGTCCGACAACTCCACGTCCCGCGTCTCCTTGACCGCGCACACCGCGAGGAAGGTGAGCGCGCCGGCGACCGCCAGGTACACGCCGACCCAGCCGACGCCGTAGCTGTGGACCAGCCACGTCGCGAGGAACGGAGCGACCGCCGCGCCGAGGATCGACGCGAAGTTGTACGCGATCCCCGACCCCGTGTAGCGGACGTTGGTCGGGAACAGTTCGGGGAGCACCGCGCTCATCGGCCCGAAGGTCAGACCCATCAGGATCATGCCGACCGACAGGAAGACGAGCATCACGGTCTCGTCGATGCCGTTCGGGTCGAGGAACCAGCGGAACGACAGGCCGAAGACGATGATCGCAGCGGTGATGATCAACAGGACCGGACGACGCCCGTAACGGTCCGCGAGCCAGCCGGAGACCGGCACGAACGCCGCGAAGAACAGCACCGAGATGAGCTGCAGGGTCAGGAAGTCGGTGAACGAGATGCTCAGCTTGATGCCCGACGCGTCGACCACCTTGCCGGTTCCGTACGACGTGACCCACGTCGTCACGACGTAGAACAGCGTGTACGTGGCGAGCATGACGAAGGTGCCGATGATCAGCTGACGCCACGACGAGCGGACCACCTCGGCGAGCGGGGCGCGGACCTTCTTGCCTTCGGCGACGGCTTTTGCGAAGACCGGGGTCTCAGTGAGCTGCAGGCGGACGTACAGGCCGAGAATGACGATCACAGAGCTGGCGAGGAACGGAATGCGCCATCCCCACGTGAGGAAGGCGTGGTTGGTGGCGGCGGTCTTGGCGTCGAAGTCCATCCACAGCATCAGCAGCAGGAACAGTCCGTTGGCGAACAGGAAGCCGATCGGCGCACCGAGCTGCGGCCACATCGCGGCCCAGCCGCGCTTGCCCGGTTCGGAGGTCTCAGTCGCGAGCAGCGCGGCTCCCGACCACTCTCCGCCGAGCCCGAGTCCTTGGCAGAAGCGCATCAGCGCGAGCAGTGCGGGCGCCAGATAGCCGACCGAGTCGAACGTCGGCAGCAGGCCGATGATGAACGTCGCCGCGCCCATCGTGAGGAGCGACCCGATCAGCGTGGCCTTGCGACCGATCCGGTCACCGAAGTGCCCGAACAGCATCGAGCCGATGGGGCGTGCGACGAACGCGAGGCCGAAGGTGGCGAATGAACTGAGGAGCGCGGCGGTGTCGTCGCCCTTCGGGAAGAAGAGCGCCGGAAACACCAGGACTGCGGCGGTCGCATAGATGTAGAAGTCGAAGAACTCGATGCTTGTTCCGACCATCGACGCGATGATGATCCGCGATCGCGGTACCGCCTTCATCGCTGCGAGGTCGGCCTCGGAGACTTCACCGGTGGGAGCTGTCATCTGCTTGTCTGACACCGGCTGAGCGTACAACCGCGCCTGTTGCGGCGATCACACGACCGGGCCGACACGCATCGCCACTACCCCGAGCGGCGGAGTTCCGCTCGGCGCGCGAAACGATCAAAACGAGAGTTACGCGCACAAGCGTGACTGTGACTTCGACTACTCCGAAACTCGATTCCAGTCCACATCACACGATGTGGTGACGACGACGAGAATCGAGACGACGATGCTGGTAGCCCTCGGCCTGGGGATGGTGGCCACGTTCATGTACCTGATCATGACGAAACGTGCGACGCCGGTCGTCGCCCTGATCCTGGTGCCCGTGGCCTTCGGACTGTTCGCCGGTGCGGGCCTGGGCATCAGCGACATGATCTCCGACGGCATCAAGGACCTGGCACCGACGGCGGCGATGCTGTTCTTCGCCATCGTCTTCTTCGGCATCATGATCGATGTCGGGCTGTTCGATCCGATCGTCAGGGCCGTCGTCCGTCTGGTCCGCAATGATCCGGCTCGGCTGGTGGTCGGCACCGCGATCCTCGCTGCGGTCGTGTCCCTCGACGGCGACGGATCCACCACGTTCATCATCGTCACGTCGGCGCTGCTTCCGCTCTATCTGAAACTCGGGGTGAGCCCGGTGGTGCTGACGGTGACTGCGGGCTTGGCGAACGGAACGCTGAACATCCTGCCGTGGGGCGGTCCGACCGCCCGCGCCGCCGCCGCGCTGAAGATCGACGCCGCCGACGTGTTCGTCCCGATGGTGCCGTCGCTGGTCGTGGCCATGATCGTGGTCCTCGCCTTCGCGTACCACCTCGGACTGATGGAGCGACGCCGCATCGGCCGCATCGAGATCCGCGAGTCGATCCTGGTCGGCGCCGGCGTCGCCTCGGGGGGATCGTCGACAGACGGCCCGTCGAACGACGGCCCCATCCGCCGCGCCTCCGGCAGCGCCGATCTCGGCGACGAGTACACGGCCGGCGGCGGGGAAGGCGACGCCTTCTCCGGAGTCCTGGATCCCCATCGTGCGACGCTCCGCCCGCGACGCCTGTGGGTCAACGCGGCCCTCACCGTCGGACTGCTCGCCGTGCTCGGCGCCGACGTCATCGCCATTCCGGTGCTGTTCATGATCGCCGCGGGCCTGGCGCTGGTCATCAACTTCCCGCACATCAAGGAGCAGCAGGCGGCGATCACCCGACACTCGTCGTCGATCGTGTCGGTGGTCGCGATGGTCCTGGCCGCGGCCGTCCTGACCGGCGTCTTCACCGGCACCGGTATGGTCGAGGCGCTCGCGCACTGGCTGACCGGTGCGATCCCCGACTGGATGGGCCCGCATCTGGCGATCGTCACGGGCCTGCTGTCGATCCCGCTGACCTTCCTGATGAGCAATGACGCCTTCTACTTCGGCGTGCTGCCGGTTCTGTCGGAGACCGCGTCGCGGTACGGCATCGACCCGACGGAGATGGCGCGCGCCTCGATCACCGGGCAGCCGTTCCACATGCAGAGCCCGCTGGTGCCCGCCATCCTGCTGCTGGTCGCACTGGCAGCCGTCCCGCTCGCCGATCACCACAAGAAGGTGCTGTGGCGTGCGGCCGTGGTCTCGGTGACGATGCTCGGTGTCGGCGCGCTGGTCGGCGCGATCCCGTTCTGAGATCCGCGTTCTCATCAGCGACGCACCGCCTACCCTGACTCGCATGCTCCACGACGCGCGCCCGGCCCCACGGACCGGGCGTGTGTCGTTGGGCATGCAGATCCTGCTCCTCCAGATCGCAGTGTTGGCGGTCAGTCTGGGAGTCGGCTTCGGCTGGCACATCAGCACCGTCGACGACAGCCTTCGCGACGAGTACGCACAACGCGCGCTCGCCGTCTCCCGCGCGGTGGCCGACGACCCCGACGTCCGGATCCTGCTCTCGCAGTTGCAGGGCACTCGCCTCGACGCTGCGGCATTGCGCAGCGGGACGCTTCAGCGTGAGGCCGTCGCCGTCGCGCAGCGGACCGGCGTCCTGTTCGTCGTCATCGCCAACCGGGACGGCATCCGCGTGGCGCATCCCGAGCCCGATCGACTCGGGCAGCACGTGTCGACCGACGCCGGCGACGTCTTGTCCGGTGATGACGTCGTCGACACCGACCGCGGCACGCTCGGCGAATCGGTGCGCGGTAAGGCCGCGGTCCGGGACGCCGACGGCCGCGTGATCGGCTTCGTCAGCACCGGTATCTCGACCGAACGGGTGCGGGCCGCGACGTGGCGCGACATCCGCATCGTCGTCGGGCTGGCGGGCGTGGCACTCGCGATCGGCATCGTCGGGTCCGGTCTGCTCGCGCGGCGCTGGCGTCGCCTGACACTCGGGCTCCAACCCGACGAACTCGTCGACCTGGTCGGACAGCAGCGCGCCGTCCTCCATGCGCTGGCCGACGGGGTCCTCGCGACCGACGAGACCGGCCGCCTCCGGATGATCAACGACCACGGGCGACGACTGCTGGGCGTCGAGGCTCCACTCGGAACCGACGTCGACGATCTCGGGCTGCCCGATCGGCTTCGGGCGCTGCTGCGGAACGAGCAGCACTCCCCCGTCTCCGCGACGGTCGGCGACCGGATCGTGCTGGCGACGTCACGGCGCATCGAGGCCGACCACCGCGACCTCGGCATGCTGCTGTCGGTGATCGACCGCACCGATGTCGAGGAACTCACCCGCGAACTCGGCTCGGTGCGCACGATGAGCGAGGCACTGCGCGCACAGCGGCACGAGACCGCGAACCGCTTCCACGTGCTCGCCGGACTCCTCCGTCAGGGCGACGTCGATGAGGCCTCCGACTATCTCGCCGAGATCGCAGGCACCCGCGGTCGTGCCGGAGTGGCCGGCCTCGACAACGTGCAGGAACCGCACCTGCATGCCTTCCTGGATGCGAAGGCCACCCTCGCGCGGGAGCGGCGCGTGCAGTTGACGCTCGGTCCGCAGACCTGGGTGGACGGCGATCTCGTCGATCCGGTCGCGGCCACGACGGTCATCGGCAATCTGATCGACAATGCGGTCGACGCGGCGGCGCCGGCCCTTGACGCCGAGGACGGTCGAGTGGACGTGGAACTGCTCGGCGACGGCAGCACACTGTGGGTCACCGTGGCCGACTCCGGTGCCGGCATCGCCTTCGATCGACCTGACGATGTCTTCGTCGACGGGATGACCTCCAAGGACGGCACCGGCATCCCCGGCGGCCGCGGCATGGGCCTCGCGCTCGCCAGACAGTTGTGTCGCCGCGATGGCGGCGACCTGACCGTCGCCGATTCCGGCGGCGGATCGTCGGACCTGGGCGGTGCGGTGTTCGTCGCAGAGATGCGGCATGCGGTGAGTGAAGGAGTTGAGCAATGAAGGAGACGGGAATGGCCGGACCGCTCGACGAGATCCGAGTGCTGATCGTCGACGACGACTTCCGCGTGGCGCGACTGCACGCATCCATCGTCGATGCACTCCGCGGATTCCGAGTCGAGGCGCAGGTCGGCAACTGTGCGGACGCGCGCGCCGCGGCAGCCGCGGGCACCGTCGACCTGGCCCTGCTCGACGTCTACCTGCCCGACGGGTCGGGCATCGACCTGGTTGCCGAACTCCCCTGCGACAGCTTCGTGGTCGGCGCCGAGTCCGGTGGCGAAGCGGTCCGTCGCGCCACCCGATCGGGGGCGCTGACCTATCTGATCAAGCCCTTCGAGGACACCGAGTTGGCGCGACGGCTCGCCGGCTACGCCCACTATCGGCGGCTGCTCGCCGAGGACGACGTCGATCAGCAGCGCGTCGACGAAGCGCTGTCGGCGATACGCTTCGGCCGCGTCGGGCGGGACCGTGCCGACGCGTCGTCACCGACCGAGACGAGAATCCTCGAGTTGTTCACCGGGCCGGACGTCGTGCTGTTCGCCGACGACGTCGCCGACAGGGTCGGTATCGCCGCCCCGACCGCACGTCGTCACCTGGCGCACCTGATCTCCGCGGGCCGACTGCGCATGACACTGCAGTACGGCGGGACCGGTCGTCCACGGCAGGAGTATCGGCTGCGTTAGGCAGTCGCTATGCCCTACTGTCGGCACTGTGCAGCCACTGTCAGCCTTGGCCGAGCGCTGCTGCCGACGGCGGGAGATAGTTCTCGACGACATCACGGACGACGTCGACATCGACGCCGAAATACTGATGAATGAGAATGTTTCGGAACCCCCGTATTTCCGGCCAGGCAATTTCCGCGTGCGACGCACAGACTTCCGACGGAAGATGATTCGCCGCCTCGCCGATTATCTGTAGATTTCTTTCGATCGCGTCCTCGCCATTTCAACCAGCTCCGGACGATCGGAACCTAGTGACGGGAGGTACCTCTCACATCGAGCGATCGTATCCAATATGTCAGCGATTCGACGTTCAGTCGATCGACTCATAGAGCGATCGCATCCCGTAACGCCGATTCTGACACCGGATCATTCAGAAGTTGAGCCGGAAATATATCGATGTCGTCGCGACCGAACAATCGTCGAGTCTCTTCCATCAGTCCCGATGCGCGCATAAGGATGTTGCCATCGAATGCATCCATGTCGACGAGAATGTCGATATCGCTTCCCGCATGCGCCGTCCCGTGTGCGACGGATCCGAAAAGCCGCGGGTTGCGCGCACCGTATTTCGCAAGGAGCAGCAGGAACTCACCACGTCGATCGTCTATCGCCGCGTACAGCGCCGAAGTTTCCGGCGTGACCACTACGTTCGACATGCTCTCACGATACCGATTATCGCGGGGACCGTCGTATCGCTCCTACCACGTCCTCAGCACGAACTACTCCCGAACCGCCGGAAACACGGTGATCGTCCGCGAGTCGACGGCGAACGGCCGCCCCTGCGTGAACCCTGTCGCGTACGGGAGTCGTTGCGCCTCCACGCCGGGGCGCAGCGGCAGCAGGGTGAGGCCCGGTACGTTGTCGCGAGCCAGTGCCAGGAAGTCATCCGAGTAACCGACGCACTCCACTCCCTGTGCGACGCGGTGCTCCGGGTCCGGTTGCGGACCGATCCGCACTGCGACGCCGTCGTTCCGCTGCACGACGACGCGCGACGGATCGTCGACGTCGAGCCGGACCGAGTACGGTCCGCACGACTTCAGGGCGGCTCGGCCTGTCGGCAGCGTGTCGACCACCCGTCCGTCGGCGGCGATCACGAAGGTCTCCACCGCGGGATCGATGAACTGTGATCGCGCGAGCTGCGTGATCCCGTCAGCTCCGACCAGCCAGCGGCCGGTGTCCGGTTGGTACGAGACACGGTTGATCTTGATCCACTGCATCTGTTCGATCGGCCACCGTGTCCGGCCGAAGGTGAAGGGCAACGTGACGCTGAAGTCTGGCGCGGCCGTCGTGACCGGGACCGCGCCAACCCGAGGTGCGCTCGGCGAATACAGCGCCGTCACCTGGTCGACCCGGTTCGCCAGCCGTCCGTCGGCGTACTGCAACGATCCGACAGCGGGTCCCCACGCACCACTACGGGGTCGGATCACCTGCGCGGACGTCATGACCCAGTCGGCGCCGGCGGCCAGACACTCCCCGACTCCGGCGTTCAAGCCGGGCGGGGTGAATGGGGTTCCGTCGACGATCGAGATCACCCGGTCGGGACGGATCAGCCAGTCGCCGCAGACCGTCGGATACGTGGCAGGAGTCCCGGAGCCCTCCCAGAGGATGCGCCCGTCGACGGTGCGGATACGCTGCGTCGGCCTCCCGTCATCCGTCTGCCCGGCCGGTTCGGTGATCACGGTGCGGGTGCCGCCTGGGACCACCCGAACATCGGGCGGATAGGTCGCGACCTTGCGCCCGTCGAGGGAGTACAGGGTTGTCGGACCATTCAGTGTCTCCGCAGGCTGCGACGCGAAGCCGTCGGAGAGGAGCGTGACGGTGCAGTCGCATTCGGCGATCACGGCACCGGTGGTCGCGTTCCGAACCGCGGAGTGGACGAACCGTGAGTCCGTGGTCACCATCTGATCTCCCCGACTGAAGACCGGTCCTCGAGGTTCTGGCGCCAGCATCTGTTGGTCCGCGGGGAACCGCCACCGCACTTCCCCCGTCTCCGAGATGACGCGGCGTGCGCCGTTCACACCGATCACCCACCCGTCGGCCAGCGGCATCGGTTCGACGAGTTGTCCGAGTGTGTCCTCGACTGCGCGGACATCCCGATGCCCGGTCTCCAGATCGATGATCGAGAACGTCGCTCCGATCTGGCACCCCAGCACGCCGGAGCGAGTGCGGGCACAGGCGCCGCGCTGCGCGCGGAAGTCGTCACCGACCGTGCGCCCCGCAGCATCCTTGATCGAGAAGCTGAAGCCGTTCTGATCCCCGGTCCGGATCATCCACCGGTTCTCCGACGCCGCGATGAGCTCCCCGCGGACGGTGTAGATCTCGGCGGGTGGCCGGGTCCAGTCTCCGTCGGCCGCGGGCGGTGCCGAGTGCACGGGGCCGGCCCCGAGGTCGGTGGTTCGTGGCGGATCCTCGCGGGGCGTCGTCGCGACGAAGGCCGCGATGAGCCCTCCGACGAGCACCAGCGCTCCGCCCGCGAACAGCCACCATCGCGCTCTCCCCCGCATGATCTGCCTCACGTACCGACTATCGGTCAATTGATCGCAGCTGCAACACGGAATCGGCTGATCGTGCACAATGGCCGACATGTCGAGGCGTCGCAGGACCGCGATCGGCATGGCGATCGCCGTCGCGATGGTCGTGTCGGGGTGCGACTCGGGTACGGCGGGCTCGGGCGACACCACAGCTCTCGACCTCGGTCGCGACTGTCTCGCCAAGGAAGCACCGACCCTCGATCTGCAGAAGCCACTTCGCGAACGCTGGCACGTGAAGGCTTCTGCGATCGTCCCCGAATGGCAGGTGGTCGACACGGTCTCGCTGATCGACATCAATCCGGATTCAGATCGCAACGCGAGCCCGGCCACGACGACGCGGCCGATTCTGTGCGGTCACACGTTCGTCGTCGTCGCACCGTCGATCCTCGGTGAGCAGCCCGCAGAGCAGCAGACGATCGCCGGCATCGACGTGTCGACGGGCTCCGTCGCCTGGCGGGCGCCCTTGGCTGCGCACGCGAAGTGCGCGCAGATGGGTGAGCGCTTCGGTTGCGTCGCGACACTGCCCGACCACGTCTCCGTGCAGGTCTTCTCGCCCGTCGGCGGCGACACGCACGAGTACCGTCTCCCCGCGGCCGACGCCGCCGTCCCCGTCTCAGACGGCATCGTCACCGCCATCGCCGACGGCGATCGCACCCGCATCACGAAATACAGCGCCGATGGCCAGGCGTGGAGCAGTACGACTCCGGTCGGCCCGTCGACGTCCCGGCACGACGACCTCGTCCTGCAGACGGTCGGGGCCGACTTCGCGATCGTGCACCGGACCTACGGGCGGTCCGCCGCCGTGTTTGCGACGCGCACCGGGAAGGTCGTCGCCGAGGTGCCATCGCGAGCGAGCAATTTCGCTGTGAGCGCGTTCCCGGGTCGCCGAGTGATCGCGAACGCCGCCGACGGTGCCGTGATCGTGGACGAGTCGGGGCGGACCGTCCGGCGTCATCCCGGGGCCGGACTCGGCGACGCCCAAGGCTGGCCGCACCTGCAGTCAGCCGCGGCCGGCGCACAGGTCTACGCGTTGCAGGACGGCCTGTACGACGTCGAGACCGGGCAGAAGTCACCGATCCCTCAGCAACTGCGAATTCCCGGACAGCCGCCGTCGCCGCCGTATACCGCGATTCTCGGACCGGTCATCGGACGAACCGCCTGGTACACGGCACAACCGACGAACTCGTACGCCTCGCTCGCCGATCCCCGAACGGCCGGCGTCGACACCGTCACCGGCAGGGTGCGCTGGGTGAGGCCCGCCCGGACACTCGGAAGTTCGGCCGGGCCGATCATCGGTACGACGACGCTGCTCGTCGATACGGTGGGGAACCGAACCATGCTCAGCGCCGTCGCCGCAGGCACCGCCCGCGCCCTGTGGTCGCAACGGCTGGGTCCCGGTGACGTCTCACCGGTGGAGACCCGCGGGGCCTTCGACATCGACGTGCACGGCGTGAACCTGACCCAGTACGGAATCTCCCTGTGGGGTGCCCGGTGACCTCACCCGGCGTGCCCGTCGATCGCACTCGGCAGGCGTCGCATCACGCCTTCTCTGCGTCGCCGAACTCCCTCACCAGCGAGGTCATGGTGCGGGCGACACAGTCGGCGTCGCATCGTCCCGCTTGAAATCCGCCGCCGCAGGCGATGAGTTCCTGCAGGACCGGGAAGAGCTTCACCGACCGGGTACCGAGCGGCCTCATGCCGCGGCCGGCCGCTTCCTCCTCCGCTTGGAAGCTGTGAACCGCGGCGATCATCGCGTCGGTCATCTCCTTCACCGCGACATCGCCGTTCAGGAATCCGGGTCCCATGCTGATCGGCACGTCGATCGCGGCCTGGATGCGGTCCGCCTGCTGCTCCGATTCGATCGTCTCCGGCATGGTGTGCTCCTTCACGCTCGACTACGGACCCCATTGTCCTCCGGCGTGGACCTCCGCGTCGGATCAGCCGATTCTGCGGCGAAGGTCCGCAATGAGATCCTCCCCTACTGAAATCGATGATTCATCATCGCGCCCACCCGCGACCCGCAGTGTGTGTTTCCCTCGATGTCATGGAGGTGCGCCACGTCCGCAAAGTGTCCATCGAATTCAAGCGCAAGTACCGGCTGTTCAACGACGACGGTCGAGGTCGGCCCGGCGCGGTCACCGGCTATGCCGAAAAGCAGTTGACGGCGAGCGACGAGTTCACGCTGTACCGAGACGACACGCGCACGGAGCAACTCGCTGTCGTCAAAGAGAGCAGCGCCGGCTTCCTCGCCTCGTTGACCGGTTACGAGGTCTTCACACCGGGAGGAGGTGGCCTCGGCACCTTCGGCGTAGTGACGAGCAGATCCATGCAGCGCACGACGTGGCAGTTCGACCAGCCCGGACTCGGGCAGCTCACCGGCACCGAACGCAGCCTCGCGACGGCCCGATCCCGACGGGTGATCGCGTTGCTCGGCGACGTCGCGGGCGAGGTCGTCAACTCGGTGATGAAATACCACTTCGATTTCGCCGACATCGACGGCACCATCGTCTTCAGCGTCGAGAAGCCGAAGGTGTTCGACGACTGGTATCGGCTGGTGCTGCACGACGACTCGGTGGATCCGCTATTAGTGTCGGCGCTGGCGATCACGATGGAGGCTCGGTCGCGGTGAGCGCTCGCTGCGCTCGCAGGCGGCACTCGACCAACCTGAGAGGCCGAGTCTGACTGTGATACGAAGAATCCCGCTCCGACCGAAGGTCGAAGCGGGATTCTCGAAGTGGAGCTAAGGGGACTCGAACCCCTGACCCCCACACTGCCAGTGTGGTGCGCTACCAGCTGCGCCATAGCCCCGTGTTCACTTGTGCGCACCGGATTGTTTGCCTCTCCGAGTGCGCTAGCTAAGTTACCCCACCCGCTTAACCGGCACCAAATCGCCTGGTCAGAGTTCGATCGCCGAAGGCCGCCGGGTCACCCGAAGACGAGGCTCACGACCGCTTGATCGTCAGGCTGCTCATGCCGCTGAGGGCACCGGTCACCATGATCACGTGCCCGCCGGGACGCGCAGGCGACCCGGCCTTGTCCTTGATCGACGACCAGCCGCTCTTCGCGACGGCGTCGTACCGAACCTCGTGCTCGGGACCGACCCGGAGTCGGACGGTCGACGCGCTGACCTGAAGCTGCAGTTCGACGACGGGCGCGGCGAACGTCGCGAGCCGGTAATCGAGCTCGAAGGTGCCCATCTCGCCGGTCAGGATCGTCCGGGCAGGCACCGTCCACGCGCCCTTGCGGCGCTGCGACTCCCAGTCCGCGGTGATGGTCTCCGGAACGTGCGCCACCGGTGGCACCGCAGCCACCACAGCGTCTGCGACGGCCGGCGTGTCGGGGAAGAGCAGCTGCGCATTCGGCAAGTCGGCAACGACACCGCGGAGGTCGCCGCGCGTGCGCGCTTCGTAGATGGTCCCGGACCGCTCCTCGAACTCGGTGATGTCGAGGTAGCCCTGGGAGAAGGCGTCGTTGATCAGCCCGATGGCGCGCTCCCGTTCGGGATGCCCCACTCGGACGTCGTCGTCCGGGTATGCCTGCGTCACGACAGTCACCTTACGGAAGACTGTCGTCCGTTCGGGCCACTCCCCTACTTGGTGGGGCGCGCCCCGGCGAGGATCTCGTCGAGCCAGCCCGGGCCGCTGCCGATGTTCTCGACCTGCTTGCCCGCGAGCAGGACAGTCGGCGTCGCAACCTGGCCCTCCGTGGAGTTGCTCAACTGTCCCTTCGACGCGTCGGCCATGGTGCGTGCCTCGTCGACCAGCTTCCCCGCGGCGATGCAGTCGCGGCTCACCGGACTGGCACCGTTGGCGACCGCTAGATCGGCGATCTTCTGGTTGTCGAGGTCGTCGTTCCAGCGCTGGAAGAGCGCGGAGTGCAGCTTCCAGAACACCTCGCGGTCGTCGTTGCGGGCCACGCACAGGGCTGCGCCGGCGGCGCGCGACGAGTAGTCGCCGGAGTCCGAGGCGCCGTCGAGGAAGTTCAGCATGTGATAGCGGGCGCGGATCTTGCCGTCGATCACGTTCTGCCGAATCGCGGCGCCGGACTGCTTCTCGAACTCGCTGCAGTGCTCGCAGTGGAAGTCCTCGAAGATGTCGATGGTGATCGGCGCCGCCTTGTCACCGACGATGAACGACGCGTTCTCGGCGAGGACCTTGTCGTCGACAGGCGGATACGACTTGTTGTTCATCCAGATGAAGCCGCCGACGACGAGCGCGATCACGACCGCCAAGCCGATACCGACATACAGGTACGACGACGCTCCCGCCGCCTGCGGCTGGTAGTCGGGGTTCTCGCGCGGTTTCTTGCCGTTGGTCACGGTGTCGACTGTAGCGGGAGGTCACGGGGGCTGGTGCGACCCAGCCTGCGGCGGTCTCGATGTGGTCGTCGCTCCGCTCCTCCCGTACTCGACCAGCGTGAGGGAGCCCCAGTGTGGGGTCAGGGGTTCGAGTCCCCTTACCCCAGCACCGAGTCCACCAGCGCCTGTGCCTCGGCCTGGACCTGCGCCAGGTGGTCGGCGCCGCGGAACGACTCCGCGTAGATCTTGTAGACGTCCTCCGTGCCGGAGGGACGGGCGGCGAACCAGGCGTTCTCGGTGGTGACCTTCAGCCCGCCGATGGCGGCGCCGTTGCCGGGCGCCTCGGTGAGGATCGCGGTGATCGGCTCCCCGGCGAGCTCGGACGCCGACACCTGACTCGCCGAGAGCTTCGCAAGGCGAGCCTTCTGCTCGCGGTCGGCGGGGGCGTCGATCCGGGAGTAGGCACTGGCGCCGTACTTCTCGGCGAGGTCGACGTACCGCTCCGACGGCGTCTCACCGGTCACCGCCAGGATCTCGCTCGCGAGCAGGTTCATGATGATGCCGTCCTTGTCCGTCGACCAGGGCCGGCCGTCGAAGGTGAGGAACGACGCGCCTGCGCTCTCCTCGCCACCGAAGGCGATGGTGCCGTCGAGCAGACCGTCGACGAAGAATTTGAAGCCGACCGGGACCTCGACCAGCGGCCGCCCGATGCCTGCGGCGACGCGGTCGATGAGCGACGACGACACCAGCGTCTTGCCGATGGCAGCGGCCTCGCTCCAGCCCTCGCGGTGAGTGAAGAGGTAGTCGATCGCGACTGCCAGGTAGTGGTTCGGGTTCATCAGCCCGGCGTCGGAGGTGACGATGCCGTGGCGGTCGGAGTCGGCGTCGTTGCCGGTGGCGATGTCGTACGACTCGCGCGCGGCGATCAGCGAGGCCATCGCGTTCGGGGAGCTGCAGTCCATCCGGATCTTGCCGTCGGTGTCGAGCGTCATGAAGCCGAACGCCGGATCGGTGTTCGGATTGACGACCGTCATCGAGTCCAGACCGTAGTAGTCCTTGATCTCGCCCCAGTACGCGACGGACGCGCCGCCGAGCGGGTCGGCGCCGATGCGGACGTCGGCGGCGCGGATCGCGTCGATATTGACGACTTCACCGAGGGCGGTGACGTACTCACCGAGGAACGGGTAGTCGATCACCAGCTCCGAGATGCGGGCACGCTCGAACGGAACTCGCTGCACGGCGAGCAGACCTTCTTCGAGGATCTCGTTGGCGCGGGCGGCGACCACCGAGGTGATGGTGGAGTCGGCCGGGCCGCCGCTGGGCGGGTTGTACTTGAAACCGCCGTCGGCCGGCGGATTGTGCGACGGGGTGACGACGATCCCGTCCGCCTGCACACCGGGGTTCTCCCGGTTGAACCGCAGGATCGCGCGGCTCACCGCGGGGGTCGGCGTGAACTGGTCCTCATCGGCGGTGAACACCGAGACGCCGTTGCCGACGAGCACCTCCAGGGCACTGCGCCACGCCGGGATGGAGAGGGCGTGGGTGTCGAAGCCGATGAACAGCGGCCCCTCGATGCCTGCCTTCTCGCGGTGCTCGACGATCGCCTGCGTCATCGCGAGGACGTGCGCCTCGTTGAACGCGCCGTCGAGGCTCGAACCGCGGTGGCCGGAGGTGCCGAAGACGACGCGCTGGTCCGGGTTCGCCGGATCGGGCTTGATCTCGTAATAGGCGTTCTCGACGGCCGCCACGTCGATCAGATCGTCGGCGGTCGCGGGGGTGCCAGCTCTCGGGTGTGCCATGCGGTTGATTCTGCCACCGCGCCTCCACCGACACCGGTCCGACGACCGAACGACGCGATCCACCGGTTCCCGACAGATCCCGGATACTCTGACGACGACTCACCCGTGACCGTGGAGCGAGGAGCCTCGTGTTCTCAACCAGCCTGCTGGCACCGATTCGCAGCCGGACCTCGCCCGATCTGGCGGTCCTCATCCTCCCCGGCGGCACCGACTTCAGCTATCGCCGATTCTCGCCGACGCAGGGCTCCGCGCTCCGGATGTACCCGTTCACTGCATCGATCCAAGCCCGATTCGGGACCCGCGTCCGGGTGAAGCAGGCGCAGTACCGGGTCTACGGCTGGAACGGCGGTCAGGCCAGCCCGATGCCGCATGCCCGCGCCGCACTCGACGCCCTCGCTTCCGAACATCCCGGCGTTCCGATCGCCGTCATCGGGCACTCGATGGGCGGTCGGATCGCCGCCCTCCTCGGCGACGATGAACGGGTCACCGACATCCTGGCCCTGGCCCCGTGGTGGCAGTTCGCCGACTGGCGCCACATCCGCGACGGTGTCCGGGTCCGCGCGATCCACGGCGACGCCGACACCGTCACCCGAGCACCCCGCACCGCGAAGGGCATCGCCGAACTCGCGGCCCGTGGGTTCGACGCCGAGTACCTCGCGGTCCCCGGCGGCGGCCACCCGATGCTCGACCACCTCGACGTGTGGCAGGGCGGTGCCCTCCGCTTCGTCGGCGAAGCCCTCGAACGGTCGCGTCGATGATCGGCCCCGTCCTCGCCGCGAGAGGGCTCGCCCGGCAGTTCGGCGACCACCTGGCCGTCACCCACGCCGATATCGACCTGCACGCCGGCCGGATCACCGGACTCGTCGGACCCAACGGCGCGGGTAAGACAACCCTTCTGCTGATGCTCGCGGGCCTGCTGGAACCCGACCGCGGCACCATCGAGTTCGACGGGACCGCCGTGGAGCACGCGAAGCTGCGCGCCGCGATCGGCTGGATGCCCGACGCGTTCGGCACCTGGGAGTCGCTGACCCCGCGGGAGATCCTCGTCGCCTTCGGCAGGCTGTACGGGATGGCCGCGACCGACGCCGACCTCCGCGCCCGAGAACTGCTGACGTTGGTGCACCTGGAGGATTTCACCGACAGCCCCGCGTCCGGACTGTCGCGCGGACAGAAGCAGCGTCTCGGGCTGGCGCGCGCCCTGGTGAACCGGCCCCGGATCCTCCTGCTCGACGAGCCGGCGTCCGGGATGGATCCGCGCTCGCGCATCGAGCTCCGCACGCTTCTCCGTCAGATGGCCGACGCGGGAACCGCCGTGCTGGTGTCGTCGCACATCCTGGCCGAGCTGGACGAGATGTCCGACGACATCGTCATGATGCAGGGCGGTGCCACCCGGATCCCCGAGCCGAGCAGGCACGCGTCGTGGCGGATCCGCCGGGTGGGCGACGCACCCGACCGCGCCGTCACCGTCGAACTGGCCGACGACGCCGCGGCGGCCGCCTACCTCGCCAAGCTGATCGCCGACGGCCACGCGATCGCCGAGTTCACCCGGGTCGACACCGGCCTGGAGCAGGTCTACCTCGACCTCGACGCCGACAGGACCTGACATGAATGTCTCCGCCATCACCACGATCGCCGGCCTCGAGGTCCGCCAACGCATCCGCTCCACCCGCTGGCGGTGGACCCTCGGGATCCTGTTCGCGCTGATCAGCGTGTTCATCCTCGGGACGCTGTACCTGACCGTCGGGGTCGCCGACGAGGACTACGCGACGTGGTCGCACTACCTGTTCGACCTCGCGCTCGGACTGGTCCTGTTCCTGGGCCTCGCCGCCGCCCCGACCATGTCGGCGACGTCGATCAACGGCGACCGTCGCGACGCGACCCTCGCCCTGGTGCAGGCCACGCCCATCACGTCGGCCGAACTGACGATCGGCAAGCTCCTCGGCTCGTGGCTCGCATCCTTGACGCTCATCGGCGTCGCCCTGCCGTATCTGATCTGGGGTCTGTTCACCGGTCCGATGGCGGTGTGGTCCGGAATCCTCGGCATCGGCGTCACCGCGCTGCTGCTGGGCTGCTACTGCGCGCTCGGTCTCGGGTTCTCCGCCCTCACCGTGCGGCCCGCGGCGTCGGCGATGCTCACGCAGGCCACCGTCCTGCTCCTGCTGATCGGCCTGCCGATCGGCTTCGGGATGTCCGTGCCGATGTCCATCGCAGAGCACACCGTGCCGTACGCCAAGGTGGACTACCGCGACTCGTCCAACGTGGCCGACAGCTGCGTCGACTCGACGGCGACGCAGAGCTTCGTCCACACCGAACGCACCTGGTGGCTGCTGCTGCCGAACCCGCTGCTGGTGGTCACCGACGCCGTCGCAGGCGGCATCGACCGCGACTCCCGCCTCTCCGGCGAAGGCGTCTCGCTGTTCCCCGCGATGGGGCAGTCGTTGGCGCGCTCGGGCCCCAACCTCGCGGGCCGCACCTGCGCCGATCTCGCCACCGACGGGGCGCGCGAGGACTGGAACGACGCGAACGAGCGCCACGACATGCGCTTCATCGGCCACAGCTGGTACCTGGGGCTGCTGGTCAACGTGGTCATCGGCGCGCTGGGACTGTGGGTCGCGATCCGCAGACTCCGCGTCCCCGCCCACCGTCTGCCGAGGGGTGTGCGGGTGGCGTAGCGTCGGGGATACCGACACCTCAGGCGAAAGGAGCACCGATGACAGTCTCTATCGCCCGCGTCTACGACGCCCCCGGCGACGGCCGCGTGCTGGTCGACCGACTGTGGCCGCGCGGAATCCGCAAGGACGATCCGCGGATCGGACGGTGGATCAAGGAGGCGGCGCCGTCGAAGGAGCTGCGCACCTGGTACCACGCGAACATGGACCAGTACGACGCGTTCCACACCCGCTACCTCGCCGAACTCGAGACGCCCGGCCCCGCCGCCGACGCCTTGAACGAACTCGTCGAGCTGGCGAGGGCGGGCGATCTAGAACTCGCGACCGCGATGAAGGATCCCGCGCACAGCGAGGTCCCGACGCTCGTCGAGGCGATCGAGGCGAAGCTGGCGAACGCCTAGCGCGGGAACGCGGGGCGCAACCAGGCCGGCGGACGGAACGGCGTCAGCTCGCCTGCGGGCATCGCGAGCCGATCGGCGACGCCCCACACGGCGGCCAGATTGTGGCCGAACCCGAGGTGCGAACTGAGGACCTCGATGTTCTCGCTCAACGCCGACGGCTCGTCGCGGCACACCTGCCAGGCGACGATCCCGTCGAGCCTGCTGTAGAACGACGTCGACGGCATCGTCAACGGTTCCGCATCCGCCTCGAGCGGGGTGCCGAGTTCGCGCGCGTGGAAGCGCGACAGCAGGTCGAACAGGTGCTTGGCGCGACTCTGGTCGTGCGTCTCCATCCGGAACGGGCTGCCCAGGGTGATGACCTGCCGGACCTTCTCGGGCGTCTCGCGCGCCAGTTCACGCGCGAAGATCCCGCCGAGGCTCCAGCCGATGAGGCTGACCGGCTGCCCGTGGCGGCGGTAGACGTCGTCGAGCTTGGTGCGCATGCCGCGCAGGATCCGATCGCTGGGGCCGATGTTGACGCCCAACCCCCAGCCGTAGGTCGGGTAACCGAGGTTCTTCAGCGTGGTCCGCAGCGGCGTGGTCGTGAGGTCCGACGTCGTGAAGCCCGGCAGCACCAGGACGGGCTGGGCGTCGTCGCTCATCGGCGCCGCCGCCATCGTCGGCCACGTGGACGCGTAGGCGCCCAGCTCCCACAGGGATCGAGTGAAGTCGGTCGACGTCAACGCCAGGCGCGGCTTGCGTGCCGGTCGATGCTGTTCGGTCATCGGGGTCGCGGTCGTCAGTGTCGTGGTCATCAGTTCGTCAACATTCCGCCGTCGACCGGGAGGGTGATCCCGGACATGTAGCTGCTGGCGTCGCTGGCGAGGAAGATCAG